>NZ_CP109073.1:0-600000 GCF_035917415.1 Streptomyces sp. NBC_01803
CTGCGCGCGCTTGCAGGCCTGGGCGCTTCGCGCCTGGGAATCCGGCGCGTTGCGCCGGACCGTAATACCGCTTCGCGGGAATTACGGAAGCAGTGGAATTCGCGCTCCGCGCGAATTCCCCGCCTCCGCTCCGCTCCGGCGGAAAAGCGGCTGGCTAGGGGGAGCATGGGGTGAGGGGAGGCGGGTGCATCACACGGCAGGCTGTGTAGACACAGGAATACCAGGCCAGTGGCCCCCCATTGGGGCAGAACCGGAGGGGGTCGGCCCCCGGAACGCCGGGGACCAGGAGCAGCGTCCCGAGCGGGACCGGGGCGGGCGGGTGCCGGTCGATACTTCGTCAGCTTCCCTGTCGGGCCACCCGGATGGCCTGCGTCGATCCCGTCATACCCCGGGCAGTGTGCCCTGCGCAGCGGCCGGTGTGGTAGGGTTGCGTGCATCATTGTTCCCCCTCGGTGCGCCATGCCCGGTCTGATGCATCTGTGTAGTTACGGGAACGTGGAACGGCCCCCTGATCACACGGCGGGAAACCTCCGCCCTTCTCATGTCTTTTTGAATTCCCGTCAGGAGGAACGGAATGACGGCACCGATGAAGCGCCGGGACCATCAGATTGAGGCCACTGAGGCAGCGGCGCGCGCTTTGGATATCCCGCCGGGAAAGCGTATCCCGGCCGGTGGATTGCGGGCGACGGTGGTGATGCCGTGCGGTTCGGGAAAGACGCTGGTTGCCGCTGATACGGCGCGGCGGGTGGCGCGGAATGGGCGGGTGCTGGTTTTGGTGCCCACTTTGGATCTGCTGACGCAGACGGTGTTGGCGTGGCAGGCGGCGGGGCACAAGGGGCCGGCGGTCGCGGTGTGTTCGCTCACCGACGATCCGGCGCTGTGGGCGGCGAAGGTGCGGGTGACGACGAGCGCGCCGCAACTGGCGTTGTGGCACGGCTCGGGGCCGGTGACGGTCTACGCCACCTACTCCTCGCTGCCGGTGCTGACGTCGGCGTTCGAGGGCTCCTACGGCCTTCCGATGGCGCCGTTCGACCTGGTGGTGGTGGATGAGGCGCACAGAACTTCCGGGTCGCAGGGGAAGGCGTGGGCGGATGTGCACAACAACGGGCTGCTGCCGTCGCTGCGGAGGTTGTACCTGACGGCGACGCCGCGGGTCTGGCAGGAGCGGCCGTCGTGGGAGGTGCGGGAGGGCGTCCGGGATCCGCTGCCGGAGGAGCTGGCCGCGAGCATGGACGATCCGGCGATCTTCGGGCCGGTGGTCTACCGGATGTCGCTGGCGATGGGTGTGGCCCGCGGTTTACTTGCGCGGTATCAGATCATCGTGGTCGAGCTGGCCGACCCGCAGCTGCCTCCCGGCCGCCTGTACGGCCCTGAGCGGCGTGAGGAGGAGATCCGCGGCCTGCGCCTGGGCGCGCTCCAGGCGGCGATGCTGAAGACCGCCCGCGAGCACGATCTGAAGACGATGATCACGTTCCATCACCGCACGGTGGAGGCGCAGGCGTTCGCGGCCGGTCTGCCGGCGGTCGCCGAACGGCTCCATCAGGCCGACCCCGAGCGGTACCCCGCGAGAGTCTGGACGGGGTGGCTGAAGGGCGACCACGACTCCGCACACCGCCGCGAAGTCCTGGGAGAATTCGGCACCCGGGCGGGGCTTGCCATTCTCTGTAATTGCAAGGTCCTCGGGGAAGGCGTCGATATTAGAGCGGTGGACTCGGTTGCTTTTCTGGACCCGAAGGGATCGCCCGTGGATATCGTGCAGGCGATCGGGCGGGCGTTGCGGCAGAAGCCGGGCGAGGGAAAGCTGGCGTCCCTGATCGTGCCCGTCTTTCTCGCACCGGGTGAGCAGCCGCAGGACATGTTCACTTCGGCCTCGTACAAGCCGCTCACCAAGGTACTCCAGGGGCTGCGTGCGCATGACGAACAGGCCCTGGAATTGCTCGCCATTCCGCAGACGAACGCCCTGGAGCTGTCGCCGGGCACGGACATCGGCCCGCCGCCCGAGGACGGCGAGGACGAATCCCGGATGCTGCTGCGGTTCTCCTCGCGGCGGGACCCGGCGCTCGTGGCGGAGTGGATCGCGTACAACGTCATCGACACCGAACGCCAGGACTGGGAACGCGGCCTGGCCGCGCTACGCACCTACGCCAAGCGCGAGGGCCACGCCCGGGTCCCCTTCTCACACGTCGAAAGCGCGTATCCGCTGGGGCAGTGGACGGCCGACCAGCGCAAGACCTTCAATGCCGGGGCGATGCCCTCCCGGCGCGCCGACCGGCTGGAGAAGCTCGGCATGGTGTGGGACGAACGCGAGCTGGCGTGGGAGGAGACGCTGGCCGTGCTGCGGGCCTACTACCAGGAGTACGGCACGCTGGCGGCGCCGAGGTCGGCCACGGTCCTGGACCGCCCGGTGGGCATGATGCTGGCCAACCTCCGCCGGGACGGCGGGCTCGGCAAGGACCCGGCCCGGGCGGCGCGGCGTGCCGAGCAGCTCGCCGGCATCGACCCGTACTGGAACCCGGCCTGGCCGATCGAGTGGCAGCGCACCTTCGCCGGCGTCCAGGCCTGCATCGACGGCGGCGCCGAGCCGGAGGACATCCTCCCGGGGGTGACCTTCGCAGGCGTTGATGTCGGGACGTGGCTCAAGCGGCAGAGGCAGGCCTGGAAGCGCCTGTCCGACGGGCAGCGCGAACTCCTCGAGGGCTTGGGCGTCACCCCGCTCCAGACGCCCTCAGCGGCCCCCGCAGAGGCTGCCACGGGGAACGCGGGCGCCGCGCCCGTACCGGCCGCCAGAAAGCACCCGGCGGGCCGCAACGGGACGTTCGAGCGCGGCCTCGCAGCCGCACGCCAATACCTCACCCGCGAAGGCCACCTCACCGTCCCCCGCGGACACGTCGAACACCTCGTCATCGAGGACGGCACCGACGGCGGCGAGCGCCAGGAGCAGCCCGAGACTGTGGCCGTGCGGCTCGGGGTATGGCGCAGCAACATGCGCGCCCGCCGCGACAAGCTCACCCCCCAACAGCAGGCCGCCCTCGACGACATCGGGCTCTGACCCGGTGCCGGGCGCCTCGGGCCCGGTCGCGGATCAAACCGGGCGGGGCGCCCGGCCGCAGAGCCGCCACCCCCGTTGAGGTGGGGTCTCGCGTTTGCCCAGGTCATTGCAGGGTTCGAGGTTCAACTACGGTCCACAGTCAACTGCGGATCGCAGATCAATTACCGCGGCCGGACCGGCTGCGGCGGATCGAAGTCCTCGGCGCGCTCCTGGCCGCCGCCGTCGCACAAGCCCTCGGCTGAGCCGTCCGAGTGGCAGCTCCCGGTGACGTGCCCGCCGCCGCCCGGCGGTCCGTTCTCCCTGGCGGTCGGCGAATGATCATGGCCTTCCCGACAGCGAGATCCCGTGGAGGAACAGTGCTCGCAACCAGCCGAGGGAAGACCCTGATGCTCATCGCGATGGCTCCGCTCACGCTGACGATGGCGGCCTGCGGCGACGAGGGCAGCGGGGAGCGGGAGCCGACGACAGGCATCGCACAGAGCAACGAGGCGACCGTCTCCGGCTCGCCGTCACCCGGTGCCAGCGTGAACCCCGAGGACTTCGTCGACCGCGTCGACAACCCGTACCTGCCGCTCAAGCCCGGCGCCCGCTGGCGCTATGAGGGCACCACCGACCAGGGCAAGGAGGTCACGGTGGTCGAGGTGACCGACCGGGAGAAGGAGATCCTCGGCGTTCACATCACCGTCGTGCGTGACACCGTCTCCCTGGACGGGGAGGTCATCGAGGACACCTTCGACTGGTTCGCCCAGGACCGGGCCGGCAACGTCTGGTATTTCGGTGAGGACACCAAGGAGTTCAAGAACGGCAAGGTCGTCAGCACCGAGGGCGCGTGGGAGGCGGGCAAGAAGGGGGCCAAGCCGGGCATCATCATGCTGGCCGACCCTGAGGAGGGCGCTCGGTACCAGCAGGAGGACGCCCCCGATGTGGCTGAGGACAGAGCCGAGGTGATCAGCCTGAACGAGACCGTCGACGTGCCCACCGGCGCGTACGACCACGTTCTGGAGACCAGGGAGACCACCCCCCTCGAACCCGACACCGAGGAACACAAGTTCTACAGCAGGGGCGTAGGGGTCGTGCTGGAGCAGCAGACCAAGGGCGGCAGCGAACGGCACGAACTGGTCAGCGTCGAGGGTCTCTGAGCGCGAGGTTCACGGCGCCCCATTAAGAACTCTCAAACCCGGGACAGCATCACCCACCATGAGATAAAGCCCCACGACAGCGACCCCACACAGCCATCTCTCACCCCCACGACAGCAACGCCCCGCCCCAGAAACACCCACTGACCAGCCCCATAACCCACCCGACCAGGCCCCCACCACCGACTCTCACCACCACCGACACCAACCCGAGAGATCGCAGCGGAGCTCTGCCTGGGCGCCGGGGAGCACGTAACCAGCGGTCAAGGCGGTCGCGCGATCTGTCATAGAGAGCTGGGTGGTACGTGGGTGATTGGGACCTTTGGTGCGCTGCGCCATGCGGGTGAGATTGGGGTCACGGCTATTGCCGGTGTCGTCACTCCGATGGGTTACTGGTGGTGTTCAATCCGGTGGGCAGCCCTCCTCCCGGGGGAGTGACGGTCGGCCTGCCCACCGACTGGCCTGGCGCGTAGCCGGCCAGGCACAGGCACGGCCGTAGCGCCGCGCCGGGACTCCTTCGGCCGGGATGCGGACCGGCAAGTGCGTGCTGGTGGCCGGCAGCGGCTGGGCGGTGTCCGCGCAGCCCCGTCGGGCATGGTGCCGCTTGTCTGCACCTGTCCGTCCGATTCGTCGTCCATGGCACTGCGCTGGCCCGGCCTCGTACAGGCCATGAAGGGAAAGTCATGCCTGTCTCCCCGAACCAGGGATCCTCCGGCGGCGGTCAGACCGTCGCGATCACCGGCACCAACCTGTCCGGCGCCACCGCCGTCCACTTCGGGTCCAAGCCGGCCGCCATCACCGCCAACACGGCCACCTCGGTCACGGTGACCACCCCGTCCGGCAGCGGAACGGTCCCCGTGACCGTGACCACTCCCGGCGGCACCAGCAACCCGCTGCCGTTCTTCTACGTCGGCGCACCGTTCAAGTCCACGCTCAGCCCTGCCGCTGGTGTCACCGCCGGCGGCAACACCGTCACCATCAACGGCACAGGGCTGTCCACCGCGACCGCGGTGAACTTCGGTGCCAACGCCGCGACGCCGACCGTAGTCAGCGACGGTCAGCTGACCGTCACTGTCCCGGCGGGTGCCGCGGCCAGCCCGGTGGGCGTGACCGTGACCACGGCGGGCGGCACCAACAACGGCCTGTCGTACACCTACGTCGACACGCCCACCATCGGAACGCTCGCGCCCAACTCCGGTCCGGCTTCCGGCGGGACCGTGGTGACCATCTCCGGCACCGGTTTCAGCACGACCCAGTCGGTCACCTTCGGCGCCACCCCCGCACCGTTGACGATCGTCAACGACACCACCTTGTCCGTCGTCACCCCGCCCACCCCCGACGGCGCTCCCGGACCTTCCGACGTGAGGGTGACGACCACCGGTGGCGTCGCCCTGGCCGCTGCCGGTTTCACCTACCTCGCCACTCCCGGAATCTGACCCCCGGCCCGGCGCCGCCGACACCCTTAGCCCGGCGGCCGGGCACATGACCGCCTGCTCAGGCCCGGGTTGTGAGGAGGCCGGATTAGCGGGGGGCGCCCGTCAGCCGCCCGCGGTGCTTGCGCAGTTCCTCCCGCATCTCGGCGATCGTGGCGGGCCGCTGGGTGAAGGGGCAGCCGACGTACCCGCCGTGGGTGGCGGGCAGGGCGCAGCCGGCGGGCGAGCAGACCGCAAACGGAGCCCGCTGGAAGGGGAGAGAACCGTCATCACAGGGGCCATCCGCCCCGCCGGGCCTGGTGCGCGCGGGATTTCGCCCGTCCTCGCGGGTGGTGGTGCGGCTACTGGAGCGGTGACCCGCGACCTTCCTGCCGAACTGCCCGAGCGTTGTTCGAGTTTCTTCGAACGGTAGCGCTTGAATTCAAGCGCTACCGTTTGATTCTTGTTCGAGACACTGCGGACCGCCGGCCTCGACGCCCAGGAGCGCGGCGAGATCGGCTCAGCGTCGAGCAGCAGGTCGCCCTGGACGAGATCGGGCTGCAGGAGGGCCTCGGATTCGTCGGCACGCAGACCATCACTCAGTGGCCGACTTCGCGGCCGCGGTGCGGTCCGGGCTCCTGCGGGCGGTGCGCCTGTTGGTCGTCCTGGCGCACCGGGCGCACTACGTCGGCGTCGTGGCGGTCCGCGCGGACGCGGGAGTCGTCGGCCGCCTTGGTGAACGCGTCCTGGAGGCGGCGCAGTCGGTCGGCCGTGAGATCGAGGGCTTCCACGTCCGTGCGGGACTCCCGCAGGGCCCGCAGGGCCGTCATGTCGATCGCCTCCTGGTGTCCGGCTTCCGGCTCCTGGTCGTCGTGCTCGGGGTCGGCGGCCGGGGGCGCGAGCGGCTGCTCGGGCATCGCTGCCTGCTGGTGGGCGACGACGTCGTACGCCCGGCCCCGCACGGCGGCGACGGTGGTGGTGGTGGTGCGCAGCTTCTCCCGCACCACCGCACCGGCGAGGACGGCCCGCTCGTACTGAAGCGGGATGCGGGGTATCTCCCACTCCCCCGCGTCCTGGCCCGGGGGGTGGAGCGCGGCCGGCTCGCCGGGACCGGCCGGGGGGTCCGGGCCGGGCGCGGGGGTGGGCGGGCGGCGCCGGGCGGGGAGGCCGGACAGGTCCCACCGGGCGGTGTAGAGGCGGTAGCCAGCCTCTAGGCCGCGTACGGTCTTCGGCTCGCTGATGTCCAGGCAGTGCGTGGAGATGGCGGCGGCCACGATTCTGTTGTCCAGGCCGGGGTCGCGGCGGCGGCCACGCAGGACGAGGGCGAGGTGGCGGCGGGCTTCGGCGAGCAGGTGCCGGCGGTGGAAGCGCCCGCCGCCGTTCATCACGAACACCGTGGCGGTGACGTCGACGGCCGCCAAGGCGACGTCGATCACGGCGGCGATCCGGGCCCGGATCGCCGCGGCCGCGGCACGGGCGTACTCGAGGAGGGAGTTGATGACGCCGACGGCCACCCCGGAGGTGAGGATCGCGCTCGCCTTCCACCGCTCGCGCAGCTGCGCGAGCGGCCGGGCCGTCTGCTTGGGCGGGCGGGTCTTGCGGGCGGCCATCTGGTTCAGCCTGGCGCGGGCCCATTCGGAGACCACGGGCAGGAACCGCGGCTCGCCATCGTCGTCGACGGCGGTGACGTACTCGTGCTCCAGCTCGGTCAGGCAGGCGGCGATCTGGTCGCTGCGCCGGGAGGTCCAGCGGATCAGCTCGTGCGGCACCCCGGCAATCTCCATCACCGGCCGGCGTCCGGGGGTGACGGTGCGCGGCTCAGTCGCCAGCCCCAGCGCCTCGCAGACCTCCACGGCCACGATCTCGTTGTAGAGCGCGGAGGCCGCCACGGTGTTCTCGTGCAGGGCCGTGGTGTGGATCGAGCCCCACTTCCCGTCCAGGCGCTGCCCCTTCACCGACAGCAGCAGATGGTCATGGAGCAACGGCATCCCCGACCGTGCCTCGTAGTGGCGGAAGCGGGCGGCGACCAGACCGCCGGGCGGCCGGACCCGGTAGATGCCGTCCCTGCCGTAGCGGATCACCGCCACCTCGTCCTCGATCCACTCCAGCACCCGTACGATCGCGCGCTCGTGTGCGGCCTCGATCACCCGCCGGGTCTCCTCATCCCCCAGCGCCCACAGGAGGTAGATCGTCGGCTGCGGCCGGAACATCAGGTCAACGCCGGTCACCGTCACGCGCCGTCCCAGGGCGCCGGCCCTGAACGCCCCCTGCGGGGAGTCGCCCCTGGCGAGCCGGCCGGCCTCGATCCGGTCCGCGTACGGATGGCGGCCCCGCCCGCCGAACAGGTTCCGCAGCTGCGCCTCGGTGACCTCCTCACCCGGCGCCAGTCCGAGCGCGGCAAGTCCCCGGCCCATCCATCGCCCGGCCGGGACCCCGGCTTGCTCCTGGGCGGCGCGCAGCGGCGTGCGGGCCGGGCGGCGGCCATCACCGACGACAGTCTGGCGCAGGTAGTAACGGTACATCTGACCGGCCCGGATCACCCTGATATCCACCGTCACGCAGACCACACCACACCGCTGTGACTTGCAAGAAAAGGCCGATCAGCGGTACGTCCCGCCAGGCGGGAGCGGCGGCCGAACTTTCTTCCCGGCGTCCCGCCGGGCGGGAAACGGCGCCCGGCCCGACGCGAATGTCATCGCTCTCCGGCAGCTCTCCGGCAGCTCTCACACCACGGCCCGGACCACACCATCCAGCACCACTGAGTACGTGTTTTTGATCCCCGGTTCCGGATAGCCTGGGGATCTACGCTGACGGGATGGCCGGGGATGTTGGCCGGGCTGGTGAGCGTCGGTGTCGTGGCTGTGATGAACGGCTGGCGCCGGGGGTGCGGCGGGATGCCGTGTACTGCTCGGCGGCGTGTCGGGCCAGGCAGTGGCGTAAGGATCGTCGGCTGCGCCGGCGGGTGGCGGCTGAGCGGGTCGGCCAGGGCTTGGCGGTGTGTCCGGTGTGTGGGGTGCGGTGGGTGGCCGGGGTGGACCGGCGCTCGACCGCGGTGTACTGCTCGCCGCGGTGCAAGGTGAGAGCCTGGCGGCGCCGATCGGATGCGTTCGGGGAACGGCCACAGTAACGGCAGTGCGAACGGGTAGGTCGCTCAAATTCTGCCCAATCACAGTCACTTGCGGTCATTTCGTTGTGATCAACGTATTTGCGGATTGACGCTGGGTGGAGGCGGGCCGCCCCCCGACACGGTCTTCGGCGCCGTGCCCGGCCCGCGAAGGCGGTGGATGCCATGTCCCAGTCCGGCACCGAGTCCACGTCCGAGTCCGAAAAGGTCGGCAGCGTCAGCCGGCAGCGCTACGAGCAGATCGTCGCCGAGCTGCGGGATGTCGTTGAGCAGCAGTCGCAGGGGCAGTTCCTGATCGGGGACCGGGCCCTGGAGATCGAGCCGATGCGCCCTCACGGAGGCCGGCACGAGGCGGCTCCGGGGCAGGAGCTGTTCACGGTGCGCGAGTCGCTGTTCCGGCTCGCGGAGGACATCGGCCTGTCCTACAACACGGTCGAGCGCCAGCGGTGGACGGCCTCGCGCTGGCCTCGGGAGAAGCGGCAGCCGGGGGTGTCCTTCACCGTTCACCGCATCCTGGCCAGCATCGCGGATGACGAAGAGAGGTTCGCGGCGATCGCCGACCCGCCGCCGGGCCGACCGTGCTGGACGCCGGACGAGGCCAACCGGCGGGTCGGCCAGCGGGTGGCCAAGCCCGTCACCCCGCAGGAGAAGATCACGGCCGTCCACACCCTGGTCCGGGATGAGGAGGTGGCGGCCAAGGTGACCACGGACATGTTGCACCGGCCCGAGGTCGCCTTCCGGGCCATGTCGGACGACACCGCCCGGCACATGGTCAACCACGCCCAGGCCGAGCGGGGCCGCCAGGCCCGCGAAGACTTCGAGGACACCAGCCCTGTCGCCCCGGCCGTCCGGCAGGTCGAGCGGACGGTCGAGTTCCTGGACCTGGTCACGGCCTGCCACGCGTTCGTGGCCGCCGCCGGCCGGATCGTCCCGGGCCTTCGGGACCGGCAGCTCGGGGAGGACGAACAGGTCCTGGTCCACGAGCGGGTGGCCAGGGTGCGCGCGACCTGCGACTGGATCGAGACCGCGGTGGACACCGGCCGGGTCGACGTGGACGCCGAGCTCGCCCGCCTGCTGCGGGGCGAGTAGCCATGCCCCGCGCCTCCCGCCGCAGGGGCGAGGCGGCGCGACGGCACGCCGACACCGTGCGGTTTGTGCTCTTCGAGGCCCGCCCGGCCGGGCTGACCTTCCCGCAGCTGGTCCGGGCCACTGAACTCACCCCCAGCCAGGTCCGCTCCGGGCTGGCCTGCCTGCGGGATGTCATCGCCGAGCGCGGCTGGCCGCCGCTGGTACACACGCGGGCCGACGGCTACCGCTTCACCGGGGACAAGACAGAGCTGGAGGAGTACGAGCGGGCCGTGATCCGGGAGAAGCTCACCCAGATCCGCCGTCTGATCACCGGAACGGTGGCCCCGCACGCCGCCCTTCACCCCGGCGACCGGTGGGTGCGCCACCTCGTCGCCCAGCTCAACTCCATCGAATCCACCCTCGACGTGATGCTCGCCGAACGATAAGGAGAGGAGCGAACGGGTGCGCCGGCGCCGTTACCCCTCGGACACCACGGCCGCCGAGTGGGCCCTGCTCGAACCGCTGCTGCCCGTCCCGGCCTGCGAAACAAGCCGGGGCGGGCGGCCGGAGAAACACCCGCGCCGGGAGATCATCGACGCCATACGGTATGTCGTCGATTCCGGCTGCAAGTGGCGTGCTCTCCCACGCGACTTCCCGCCCTGGCGCACCGTCTACGGGTTCATGGCCCGCTGGGCGGCGGCCGGCGTCGTCGGGCAGATCCGCGACCAGCTCCGCCGCCGCATCCGCCTCGCCATGGGCCGCGCCCCGCGGGCGGTGGCTACCGTCATCGACTCCCAGAGCATCCGGGCCGCCGAGACCGTCAGCCGGGCCACCCGCGGCTACGACGCGGCGAAGAAGGTCAACGGACGCAAGAGACACCTGGTCGTGGACACCAAGGGGCTGCCGCTGCTTGTCATGGTCACCCCGGCCGACATGACCGACCGCGACGCCGCCAAGGAGGTCCTCTTCCGGCTGCGGCTGATGCACCCGGAGATCACCATCGTCTGGGCCGACTCCGCCTACGCCGGCACCCTCGTCACCTGGGCCAAGACCTTCCTCGGCCTGACCATCAAAACCGTCTCCCGCCCCAGGGACGCCGTCGGCTTCATCGTCCTGCCCCGCAGATGGGTCGTCGAGAGATCGCTCGCGTGGATCATGCACGCACGCCGCCACGCCCGGGACTACGAACGCCTCCCCCAGCACTCCGAAACCCTGATCACCTGGGCCGCGATCACCCTTATGGCCCGCCGCATCACCCGCCGGCGGCCAGCGCGGCCAACTGACCCGCCGCTCCAGCTCGCGCAAGCCGCCTGAAGGGCTGTGGAGAACCGGGAGACGGGGTCCAATGAATGGCATGCCCTCTCAGCGCAATCATCAGTTACAGAGAGCCGCCCGGCGTGCATCCGAGGCCGCTTCGTCGCCAGATCTCGAAGTGTCGTCGCGCCGGGGAATGGACTGGGCCCGCTGGATCGAGCTGGGCTCTGTAGTACTGGCGTCCCTCGTGGCGGTGGCCGGGCTGTGGTACTCCAACATCCAAGTCCAAGGGGAAGTCCGCGCGACCCGGGAGGGACAGATCACCGACCGGTACAACGCAGCCGTCACCAACCTCGGTGACGATGCCCTGGACGTACGCCTAGGCGGGATCTACGCCCTGCAGCGCATCATGACCGACTCTCCGCGCGACCATCCCACCATCGCCAACATCCTCGCCACGTACATCCGTACCCACAGCCGCCCCTCAGCCGCAGATGAGGACCACACCGCGGAGCAGCCTGACGTTTACGCCGCCGCCAACATCCTCGTTACTCGTAACCCCGACCACGACAACGGCTTCATCCCCAACCTGAGTGCAGCGGAGTTGCGCGGTGCAGACCTGTCCGACGCGTTCCTGGAGGGAGCGGACCTGAGGGGCGCGGACCTGTCCGGAGTTTTCATGACCGATGCAGACCTGAGCTCGGCGTTGCTCATGGATGCGGACCTGAACCGTGCATTCCTGAGTGACACGGACCTGAGCCTTGCGTTCCTGGACGGCGCGGACTTGCGGGGGGGTGCCTCTATGTTTTTCGTCAAGGGAGGCGTGGGGTTCTGGGTTCGTAGAAGGTGCCGTCGCGGAGCATGGCGAAGAGGACGCTGATGCGGTGGCGGGCGAGGCGGAGGAGGGCTTGGGTGTGGGTCTTCCCCCGGTCCCGGCATTTGTCGTAGTAGGTGCGGGAGGCGGGATCGTGGAGGGCGGCGAACGCGGAGAGGAACATGGCCCGTTTGAGTTGCCGGTTTCCGCTTCTGGGTGCGTGTTCGCCGTGGATCGAGGTCCCGGACGACTTGGTCGTGGGGGCGAGTCCGGCGTAGGAGGCGAGGTGGGCGGCGCTGGGGAAGCTGGTGCCGTCGCCGACGGTGACCAGCAGGACGGCGGCGGTCCTGACCGCGACCCCCGGCATCGAGGTCAGGACCTTGGAAAGAGGGTGCTCCTCCAGCAGGGCTTTGATCTGGGCTTCCAGAGCGCGGCGCTGTTCGTGGACGGCGGCCAGGGAGCGGGCCAGGGACGGGATGACGACGTCGAGAGTGCCGGTCCCGGGAACGACGACGGTCTGTTCGTCGAGCGCGTCGAAGACCTCGTCGATCAGCCGCTGGGCCATGCGCGGGGCCTTGGGCCGGATCACCTCAACGAGCCTGCGCCGACCGGCCTTTCGCAACGCGGACGGGGAACCGTAGCGTTCCAGCAGCCAGGTCACGGCCTGGTGGTCCAGGCGCGGCCCGAGCACGCGTTCCAGCGAGGGGTGGAACTGGGTGAGCAGGCCGCGTATCCGGTTGGAGGTGCGGGTGGCCTCGGCCGCGAGGTCCTGGTCGAAGCCGACCAGCACGGTCAGCTCGGCGGTGATCTCGTCGGTGAGTTCCAGCGAGCGCAGGGTGTGCGGCATGGTGCGGGCGGCGTCCGCGATCACCGCGGCGTCCTTCGCGTCGGTCTTCGCCTCGCCCGGGTACAGGTCGGCGATCCTTCGCATGGCCAGGCCCGGCAGGTAGGCGACCTTGCAGCCCGCGTCGCGGGCGACCGTGAGCGGGAGGGCTCCGATGGAGGCGGGCTGGTCGACGATCACCAGCACGGTTCCGAACTTCGCCGCGAGCTTGTCGAACACGGCCCGCAGCTTCGGCTCGCTGTTGGGCAGCTGCTTGTCGAAGACCTTCTTGCCGGCCGGAGTCAGCCCGTGCCCGTGATGGGTGCTCTTGCCGACGTCCAGGCCGAGGAAGACGCCCACGTCGTCGATGTCGTACAACCCGTCCTCCCGAACAGGGCTCGTGCGGTGCTGGCCAGGGCGATGGCGCCGTACGTGCGCATCCACGTTATGCAGACCTGCCGCCCGCAAGCGGCCGGGCATTGCGCCAGGCCGGGCGGTGGTCGGACCTCTCATCAGCGTCTCCAACGGCACCCCACGGGCCCGGTGACACCACCCCCCAGGTCATGCGTTCGACAGAGGGGAACAGTCATGCCGGGCCCGGAGGCCAGCGGTCCTCTTGCAGGACCGCGAAGAACATAACGGGGGGGGGCGGACCTGAGCGGGGCGGATCTCAGCTACGCGTACCTGATCGATTCGGGTCACGGCCCCCCGTTGGGCGGGACGGAACTGCCCGATGCGGACTTGAGCGGGGCGGACCTGAGAGGCGCGGACCTAAACGGCGCGGCGGTCACTGTGGAACAGATCGTTTCCGCAGTCATCGACTCATCCACGAGGTTGCCGGCGAACCTTTCCGACGACCCTGCCGTGCGCGCACGGATCACGGAAGTCGAAGCGGAGTAGGCACGAGTTGGTCGCCGCGGCAGTCGGCCCGGCGGCCGTCTGAGGCCGCATTGCCAACCCTGCGAGCTTAGGGTTCGGAAACACGTACTCAGCACCAGCCAGCCCCCGCTGCCGGGGATCGGCAGGTAGAAGTCGAGCAGCGTGCCGGGGCGGTCAGCGGGCTGTCCCAGTTCCCGGGCGTCGCGGGAAGTCTCCTGGCGGCGGCAGCGCACCGCCTCAGCGGCCGGCAGGCTGACCACGGAGGTGTCGGCCTCCTGCGCGTACCTGGCCCTGATCGTGTCGGCCATCCTCGTCACGGGCAGTTGCACGACTGGGGCTGGATCCCCGGCCTCGACACTGACAAGGAGAGAGGCCGGCACCGGTATGCCCAGCGCGGCCTGAGTGGAGACGTAGAGCTCGATACCGTCCCGCGCGGCCGCGTCCTCCACCACGGTGGCACCGCCCGCGAACACCAACGCCTCTACACCACCCCCGACCAGAGCGACTACATACCGACCGCCTGAACCGCGACGCTGAACTTGACAGGCACGCCCCATCAGCCGGGCGCCGACCGGTCAGTGAGGCCGCTCGTGGGCGGCGAGGATCTCCTTGAGAACGAACGACGCGTCCGCTGGCAGACCGTCGCCGTCGCGAACCGCTCCGGCGCAGACGACCAGGGCCTTCCAGAGCGCCCAGCCTTGTCCACGCCCCCAGGTCGCCTCGTCCACCTCCAGCCGATCGCGGAACGCGGCCCGGCTCTTGCCGGCCAGCATCGTCCAGGCGATCGCCAGATCGCAGGCAGGGTCTCCAGCCCCGCAGGTGCCGAAGTCGATGACGGCCGCGAGCGCACCGTCCTTCACCAAAAGGTTTCCCGAGGCCATGTCACCGTGGAACCAGACCGGCCGACCGTCCCACGAGGCTCGCAACGCCCGTTCCCAGACCTCCCCGGCGGCCTCGGTCCGGATCAGGCCGTCCAAGGTCTCCAGAGCGGCCCGGACCCACCCGTCATAGGTCGTCAGTGGTCCGCCTCGGAACCAATTGTGCAGTCCCGGGCCCGGTCCGCCTGTCGGGTCGACCCGCTGCAGGGACACGAGGAACTCCGCGAGATCGATGGCGAACGCGGTCATGTCCTCCACGACAGCACGGTCCGCGGGCTCGCCACCGAGCCACCGATACACCGACCAGTCGTGCGGAAAGCCCTCATCGGGTACGCCTCTGGCCAGCGGAACCGGGACCTCCAACGGCAACGCGGGTGCGAGAACCGGCAGCCACCGGTGTTCCTTCTCCACCGCCAGCGCGTACTCCTCGGCCGTCGGCAGCCGCACCAACATCTCGTCACCGAGACGAAAGGTGCAGTTGTCCCAACCCTGTGCATCGACCGGCCGGACCTCAAGGCCGGACCACTGCGGGAACTGCGCGGCGATCAACCTGCCCGCCACCGCGGCGTCGACCGGCTTCCGGTCCGGCAACGGCAGGACCTCGGGCGTCTCGTTCATCGGAGGCCGACCGTATGACGCCCCATCGGTCACGGCAAGCCGATTTCCGATCGCCCCGGACTCCCCCGGGCTCTATGCCTGCCGCGTACCGAGACCTGAACCGCGATCTTCACTTCAAAAGAGCCGCACCCAAAGCCATAAGCCCTGGCAGCATCACCGACTCTCACGACCGCTGACACCAAACCGCGAGATCGCACGGTGAACGCTACGCCCGCTTCACCTCCGTCGAACAGCAGATCGTCCAGGCGCTGCCAGCCGTGCCGGACCGAGCCTGGATGGAACAGGCAGTCGCCCGGCCCCAGCTCCACGGACCCCCGGCCCTCGAAGTCGACGCGCAGCCGCCCCTCCACCACCAGCAGGGCCTCGTCCTGCTCCCGCTAGAACCAGCCCTCGATGTCCTGCCCCGGCTCCACGGCGTAGTCGATGATCTCGGCAATCGCCCCCGTGTGGCGCGCGGTCCTCGCGTACGCGGTGTCCGGGCGTTCGTTGAGCGGGCTGACCTCGCGGCGCGCCGCGCGCACCACATGGATGTCCGGGGCCGGGGCCGTCGGCATCAGCGCTGCCGGTGACAGGCCGAGAGCCTCCGCCAGCCGGTAGACGGTGTTCACCGACGGGGCGCTCTGCCCCCGCTCCACCTGACTGAGGAACGGCTGGCTGATCCCGGCCAGCGCCGCCAACTCCCGCGTGGACAAACCCGCCCGCAGCCGCGCCGCCCGCACCGCCGCACCCACCAGGGCGCTGGCGTCCGGCCTCTCCCCCGCGATGGCCTCTCCCGCCCCGGAGATGGACGGCCGGCCTGCGGGCTCACTCCTTCGCTGATAGGTCATACCATTCAGTATCCCGGACCGGGCAGAGCTGGATCACCGTTTTGCGGTCACCGAGAACCAGGGGCTCGCACAGTCCGCCCAGGTGTTCGGCCGGCCCGTGCTCAGCAGGTCCGGACCTGGGCGGCGAGGAGGCGATGCCGTCCTCGGATACGCTCGCCAGCCGGTCGAGGACCGTGTCGGGGAGGGTGTCGAGCGGGTCGGTGGCGGACAGGCGGAGCCGGAGGAGTCGGTCCAGCGAGACGTCGATGTCCTCGTGGCGGTGCTCCACCAGTCCGTCGGTGTACAGCAGCAGCACGCCGACGCCCGGTCCGGGGGCCCACGGTGTGCTCGTAGCGGCCCAGCCCCGTGCCCAGCCCCGTGCCCGGACGGCCTTGCGGATCCGCGCGTTGACGGACTCGATGGCGTTCGCTGAACAGATGACCTTGCGAATCTCCACGTCGAACGCGAGGAAGGGCACGAACTCGGCCCAGGCGTTCTCCCACAGCCGCGCGATCGCCGGGTACTTCGTGCCCCACGCCTCGCTGAACTCCAGGAACCGTGTCGTGCCCGGCCTCCACCGCACGGCGGACCGTGTCGTCGCCCAGGGCCCACAGCACGTGGACGCTCGAGGGCGGGCGGAACGCCTCATCCCACGCCGCCACTGGCTCACGGTCCCCGCTGGCCCGGGGGAACGCGCGGCCCAGCCGCGTCGCACGCTCCCGCCTCACGCGGAGTGCGGCCGGCGGCGAGCAGCCCGTCGGCGAGCTCGTCGGCACAGGGGTGGCGGCCATGGCCGAACAGCAGCTCCGCCTCCCGCACGGTCACGGCCGCGCCTTCCGCCAGGCCGAGCGCCGGCAGCCCCGAACCGGTCCACACACCCGGCAGCACACCCGCACCGCGACCCGGCACCCGGCCATGCTCCTGGCCGTGGCCCACGCCGGGCGTGGCGGTGACGACATCGCGGGTGTAATAGCGCCATCCCGACCCCGCCACAACCTTCCCGAGACTCAACACACCCTCCAGCCAAACACCCACGCCCGGGGCCGGTGACAGGGTGCGGGGCGGTGCGGTCCGGTATGGCGGACCTGGCTGGACGGTGAGGAGATCGAGCTGCCCGCGAGCATCGATGGGATCCGGGCCGCGCTGCCGCCCGAGCGGCGGGCGGAGTTCGACCAGGAGGTCGGGGCCGCGGCGGCCGGGGAGCTGTTCCTGCTGCTGGGGCACTGGGCGCAGGAAACCCGGCCGGACCTGCGTGCGGCCCCGGAGGAGACGTTCCGGCGCCTGGAGGCGGGCGACTTCACCGGGATGGTCGCGGCCGAGGATCTGGCCGAGTAAGCCGCCGCTACCGCCTCCAGTACTCCAACGAGGCTCGTGACGCGCTGAAGACGATGAACCGCGAGCGGCGCAGGCGGTACGACGCCGCGATGGCCGAGGTGACCGCCGATCCCTACGCCCACGGCAAGGCACTGGGCGGCAACAAGGACCGGAGGCAGGCCGCGCTGGCCGGCACCCTGACGGTGTACTGGGTCAGCTCCGGTGTGCTGACCGTCTCGTTGGTCACCATCGTCCACACCGACTAGCTGTTGCCCTGTCTGGTCCGGGCCGCCGTCAACGAGCCGCCCTCCAGCAGTCCCCCGCGCGGGTGGAACCCCGGTGTCCTCGGGCTCGCGCGGGTGCGCGTGCGGGGCGGTGTGGTCAGCTCCTTCCAGGACGGCGCCGGGGTACGGCTGGCATCGTCGGGCGTGAGGGACAGCGGGTCACCACCGCAGCGTCAGACCACCATGGCGCCGAACTCCGGGAGTCGTGTCCCCGGGGGATGAGGCAGACGGTCCCGAAGCCCCGGATCGCGTACCCACCCGGCCGCTTCGCCGACGGCTGGTCAGCTGAGCTCGACGTCGAGGTAGTCGACATCGGTGAGCGCCACGTCCAGGCCCTGGGCGCGGTTGCCGCGGTCACGGAAGTACGCGAACCCGAGCGCGTCACCGAGCAGGGCCTGGAGGATGTCCTCGTCGGCGCCGGCCTGGTGCGCGGCCAGCAGCTGGGCGGTGTCGGCGGGGGCGAGCTGCTCGGTGATCCGCCGCAGCCGCGGGTCGTCCGTGGAGCCGCCGGCGGCGGAGAACCCGAACCGGGCGCGGGTCTCCACGGTGATCCCGGCGCGGGCGGCCTGGCGGATCGCGCGGGCGCGGACGCCGGGCTGCCAGGAGCGGCGCGCCTCACGTTCGAGCACGGCGGCCAGGCGCGGGGTGGGGCTCTTGATCTGCCCGGCCAGATAGCGCTGGACGGTGCGCACGGAGATGCCCAGCCGGGCCGCGACGGCCCGCGTGGAACCTCGCTCGGCGCGCAGGATGACCCGCATCCGGGCCGCCGCCGACTTCGGCAGCGGGCGGGTCTGCGCAGCCTGCAACGCCGCCTCGATGCTGTCGCCGATGGTCCCCACCGTTATTCACCCCCCGGGAAATTGTCACCCTTGATATGGCGGGCGGGGTTGGCTTTCTGTTCCATCAGTTCCACTGCCCACCAGAATTCGCGGGCACCCTCGCATTTCACCATGCCGGGCGAGACACCGAGCCGGAAAACCCCGGGCGCAGGCTTCCCGGTGCCGGGGTCGCGGGGCAGCAGATCGAGCGGCGACGGGCCGGGGCTGGGGTAGACAACGCAGTCGGACAGCACTGCGAGCGGGTAGTGGCCGGCGGCCGCCATGCGGGCCATCTTGCGGTGCATGTTGACCCGGGCGGCCGCGATGACGGCGGCGCGGATGTCGGGGCGCCAGGTGGGCCGTTCCAGGGCGGGCCAGCGTTCACCCGCCCGGTGCCTCGCTCCTTGGGGCCGTTCGCGGAGCTTCCCGATCCCGCCCTTCACGGTCGCCTTGATCGCCGACAGCACGGCCGCCAGGGCCGGGTCGGCCTGCTTGTGCCGCTCCATCGCCTCGAGGAACTGCTCCTCGGTGAGGTCCTTCGTGACGCCGAGGTCGGCCATCGTCGCGAGGTAGGCGTCGCGCAGCCGCTCGTACCAGGGGTCCAGGTACGGGCCGGACTCCGGACGCAGCCACGCCTCCAGCGGCCGGACGTCGGCACCGAGCTCCTGGGCGTAGGCGACGGTCGGGGTGGCGTACCAGGCGGGGCCGGTCGGCCGGCCCCCGTGCGGGGTGAACGGGGATGGGAGGCGCGGGTCCAGCTTGATGCCGGAGAGGTCGACGTGCCAGGCGCCCGGCAGGCGCTTGTCGAACCGCGGCCCGTCCGTATGCAACGCCTCGCCCAGGCCCACCGTCAGGCGGTTGGCGGCCGCGGCGAACGCCATGTTCACATCGAGCCCGACCGCCCACGGCAGCGCGCACTCCACGTCGCTCAGCAGCTCCGGCGAGCGGACCCACTCGTACGCCTCCTCATCGAGGACCTGGTCCTCCGGCCTGCCGACCGCGACCGGGTGCTCGGCGGGAGCTTCCGGCGGCGCCGGGTCCACGGCGACGGTGAGGGAACCAGGCACCGGCCCTGACGTCCAGCCGCCGGCACCGTCCCGCACCGCCTGGGTCGGCGGGCGCAGCGCGGTCATCAGCTCCAGGCCGTTCACGGCCGTGGACCCGCGCGGGGTAAGGACCCGGGCCGCGTAGGTGCCGAGCACACGGGCGAGTTCGCCGGGCGGGAGCTGGTCGGCGCCGGGCCAGGCGCGGGCGTCCAGCGCATCCCACGGCAGCACGGCGAGCTGCACGCACTGCCGCCGCCCGCCGGCATCGACGGAGCGGTAGACCCGCGCCCACGGCCCGAACCCGCGCTTCGTCAGCTGCCACCCGGCGCTGATGAGGTCACGGACGACCGGGTGGTCCTCCGGCAGACGCAGGCCCCGCCGGTCGGTCAGCTGGGCGGGCAGCCCAAGGCGTTCGGCGGCGGCCGCGGTGAGGACGACGAGGGGGTCGGCGTCCCGCCCGGCGCGGTGCAGACGGGCCTGCCCCAGGCCTGCGGCCAGCGCCCACTCCACCAGCTGCGCGACCGTCACGGCCGGGCACTCCAGCGTGCGACCGCCGGTCAGGTGCGCGGCGCCAGCGCCGTCCAGCACGGCCAACGGCCCGGACGGGAACCGCGAGTCCGCGGCCGCAGCCGCCGCGGCGGCGGTCGACGAGGCCGTCGCGGCGCGCGGGCGGCCCGGGCGCCGCGACGACGGCGGCCTGGCGCTCGATGCCGGGGCCGGCACCGCGGCCGCCGGGGCGGCCGGGGCGGGCGGGGCGGGCGGGGCGGGCGGGAGCTCCTGCTCCTGGACGTCGTCGCCGGCCGGTGCGGCCGGGTCGGGCGGCGCCTCGGGCGAGGCCTGCGGCGAGCTCCCACGGCCGCGCGGCTCCGGCGTCCTGGCCTGCGGCACAGCGGGCGCGGGGTAGCGCTGCGCGAGGCCCTGGAGGAGGCGGGCGTAGGCGGCGCGGCGCTCGCCGGAGGGCTCGGACCGTCCGGCCTCCCACCCGGTCACCGTGCTGCTGCCCACGCCCAGGGCGCGGCCGACCGCGGCCCGGGTCAGCCCGGCGGCGGTGCGCAGCCGCTCCCGCTCCGCGGGTTCCGGGAGCGGCGCGGCCTGCTCCAGCAGCGCGTCCACCGCCGCGAACAGGTCGTCACTCACGGCCCCCTCCTTCCTCGTCGGTGCTGGTGGTGCCGATGACGGTCTGGGTGCCGCCGAGGGTGGCGGCGCGACGGTGGGCGGGAAGACGGCGCACCGCGTGGTCGGCGCCGGCCAGCAGGTCGGGCACGGGGATGCCGTAGTGCGCGGCGAGCCGGTCGACGTCCGCCAGGGTCCAGGGGGTGGTCCCGGCCTGACGGCGGGAGACCTGCGCCTGGGCCAGCCCGATGGCCGCCCCCAGGTCGGTCTGCGTCTCCCCCGTCGCGAACATCAACGCCGCCACAGTCACTCTCAGATCACGCTCTGTACTGGACATATACCCATTCCGCATGAACGATGCGTCACTATCATAGCGGCTGGTGGGCCGATCAGCTCGGGCCTCCTGAGGCTCGGCAGACGCGCGGCCTTCTGTCTCCGCAGAGAGCCCCGTAACAGGGCTATCCCGGCGCAGAGTTGATGGGTACGGGCCCGGCGACTTCTGAGCCCTTGCGGGTGGCAACCTGGACACCGGAGAGAGAGGGAAGGCGTGAGCGACAGCACGAACGGCCGGGAGGTCATCGGGTTATGGGTCGGCGTCGTGGGGGCGTCCCTTGCGGTCCTGGCGTTCTTCGGCATCACGAACTTCGATGAACTGGGCCGCAGGCTGGACCCGGGGATCGCGGACGAGGAGGCCTGCGAGATGTTCGCCGAGGCCATCAACGACCTCAGCGTGTCCGCCGGCACCTACGGCGATGGCATCGACACCGCTGCGGACGTGTTCGAAGAGGCAGCCGACCACGCGAACGACGACGGACTTACGCAGGCCCTCAACCGCGCCGCAGACGCCTATCACCTCGAGGCGGACGCTCGGCGCCTCGCCGAGACCGAGGGAAACAGCGAGAGCACCAACCGCGCCAGCAGCGACGCTAACGACGCCTACAACGCAGTCCTCGTCTTCTGCAACGCCTGATGGCGTGACCCCTCCGGCCGGCAGCACGGTGCCCGTCATTGTGCCTCACCACCCGGAACCGTCACCAGCGGCCCGGCCACCGAGGGGCTGACAGCGGCCAGCTCCGGGAACTCCCGGGCCAGCCGGGCGCGCAGGGCCTGCGTCTCCGCTCGTTCCTTCGCCTGCTGCTCGTGGGCGCGGCGGGCGGCCTGCTCCTGGCGCTCGCGGCGTTCAGCCTTCTCCCGTTCGCGGCGGGCGTGTTCGGCGTACGCCTCGTCAACGAGTGCCTGGTGCTGGTCCCAGGCCCGGACGGCCGCGCCGCGCCAGGCACCCTCTTCGGCGGCCGCGGTGGCCGGGCAGCGCGGGCACATCCCGTCCGCCGGCGCCTCGCCCCGGTGCGGCAGGCGGCAGACCGCGCACTCCCACCAGCGCGGCGCCGCCATCCGCTTCGGCCGCACCGGCTTGTCCGGCGGGGCGGGCAGGACCTCGGACTGAGCGGCGCCGCACGCCGCCTCGAGCTCGCAGTCCACGCAGTCGATGCCCCGGCCGTGCTGGCCGGGGGCGGTGCCATGGTGCGGGCACAGCCCCTGTGCGAGGCGGTCGTGCTGCTCCCGGGCCCGGGCCCGCGCTGCTCCGGCAGACCGGGCGCCCTGGCCGGGTTCCAGCACCGACATCGGTCTGCGGCCGGTGTCCCCAGGAGACACCCGCTTCCAGCGCGGCGGTGGCAGCCCATCGAATGGTGGCGTTTGCTGCGCACTCGTTCGGAGCGCCGAGCGCTGGTCGAGAACCGCACGGCAGCCAGCCTCCTGCGGAGGAGACCCTCGACGTGCGGGCGACTGGCGCACTGGGTGTTCTCCGGTTCCTAGGCTCAAAAGGGGGAAGCGGTGGGGCAGTTGGCAGGTCGAACGGAACGGAAGGCGGCGAGCGAGCGTCGGTTACGGCCCCCGTCGGGCTATCGCGTGATCACGCCGCCGGAGTGGTTCCGCATCCCCCTGCGTTCGCAGGCCAAGCGGGAGCGGTCCGTGCGAGCGCTGGTGGACCTGACCTACCCGAGCCGCGACGAGCACGCCGCACGGCGGCACGAGCTCCGGGAGATGCTGTCCACCATGGTGGACAGGGCCGCCGACCGCGACGGGATCGAGCTGTACCTGTCCACCCATGCCGCCTTGGGCGTGCCCGTCCCGGCCAGTCTGCTGGTGCTCGTCGAGCCGGGGGATTCCGCGTGGCCGTCGCAGCCGCCGGTGGGACTGCTGGCGGATGGGCTTCGCGCCACGTACGGGGAGAGGGCGCACGTCTCAACGGTGGAGCTGCCTTGCGGCCCGGCGGTGCGCTGCCGTCGTCAGGAAATGGGGGACGATGCCGTAGAGCTGGGACAGCCCGCGGACCGTCCCACCACGGTGCTCGACCTGTACCTGCCGCGTCCGGAGTCGACTGCCTGGCTGCTGCTGTCATTCAGTACCCCGGTCCCCGAACTGGCCGACGCGCAGGTTGAGTTGTTCGATGCGATCGCGTCGACCTTCCGGTGGTCCTACTCGTCGTGACCGCCAGGTCCGCCGGGTCCGTCAGGGCGCCGGAACGGCCCGGCAGCCCGAGAAAGGGAAAAGCACTTGTCCGATCTCGTCGTCTCGGTTGAGGACGTCGCACTGCTGGGTGAGAAGTTACGTTTTGTCGCCGGTGAGTTCGAGGGGGCCCAGGACATCGTTTCGGACTATGCCGAGGAGGTCTGCCACGGCGATCTGGCACATGAGCTGGAGCAGTTCGCGGAGAACTGGCGGATTCACCGCGGCAAGCTGATGGAGGGCCTGACCAAGCTTGCCGAGCTCGCCCAGGCGGCCGCGGAGGGCTACGACGGCATCGAGACCGAGCTGGTCAACGCTCTGGAAGGGTAGGTCCGCGCGATGAGTGGAAGGCCCGGCGACTGGCATCCGCTGACCGAGGACGGCCGCGACCCCTTTCCGGGCGACTGGGAGCTGGTGCAGGAGGCGGCGGCCCGCTACCGGCGCACCGCCGACTCCATCCGGACCGCACGGGAACTCCTGCGGGAGGTGACGGACAGCCGGGACGGCTGGCAGTCGGACGCGGGCGAAGCCTTCCGGGAGCAGGCCACCGAGGTGTCGGACGACGTCTGGCAGGCCTACGGCCGCTACGACGCCGCGGCCGACGCGCTGGCCTACTACTGGCCCCACCTGCAGGACGTGCAGGAGGAGAGCCTGGAACTGCGGCGGCGGGCCCAGCAGGCGCAGGAGGAACTGGACCGCCTGGGGCCCAGGGTGGAGGCGGCCGAGGACGAGGACGCCGGCACCCACGATCAGCTCGCCGGCCTGCAGGGCCAGGTGGAGAGTGTGCAGAGCGAGCTGAACCGGCTGCGGGACCGGCTGGCCCAGTTGATCGAGGACAAGGACGTCGCGGCTCAGCGGGCGGCGGACGCGATCGGGGAGTTCATCGGCGGCGACGGGCTGACCGACGGCTTCTGGGACCGTATGGGTGCCGCGTGAGACGCGTTCCAGGACGCGATGGCGTTCATCGGGGAGATCGCCGGGCAGATCGCCATGATCGCGGGAGTGCCGTCGTTGCTGCTGTGCTGGGTCCCGGTCCTCGGTCAGGCGCTCGCCGCCATCACGACGATCGCCACCGCCGTCTCCCTGCTGGCGAACCTCGTCAACGGGGACTGGCACGGGGTGCTGCTGGACTCCATCGCGCTGCTCACCTTCGGCGTGGGCCGGGCTGCGGGGGCCATGGCCCGGGCGGCTCGCGGCCCGGCGGCTCGGGTGGCTTACCGGGCCAGCCGGGCAGCCGTCGGTTCGACCCGCAACTCCGCCCAGCGGCTTAGCCAGTTGAGAGAGATGGGGATACGCCCGGGAGAGGTGCTGAGCAGTATCCGCCAGTCGCGCGCAATCACCGAGGTGGCGCAAGCGCCGATCAACGCCTTCGGCCGCTCGTTCAACCCCCGGGCGCTGGGCTGGGGCCGGCACGCCTTCCGCGGCGCCGGGCCGGATCTCCTCAGCAGCCTGCGGGCACCCTTCAGCGCCGGGAACTGGTCGGTCACCTTCAACCCCAGGCAGATGTTCGGCCTGACCGACATGGGCGCCGCCACCTCCAGCCTCGCCGGAGACGCCGCCCGGGCTGCCGGCCGGGGCGCCGTCATCGAGGCGGTGGGCATAGGCGGGGGCGCCGCGTCGGGCCTGGTCACACACGATCCGGAGGAAGGTTTCCAGCCCAACGCCCCGATCGGCTTCGACAGCGACGGCTTCCCCGTCCATCCCGAGAACCCGTTCAGCGACGTGCCGGACCTGTATGCCGAGCTGCCGGGAGTCTCCGACTCCCTGACAAGCCCGTGGCCGGACGACGCGGCCGGGGTGGGCGAATTCTCCTACCGGGAGAGCGAGGCACACGTCCGGCGACCGAGTGGGTCTCTCAGCTGGACTACCCCGCAGCCGCGGGGTGGCTGGAACTGGCGACGCGTGCCCCGGACGGCGCCGAGCGGGCGGCGCGGGAGATCGCCGACCGGGAAGGCAAGGGCATGCGGGAGTACGCCGAGGCGGTGTACCCGGAGCTCAAAGCGATCTGGGAGCAGATGCGGGAGCGGCGGGCCGGGCCTGTGGTGGTGTACGTGCCGCCCGTCCCGCTGGCGGTCCGGCCCCTCGTGCCGGTCAGCGTGTACGTCCAGGCATGGAAGTGCCCGCCGGAGGAACGCTCGGTGGAGGCGATCACCGCGCTGGTCAGCCCGCCGACGCCCGACCGGTTCGGGGAGGCGGACGTCACGGCCATCAGGCTGCCCGCAGGGCCGGCCTGCCGGCTGCACGAGGTACTGGCCGACGAAGTGGGCGATGACGGCAGGCGTTTCCTGATCGAGCACGTCGACTACTTCGTTCTGCCGCCGGAGTGCCCCGACGCCATGTGCAAGCTCTCCGTCACCTGGTCCAGCCTGGCCATCGGCCCGGAGATGACCGGCGCGGCCGACGTCATGGCCGCCTCGCTGCGGATAGAGAAGAGCGGTGCGTGACCGGCACCGGGCGGACGGGGTTCGCCGCCGGGCAACGGGAAAAGTATCCGGCCGGAACCGGCCACGGTGCGGCGAGGGAACCGACAGAGGGAGCTGAGTGATGACCGAGTGGGTACCCACGTTCGACTATCCCGCCGAGGAATGGCTGCTGGTGGACGTAAACGTCCCCGACGGCGCCGAGCGCGCCGCGCAGCAAGTCGCCGACCGGGGCGGGCGGCAGAACAAGCGGTACGCCAAGGCCGTATATCCGGAGCTGAAGGACGCCTGGCAGGATCTGCGAGAAGAGGGGGCCGAGCCCGTGGTGGTATACGTGCCGCAGGTACGGCGCAATACCGAGCCCCTCTCGCCCGCCAGCGTCCACGCCGTGCCATGTGCCCCCGACTTCGAGCGGTCCATGGAGGCGATCGCGGAGTACGCCCGGCTGCCGCTGCCCGATCCCGCGCTGACGTACGCCCGCGAGCCTCAGACCACGGTCGTGGAGCTGCCCGCGGGCCCGGCCTGCCGGGTCCACAGGGCGCTCCTTGCCGACACCGGCTACCGCGGAGAGCAACTGGCGACGGAGCACGTACAGCACTACGTGCTGTCAGATGCGTATCCCGAGGCGGTCATCCTGCTCAGCGCCACCTGGATCAGCGGTACCGCCGGTGAGGGCATGACGGAACTGGCCGACCGGATCGCCGCCACGCTGACGCTCAAGCCCCGAGGCTCGGAGGAAGCCCCACGGCCGGTACTGGCCACACCCGGGGCGCGGATCGTCTTCGACGAGGTACAGATCGGCAAGGGACTGCGCCCGCTGGCACAGCACGGCTTCGTCACCATCGACCGCGACCAGGGCGTACTCTCCCTGCTCGGCAGCGACCAGCAGGTGATCGCCAGCGCGCCGGTGAGCGAGGTCACCGCCTGGCCGATCCGGGCCTCCCTGAACACCGCCGTCGGCCTGGAGATCAACGGCACCACCTACAACGCCGCCCCCGGCCGCGGCAGTTACCCCAAAGCCTTCACCCTCCCCACCGACCTGATGAAAGGCCACAGCGCGGCCGACCAGCTCCTCCACCTCCTCGAAGCAAGCGGCGGCAAACAGCGCTAACAGCGGCGATGACCGGCGCACCACACGGCCCCGGCCATCACGGCGGCCGGGGTACGCCCGGAGCGGCACCAGCACCCGGGCACCGCCCGGCCAGGCGGCGCGGTCCCGTCTCCCAGGGTGCCACGGGCTTGACGTCGGGTCAGCGCACCCGGCCCGGCGTCAATCCCGAGGTTGACCGCTCCGGCGGTGGTGCCTACCGGAACCGCGGACAACGACGTCGCCACCCGCGTGCCCGCCTCAGCCCGCGCTGAGTAGGTGTTTTTGATCCGCCGGCTGGTCATCCCGTGAGCGCGGCGAAGTCACCCACGGGATGTGCTCACCTGGTGAACCGGGAGGCTGGATGCCGTTGCTGCTCCGGGTGCCGGTCATGGTGCCGGGATCAGACGCCAGAGGGACGTGGTCTCGGCCCTTCGCGCTGTGTGGAGTGGGTCGGCAGCGTCCTTGGAGCGTGGGTGCCCGGGTTTGGTATCGACCTTGTCCGCAACGCGAAGTTGTGCTGCCTGGATAGCGTCGAGCAGCTGCTGACGTGTCCGGAGGCCCAGGTGCTCTGCCAGGTCGGACAAGATGAGCCAGCCCTCCCCGCCTGGTCGGAGGTGGGCGGGCAGTCCGGCGAGGAAGCTGTGGAGCATGGTGCTGTCCGGGTCGTAGACGCCTTGTTCGATGGGGCCGGTCGGACGGGCGGGGAGCCAGGGCGGGTTGCAGACGATGAGGTCGGCGCGGCCTTCGGGGAACAGGCCGGGGCCCGACACTTGGATACGGTCGGTCAACGTTAGCCGGTGAACGTTCTCCTTGGCGCAGGCCAGGGCACGTGGGCTGATGTCGGTGGCCACGACGTGCTGGATTCCGCGGTGGGCCAGGACCGCAGCGAGGACGCCCGTTCCCGTGCCGAGGTCGAATGCCGTACTGCTGGCGGGACTGTGCCGGGTCGCCGGCGGCAGTGGCGTGTGAGCGACCAGGTCAACGTACTCACCTCTGACGGGTGCGAACACGCCGTAGTGGGGGTGGATGCGAGTCCCGAGCGCTGGCACGTCGATCCCTTTCAGGCGCCACTGATGAGCGCCGATCACTCCCAACAGTTCCCGCAGAGAGACCGCCATGGGCCCCTTTGAGGGGCCATAAGCTTCCAGACACGCCTGGCGGACGTCGGGCGCCCGGCGCAACGTCAAGGTGTAGTCGTCGTCCAACAGCACCAGGAGCTTTCCGAGGACACGGGCGCGGTGACTGCTACTGCGTCGGTGCAGGTGGAAGTTCTCGCTCGGGGACGTGCTGGGCCTGGGCGGCTTGCGGCCGATGCGGCGGCCCATCGCCTGCAGGAGGTGCCGGGCGTTGTGGAAGTCGCCTCGCCAGAGCAGGGCCGTTCCTTCGCACGCCTGGCGGTAGGCGTCGTTGGCCTTCATCCGGTCGTCGGCGACGACGGTTCGCTGGGGAAGAGGGGCGGCGTTCTCGGAATGCCAGCGGGCGGACTGGTGGGTGAGGTTTTCGGTCCAGTGGATGGTGGACACCACGTACTCCTCGTGGTCGAACGTGCAGGGGCACGAAGAGCACTTCGACGAGGAGCAGGCTGAACACACGCCTGTCTATGGGACGGGCGTGTGCGTTGAGGCAGGTGGCCGTTACCGCTCTCGCGTCGAAGCGCGAGAGCGGACGTCCCAGACAACCATGCCGAGCATCAGGGTCAGCCCTTTCGGAGGAGTGGCAGAAGGCTCGCACAGGTGCTGTTCGGCTGCCAAAAGCACCAGTCAGGCCAGGTCAACGGTCTGGCTTCTTCGTCCACTGGCTGGTTCGCGGGTTCTTGCGGGTGAGGCGCCTGGTCATCGTGGCGATGAGTGCCCAGTTCAGGTGTGCTTCGGAGTGCTGCGGGAGGCGTTCGTAGTCGCGTGCGTTGCGGCGGGCGTTCATGCACCAGCCGATCGTGCGCTCGACTTTCCAGCGGCGGGGCAGGACGACGAAGCCCTTGGTGCCCTTGGGCCGGGAGACGATGCGCAGGGTGAGCCAGAGTCGGTCGCGGGCCCAGTCCACGAGGTCGCCGGCGTAGCCGCGGTCGGCCCAGACCTGGGTGATCTGTGGCTGGGTGAGGCGCAGGCGCCAGAAGACGTCGCGGGCGGCGTCGCGGTCTTGGATGTCGGCAGGCGTCACCGTGATCATCACGGGCAGGCCGAGCGTGTCCACGGTGATATGTCGCTTGCGGCCGTTGATTTTCTTGGCGGCGTCGTAGCCGCGGCTGTCCTTGCCGACGGTGGAGGCGCCCTTGACCGACTGGGAGTCGACGATCAGTGTCACCGGGTGGGGGCAGCGGCCCTTGCTGGTACGGATCCTCCGGCGGAGCTGGTCACGAATGTAGGTGACGACCCCGGCCCGGTTCCACCTCCAGAAAAACCCGTAAACCGTCTCCCACGGGGGGAAATCCGCAGGCAGGGCCCGCCACTTCGCGCCGTTGTCGACGATGTAGCGGGGCTGTGGAAGTTCTCGGTTTTCCCCGGGGCTGGGTTCACGTAATTCCCCAGCCCCGGGCCTGAGGGCGTCTACTTGACCGTCGGCTTGGCGGGCTTGTCGGTGGGATTCTTGGGGCGCTTGTTGGGTCGGTAGCTGGGACCGTTCATGATGACCTGGTGGCTGGTGTTGATCAGCCGGTCGAGCAACGACTCGGCGACGACCGGGTTGGGGAAGAGGGGATACCAGTCGCTGGGCGCCCGGTTGCTGGTGATGATCAGGGACCGTCCCTGCCGCTCGGAGACGAGTTCGTAGAGGTCGTCGGCGTGGGCCGCGGAGAGCTGGCGCATGGCGAAGTCGTCGAGGATGAGCACGTCGGGCCGTACCAGTTCACGGATCCGTTTCTCCCAGGTGCGGTCCGCGTGGCCGCCGGCGAGTTCAGCGAGGACGCGGCTTGTCTTGGCGAAGCGGACGTGGGCGCCCTGGCGGACGGCGAGGTGTCCGAGGGCTTGGGCGATGTGGGTCTTGCCGACCCCGACCGGGCCGAACAGGATGACGGACTCGCCGGCGTGCAGCCAGCGCAGGGCTCCCAGGTCGCGGATCTGGGCGGCGGGCAGCTTGGAGGAGGCGGTGAAGTCGAACTCCTCCAGGGTGACCTGCTGCTCGAACTTCGCGCGGTGGAGCCTGCGTTGGAAGGCGACGGTCTCGCGGCGCGTGATCTCGTCCTGGCAGAGGATCTGGAGGAAGTCCAGGTGCCCGAGTTCGCCGCCGTGTGCCTGGGCGAGGCGGGCGTCGAGGGTCTCCAGCATGCCCGACAGCCGCAGCGACTTCAGGGACTCACGCAGGGCGGTGTCCATCACGCTCATCGGGTTCCCACCTCGGTTTCGCCGTGGACCTGGTCGTCGGGGTGCTCGTCCGTGATGCCGGGTGGTGCGGCGGAGGCGAACAGTCCCTGCGGGCCATGGAGG
This sequence comes from Streptomyces sp. NBC_01803, assembly GCF_035917415.1. Taxonomy (NCBI): domain Bacteria; kingdom Bacillati; phylum Actinomycetota; class Actinomycetes; order Kitasatosporales; family Streptomycetaceae; genus Streptomyces; species Streptomyces sp. NBC_01803. The sequence goes on from NZ_CP109073.1 coordinate 29,874, forward strand.
AAGGCCGCGGCGCCCGCGTCCCCGCTGGTTTCGGGCTCGGGATCGCTCTCGGTGCCGGCGACCAGGATGCCCTTGATCGTGCGGTAAGACGGATCGCCGACCGCGATCGCCCTCGCGCAGGCGGCCTCCAGCCGCGTCTCGCCGTACTTCTTCCTCAGCCCGAGAACCCCCTGGGCGGCACGGAGCCGGTAGAGCGCGTTGACCTCCAGCAACTGGTCGACGACCTCGCGGCAGGCATCACCGATCTCGGATGCCTGGGTGCGGCACCAGACCGGCGTCTTCATCTGGAAGGCGATCTTCTCCGGCGGGTAGTCACTCTTGTCTGTGCGTTTTCCCTGCTCAAGGGCGGCATGGGTCTTGACCAGGCCGCCGTCGAGGAAGACCTGCACCATCGTGGCGGTGGAGCGGACGTCGACCCGGCGGCCGATCAGTTTCCAGGGCACCGAGTAGAGGGTGCGGCCGACCTTGACGTGGATGTCCGGGCCGACCGTGGCTGTCGACCAGCGGGCTAGCACGAACGGGGTGGGCGGCAGCGGCAGCAGGGCGGTGGCCTCGACGGCGCCGAACACCGCCATAGGGGCGGCCCCGCCCAGCGGCCGGCACTTCCGCTGCCCGGCGACCTGCTGGCCCCAGATGATGGCCTCGGTCTGCATGTGTTCGACGGAGGTGAACTCCCGCCCGCGCCAGAACGAGTCCCGGACGTAGGGCATCGGCCGCTCGACCCGCGGCTTGTCCTTCGGCCGGCCCGCGCGGGCCGGATCCACCAGTGCCCCGTAATGGGTGGCGAGTTCGGCATACGCCTTGTTGATCTTCGGGTCGTAGAGGTCGGGCTTGTCGACGCCGGTCTTCAGGTTGTCGGGCACCAGGCGGCGCGGGACGCCGTCGAAGTAGCGGAAGGCTGCGACATGCGCTTCGGTCCACGCGTGCTGATCCAGGTGGAGCACCGGGCGGACGAACATGTGCCGCGAGCAGGGCAGCACCATCACGAAGGCCCAGACCCGGTGGCGTCTGCCCGTGCGAGGGTCGCTCCACTGCCCCAGGAAGCCGTAGTCGATCTGGGCCTCCTCACCAGGCTCGACCTCGTCGCGCAGGACGGTGACCCGCGAGGCGTTCATCTCGTCGGGCAGCGTGGCGTGCACCCAGCGGCGGAATGAGGAGATCGACACCTTCAGTTTGTGCTCGTCACGCAGGCGCTGGTGGATCGTGGAGACCGTCACCGTCCCCAGCAACTCCTTGATGTAGTCACGGTGTGCATCGATCTCCGGCCAGGTGACCTGCCGCAGCCTTCTGTCAGCGAGACCGGGAAACCAGCCCTCGATCAGCCCGGCCCAGTCGGCCTCGCTCATCGGCGGCCCACCCGGGATGATCCCGGACGCCTCCGCCGGCGCCAGGTACTTCCTGACGGTCTTGCGATCCACCCCCAGCGACGCGGCCACCGCGCTCTTCGAGCGGCCCGCGTACCAGTGGACGTAGATCTCGGTGATGTCGACCACGACGAACGTTCTCCTTGCCATCCGGGCTGCCCATCGGCCTACCGACCCAAAGGTCGAGGTCCCTCCGCCACCTCCGCGATGACCAGGTCCCTCGTTCCCGAACACCGCCGTACCCATGGACAATTAGGAGAATTCAGCATGGAGAATTACGTGACGCTCAAACCACCCCAAGTGGGGAAAAACTTGAACGCCCACACTCACCCCGCTGCATCGCTATAACCCGTTCACAGGTCTGCTGTCGTCTCCGCCACCGCCGTGACCTGCACCGACCCGAACAGAACACCGCCTCTGCCGCCATCGTCTGCGACAGCGGATCACCACACTCTCGGCAGTACCGCCGAGCCGTCCCGCCAGCCCCCACACGCCAGATCATCCAGCCGAACACATCTCACGGCCAGGGATCAAAAACACCTACTGAGCGTCGGCGACCCACACCGCAGCCGTGGGCTCGGAGTCCAGGACACCTGCGATCACGGCGTTCGCCTCGGCCGTCATCAACGCGCGGCCTCGCTCGTAGTCATAGCGATCCGGATTCGTCTCGGCGGGATGCGCGATCCCCGAGATGCCCTCCATGTCAACAGAGATCAGCACTTTCATAAGGCAGGGAGCCTATGCGCTGTGCGCGCCGGCCGACAGTGCACAACAGGACTCCTGACCTGCTCGGCCAGACCATCCCGCACTGACGCCGTTTCTCGTGAACATCTACAGGCCGCAAGATCACCAACTGCTGTTCAAACCAGCAAACAAACGCTGCTGCTGAAAGTGAACGAAGCCAGTCTCCCTTCCTTCCGACAACGCGTGCCGTCCAGCCGTCCCTGATCAGCAGGTCCCGCAGCGCGAACTCGAAGGCCTTGTCCCCCATGGCATCGAGATCCGCGAGCCGTATCCGCAGCCGGGAGAGCATCTCCGCGCGCACCCGCTGCGCCCGGGCCGCACGCCGCGCCCGCCACACCCCGTACACCGGGGTCGCGGAGGCCGCGGTGACCAGCACCGGCCATCCGCGCACCAGGGAGCGGGCGGCGGGCCTCTGTCAGTTGGACCGCCGCCACCAGGACCGCCGCGGCCACCACACCGGCTGCCAGTCCCCTCACCGCTACCGCGGGGCCTGCGCAGGCGCAGGCGAGGTGTCGCCCTCAGCGGTCCGCTGGCTCGGAGACCGACGTCTCCGACGACGCCGGCTTCTCCTCCTCGGAGCCGCCGAACCCGAAGACCTGCCCCCACAGCCACGCCCCCGCGACCAGGGCGGCGATCGTCCAGCCGCTGAGCCTCCTGCCGCCGCCTACGGTCGGCTTCCGCCGGATGTGCGACCTGACGCGAACGAACCCCTCCGGCACCTGCTTTCCCTGCGGCATATTGTTCCCCTTCCCTTCGGCAGCAGGGCCGCCGGCCGCGGCTCTGCCCTGGGGTATCGGTGTAGCAACCGGCACCGACACATCCCGGCCAGCAGAAGAACAACAGCGGTCCCCGGAACTGGATCGGGCCGCACGCGACGTGACAGTCACGGCTTGTTCGAATAGCCCTCCGGGCGCACTTTGAGTGGCGGGGATGCCTGCGAAGTCACAGCGATCTCCAGCTGCGTCAAGGGTTGCGCTGCAATCGACCGGACTTTTCCCGGTAGGCGATGAGAACGAGACTTCATCAGGTGGCTGGATATCAGCTGTTCGAACATGCGGCGAATGCCGGGAATGTTCGCGGGGAAGCTGCGGATTCTGCCGCCCGGGCCTGACCTGCCAGGGGCACTGGTCGACGAACAGCAGGCCCGGCACGCGCACGGCCCCGTTCCCCGGGCCGGCACCACCGGCGCGGCGCTGCTGCCACGCTCGCCCGCGGCGTCGACCGGTCATCCCCCTGACGCCGCCTCCAGGGCCGCACCGCCGGTACGGGGACCGGCGGCAGTGCCTCTTCCCCCGGGCTGCTACAAACGCGGGCAAGCGGCGGTTGGTTCGGCCCTGGGGCGCCGGCCGGTCAGGACACAACGGCCCGGGCCGGCTGCAGCAGCCGTCGCGGTCGGCCTGAAGAACGGCGTTGTCGGGCATGTGTCACCCGGCATGCCTGGCGCTACGCGCGCGAGGTGCAGAGCATCCCGTGGCTCGAACGCGGGCTGCGGACCACAGCAGTTGGCTCCGCTGTGTTTTTCGGATATTGCCTGCTGCGCGGGGGCTACCTCCTTGGGGTCGCCGCGGGCTCAGAATTCTCCTGGCTCGTGTATGTATCCCAGCTATGCGCTGCCTTCGGGAACATCATCTTTGTTGCCGGCCTCACCATGCCGAGCTGGGGACGCCACGCGAGCCGTGTGCGCGGCTGGCTGTGCGCCTATCGTGACCATCGCCGCCTGTACCCGCTATGGCAAGCTCTCTATCGCTCTTCCCCCGAGATAGCTCTTCATCCGCCCTCCTCCCAATCGAGGTGGAAAGAGCTCTCTCCGCATGACATTCACTATCGTCTGTACCGGCGCACTATGAAATCCAAGACGGCTGCCGAGCTCTCCGGCCCCACTTGGGCCCGGAATTCACAGACATCGCCATGTCACTTGGCCGATCGGCAGGGTATAGCGGGAAAGAACTCGCTGCTACGGCCGAAGCGATCCGGATCAATCATGGATTACGCGCCAAGGAATGCGGGCACAATTATCCACGGGTAGCGGTTGATTGAGAATAATTTCGGTCGAAATCCGACCGAGGAAATGGCCAGGCTCGGCGCCATCAGCCAAGCTCTCGGCTCTCCTACGGTCAAACGATCTGGCTCGCTGGTACATGCTGCACATGAGGGAATAGCCATGAACGATAAGCAGGTTTCCCCCCCTACGAGGCTCCGCGCGTCGGCCGGCGCTGTTTTTTTCAACCATCAGGGGGACATACTCTTGGTAAACCCGACCTACAAGCCATACTGGAACCTACCTGGAGGCCAGGTCGACTGCGGAGAAAGCCCTCGCAATGCCTGCTCCCGCGAAGTCCGCGAAGAACTGGGAATTGAACCGGAAATCGGTCTTCTGCTCACCGTTTCCTGGACCGGCCGCGCCGGCCAGGAAGACAGGATCTACTTCGTCTTCGAGGGAGGGGAGTTGAGCCCCGCAGAGCAGGCTGCGATCACTCTTCAGGAGAGCGAGCTCAGTGAATTCGCTTTTTATCCGCCGCAGGAGATTGACGCTTCAGTTGTTCCCCCGCACCTTGCAGACATCCTCAGGGTTACGCTTCGAGCGCGATCCGAGAAAAAGACTTCCTATATTGAGATCGGGAACTGACAAAGGCGCACCGAGGGTGCATTCTGCGGGCGGAGGGTTTCCACTGATCTGGTTCCCGGCCACGGCCGGCACGATCCGGGCGCAGCGGGAGCCGCGCCATCGCCACGACGAGCAGCTCGCCGATTCGGTACATCCGGCCAGATCGGCGCTCGCTCAAGTCAGTCGGCGTGTCGGCTGCGGAGCCCTCGCCGTCCGGCCGTCTCCCGCCGCCATCCCGGCTGCTGCTCCGTCAGACCGGCCTGCAGACGCGGCGGGCTACCACCCGCTGATGCGGGGCACAGGACGGAGCAGCGGCGGCGTTCAGGTGGACCGGTACTGTCTGGCGCGGCCGGGTGAGCTTCAGTCTTGGGTAGGCAGGGTCATCTGTAACCAGGCCAGTGCACGGTGCTCAGCCGTGCAGAGGATGCGGGCCGCGGCGTTGCCGGCTCCGGGCATGAGTTCGCCGGCGGCAGGGCCGATGGCCGCGCCTTGGCCGGTGGCCTGGGCGAGTTCTGCCCAGGAGAAGTCGTCTGTGGTGAGGGCGTAGGCTCCGCCTTCGACGAGGGCGCCGACGCCGACGCTGATGTACCAGGGACATCGGCCGGAGGGGTCGGTGAGAGTGGCGGGTTCGTTCCCGGCGTAGGCGTAGGCGTAGGTGCTGACGGCGGCGTCGGCGGGGCGGCCGGGTTCTGGGTCGGGCCGGGTCCTTCGACGCGTAACCGCCGCTGGGCCCAGTAGCCCGGCACTGCCGTCACCGCCGCGCTGCTGACCGCCCACTACGTCCGACAGCGGAGTCAAGACGTCCGTGGTCGGCCTGTTCCCAGGAGTGAGCGGGGGCAGCCCGGACGGTAGTGCTGCGAGCTGCCATGCTCCCGGATACGGCACGGCTGTCCGCCGTTGGGACGGCCATGTCAGAGGGGCTCGGCTGCTGGCCGGGACTGCCCGTAGAGCAGGTCGGGGGTGCGTGGTTGGAGGGTGAGGGTCGCGGCGATGTGGTCGACCGCTTGCTGCAGGCCGGGGGTGGCTGTGGCGGCGTTCCAGGAGGCGTGGAGGGCGAGCAGGGGCGCGACGCCGTTCTCGGGGAGCAGGTAGTAGGTGAGGAAGGCGGCGTGTGCCGTCAGCCTGGGGTTGTAGTGGACAATGAGTTCGTAATAGACCCGGCAGGCGGGGCCGGCGGGGAGCTGGACCGTGGTGATGTCCCGGCCGGGCCTGCTGGCGTCCTTGGTGGACTCGCTGACGGAGGCGATGACCGCGTCCATGGTGGGACCGCCATGCGGTGCCCGGTGCCATTCGCTGTAGACGGTGGGCACGTCCAGGCGGCCCTTGGGCCGCTGGTGCGGTACGTGGACGGCGTAGGGGCCGATCCGGCGGGGCTGGGCGGATTCCCAGAGTTCGAGGAGTTCGGGCAGCAGGTCTTTGGCGTAACGCTTCGCGCGGCGGCCGCCGCGGTCGGCGACGCTCTGGGCGGTCTGGCGGGGTCCGTGGGGGTCGTGAACGTCCAGCGGTAGCCATTCGTCGGTGGGGCAGGTGAACACCGGGACGTTCGGCATCGCTTCGGGTCTTCTTCCTCGTGCGGTTGCGGGGCTGGTGGCTCGTACCGTGGCTGCCTGGGGCCGGGGGTGCCTCTATGTTTTTCGTCAAGGGAGGCGTGGGGTTCTGGGTTCGTAGAAGGTGCCGTCGCGGAGCATGGCGAAGAGGACGCTGATGCGGTGGCGGGCGAGGCGGAGGAGGGCTTGGGTGTGGGTCTTCCCCCGGTCCCGGCATTTGTCGTAGTAGGTGCGGGAGGCGGGATCGTGGAGGGCGGCGAACGCGGAGAGGAACATGGCCCGTTTGAGTTGCCGGTTTCCGCTTCTGGGTGCGTGTTCGCCGTGGATCGAGGTCCCGGACGACTTGGTCGTGGGGGCGAGTCCGGCGTAGGAGGCGAGGTGGGCGGCGCTGGGGAAGCTGGTGCCGTCGCCGACGGTGACCAGCAGGACGGCGGCGGTCCTGACCGCGACCCCCGGCATCGAGGTCAGGACCTTGGAAAGAGGGTGCTCCTCCAGCAGGGCTTTGATCTGGGCTTCCAGAGCGCGGCGCTGTTCGTGGACGGCGGCCAGGGAGCGGGCCAGGGACGGGATGACGACGTCGAGAGTGCCGGTCCCGGGAACGACGACGGTCTGTTCGTCGAGCGCGTCGAAGACCTCGTCGATCAGCCGCTGGGCCATGCGCGGGGCCTTGGGCCGGATCACCTCAACGAGCCTGCGCCGACCGGCCTTTCGCAACGCGGACGGGGAACCGTAGCGTTCCAGCAGCCAGGTCACGGCCTGGTGGTCCAGGCGCGGCCCGAGCACGCGTTCCAGCGAGGGGTGGAACTGGGTGAGCAGGCCGCGTATCCGGTTGGAGGTGCGGGTGGCCTCGGCCGCGAGGTCCTGGTCGAAGCCGACCAGCACGGTCAGCTCGGCGGTGATCTCGTCGGTGAGTTCCAGCGAGCGCAGGGTGTGCGGCATGGTGCGGGCGGCGTCCGCGATCACCGCGGCGTCCTTCGCGTCGGTCTTCGCCTCGCCCGGGTACAGGTCGGCGATCCTTCGCATGGCCAGGCCCGGCAGGTAGGCGACCTTGCAGCCCGCGTCGCGGGCGACCGTGAGCGGGAGGGCTCCGATGGAGGCGGGCTGGTCGACGATCACCAGCACGGTTCCGAACTTCGCCGCGAGCTTGTCGAACACGGCCCGCAGCTTCGGCTCGCTGTTGGGCAGCTGCTTGTCGAAGACCTTCTTGCCGGCCGGAGTCAGCCCGTGCCCGTGATGGGTGCTCTTGCCGACGTCCAGGCCGAGGAAGACGCCCACGTCGTCGATGTCGTACAACCCGTCCTCCCGAACAGGGCTCGTGCGGTGCTGGCCAGGGCGATGGCGCCGTACGTGCGCATCCACGTTATGCAGACCTGCCGCCCGCAAGCGGCCGGGCATTGCGCCAGGCCGGGCGGTGGTCGGACCTCTCATCAGCGTCTCCAACGGCACCCCACGGGCCCGGTGACACCACCCCCCAGGTCATGCGTTCGACAGAGGGGAACAGTCATGCCGGGCCCGGAGGCCAGCGGTCCTCTTGCAGGACCGCGAAGAACATAACGGGGGTTGAGTGCCGACCGGCCGAAAGGCCGCGTAGAGGCCGGCCGCGAACGCGGCGGGCGTGACGCCAGGCGTGCGCGCGAGGCGCTCCGCCGCGCCGGACAGCTCGCCAGTCTCCTCGGCCGTCAGTACGGTGGTCATGTTGCCAACGACCCGGCCGAACTGAAGGTGGACGGTGGGCACATCGACCAACTCGGGGTCGAAGACGACCACCTGGGGAGCGCTTTGCTGCCGCGCGGCGATCTCCTCGGCAAGCGCTCCGGCGAACACGGAGCCGGCGCAGTGGCCGAGCACCGCTCGGACGGTCCGCCCGCTCGCCTCGATCTCCCTCAGCCAGGAGTCCAGGTACGTGGCGTCGAGTGCGTCCGTCTCGGGGGTGCGGCGCGGGGCGACCGTCTGCCACAGGGCGCAGTCCAGATTCAGGCCGGGGGCGAGATCAGTGAATCCGCCCTCGTTTCGACCGGTCACCGGGAAATCGGCGGCGAGGACGATACCGCTGTCATCTCTCGCGTCGAGCACGACATTCCACAGGGTGGGGCTGGGCATGGTGAATCTCCCCCCATATCAATACTCCGGATACCAGTCGAGCATTGAGCGCAATCCAAGTCCGGCCAGGACAGAGCAAATCCTACGGTCAGGCGATCGCCCATCCCATAGCGGCCATTCACGGATCGAGTCCTTCGCAATTACGCACCGCCGAAGCGAACGATGAGCCGCAGGATACATTTCCGACCAGAGGAAGGGAATTCGAGAAATTCACAGGATAGGCCGACTTCGTGGTCCTCGCCTGGGCCGCCACCCCACTCCTCAAGCGCCGCACCGAAGCGGCCCGCGACTTCCACGAACGCCTGTTCGCCCTCGTCACCCTCGGCGACGACCGCGCCGTCAAACAGACCTACGTCCTGGGCGAACCCGCGCTCACCCAGCGCTGGCCGGACTGACACAAGAACGGCCGGGCGTTGGTCGGGACTGTAAAACGAGTGGCTCTGTCCCGTAATCGGTGGTAACGGAGCGCGTTCGGGGCAGAGTCGATTACGGGACAGGGCCACCCATTGGACAGACCCTCGCCGCGGTTCGCGCAGTGGACCCACCCCGCCACGCCGGTCAGCGACGATCGGATGCTCACCGACATCTCGCTGTACTGGCTGACCGCGACCGCGGTCTCCTCGGGCCGGTTCCACCACGACACCCCGCGGGGACCCACAGCCGTGCCGGGTGCCACTCGGCGTGGCGGTGTTCGCACACGACATCACGCAGTCGGTGCGACCGCCGGCCGAGCGGCTGTACGACATCCGGCACTGGTCGGGATTCGACCGCGGTGGCCACTTCGCCGCGATGGAGGTGCCGGAGCTGCTCGCCGAGGACGTCCGGGACTTCTTCCTTACCCACATCACGTACGACCACCAGGTCGCCACCCGCTACACGGTCGCCACCGGCGAGCGCAGCGCCCGGGATCGGTGAGTGGCTGAACGCCGGCGCCGAGTCAGCCGTGGCCCGGGGAGACGTGCGAGGGGTGCCCTCGGGCATCCTCAGCTTCCCCACCGGACAAGGGAAAAGCGCACCGCGCGTCGTTGCCCGGAGCTCGGGATCCGGCACGGTGGAGTGGCGCACCAGCGCGGAGAAGTCGGCGTTCGTCCGCAACGAGGTGCGCCACTGGAGCGCGAGTCCGCCCGGTGGTCACTCCTCGAGTTCGTGCCGGATGCGGCGGGACGGGGCGAAGGCGTAGAGGTCGAGGACCTCGGGTGCCTCGGCCAGGCCGGGGCCGCCGTCGTTCACCCACGCGGTGATGTCGGCCACGGCATCCGGATCGTTGACCTGCCCGAGCCAGACCGGGCGGCCTCCGGCCTCGCGGCCCTCGGCGGAGGGCTGGATGACGATGACGTTGGCGCGCTCACAGACGCCCAGGCAGTCGGTACTGCGCACCGTCGCCACACCGGCCAGTGCGGTGCGCAGGTCGACGAGTTGGGCGGCGTGGTCCAGGCGGGGGACCATTCTGGTGGTACCGCAGCAGCAGCCGCGGCAGACGGCGACGGTGGGGCTGGCCGGCTTGCGGGTGGAGGCGGCCTTCTGGCTCCGGCGGCTCACTTGACGGCCCCGGAACGCTGGACCAGGACAGAAGACATGACCACACAACCCTTCGCGGCTGGAAGACGGCAGCGCACCCACCATACAGGAACATCTGAACAGATCTTCATGTGTAAGCGATAGGATGGGGCCATGGGTCACGGAGCCGACGACCAGTACACCGCCACCCCCCGCGAACGCCTGGACGCGGTGGGGGCCGCCGACGTCGCCGCGACGCTTCAGGCCCTGGCCACACCTTCCCGGCTGCGGATCCTCGCCCGTCTCCAGGAAGGCCCCTGCGCGGTGGGAGAACTCGCCGAGGCCGTCGGCATGGAGCCCTCCGCCTGCTCCCACCAGCTCCGCCTGCTGCGCAACCTCGGCCTGGTGGCCGGTGAACGACGGGGCCGCTCGATCGTGTACACCCTCTACGACCACCACGTCGCCGAACTCCTCGATCAGGCCCTCTTCCACGTCGAGCACCTGCGGCTCGGCCTGCACGACGCCCCCGCGCACGAGGCCGCGCGAACCCCGGCCCAGCAGTGAGGGCAGTCGCGCGAGACCCAAAGTGCACAACCCCGCCGCCGAACTCCCCATCGAAACAGAGCTGTCCGCCCTATGGAACGCGCCCCGCTCCCGATGGACCGGCCCGGCCACGCCGTCCTCGGCATCGCCGGCGCCCCCGGCGCCGGCAAGAGCACCCTCACCGCCGCGCGCGGCGCCGCCTGCCCGGGCCCTCTCGTCATCGGCCCGAGGTCTCGCCTTCCGTCCCGCATCACCAAACACCCCACGGCGAACCGTATCCGCCTGCTCAGAGCGCGGGCGTAGCGGTCATGTCCCTCCTCGGACACCAGATTTTCGGCCTCTGACCTGCGAAAACGCCCCTCTGAGGGCCATTTTCCGGAGTCGGGCTCCCTGCCCGTCATCAGGGCTTTCCGTCTTCTCCCGCCCGCTGTTGGTCATGCGTTGGTCGCGTGACCGACCGGCCTCGGGGTCACGTTCCCCGGCTCACGCCGAACCGGCCGCCCCGGCCATGGACCAGCAACACCGTCAGCGGGTGCGGGGCGCGCCCGTTTCGGCCTCGCTCCGTGGTGAAGTCCAAGGGCGTCCACGGTGACGCCGATGGCGATGCGGTCGGTCATCCCTCCTTCCTCTCCTTCTGGCCGTCCGTGCTGCGGCGCGGCCCGCGCGCCGTAACCGCCAGGTGCGCGGCTGTCACCGGCCGTCCGGCCATCTCGTCTCCGGCAAAACCAATATCGCCCGATATGCCCCCATACGTTCATGGGTCGTATTTTTGGTTGGTCCCGGAGCCGGCCGGGCCCGTTCGTGAGGCGGGCGGGGCGCGACCGGCTCGGGGAGGACGCGGGACGGTCCTCGCGCGCGGCCCGCGGGCTGCGCAGTCTGGCCGGCCAGATGTTCACCCTGATGGCGGGGATCGTGGCACTGCTCGTGGCCGCGGCGGGCGTGGCGCTGATCGTTCAGGCGCGGCACGACGCCGGGCAGGAGGCGCGCCGGCGCTCGCTCGCCGTCGCGGAGACCTTCGCGCACGCCCCCGGGGTGAGGGACGCGCTGGCGTCCGCCGATCCGAGCGCGGTGCTGCAGCCCCTGACCGAGGCGGCCCGGCACCGTGCGGATGTCGACTTCATCGTGGTCATGAGCCCGGAGGGCATCCGCTTCACCCACCGGGACCCGGACAAGATCGGGCAGCGCTTCTCCGGCACCATCGGCCCGGCCGCGGAGGGGCGGGCGTTCACCGAGACGCACACCGGGCCCACGGCCCGGTCGATCCGCGCGGTGGTCCCCGTCACCGGCCCCGACGGCACGGTGGTCGGCCTGGTCGCCTCGGGAGTCGAGGTCGAGGACGTGACGGGCGCGGTCCGGCGTCAGCTGCCGGTCCTGCTCGGCGGCGCCGCCGCCGGGCTCGCCCTGGGCACCGGCTGCGTGGCCCTCGTCGGCAGGCGGCTGCGGCGGCAGACGCACGGACTTGAGCCGGCCGAGCTCACCCGGCTGTACGAGCATCACGAGGCGGTGCTGCACTCGGTCCGCGAGGGCCTGCTGATCGTCGCCCCGGACGGGCACCTGCTGCTGACGAACGACGAGGCGCGCCGCCTGCTCGGCCTGCCGCCCGACGCCGAGGGCCGTCCCGTCGGGGACCTGGGGCCGGGCACGCCGATCGCGGAACTGCTGGCCTCGGGCCGCCTGGCCGTGGACGAGGTGCACCCCTCGGGGGAATTCCTCCTCGCCGTCAACCAGCGGCCCACCCGCCGCGACGGCCGCACCCTGGGCACGGTCGTCACCCTCCGGGACACCACCGAGTTGCGCGCGCTGGCCGACGAGGTCGGGCTGGCGCGCGAACGCCTGCGACTGCTCTACGACGCGGGCGTCGGGGTGGGCACCACGCTGGACGTGACGCGCACGGCCGAGGAGCTGGCGCGGGTCACCGTCCCGCGCCTGGCCGACTTCGTCGCCGTGGACCTGTGCGACCCGGTCCTGCGGGGAAGGAGCCGGCCGAGGGCGGGACCGACCTGCGCCGGGTGGCCAGGGCGGTGACGGCACGGCCGTCTCCCTCTACGCGGAGGGGGAGCTGGTGCACTTCCACCCCGCCACCCCGCAGGCCAGGGCCCTCATCGGCGGACGGTCCGTCCTCGCCCCGGAGCTGGCCCGGACGACCGGGTGGCGGGCCCAGGAGCCCGCCCGCACCGAGAAGATCCTCGCCGAGGGGCATCCACTCCCTGATCGTCGTGCCCGTGCTGGCCCGCGGCACCGTCCTGGGCGTGGCCAGCTTCTACCGCTCGCACCGCCCCGAGCCCTTCGACGAGGAGGACCTGTCCATCAGCGAGGAGATCGTGGGCCGCGCCGCGGTCGCCATCGACAACGCCCGCCGCTACACCCGCGACCACACCATGGCCGTCTCCCTGCAACGCAGCCTGCTCCCGCGCGGACTGCCGCAGCAGAACGCCGTCGAGGCCACCCACCGGTACCTGCCCTCGCGCGCGGGGGTGGGCGGGGACTGGTTCGACGTCATCCCGCTCTCCGGAGCCCGGGTCGCCCTGGTCGTCGGCGATGTCGTCGGCCACGGGCTGCGCGCCGTCGTCACCATGAGCCGGCTGCGCACCGCGGTCCACAACTTCTCCGCCCTCGACCTGGCTCCCGACGAACTCCTCACCCACCTCGACGACCTGGTCGGGCGCCTGGACCGCGAGGGGGACCGGGCCGACGGGACGGAGGCGGAGATCGCCGGAGCCACCTGCCTCTACGCCGTCTATGACCCCGTCGCCCGCAGCTGCACCGTGGCCCTCGCGGGCCACCCCGCCCCCGCCCTCCTGCGCCCCGACGGCACGGTCGCCTTCCTCCCGGTCGAGCCGGCGCCGCCGCTGGGCATCGGCGGCCACCCCTTCCCGGTCCTCGAACTCGACGTCCCCGAAGGCAGCCGCCTCGTCCTGTACTCCAACGGCCTCATCGACAACCGCGAACACGACCTGGAGGCCGGCACGCGGCGCCTGCGCGACGCTCTCGCGCACACCGGCCCCACCCCCGAGGACGCCTGCGAGAGCGTCCTCGGCGCGGTCCGCGACGCCGGTTCCCGGGACGACATCGCCCTCCTCGTCGCCCGCACCCGGGGACTGGACGAACGGGACGTCGCCACCTGGGACATCCCGCCCGACCCCGCGGCCGTCGCCCCCGTGCGCGAGGCCATCACCGAGCGCGTCGCGGGGTGGGGACTGGGCGAGGCCGCGTTCGCCGCCGAGCTGGTCCTCAGCGAACTGATCACCAACGCCATCCGCTACAGCCGGCCCCCCATCCGGGCCCGCGTCCTGCGCCAGCGCACCCTCATCTGCGAGGTGTCCGACGCGAGCAGCACCTCTCCCCACCTGCGCCACGCGGCCGTCACGGACGAAGGCGGGCGCGGCCTGTTCCTCGTCGCCCAGCTCACGGAGCGCTGGGGCACCCGCTACACCACCCGGGGCAAGACCATCTGGGCCGAGTGCGCCCTCTAGCGCGATCGGACGGCCCGGCCCGGGCGTTCTCACACGGGGCTCGCGGCCAGCTCCCGCAGCGCGGCCACGTCCGCGGAGGTGACCTCGACGCCGTGTGCGGACTGGCGCCGGTGGGTGGCGAGTTCGCTCTCGCCCGGGAGACGGACCGGCTGGGCGGGGTCTGCGGGCGGGGTCGCGTGCAGGATGCCGGCGAAGTCCGCCATCCGCGCGGCCAGCACGTGGGCGTTCATCAGGCGTGAGGTGTCGACCAGGATGAAGACGTGGCCGAGGTCCTGGGCGCGCTCGGGGGCGACGTTCCACGAGCTCACGTGGGTCAGGTAGGCCGCCTCGGAGAGCAGGCCCGTGAACAGGTCGATCATCAGCGAGAGCCCGTATCCCTTGTGCCCGCCGATCGGCTGCAGGAAGCCGGCGAGGGCCGCGTCCGGATCGGTGGTCGGGTGGCCCTCGGCGTCGGTCGCCCAGGTGTCGGGTATCGCGTCCCCGGCGGCGGCGGCCCGGCGGATCTTGGCGCGCGCGACGACGCTCAGGGCGATGTCGAGCATGACCGGGTCCCCGCCCGGGGAGGGGACGCCGATCCCGAGCGGGTTGTTGCCGAGCCGGGCCTCCCGGCCGCCCCACGGCGTGATGGTGGTGGTGGCGTTGCTGGCGATGATGGCGGCGAAGCCCTGCTCGGCCGCCTGGAACAGGTAGGGCATGACCGGCCCGAAGTGGTTGCTGTGCCGGGCGAACGCGGCGCCGATCCCGGCCCGGCGGGCGCCTTCGGCCGCCGCCTCCAGGGCGCGGGCACCGACCAGCGGGCCGATGCCGTTGGCCCCGTCGACCCGGGCCAGGGCCGGGGCGACCTGCTCGACGTGCACCCGGGCGGCGGGGTCGAGGCCGCCGAGCCGGCCCCGCTCCAGGTACTGCGGGATGCGGACGATGCCGTGGGTGTGGATGCCGAACAGGTCCGCCTGGACGAGCACCCGGCCGATCGCCTCGGCGTCGGCGAGCGGCGCCCCCGCGTTGAGCAGGGCCCTCACCGCGAGCGCGTGCAACTCGTCGGCGGGCAGCACGGTGGTCTGGGACGGGGTGTGAGGCACTGCGGCTCCTCGGGGTGCTCGGATCGGCGATCAATATAATCAACATTAGACTTGACGCAAGAGGAAACCTAGAAGCAGAAATCACCCCTGTCAACGCGACGAGAGCGCCGACTCCACCCCCAATCCAGCACAAATGAGCCGCACAAACGCTTGACAGCGGCCGGACCCGTTCGTAGGGTCCCCAGCATTCATCAACCTTCAATGATGATTGTATTGATGACGGAAGGGCGGGTCATGCAGGTATCCATAGACAATCTGAGCCTGAGATACGGGGACACCACCGTCTTCAGCGGGCTGAGCCTGGACATCGCCGACGGCGAGTCGCTGGTCCTGCTGGGGCCCTCGGGCTGCGGCAAGACCAGCACAATGCGCTGCGTCGCCGGGCTGGAGGAGCCCAGCGCCGGGTCGATCACGATCGGGGACCGCACGGTCTTCAGCGCCGCCGGCGGGATCAACGTCTCCCCGCACCGGCGCAACGTCGGGATGGTCTTCCAGTCCTACGCGGTGTGGCCGCACAAGACGGTGTTCGAGAACGTCGCGTTCTCGCTGCGCCGGCAGCGGGTCGGGGCCGGCCCGCTGCGGGAGCGCGTGGGCCGGGTGCTCGACCTGGTGGGGCTGCCCGAGATGGCCGACCGCGGCGCCAGCCTGCTCTCCGGCGGCCAGATGCAGCGCGTCGCGCTCGCCCGCAGCCTCGTGATGCAGCCCAGCGTGCTCCTACTCGACGAGCCGCTGTCCAACCTGGACGCGCGCCTGCGCGAGCGGCTGCGGCTGGAGCTGCGCGAGCTGCAGCTCCAGCTCGGGCTCACCACCGTGTACGTGACGCACGACCAGGTCGAGGCCTTCGCCCTGGCCGACCGGATCGCGCTCATGCAGGACGGGAAGATCCGGCAGCTCGGCAGCCCCGAGGAGATCTACGCCCGCCCCGCCACGACCTCGCTGGCCCGCTTCCTCGGCGTCGGCAACATCCTCGCCTGCACCGTCGAGGGGCGCGCCGCACGCGTCGCCGACTCCGGTCTGACCGTCGAGCTGGCCTCCTCCCCCGGAACGCCCTCCGGCGCGACCAGCGTGTGCGTGCGGCCGGAGGACCTGACCGTCGTGCCCCGGGCGGACGGGGCCCACGGGCCGAACTCCTGGTCCGGGCACATCGTCGTCTCCAGCTTCCAGGGCGCCTCGATCCGCTACCGGGTCGCCCTCGACGCCGGCCCGACCGTCGACGCCGTGGCCACCCGCCGCGCCGGGCCGGCCCTGCGCGCCGGAGATCCCGTGACCGTCATCTGTCCCGCCGAGGCCGCGCAGATCCTGCTCGACGACGCCCCCGCCCACGGCGGGACCGTGGCCGCCGCGGCCGGGCTCGGGGCGGGGGTGGCGGCGTGACCGCCACCCACTCGCCCGCCCGGGACGCCGCCCCCGCGCCGCCCGCCCGCCGGCGGTCCATCCGGCGCGGGCTGCCCACGGTGGTGCTCCTCGCCCTGCTGGTCCTCCTCGTCGTCCTCCCCGCGGGCTTCGTCCTCCGCTCCGCCCTCACCACCGAGTCCGGGGGTGGCGGCGCGTGGACGCTGGACAACTTCGACGTGCTGTTCACCTCGACCATGAGCGGCGCCATGCTCAACTCGGCCCTCGTCGGGCTGGGTTCGACCGCCCTGGCCCTGCTGTTCGGGTGCGGGCTGGCGTTCCTGGCAGCGCGGACCGACGTTCCCGGCCGGAGGCTGATCTACTTCTTCGGCATCCTGCCCCTGTTCCTGCCGGCCTTCGTCGGCGCGCTCGCCTGGGCGGTCCTGGGCAGCCCGGCGTCGGGGCTGATCAACCTCGTCCTCTCCGAGGCGGGGCTGCCGCGGATGGTCGACATCTACAGCTACGGCGGGGTCGTGTTCGTCCTCGGCCTGTACTACGCGCCGTACGCCTTCATGCTGGTCCACGCGGCGCTGTCGCTGATGAACCCCGACCTGGAGGACGCGGCCAACCTGCACGGCGCGGGCACCGGCGCGATGCTGCGCACGGTCTCCTTCCCGCTGGTCACGCCCGCGGTGCTGGGGTCGGCCGTGCTGATCTTCGCGCTGACGGTCGAGAACTTCCCCGTGGCGCAGGTCATCGGCGTACCCGGGCAGATCGACACCCTGCCGACGCTGATCTACCGGCTGATGAACGCCTCGCCCGCGCGGTCCGGCGAGGCGGCGGCCGTGGCCGTGTTCCTCACCGTGCTGCTGATGCTCGCCGTCGCGGGCCAGCACCGCATGGTCGCGCGCACGCGGTTCACCACGCTCACCGGCAAGGGAGTCCGGGCCCGCCGCATCCCGCTGGGCCGCTGGCGGCTCCCGGCGCTGGCCGCGGCCGTTCTCTACTTCTTCCTGTCCATGGTCCTGCCCGTCGCGGCCCTCACGGTCGCGGCCTTGCAGACCTCGCCCTACCTGGGGGACCTGAGCCAGCTCGGCGAACCGGGCGCCCTGTCGGTGCTGCCGGCCCTCGACGTCATCGGCAGCGAGGACTTCCACGCGGTGCTGCGCAACAGCGTCATCGTCGGCGTCGGGGCGGCGGTGGCCGGTACCGCGCTGTGCTTCGCGCTCTCCTACACCCGGCACCGCACCGCCTCCCCGGGCCGCGGCCTGCTGGAGTACGTGGCGATGCTGCCGCTGGCGGTGCCGGCGATCGTTCTGGGCCTGGGCCTGCTGTGGACCTGGCTGGCCATCCCGCTGCCGGTGTTCGGAACGCTGCTGGTCCTGATCATCGCCTGCGTCGCGGTCTTCCTGCCCCAGGGGTTCCGGGGAGTGTCCTCCTCGATCCTGCAGCTGGACCGGGACCTGGAGGACAGCGCCGTCATGCTCGGCGCCGCGCGCGCACGGGCCATCGCCACGGTCACCGTGCCACTGCTGCGGGTCGGGCTGTCCTCGACCTTCCTCCTCCTGCTCATGCTGGCCATGCGCGAGCTGACGGCCGTTCTCTTCCTGTACACGACGGACACCCGCGTGCTCTCCATCGCCATCTTCGACGTCTACGACAACGGCTCGCTCCACGACGCCGCCCTGCTCAGCCTGCTGTACTGCGCCGTGATCGGCGTGCTCGCCGCCGTCACCCGCCGGCTCGGCGCCAAGGAGGCCGCATGAACCGCCGCGCTCTGACCACCCTTCCCCTGGCGGCGGTCCTGACGGCCCTGGCCCTGCTCCTCGGCGCGTGCGCCGAGCCGCCGCCCCCGCCGCAGCTGACCCGGCCGGCCGACCGGATCGAGCGGGACGCGGGCCTGGTCATCGACGGGGAGACGATCGCCGACGCGGAGACCTACGAGGCCGCCCGCTCCGAGGGGTCGTTCACCCTCTACAGCGCCTACTCGGCCAACAGCGAGGAGGCGGTGATCGAGCAGTTCACCGAGGACACCGGCATCGGCGTCGACCTCGTGAGGCTCACCGCCAACCGCATGTTCGAGCGGATCTCCGCCGAGCACGGCGCGGGCCGCCTCCAGGCGGACGTCGTGCGCATCTCCGATCCCGGGTTCGTCGGGGACCTGAACGAGCAGGGCGTCTTCCAGCCCTACCGGCCCCCGACGGCCACCCACCTGCTGCCCGACGTGGAGTTCGACGACGGCCGCTACTACCGGACGTTCAACCCCGTCTACACCTTCGGCTACAACACCGCTTTGGTGGACGAGGACGAGGCGCCCCGCTCCTGGCGGGACCTCACCACCGACCGCTGGCGAGGCAGGCTCGGGATCGCCCAGGTCGGAGCGGGAGGAAGCGCGCTCGCGCTCACCCGGTTCCAGCGCGACGAGCTGGGCGACGAGTTCCTGCGGGCGTACGCGGGCAACGACGTGCGCATCTTCGACTCGATCGGGGCCGAGCTGGACGGGCTCGCCCGGGGCGAGGTCAGCGTCGGCACGGTGGCGGTCAGCGGCACCAACGTCGCGCGGGCGAGCAACGCGCCGATCCGCTTCGTCGTTCCGGAGGAGGGGTTCGCGATCTACGACTTCTACACGGGCATGGCCGAGTCGGCGCGCAACGAGGCCGCGGCCTCCGTGTTCCTCAACTGGTCGCTGTCCCGGCGCGGTCAGGAGGTGATGACCGACCTGGGCGAGTACGCGGTGCGCTCGGACCTGCCGCCGCCCACCGTCATGGGCGTGACCCTGCCGGAGCTGGACTCGCCGCTGGTCTTCCGCGCGCGCCCCGCGGAGGCCAGGGAGGCCGCCTCGGACGACCAGGCGGTGTGGAACGACCTGTTCGGCTACAACGAGTAGGGCGGCCGAGGCCCCGCACGGGGCGTTTACCCTTGTCGGATCAACATTGAGTGATACAGGGAGGATGAGGCCCGATGTCCCTCGCCGCGGAGCGTCGTGACGACGTGATGTCGGTGTCGGAGGCGGCCGGCGTGCTCGGGGTCAAGCCGGCGACCGTCTACGCCTACATCAGCCGGGGGCTGCTGGCCAGCACGCGCCTGCCCGAGGACCGGCGCAGCTGGCTCTCCCGGGCCGAGGTCGAGGTGTTCGCCCGCCGTCGCAGGGCGCGTCCGGTCGCCGGGTCCTCGAACGCCGGGGAGCCGGCCGGTCCGCCCCGGCCGGCCGCGCCCGCCACCGGCACCGAGGCGGGCAGCGAGGTCGGCGGGATCGTCGGCCACCGGCTGCTCTACCGCGGCCGGGACGCCACCAGCCTGGTGGCGTCCGGCTCCTACGGCGGCGTGGCCGAGCTGCTGTGGACGGGGGAAGCGGGCCCCAGCCGGCTCCGGTTGCCCGAGCGGCCGGTGCTGGACCTCCTGAGCCGGCTGCGGGAGACGATGCCGGCCGCCGGCCTTCCCCTGGACCGGCTCAAGGCGGCGGCCGTGCTGCTCGGTTCGGCCGACCCCTTCCGCTACGACCTCTCGCGCCCGGCGGTCGTCTCCATCGCCCGCACCCTCGCCCCGGCGTTCGTGGAGGCGCTGCCCACCCGGGCGGCGGGGGCGCCGGACGGGCAGCACGGGGGTGACGGCCTGGCCGCGCGGCTGTGGTCGAAGCTGTCCGACGCCGAACCGTCCCCCGCGCAGCTCGCGTTGCTCTCCGGCGCGCTGATCCTGCTCGCCGAGCACGGCCGGGGCCCCTCCACCAAGGCGGCCAGGATGGCGGCCGGCAGCGCGGCCGACCCCTACTCGGTCGTCCTGGCCGGGGCCACCGTGGCCAGCGGCCTGCTGCTGGGCGGGGGCTCCTCGCTCGCGGTCCAGGCGCTGCTGGAGGAGATCGACTCGGTCGCCGCGGTGCCCCGGGTCCTGGCGGACCGGCTGGTGCGCGGCGACCGCGTGTCCGGGTTCGGCCAGCCCCGCTACCCCGGCCCGGACCCGCGCGCCGCGATGATGATGACGCTGCTCGCCGGAAGCGGCGGGGACGAGGACCGGCAGCGCATCGTCCACGAGGTGGTCGAGCTCGTGCGCAGCCGGCGCGACCTGGCCCCGAACGCCGAATTCGCCCTCGGCGCCATGTGCTTCGTGCACCGGATGCCCCGCGGCGCGGGCGAGGCCGTCTTCGTCATCGCCCGCTCTGCCGGCTGGATCGCCCACGCGCTCGACGAGTACGAGGCGGCCCCCGGCGCGGGCTCCCCCCTCACCCGCGGCTGAGCCGGCCCGCGCCGGGGCGCTCCCCGGCCCGGACCCCGCCCAGACCCCGCCCGACCCCGCACCGGCCCCCACCCCGGGGTCCGGCACCACCCTCGACACACCTCAGCAACCCTTCACCGGAGCCGGAGTCCGCCATGCCGAAAATCAGGACCACGGGCACGCTCGTCGAGATCGACGGGGACGAGATGACCCGGGTGATCTGGCGGTGGGTCAAAGACCTGCTGATCCTGCCGAACGTCGACGTCCCCATCGACTACCACGACCTGGGCATCCGGTCCCGGGACGCCTCGGAGGACCGGGTCACCCTCGCAGCCGCCGAGGCCGTCCGGCGCCACGGCGTCGGCGTCAAGTGCGCCACCATCACCCCGGACGAGGCGCGGGTGCGGGAGTTCGGCCTCAGGCGGAGGTGGCGCTCGCCCAACGGCACGATCCGCAACCACCTGGGCGGCGTGCTCTTCCGCGAGCCCGTGGTGATCCCCGAGGTGCCCCGCCCGGTCCCCGGGTGGACCAGACCGATCGTCATCGGCCGCCACGCCTACGGCGACCAGTACCGGGCCACCGACATCCCGTTGCCCGGACCGGGCACGCTCACGCTGGCCTTCACCCCCGACGACGGCACGGAGCCGGCCGAGCACGTGGTCTTCCGCTCGCCGGGGCCGGGCGTCGCGATGGCCATGTACAACCTCGACGCCTCGATACGGGACTTCGCGCGCGCCTCGTTCTCCTACGCGCTCGGCCGCGGGTACCCGGTGTACCTGTCCACCAAGGACACGATCCTGGGCACCTACGACGGACGCTTCCGGGACCTGTTCGCCGAGGTCTTCGCCTCCGAGTTCCGGGCCGGGTTCGAGGCCGCGGGCCTGACCTACGAGCACCGGCTGATCGACGACATGGTCGCCTCCTCCCTGCGCGGGGCGGGAGGCTACGTCTGGGCCTGCAAGAACTACGACGGCGACGTCCAGTCCGACGCCGTCGCCCAGGGCTTCGGCTCCCCGGGGCTGATGACCTCGGTCCTGATGACCCCCGACGGCAGGACCGTGCTGACCGAGGCCGCGCACGGCACCGTCACCCGGCACTACCGCCGTCACCAGCGCGGCGAGGCGACCTCCACCAATCCGATCGCCCTGGTCCACGCGTGGTCCCGGGCCCTGGCCCACCGCGGCACGCTCGACGGCGTGCCGCAGCTGACCGGGTTCGCCGCCCTGCTGGAGGACTGCGTGCTCCGCACCGTCCGGGCCGGCCGCATGACCCAGGACCTCGCCCGCCTCACGGGCGAGGGCACACCGCACCTGAGCACCCGGGAGTTCCTGGCCTCGGTCGCCGAGACCCTTCGATCCGCCCGCGCGGAGTAACGCCCTCCCGCGCGGCGATGCCGCGGCCAGGCCGAGCGCCGCGTGGCGACGGCCTCCGCCGGGCCGCGCCGGTGGTCAGGCGTCAGCGGTCAGTCGCCGACGGTCAGTCGCCGGCGATCATGGCCCTGAGCTCGTCGAGCGTGTCCCGGACGAGGTGCGGCAGGTCGCGCCCGTCGCCCTCCGTGGCCCAGCGTCCGAAGGCGATCCGGAACACGGCCACTCCCGTCTCGGCCGCCAGGCTCGCGGCCGGGTCCGCGACACCGCGCCGGCGCAGCGCGTCGGCGAGCGCGGCGGCGAGGGAGGCGAGCTTGATCAGCTCGCGTTCCCGCAGCTCGGGGCTGGCTGCGATGACGGCCTGGCGCTTCCGGGCCGCTTCGCCGCGTTCCCCCACCAGGGCGGAGGCGGACTGGAGGGCCGCGGACACCGCCTCGAACGGCGCGGCGGTCGCGGGGCTCGCGGCGAGGGCCGTGACGAGGACCTCCCGCAGGGGATTGCCCTGGGGGAAGAGGACCTCGCGCTTATCGGCGAAGTGCCGGAAGAACGTCCGCTCCGTGAGCCCCGCCCGCGCGGCGATCTCCTTCACGGTGGTCTGCTCGAACCCCCGCTCGCCGAAGAGATCCAGCGCCGCCTGCTCCAGCCGCCCCCGCGCGTCCGGCTCCCATCGCCCCATGCCCCAGACTCTACGCGATGACAGCAACTGTCATCGCTAGGGGTATCGTGGATGTCATCAACTGACATCAGTCTGGTCGCCACGCCCCGGCCCGCCGGGACGCGGCCCGCTCACGTGGAGGTACTTCCCATGCGCGTCTTCGTCACCGGCGCCTCCGGCTGGATCGGCTCCGCAGTCGTCCCGCAGCTCATCAACGCAGGTCACCAGGTCACCGGACTCGCCCGGTCGGACGCCTCCGCCGCCGCTCTCGCCGCCGCCGGGGCCGAGCCGGTCCGCGGCACTCTCGACGACCTCGACACGCTGCGGAGCTCCGCCGCCGCGTCGGAGGGCGTGATCCACCTGGCGTTCAAGCACGACATCGCCTTCACGGGAGACTTCCAGGGCGCCGCCGACGCGGACCGCCGCGCCGTCGAGGTGATCGGCGAGACGCTCGCGGGCTCCGGCCGGCCGTTCGTCATCACCTCCGGGACCCCAGCGCTGCCCGGGCACGTGGCAACCGAACGCGACGGGCACAGCCCCGTACCGGCCGCACAGGGCGGCGGCCCGGACGCCCGGGCCGTCACCGCCGAGCTGGCGCTCTCCCTGGCCTCCCGGGGCGTGCGCTCCAGCGTGGTGCGGCTCCCGCGGACCAACCACGGCGAGGGGGACGCCGGCTTCATCGCGACCCTGGTCCAGACCGCCCGCGCCACAAACGTCTCCGGCCACATCGGCGACGGGACGAACCGCTGGCCCGCCGTTCATCGCCTCGACTCCGCCCACCTGTTCCGCCTCGCGCTGGAGAAGGCCCCCGCGGGATCGACGCTGCACGGCGTCGCGGACGAGGGCGTGCCCCTGCGCGCCATCGCCGAGGTCATCGGCCGCCACCTGCACCTCCCGGTGGTCTCCGTCCCCGACGAGGACGCGCGCGGGCACTTCGGCTGGCTGGCCGGCGTCCTCGCGATCGACCAGCCGGCCTCCAGCGCGCTGACCCGCGAACAGATCGGCTGGGAGCCGGTGCAGCCGGGACTCCTCGACGACCTCGACAAGGGCCACTACTTCCGCACCCCACCCGCCTGACCGGCCCCGCCCTCGGGGCGGCGACCCGGCGCGCGAGGCGGCGGGCGGGCAGCCGCACACCACGGGCATGCGGGCGTTCGACGGGGTTGACGGCGAGGGCTCGAAGACGTGCTGAGGATGGGTCTCCTGGGCACGCGCCGCAGGCGGTCGGCACCGGCCCGACGCGAGCGGGAGTGCCGGTCCGCGTGGTCAGCTGCCCAGGTTGACTTCCGGCGCGTCGACGGCCGCCTCCTCGATGTGCCAGCGTTCCAGACGGCACCGACCACGCCAGCCACAAGGAGCAGGGCAGCATGATCCGCCGCTACATCATCCGGCGAAACCGTCACGCTGACGATCAGCGGCTACGAGCCGTGGTCGACAGGGCGAACGTTGCCTGATGCGGCACTAGGTCGGCCCATAGTCCGGCCGGAATCTGCGGGCTTCGGCAGCAGAAAGCCGTCGAGGTACAGGTCGACGTGCTCGTTGTAGAACGCGGTCAGCCCCGCGATGCGGTGCGCCTGGACGGTCGGGAAGTCGTAGGTCCAGGCGATGTCCTCATGGGAGGCGGCGTCACTGTCGAAGGACCAGTACCCGCTCGTCGTGCCCTTGTACGGGCAGCGTGTAACCGTGTCCGAGTGCCGCAGCCGGGTCCAGTCGATGGTCGCGGGGTCGAGGTAGTAACGGGTCGGCAGGCCGGTCTCGAAGAGCTTGACGCAATTGTCGGCCTCGGCGAGGACAACTCCGTCCAGCTCGACTCGGACCCTGCTGTTCGAACGCAGGGCGTCGACACGGGAGTAGGGGCTGCGGGGTGCACGAAGACCGGCTCGTCCTCTTCGAGCCAGGAATCCAGTGCCCCCCCACTCGAAACGCACGGTGTCATGCAGCGGACCCGGCGCTCCCTCGCCCCAGACCCACGCCGCCCCCTCGCGGACCTCCTGTCCGACCTGAAGAGTGTGACGGTGCGCCGGTCCGGCACCGAGCTGCTCCATGTGTCCGTCGTCGCTGAGCACGCCGTCGACCAAGTCGCTCACGGGGATGCTGAATTGAGGGTAGGCCTGCCATTCCCACACGTACAGGGCGCGGCGGGTGTCGAAGACAACCCGGCCCGCGACCGTCCCCCGGATGCGGCGCGGGACGGGTTCGACATGCCCGATCGGGACGATGAGGCTGGGATGCAGAACACTTTCGGTTGCCAGGGTGATCACCTTGCATTCACTGAGGGTGTTGCCAACATCTTCACACGATGTCCCACGGGCACCTCACCGGATCGGTGACCCTCGGTGTCACAGAACCGGCAGGTGCCCGGTCAGTGGACCGTAACTGTTCCGCACCTGAGGAGATCCCCCCGTGGAAGCTCGTATCAACTACTTCGGCAACGCTCTCGCCGGCAAGGTCATGAAGCACTTGAACTCGGCCGGGGCGGCGGTGCACTCGACCCTTCCGGTCGCCACCCAGGAGCTGGTGAAGATCCGTGCCAGCCAGATCAACGGCTGCGGCTTCTGTACCGACATGCACACCAAGGACGCCACCGCCGCGGGCGAGGAGCAGCAGCGGCTGAACCTGGTGGGCGTGTGGCGCGAGGCGACGGTGTTCACCGAGGCCGAGCGCGCGGCCCTGGAACTGACCGAGCAGGGCACGCGCATCGCGGACGGCTCGGCCGGGGTGTCGGACGAGGCCTGGGCGAACGCCACGAAGCACTACGACGGGGACCAGCTCGCGGCGCTGATCTCGCTGATCGCGGTCATCAACGCCTACAACCGCATCAACGTCATCAACCAGCAGCCCGCCGGCGGCTACAAGCCCGGCATGTTCGGCTGAGCCGACCGCTCGGCCTGGCCGGACGCGCGGGTCCGTAACCCGGCCTCCCGACCATCGGCCGGGCGGCGGACCCCACCACCCGGACCCGGCCACCCGGCCCTTGGCCCCCAGCCCCGGTATCCGCTCGCCCCGAGCCAGGACACGCCATGAAGCGCGCTCACACCAGGGACGGCGCCGCCCCCGTTCCCGTCGCCTTCCTCCGAATCGCCACCGCGCGCGGCCGGTGGACCCTGCTGGCCACGGTGCTGGGGTCGAGTGTCGTCCTGCTCGCCTCCACCGTCACCAACGTCGCGCTGCCGCACATCGGCCGGGACTTCGGCGCCGGTCTCGACGTGCTCCAGTCGACGGTCAACGCCTACATGCTGACCCTGGCGGGGCTGATCCTGCTGGGCGGTTCCCTGGGCGACCGGCTCGGGCGGCGGCGGGTCTTCGTCGTGGGCGTCGTGTGGTTCGCGGTGGCGTCCCTGCTGCGCGGCCTCGCCCCGAACGCCGACACGCTGGTGTGCGGCGCGGGCATGCTGATGACGCTGCGGGTTGGGCCGGGCGCGTCCTACCCGGCCGACGCCCTGCCCGCGCTGCTGGTGATGGGCACCGGCATGGTCGTCCTGGTCGCTCCGCTGACCGTGACCCTGCTGTCCTCGGTGGACGCCTCGAACGCCGGACTGGCCAGCGGCATCAACAACGCCGCGGCGCGAACGGCCGGGCTGGTCGCGGTGGCGGCGCTGCCGCTGCTGGTCGGGACGGGGCCGGACACCTACCGGTCGGACGCCGCCTTCGACACGTCGTTCCGCAGGGCCATGCCGCTGTGCGCGGGTCTGCTGGCCGTCGGCGCGGCGCTCGCCTTCGCCATGCTGCGGCAGACCTCCGCGGCCCCGCACGGGCCGCAACGGTGGGCCCACGGCTGGTCGTCGGAGCCGCCGCTGGTGTCCCGCTTCACCCACCACCGAACCATCGACTGAACCCCGGCCGGGCTTGAGAAGTCCTGACGCAGAGACAAGACGCAGAGAAGAGAAGACGCAGAGAAGAGGAACCCGTCATGTCGTATCCGTATCCCGAGCAGAAGTACTGGGGCGAGGACGGTGAGGTCAGTGCCGTCTTCCGGCCTGCCACCACACCCCCCGACCGCGGTGAGAGGGGGACGGGCAAGGACGCCACCCACTATCTGGCGACGACCGCCACCACCCGGGGCGAGTTCGGGCTGTACCGGGTGGAGATGAGTCCCCGGGCAGGCGGCCCCAAGACGCACTTCCACAAGCGGATCTCAGAGTCGTTCTACATCCTGGACGGCACCGTGCGCGTCTTCGACGGCGTGCAGTGGGTCGACGCCCGCAAGGGGGACTTCCTGCACGTGCCGCAGGGCGGTCTGCACGCCTTCCGGAACGACTCCGACGCCCCGGCCGACATGCTGCTGCTGTTCACGCCGGGCGCTCCGCGCGAGGAGTACTTCGAGCAGGTGTCGCAGCTGGCGCACGCCT
Source organism: Streptomyces sp. NBC_01803 (assembly GCF_035917415.1). NCBI lineage: Bacteria > Bacillati > Actinomycetota > Actinomycetes > Kitasatosporales > Streptomycetaceae > Streptomyces > Streptomyces sp. NBC_01803. The sequence goes on from NZ_CP109073.1 coordinate 56,738, forward strand.
CGGAGGAGAAACGGGCCGCGTTCTTCGACCGGCACGACTCGTACTTCGTGGAGTGACGGAGTAACGGAGGAGGCAGCAGGCGGGAAGAAGGCCGCTGACACGAGCGGGGCCCCGCTTCCGTGACACCGGTGGGTACCGGGGTGTCACGGACGCGAGGCCCCGCGCCGTGCGTCAGGCGGCCGGCCGCGGCGCGCGCAGGTGGGCGCGCTCCTTCAGCTCCGCCTCGTCGACCAGCTCCAGCATAGGCTTGCCGGGCGCGCACAGCATCGTGACGACGAACTCGGTCCGCTCGTCGTCCAGGGCGTTGCCGTCCTGGTAGTGGATGGCGTCGCCGCCGGGCTCCCAGAAGGTGCCGCCGGCCTCGATGACGCATTCCGGCTCCCCTTCCAGTTCGAAGCGGACGGCGCCCTTGAGGACGTAGCCGAACGCCGGGCCGGAGTGGCGGTGCGGCGGGGTACCGGGGTCGCCGGGCTCCCACTGCACGTGGATGGTCATCGCCGAGGCGCCCTCGGGAACAACGATCGGTGAGGCGTCCTGGAGCATCTTCGCCGCCCGGGTCCAGCTGGGGCCGTCCTCCCCGCCCCCTCCGTGCCTGTGGTGGCCGTGGTGGGTGTGCTGTGAGTTCTCCGACACTGGGTCGCACCTTCCGTGGTTGCACCGTGTCCGCGCGGCATATCGTCCGCGCCGTCATGTGTTCGTCGCGGTCGTGACGACCGCTCGACTCTCCTGACCGGGTTCCCCGGGAATCTGTGACACGCGGTGACGAACCACCGGCTCGACACAGTGTCACAACCCGGCCCCTGCCTGTCTACGTGGGTGTGGTGAGCACGGTGGCCTGCGATGCCCGCGCTGCCGTCACCCCTCGGACACCCGGCAGGGTCATCGGCCCCCGACGAAGGAGATCCAGATGAGAGTCGTCGTTGTAGGCGCCACCGGTCTGATCGGTTCCCGGACGGTCGCCCGGCTCCGCGACCACGGGGTGGAGGTCGCACCGGTCTCCCGCGGGGACGCGGTCGACGTGAGCACCGGCCAGGGCCGGAAACGGGCCCTGCGCGGCGCCGACGTGATCGTGGACGTCACCGACGCCCCTCACGCGAACAGACGGTCAGCACGGGTTCTTCACCGCCTCGGCGGGCCATCTCCTCAAGGCCGCCGCCGCGGCGGGCGCCGAGCACGACGTGGCACTGTCGGTGGTGGGCGCCGACCGCGTCGACTCGGGCTACTTCCGGGCCAAGGCGGCCCAGGAGAACCTGGCACGGCACGCGAGAGGTTGTGGTCCGCGATCGGCAGGGCTCTCACCCCTGACGGTTCGCTGTTCCTGCAGCTGCCGCCGGCCCGCCTTCCGGTCCGCACCGTCGTGCGCGTGCTGGCGGACAAGCGAGTCGGCGAGCACATCTACGGCGGGCGGATGACGATGTCGGCCGCCGGCTACCGCATCCGCACGCGCGTCGACTACTGGGTCAGAAATGCCGAGAACGTCCTGCGGTCGGCCAGGAATCGACCGGCAGCGCCGCTTGTAACATGATGCGCACAAGCCAGAAGGGACTCTTCATGCACGCCGGCAGCCACCCCGACGCCCTTGATCAAGCGATGGAGGACTTCCTCGCGGCACGCCCACAGCTCTTCGGCATCGCGTACCGCGTACTGGGCAGCATGGTGGAGGCCGAGGACGTCGTGCAGGACACGTGGGTGCGGTGGCAGAAAACGGACCGCACGAAGGTGAAGGAACCGGCGGCCTTCCTGACCACGGTCGTCACACGGTTGGCGATCAACTTGGCTCAGTCCGCGCGGGTGCGCCGGGAATCCTATGTCGGGCCGTGGCTTCCCGATCCCGTCGACACCACGGAGGATCCGCACCTGGGTGCGGAGCGTGCCGAGGCCCTGGAGCTGGCGGTTCTGATGCTTCTGGAGAAGCTGAACCCCGTGGAACGCACCGCCTATGTGCTGAGGGAGGCGTTCGACTACCCCTACGGCCGGATCGCCGAGATCCTGGAGACGACCGAGGCCAACGCACGCCAGCTGGTGAGCCGGGGGCGCAAGCACCTGGCCGCCGAGCGCACGGCGCGCGTCACGCGGACCGCCCACCGTCGCCTGCTGGAGGTGTTCCTCTCCGCGGCGCGGACGGGCGAGCTGTCGGTCCTGGAGGACATTCTGACCGCCGACGTCGTCAGCTACTCGGACGGCGGCGGGACCCGCGGCGCGTCCAGGATCCCGGTGGTCGGACGGACCCACGTGTCGCGGTACCTCGTGGCCTTCGCCCCACGCTTCTGGCCGCAGACGGACATCCGGTGGGTCGAGGCGAACGGTCTGCCGGCGGTGCTGATCTCCTCCGGCGGGGAACCCGTCAGTCTGCTGTCCCTCGACGTCTCGGAGGAGGGCATCGACCGGGTCATGTGGGTGATGAACCCGGCCAAACTGGCTTCCTACATGGCCTCCTTGCAGGACTGACCAGCCCTCGGCGTCTCCTTCGCTCGCGGACCGGCGTCACAGGAGCGGTCGTTCCTCGGTCATGCAGTAGTCCGGCCCGAACTGCACGACGGACGCCTCACCACGACGACTCGGAGTCATGCCGTGACCGGTTCCGATCCAGCTGCCCGCCCTGTCCACCGAGAAGGACTTCACCGGGGACGAGTTCTCGCCTATCTACACGACGACGGTGACCGTCGACGGTGGTGCGGCCTCGCACGGGCGGGCCTCCGGCCGGGCACGTTCGTCCGACGGCGCCTTGGACCTGGATCTACGGATGCCCGCCGAGCTGGGCGGCAGCGGCCAGGGGACCAACCCCGAGCAGCTGTTCGCGGCCGGCTTCGCGGCCTGCTTCCACGGCGCGCTGAGCCTCCTGGCGCGGCAGGAGGCATTCGACCCCGCCGCCATCTCCGTCCTGGCGACCGTCGCGTTCGGACGTGATCCCGAGGACGGCGGCTATCTGCTCCACGTCGACCTGGTGGTGCGGTGGCCCGGCGTCCCGCGCGAGACGGCCACGAGCCTGATGGAGCGGGCCGACGGGTTGTGTCCGTACGCACGCATGGCCTGGAGGGGCACCCCCACCACCATCACACTCGCTCCCTGACCGGTCAGAGCGGAAACCACGGATCCACATCGGCGGCTTCCTCCTTGCGGACGGTGAACCCGGAGATCTCCTTCTTGCGCACGTGCTGCGGCGGCAGGGCCGCGACCAGGGGATGGTCACCGGGCGCCCCATGAGGTCCACGCCGCTGTGGCGAACCCCCGTGGAAGAACTCCTCGTTGACGGACCGGTAGTGCGCCCAGTGCTGCGGCAGGTCGTCCTCCTGGAAGATCGCCTCCACCGGGCACACGGGCTCGCAGGCGTGGCAGTCGACGCACTCGTCGGGGTTGATGTACAGCGTGCGTGCGCCCTCGTAGATGCAGTCCACCGGGCATTCGGTCAGGCACGCCCGGTCCTTGATGTCGACACAGGGCTGCGCGATGACATACGTCATCCCTTGCTCCTCTCCGGGCTTAGGGCTCACCCATGTGACCGACGACGCCGCAAAGTTGTGACACCTGCACACGCACGGTGCTCATCACATCGGCACCCATGTCACAAACCGTCGCCCGGACTTGTCACTTGTCCGTGACCCACCCAGAGCGACGGGAGTGATCGTGGCCATGACCGAACAACGTCTTGCCACCACGGTGCTGGTGATCGGCACCGGCGGAGCCGGCCTGCGGGCGTCGATCGAGCTGGCCGAGGCCGGCATCGACGTTGTCGCCGTCGGCAAACGTCCCAAGGAGGACACCCACACCTCACTGGCCGCCGGTGGGATCAACGCGGCCCTGGCCACGATGGATCCCGAGGACAGCTGGCAGCAACACGCCGCCGACACGCTCAAGGAGAGCTACCTGCTCGGTGACCCCCGTACGGCCGAGATCGTCACCCGGGGCGCCGCCCCGGGCATCGACGACCTGGAGCGATACGGCATGGCCTTCGCCCGTGAGGAGGACGGCCGCATCTCACAGCGTTTCTTCGGCGCGCACAAGTTCCGGCGCACCGCCTTCGCCGGCGACTACACGGGCCTGGAGATCCAGCGCACGCTCGTCCGGCGGGCGAGCCAACTGGACATCCCCCTGCTCGACAGCGTCTACATCACCCGCCTCCTGGTGCACGACGGCGCGGTGTTCGGCGCCTACGGCTTCGACCTCAGCAACGGAACCCGCTACCTCATCCACGCGGACGCCGTCATCCTCGCGGCCGGCGGTCACACGCGCGTCTGGCGCCGCACGTCCTCGCGGCGCGACGAGAACACCGGCGACTCCTTCCGGCTGGCAGTCGAGGCCGGGGCCAGGCTGCGCGATCCCGAACTGGTGCAGTTCCACCCCTCCGGCATCATCGAGCCGGAGAACGCCGCCGGCACGCTGGTCAGCGAAGCGGCCCGCGGCGAGGGCGGCGTCCTGCGCAACGCCCTAGGCGAGCGGTACATGAGCCGCTACGACCCCGAGCGCATGGAACTGTCCACGCGCGACCGCGTGGCACTGGCCTCCTACACCGAGATCAAGGAGGGGCGCGGCACGCCCAACGGCGGCGTCTGGCTCGACGTCTCGCACCTTCCCCGCCAGACGATCATGGCGCGGCTCCCGCGGGTCTATCAGACCCTCCTCGAACTGCAGATGCTCGACATCACGCGTGATCCCATCGAGGTCGCCCCCACGGCCCACTACTCGATGGGCGGTGTCTGGGTCCGCCCCGAGGACCACAGCACCGACGTCCGCGGCCTGTACGCCATCGGCGAGGCCTCCAGCGGACTGCACGGCGCCAACCGCCTGGGTGGCAACAGCCTCATCGAGCTTTTGGTCTACGGCCGCATCACCGGTCAGGCCGCCGCCTACTCGGAATCACTCACCGCACAGCCCCGCAGCGCCTCCGCCGTGGCCGGGGCCCGCGCCGAGGTCGACAAGGTGCTCGCCGCCGACGGACCCGAGAACGTCCGCGCCCTGCAGCGCGCCATCCGCAACACCATGACCGAGCACGCGGGCGTCGTCCGGGACGAGCAAGGTCTGCGGGCCGGTCTGGCGGAGCTGGACCTCATCGAGAAGCGCATGGAGAACGTCGGAGTCCACCCCGACATCGCCGGCTTCCAGGACCTCGCCCACGCCTTCGACCTGAAGTCGGCCGCCCTGGCCGCGCGCGCCACTCTCGAGGCGGCACTGGAGCGCCGGGAGACCCGCGGCTGCCACAACCGCAGCGACTTCCCCGAGACGGACCCCGCGTTCCTCGTCAACCTCGTCTGGTCCCCGAAGACCGGTGTCGCCCACGAGAGCATTCCCCCCGTTCCGGAGGAGATCGCCTCGCTCATGGCGGAGGTCTCCGCCGAGGGAAAGCTCGTCGAATAGCCGGAAACCGGCCGGACGCATAGCGACCTTGTCACGCAGAGCATGTGAACCCGGTCTTTCCTTACAAACCCTGTCCTCGCGACAATCACGCACTCCCGAAAGGATTCACTCATGAAGGTCGTCGTCATCGGCGGTACCGGACTGATCGGCTCGAAGCTGGTCGCCAAGCTCAAGGAGCACGGTCATGAGGCCGTACCGGCCGCTCCCAACACGGGTGTCAACACCCTCACGGGCGAGGGTCTTGCCGAGGTCCTGACGGGCGCCTCGGTCGTGGTCGACGTCTCCAACTCTCCTTCCTTCGCGGACGACGCCGTAATGGAGTTCTTCCGCACCTCGACCACCAACCTCCTCAAGGCGGAGGCGGACGCCGGTGTCACCCACCACGTGGCCCTGTCCGTCGTCGGTACGGAGCGGCTCCAGGAGAGCGGCTACTTCCGTGCCAAGCAGGCGCAGGAGGAGCTGATCAAGGACTCGGGCATCCCGTACTCCATCGTGCACGCCACGCAGTTCTTCGAGTTCATGAAGGGCATCGCCGAATCCGCGACCGATGGTGACACCGTCCGTCTGGCCCCGGTCAAGATCCGGCCCGTCTACTCCGACGATGTGGCCGCGACCGTGGGCCGCACCGCCGTCGGTACCCCCGTCAACGGGGTGGTGGAGGTCGCCGGTCCCGACGTGTTCCAGTTGGACGAGCTGATCGGCAAGGGCCTGGCCGCCAAGAACGACCCGCGCAAGGTCGTGTCCGACGTGTACGCGCCGTACTTCGGTGCGGAACTGCGGGAGACCACGCTGCTCCCCGGCCCGGACGCGCACGTCGCGGAGACCCGTTTCGCCGACTGGCTCGCGCAGCAGCAGGGCTGAGTCGTCACCGGGGCAGCAGGCACTGGGGAGAGCCTGCTGCCCCGGGCCGCGGCCTGCCGTGCGCACCACGGCACGGCGGGTCCCTTCCGTTCACCACAGACTTCAGGGTGGTCCCGTTCCCGGGACCACCCGGACATCGTTCGGGCCGCGCTCACGCAGCCGCTTCCGTCACCGTCACCGTCACCGTCACCGTCACCGTCGCCGTCGCCGTCGGCCGACGCATCGTCCGCAGTCGCATGGCGCGGCGCTCTCCTTCCGTCGTACCGCCCCAGATGCCCTCGACCGGGCCCACGTCGACGGCCCACGACAAGCACTGCTCCGCCACCGGGTACCGGCGGCAGACAGCCTTCGCCTCGTCGATCTGAAGGGCTGTCTGGCCACTCCTGATGTTGCTATCGGGAAGAAGAGATCCGGGTCTTCGGCGGATTGCCCGGTCAGATCCGGGTGGACCGCGGCAAGGAGTTCCTGTGCGCGACGGTCACCGCGGCGATGGGCGCGCTCGCCGTTCCCGTGACCGATCTTCCTGCCTATACCCGCACTTGAAGGGCACCATCGAGGCGCTGAACGACGCGGTCGAGGAGATGTTCCTCGTCTCTCTTCCCCGCTACACCGGCCGCCAGAAACTCACCGGCGGCCGGCTCGCCGACCCCGACGCACCGCCCCTGACGTATGCGGCGTTCGTGGGCCTGCTGCTGGACTGGGTGACCTGGTGGAACACCCGGCACCGCCCCACCACGCTGAACGGGAAGATCCCCGTCGAGGCGTGGGGCAGGCCGACGCGACTCCACTCACCGACGTGTCCGCCGGGCAGCTGGCGACGTTCGCTCTGGGCGTACGTACACGATCACTAGCCAGCGGGGTGCGGTGGCGCCGCCACCACTACCTCGCCCCATGGAAGTGGTCTTCGCTCTCGTCGGGCAGCGTGACAACACGATCCCGAACCGCCACTGACCAAAAACCACAGATCATCAGCGGGGGGGGTTTATTCCATGGTGGGTTCAGTCGGTTCCCTAATGACCCCACGCATACAGTGAATGATTCGCCGGTGACTATCCCCCACTTGATCCGTAACTTCCACCCTAATGAGCATTTCGTCGATAATCGCCATAGCCCTAGGCGTAAAAGCAGCCAAGCTTTGAGGTGAGGTGGAAATTGGATACGCGGGTCCAACGTGGCGCAGAAGGAAATCTTCTCCTAAAATGAGCCCCATAGCCTGCAAAAAAGAAATCGCCTCGCCTCTCGGAATCCATGAGCTGTCACGGCAGCTCGAATTAGCGGCCGCTCGAAGGGTGATGCGGTAGTAGGGGCTGTGGATCATGGCGACGGCCGATGCCCCGTTGACCAACGACACCCGCCATACTAACTCGCTGGATAATCCAGTCGTCTTGACCACCCTTCCCTGCCAGCCGAGTATCGGCCGGACAGCAGAAGCATACTGGGCGCGAGCAAAAGCGAGGCCCGCCGCGATGGTGGTTGCGGCAGTTGCTGACTGAACATCAAGAAGCTTCAATTTCCAGGGCCATGACGACCGCATGGAAAGTGGAAGATTCGATGTCACGATCTCCCACACTAAAAGCAGCGCCGCTAACGCGAGAAGAATGATGGGTACCGTAAAGAATAACGGGTTCCTGCGCACTCGCACTTGCGGACTTTGCCCCATCCCGCCCCCCATGCGAAATTAGACCGGTAGGACTATTGGCATAATATCCTCTGTGTCGTCGGTGGGTAAGATGGCGCCGGGTCAAGCACGCCTGATGTCAGGAAGCGCTCCAAGAACGGTGATGGGGCTGGCGTGGCGGCTTTGGTCTCGCCCGGCGCACGCTCCCCCGATCCCTGGGCCTTCCGTGCCGACCGCTGTCCCGCAGCGCGGCGCTCCAACTGGACTGGTTGTTCTCCGCCACCGCCCGCTACTGCCCCGCCTGCCCGGTCGGCGACGGCTCTTCCATCCAGGACCTGCACGGCAGGCCCTGGCAACGCGCTTGGCGGTTGCCGGAAGTCTTCGCTTGCCTGCGGCACCGGTGGGGACGGCCGTTGTGTGATGCCGAGGGCTGGCAGCGCTGCGGGTCAGAGGCGCCAGGAGCGGATGCGGTCGGCGGCGGTGTAGATGTCGGCGCGGCCGTCCAGGACCTCGCGGGCGAGGTCGACCAGGGCGCCGTAGGGCGGGTCGACACCCTCGCCGCTGATGTGCATGTAGGCCACGGCCGTGGAGCAGGCGAAGCGCACGTTGGCGGCCGGCAGCGGCTTGAGCAGGGCGAGGGTATGGAGCAGGGCGGCGGCGCGCCAGGCCGGGTCGGAGTCGGTGCCCAGACGGGGCGGGTCGACGCGGTGGCGGGCCACGGCGGCGACTAACGCGGAGAAGTCCGAGACGGTCGGCTGCTTGGGCAGGACCTCTTCGTGGCGCTGGAGCAGCCAGGGCACGTCGATGTAGATCACGGGCGGCATGGGTCAGGCGGCTCGCGTCCCGGTGTCCGGGAGCTGCTGCTCGTCGTCGGGGAACGCGGCGGCGAACTCGTCCGCGTGCTCGGTGAAGAAGCGGCGGAAGACGTCGGCGCCTTCCTTGAGGGCGCGGTGGCGCTCGATGTCGGCGGTGGTGGCTTCGCGGACCAGGGCCTTGAGGGTCACCCCGCGCTCGGTGGCGATGGCGCGGAGAGCTTCGAGCTCCGCCTCGCTGAATTCCACGTTGAGAGCTGGCATACCCGCAACGGTAGCGGCTGGGTACCCCACTGCCAATCCCCGCAGTTCAGCGGATTAAAAGGGGGTACCTGGACAAGCTGACCGCCACGGCCGACTCAGGGCTCAGAACGGCGGTACGCCAGCACCGCGAAAGGCCCCGCCGTCCTAGAAGGCACTGCCGTACCGGGGGATGGCGTCCGCCTCCCGGTCGCCGATCCGCAGCCCGCGGCGGGCCACGGAGGGCAGCACTGGTCTCGATCAGTCCAGGTCGGCGCTGGCCGGGGTGACCGCGAGCGCGATGTGGGGAACGGCGTCAGGCACAGCTCCGCCGCCGTGCTCGGGTCGGACGCGGCGCGTGCCTCCTGCAGCGTCAGGAGACCCGGTCGGCATCGCGGAGTCGAGGACCTCGTCCGAGGAGAGCTCGCCTCCTGCCACCAGCTCGCGCACCAGGGCGGCTGCCTCCTGCGGGTCGCGACACCACTGCGCGGCGGCCTCGTCGCCAGCGCTCACCAGGGCCATCGCGGCGAACTGGTGCGCCGTTTCCAGAAGAAGAGGCCGGGGAAGTTGAGCGCGACCGCGGCGAGGGCCGAGCCGGCGAGCAGGGAGGACGTTGAGCAGGTGGGCGCCGACGGCGAGGCGACGGGCCCGGGCGGTCCTCGTGGCGCGGGCCCGCAGCGTCAGCGCCTCCCGCAGTTCCGCCGCCGTGGGCCGGTACGCCAGGCCGATGCCCGCCTCCGTCACCTCCGCCACTTCAACCCCCTCGCCCTGGCGGGCAGTCGGGGCCCGCTTGCTCCGTGGTCAGCCTAGTCCCGTACTTCGCGGGTCACCGTTTCGGGTCTGTGGCCAGTGGCTTTACGGTTCCGGTCGCCTGGTCGGTCGGAACCGTCGAAGAGGCCGGTGCGGTGATCACCATCAGCTTCTCTGGTTCGGACACGGCCGAGAAGCCAGCGTGTGCGTAGACCTCGTGCGCGTCCAACGTGGAGAGCATCAGCCGCTTCAGTTGGTAGGGCGCCAGCGCCGCGACGACCGACTCCGCCATCCAGGTGCCGATGCCCCAGCCTGGCGCTGCGCGAGTCCGGGCTGCCGCACGCCGTCCTGCGCCCGCAGTACTTCCAGCAGAACCTGCTGCTGGACCAGGCCGCCCTGCGCGCGGGCAAGCTGGTCACCTACATCCCGGACGGCCGGCCCGTCGGCATGGTCGACGCCGCCGACATCGCCGACACGGCCGCGGTCCTGCTGACCACCGAGCCGCTCACCGGGCAGATCGTGGTGCCCACCGGTCCCGCCACCATCACCACCCAGGACGCGGCCGACGCCATCTCCTCCGTCCTCGGCGTCGACATCGAGATCGACTACGTCGACACCGACCGCGCCTGGAGCGAGCTGCGCGCGGTGGGCCGGCCCGACTGGTGGATCGCCGACCTGCTGAACATCTGCCAGAAGTCTTCCGCCGAGGTCAACGACGACGTGCCCACCCTCACCGGGCACACCGCCCGGACCATCAAGGACAGCGCCAAGACCGACCTGGCCGCCCGCTGACGCGTACGGGCGCCGGTCGGACCGGTTCGGAAACGGCGGGCGCGGACCGTCAGGAGCGGATGCCCACGCATCCTCGCCTGGCCGGTCCGCGCCCGCCGTTTCCGGTCTGCCGCGAGGACACCGCGTCGTCGCGGCAGCCGAGGTGCGAAAGGGGGCAGCGGGCCCGCAGGGCGTCCACCGCCATCCGTGCCACCGTTCCGATGACCGTGTCCGCGCCCGGCAGGTTGGCGGCCGTGGAGGCCGAGCGGGTGAAGCCGGCGACCGCGCACCGGCCGCCGTCGGGGTACTCGACAACACCGACCTCGTTGCGCACCGTGGGCAGACTGCCGGTCCTGCCCGCCACCCGCACGTCGTCGAAGGGGAACCCGGAGGCCAGCCGGTGCGGCCAGTTCTGGAGGCCCATGACGCGGCGCATCGCGGCGCAGTGCTCCGTCGGCGCCGCCTCGTCGGTCCACACCGCGGTGAGCAGCCGGGTCATGTCCCGCGGGGTGCTGTGGTTGGTGCGGGCCGGCGCCACACCGTACGCACCGCCACAGCCGTCACATCAGCGACCGCCCGCACATGCCGGGTAGAAAGCTCACCCGCCCCTGCCTCTCCAACAAACGGCGCACCACCAACGCCCTGGGCAACCCAGCCCACGGCCACCAACCTCTACCTCTCGAACCACCCCACCATCACACCGGCCACCCACACCCCCATGTTCAATGAGCCAGTACTATCGATCGAGCCGCCGATGCCTTGTCATGGAACTTCTGAAAGGTATCGGCATGATCCTCAAAGGCCGGGCCAACGAACGAGCGACGCTCGACGCGCTCGTCGCCTCCCTGCGCGAAGGCCTGAGCGGCGTCCTGGTGCTGCAGGGGGACGCCGGGATCGGCAAGACCGCGCTGCTGGAGTACGCGACCGCCGAGGCCGCCGAGCTGCGCGTGATCCGGCTCGCGGGGGTGGAGCCGGAGGCAGGCTTTCCCTTCGGGGCTCTGCACCGGTTGCTCATTCCGTTCCTGGAGGACCTGAAGGAGAATCCGAGCGGATTTCCCGCCACGCAGCACGCGGCACTGCGGGTGGCCTGCGGGCTGGCCGACGGTCCGCCCCCCGACCGGTTCCTGGTGGGACTCGCGGCGCTCACGCTGCTGGCTGAGGTCGCCAAGCAGCGCCCCATCCTGTGCTGTGTGGACGACGCCCAGTGGCTCGACGACGAGTCGCTCGCGGTCCTGGCGTTCGTCGGCCGCCGGGTGCACGCCGAGGGCGTCGGCCTGGTCTTCGCGACACGCTCCGGCTTCGACGGACTGACGGGGCTGCCCGCCATGCGCGTCGCCGGTCTGGAGGAGCCGTCGGGGCTGGAGCTGCTGCGCTCGGTGGTCGGGCAGCTCGACGCCCGCGTCGGGGCGCGGGTCGTGGCCGCGACGGGCGGAAACCCGCTGGCGCTGATCGATCTCGGGCAGGAGCTGTCCACCGGGCAGCTGACGGGGGGCGTCGCGCTGCCCGACCCCCTGCCCACGGGAAGCCGCCTGAAGGACCACTACCTCCGGCACGTCCGCCACCTGCCGTCGTCCACGCAGTCCTGGCTGCTGCTGGCCGCGGCAGAGCCCGGCGGGCACCTCGGTTACGTCTGGGCGGCGGCCACACTGCTGGGCATCGACCCCGAAGCCTTCGGCCCGGCGGAGTACGCAGGTCTGCTGATCCTGCGTCCCACCACCGCCGACTTCCGTCACCCGCTGGTGCGTTCCGCGGTGTACGAGGGCGCCACCAGCGTGGACCGGCGGCGGGTACACCGCGCCCTGGCGGAGGTCACCGACCGGCCGGCGGACGCCGACCGGCGGGCCTGGCACTCGGCCGCCGCCGTCCTCGGCCCCGACGAGTCCGTCGCCACCGCCTTGGAACGGTCCGCCGACCGCGCGAGCGGGCGCGGCGGCTACGCGGCCCGCGCCACGTTCCTCGCCCGGGCGGCCGAGCTCACGCCAGACGCCTGCCACCGCGCGTCACGGCAACTGGCCGCGGCCGAGGCCGCGCTCACCTCCGGAGCGCCGCTCCAGGCCCGCACCCTGCTGGAGGCCATCGACACCGGCCTGCTGGACGACGCCGCCCGGGGGCGGGTGCTCACGGTGCGTGCCGGTGCCCTCAACGGTCTGGGCGAGCCGGGATCCCACGCCAGGGCATCGGCGTTGTGCCTGGCCGCCGGACAGGCGTTCGCGCAGCAGGCGCCTCGGCTCGCCCGCGACTCACTGCTGCGGGCCGCCGATTGGGCACTGATCGCCCGGCACTTCGCCCGTGACACCGCATCCGCCGAGATCGCCGCGGCGGCGCTGGCGCGCGCACGCGTCCCGGAGCCGCCCGCTGTCGCCGACCGCATGCTGGACGCCTTCGCGGTGCTGGCCCGGGACGGTTACGAGCAGGCCGTGCCGCGGCTGCGGCAGGCGATCGACGCGCTGCTGGCCCCGGCCACCCCCGACGAGGACGTCCTGCGCGGATACCAGATGGGCGTCTGGTTCTCCACCATGCTCTGGGACCACCCGGCGCGCGCCGCCGTCCTCGGGCGTGCCGACGCCATCGCCCGCAGGGCCGGCGCCCTGTGGCACCTGAACGTCATCCTGTTCTGCGCCGCGATGTCCGAGACTACCCTCGGTGAACTGGCGACCGCCGACGCCCTGATGATCGAGGGCCACCAGATCCGTTCGGCGATGGGCGCGACCGCCACCCAGCTGGAGATCTACCAGCACCCCGAGCTGCTCGCCTGGCGCGCGGGCGACGACCGGGCCGGCGAGTCGCTGCGCCGGTCGATGGAGGCGGCGACCGTGCTCGGGGCCGGTGCGCTGGAGGCGAGCGCGCGCATCGGCCTGGTCGTTCTCGGCCTCGGCCGGGGCAACTACGCCGAGGCCTGCGCCGTCGCCCACCGCCTGATGGACAGCGACGTCATGGGCACGCACTCGCGACTGCTCCCGGACCTGGTGGAGGCCGCCGCCCGCTGCGGCGACCGCGTCCTGGCCACGACCGCGCTCCGCACCCTGGAACAACGGGCCACCGCCTGCGGCACCCCCTGGGCGCTGGGCCTGCTGGCGCGCTCCGAGGCGGTCCTCGCGCCGGCCGACCGGGCCGAGTCCCGTTACCGCGCGGCTATCGAGACGCTCGCCCCGACCGGGGTGCGCGCCGACCTGGCGCGCGCCCACCTGCTGTATGGGGAGTGGCTGCGCAGGCGGAAGCGGCGCAGGGACGCCCGCGAGCAACTGCGCACCGCCGTGGCGCTGTTCGAGGAGATGGGGGCCGCCGCGTTCGCCGACCGGGCCGGACGGGAACTGCTCGCCACCGGCGAGCACGCCCGCCGCCGGTCGACCGCGGCGGCGCACGATCTGACGCCGCAGGAGACCGCGATCGCCAAGCGCGCCGCCGCGGGCGCCACCAACGCGGAGATAGCGGCCCATCTGTTCATCAGCGCGAGCACCGTCGACTATCACCTGCGCAAGATCTTCCGCAAGCTCGGCGTGACCTCCCGGCGGCAGCTGAGCCAGGCACTGCGGGACTGACCCCGGTCCCGACTACGCGCTCCACAGGATACGAACGCCGGTCGCACCGGTCGATGATCGGGCGTCCAGGGACAGATCCTGCAGATTGGAGCACTCCCCATGCCGTACGTCACCACCGCCGACGGGGCGGAGATCTACTACAAGGACTGGGGCCACGGACGGCCCGTCGTGCTCAGCCACGGCTGGCCGCTGAACTCCGACAGCTGGGAAGCGCAGATGCTCTCCCTCGCCTCCAACGGCTTCCGCGTCCTCGCCCACGACCGCCGCGGCCACGGCCGGTCCACCCAGACCTGGCACGGCAACGAGATGAACACCTACGCCGACGACCTGGCCACGCTGATCGAAACCCTCGACCTGCGGGACGCCACCCTGGTCGGGTTCTCCACCGGCGGCGGCGAGGTCGCCCGTTACGTCGGCCGGCACGGCACCGCCCGGCTCGCCCAGATCGTGCTGGTCGCCGCCGTACCTCCGTTCATGCTCAAGACCGACGACAACCCCGGCGGCCTGCCCATCGAGGAGTTCGACGCGATCCGCGCGGGATCGCTCGCCGACCGGTCGCAGCTGTACCGCGACCTGGCCGACGGGCCGTTCTTCGGCGGCAACCGCCCGAGCACCACCCCCTCGCAGGGCATGCGCGACGCCTTCTGGCGCCAGGGCATGCAGGCCGGCCACCGCAACGCCTACGAGTGCGTCGCGGCCTTCTCGGCCACCGACTTCCGCGCCGACCTCGACGCCTTCGACATCCCCACGCTGGTCATCCACGGCGACGACGACCAGGTGGTGCCGTTCGAGGTGGGCGGCAAGGCCTCGGCCGCACGGATCAAGAACGCGACGCTCACGGTCTACCCGGGCGCGCCGCACGGCATCACCGACACGCACAAAGAGCAACTGAGCGCCGACCTGCTGGACTTCCTCAACTCCTGAGCACCGGAAGGGATCACGACCATGGGAAACTACCGACCTCGCCGCCGCACCCTGGGAGCCCTCGCCACGGGTGTTGCCCTGAGCGGCGTCGCCGCCTCGTCCGGATGGGCTGCCGGCCGGGGAGAAGCCACCGGTACCAAACCGACCGTGGTGCTCGTCCACGGTGTGTTCGCCGACGCCTCCGGGTGGAACGCGACCATCGCGTCGCTCCAGTACACCGGATTCCCCGTGCTCGCCGTGGCCAACCCGCTGCGCGACCTGGCGGGCGACTCGGCGTACGTCTCCGGCGTCCTCGACACCATCCCCGGACCGATCATCCTGGTCGGCCACTCCTACGGCGGCGAGGTCATCACCAACGCCGCGCGCGGTCACGCGAACGTCAAAGCCCTGGTGTACGTCGCCGCCTTCGCCCCCGACGAGGGCGAGAGCGCACTGGAACTGGCCGGGAGGTTCCCCGGCAGCAAACTGCCCGACGCCCTGGTGTTCCGCCCGCTGCCCGGCGGCGGCACCGACGGCTACATCGACCCGGAGAAGTTCCGCGACGTTTTCGCCGGGGACCTGCCGTCCGCCCGGACCAGGGTGATGGCGGCCGCCCAACGGCCCGGCGCCGTGGAGGGGCTGGGGGCCCACAGCGGCGATCCGGCCTGGCGGAGCCTGCCGTCCTGGTACGTCATCCCGACCGCCGACAACGTCATCCCCGCGGCGGTGCAGCGTTTCATGGCCGAGCGCGCCGGGAGCACGACCGTCGAGGTCGAGGGCGCGTCGCACGTCGTGATGATGTCCCGCCCCGACATCGTGGTCCGGCAGATCCTGGCCGCCTTCCGCGCCACCCGCTGACGTCCCGTAAGGAACCACGACCATGAGCACTCCGGACACCATCGTCCTGATCCATGGCTTCTGGGTCACGCCCCGGAGCTGGGAGCACTGGATCGACCACTACGAGAAGCGGGGATACCGCGTCCTCGCGCCCGCCTACCCCGGCTTCGAGGTGGGGGTCGAGGCCCTGAACGCGGACCCGACACCGATCCTGAAGGTCACTGTCCAAGAGATCATCGAGAGCCTCGAAACGCTGATCGGCGGGCTCGGCCGGCCGCCGGTGCTGATCGGCCACTCGGCGGGCGGCGCGTTCACCCAGATCCTGCTCGACCACGGCCTCGGCGCGGCCGGTGTGGCCATCTGCTCCGCGCCGACGGAGGGGGTGCCCGTGGTCCCGCTGAGCCAGGTGAGATCCACCTTCCCGGTCCTGCGGAACCCGGCCAACCGCCACCGGGCGGTCGGCCTCACCCACAAGCAGTGGCACTACGCGTTCACCAACACCTTCACCGAGGAGGAATCCAGGGCGCTGTACGAGCGGTACGCGATCCCCGCGTCGGGCGGCGTCTTCTGGGACAGCGTGCTGGCCAACCTCCGTCCCGGCCACCAGGCCACGTTCGTCGACTACCACAACGACGACCGCGCGCCGCTGCTGTTCATCGCGGGAGAGCTGGACCACCTGATGCCGCCCAGGGTGCAGCGGTCCAACGCCTCGCACTACACGTCGGACACCGTGACCGAGGTCACGGAGTTCGCGGGCCGACCGCATCTCCTGCCCGCCGCCCCCGGCTGGGAGGAGATCGCCGACTACGCGCTGGACTGGGCCCTGTCGCACGCACGCTAACGCCGTTACCTGCTCCGGGGCGGCCGGCGTCGCCCCGGAGCAGGTCCGGAAAGGATCCCCGGATGACCCGAACCCGCGTCACCCGCATCGGGGGCCCGACCACGCTGATCGAGATCGGCGGCTGGGGGCTGCTCACCGATCCGACGTTCGACCCGCCGGGATGGCGCTACCGCTTCGGCTGGGGCACCTCCTCGCGCAAGGTCGTCGGCCCGGCCGTCGCGGCAGCCGACCTGCCCCCGATCGACGCCGGCCGCCACCGGCTCGCCCTCGTCTGTGACGGCGACAGCGACAGCGACAGCGACAGCGACGTGCGGGCGCGGCTGGGGGCCTTCGCCGTGGCCGGCCGTCCGCCCGCCGGGCCGGGGGTGTCCACCGGCACCGTCCGTTCGCGTCCCCGCCTCGTCTTCCTCTTCCCCGGCCAGGGCAGCCAGCGACCGGGCATGGCCGCCGGTCTGTACGCCACCGCGCCCGTGTTCCGGGACACCCTCGACGAGGCGTCCGCGCATTTCGGCCCGCTGCACGGCCGCACCCTGACCGACTGGTGCACCGACCCCGGTGTCGACCCCGCCGACCTGGCGCGCACCGAGGTGACCCAGCCGGTCGCTGGCCGCCACCCCCGCCCAGCGCCCCGCACCGCGCCCGGAGCCACGCCGGCACCGACGCCCCGCGCCCGTCACGTCCGACCCGCAGGCCTCCGTCGACGCGCCCCGGACCGACGTACCCCGGACCGGAACTCCCCAGACCGACGCCCCCTCCCCCGCCCCGCACCTTCCGCCGCCCCCGGACGCACCGCACGTGAACCGTGAGGCGCTGGCCGACTCGTTCGTCGACGGGCTCGCGCGCGCGTTCGGCGCTCCGGGCGCTCCAACGGCTTCGGTCCTGGACCGTTCCGAGCGGATCGAGCCGCGGGACGCCCACGCCGCGGGGTTCACGGTCACCGCCGGTCACGAGGCGCAGGCGGTGCTGCTCAACCGCGCGTTGAGCGTCGAGGAGCTCGGCCTCGCACCGGCCCAGCATCTGCGCTGGTTGCCGCGCGACTGGGAGGACGCGGGGGTCGCCGGGGACGCCGGCCCGGACACGGAACCGGCGGCCGCCGTGAGGAGCCTCATGGCAGCCGCCGGGAGGACCCTCGGGGCGCGTGTCCGGATCGTCGTCACTCTTCCCGGCACGGAATCGGTCGCCTTCGGCGCCGACTCGGCCCCCGTGATCCGCCTGTCGTTCGACGGCACCCGGTTCGTGCCGCCGTCGGACGTGTCGTGACGGGCGGAGCCACCGGAGCCGGTCCTCAGGGGGAGCCCGGCAGGGTCAGCTCCCGTTCGCCTCGGCGAGGGTCGGGTAGTCGGTGTAGCCGCGCTCGTCGCCGCCGTAGAACGAGGCCTGGTCGGGCTCGTTCAGGGGGGCGCCCTTCTTGATGCGGTCGACGAGGTCGGGGTTGGCCAGGGCCATGGATCCGACGGTGATCACGTCGGCGAGGCCGTTCTCCAGGTCCGCCACGCGGGTGTCGATGTCGGTGCCGGGACGGTTGAGGAGCAGCGCGCCCGGCCACTCGGAGCGGATGCTCTTCAGCAGGGTCTCGTCACCGCCGTGGGCGAGGTGCAGGTAGGCGAGACCGAGCGGCGCCAGGGCGCCGACCAGCGCGCCGTAGAGCTCCGGTACGTCGTCCTCGGTGATGTCGTTGAAGGGGTTTCCGGGCGAGATGCGCAGGCCCGTCCGGCCGGCCCCGATCTCCTCGGCGACGGCGGTGGCGACCTCCACGGCGAAGCGGATGCGGTTCTCCACGCTGCCGCCGTACTGGTCGGTGCGCTGGTTGGCGTTGCTGGAGAGGAACTGGTGCAGCAGGTAGCCGTTGGCGGCGTGGATCTCCACCCCGTCCGCGCCGGCGCGGACCGCCGCGGCCGCCGCGTGCCGGAACTCCTGGACGACCTCCGCGACCTCGGCGGTCGACAGTGCGCGGGGCTCGGGCATCGGCTGCATGCCGGTGGCGGTGAACATGCTCGCCTCGGGCCGCACCGCCGACGGGGCGACCGGCTGACGGCCGTGCGGGGTGTTGGAGGGGTGCGAGACGCGGCCCACGTGCATGAGCTGGATGACGCTGCGAGCGCCGTACTCGTGGACGGCGTCGGTCACCCGGCGCCAGCCCTCGACGTGCTCGTCGGTGTGGATGCCGGGGGTCAGGAGGTAACCCTGGCCGTCGGCGGAGGGCTGGGTGCCCTCGGTGATGATCAGCGACAGCGAGGCGCGCTGGGCGTAGTACTCGGCGTTGAGTGCCGTCGGCACACCTTCCGGTGTGGAACGGTCACGGGTCATCGGGGCCATCGCGAGGCGGTGCGTGAGCGGGATGCTGCCCAGATCGATGGGGTTCCAGAGGGAAGACATGAGGCTCCGATCAATATGTGTGGCCAGCCACGTGTTTTGAGGATACATTATGTGGTCGGCCAAGCAATTCTTCGCGGACTTCTCCCAGCACGCCCACTTTGGAGAGCAGCACCATGCAGTTCGGCATCTTCAGCATCGGCGACGTCAGGCCCGATCCGACATCGGGACGACCCGCCTCGGAACAGGAACGGTTGCGGATGATGGCCACCATCGCCGCCAAGGCCGAGGAGGTGGGCTTCGACGTCTTCGCCACCGGCGAGCACCACAACCCGCCCTTCGTGTCCTCCTCCGCCACGACCCTGCTCGCCTTCATCGCGGCACGGACGGAACGGATCATCCTGTCCACCTCGACCACTCTGATCACCACCAACGACCCGGTGAAGATCGCGGAGGACTTCGCGGTCCTCCAGCACCTCGCCGACGGGCGGGTGGACCTGATGATGGGCCGCGGCAACACCGGCCCGGTCTACCCGTGGTTCGGACAGGACGTCCGTGACGGCATCCCCCTGGCGATCGAGAACTACGCGCTGCTGCACCGCCTGTGGCGCGAGGAGACGGTGGACTGGCAGGGCAAGTTCCGCACCGCGCTCCAGGGCTTCACCTCCGTGCCGCGCCCGCTCGGCGGCGTCCCGCCCTTCGTGTGGCACGGTTCCGTGCGCAGCCCCGAGATAGCCGAGCAGGCCGCCTACTACGGGGACGGCTTCTTCGCCAACCACCTCTTCTTCCCCAAGCGGCACTTCGTCGGTCTCGTCAACCTCTACCGGGACCGCTTCGAGCACTACGGCCACGGCACCCGCGACCAGGCCGTCGTCGGCCTCGGCGGCCAGGCGTTCATGCGCCGCAACTCCCAGGACGCCCTGCGGGACTACCGCCCGTACTTCCGCAACACCCCCGTCTACAGCGGCGGGCCGTCCGTGGAGGAGGTCGCCGAGCACACGCCCCTGACGGTCGGCAGCCCGCAGGAGGTCATCGACAAGACCCTGACCTTCCGCGAGACCTTCGGGGACTACCAGCGTCAGCTCTTCAACGTGGACCCGGGAGGCATGTCGGAGAAGACCGTCCTCGAGCAGCTGGACCTGTTCGGGGAGATCCTCCCCGTGCTCCGCAAGGAGTTCGCCGCGAACCGCCCCGCACAGGTGCCGGACGGCCCGCTCCACCCGGCACGGCGCACGTCCGGACAGGCCGCCGCCGGCCAGGGGGTCACGTCATGAGGACCCTGCGCCTGAGCGTCGTGTCGGCCGGTCTGAGCGACCCCTCCTCCACCCGGCTCCTGGCCGACCGGCTCACCGACGCGACCCGGCAGGGCCTGGAGGGCTCCGGGTACGCGGTGGAGGTCAGCGTCGTCGAGGTCCGCGAACTCGCCGCGGAGATCGCCCGGAACCTGACCCTCGGCTCCCCCGGACCGGCGCTCGAAGCGGCCCTGGACACGGTGACCCGGGCGGACGGCCTCATCGCGGTCACCCCCGTCTTCAGCGCCTCGTACAGCGGGCTGTTCAAATCGTTCTTCGACCTGCTCGACCCCACCGCGCTGACCGGGACGCCCGTCCTGATCGCCGCCACCGGAGGGACCGCCCGGCACTCGCTGGTCCTGTACTCCAAGGACAACCAGGCC
This sequence comes from Streptomyces sp. NBC_01803, assembly GCF_035917415.1. Taxonomy (NCBI): domain Bacteria; kingdom Bacillati; phylum Actinomycetota; class Actinomycetes; order Kitasatosporales; family Streptomycetaceae; genus Streptomyces; species Streptomyces sp. NBC_01803. The sequence continues at coordinate 77,250 of NZ_CP109073.1, forward strand.
GAGGACATGCGGCAGTTGCTCACCTCGCTCGGAGTGACCGAACCCGTACGCCTGGTCGGCCACGACATCGGCGGCATGATCGCGTTCTCCTTCGCCCGGCTCTTCCCCGACCAGGTGCGGCGGCTCGCGCTGATCGAGCTCGCCGTTCCCGGTTTCGGGCTGGAGCAGGCGATGAACCCGGCCGGCGGCGGCTCGTTCCACTTCAGCCTGTTCATGACGGACGAGATACCCGAGCTGCTCTTCGAGGGCAGCGAACACGCCTTCTTCCAGTGGTGGTTCCCCCGCCTGTCGGCCACCCCCGGCGTCTTCACACCCGAGGAGATCGACGCGGTGACCGCCTCCTACCGGGGACAGCAGGCCCTGCGCGCCGGATTCCAGCACTACCGGACCCTCCTCGCGGACGGCCGGACCAACCGGGAATGGGCCGACGCCGACGGCCGACTCGACGTGCCGTTGCTGGCAGTCGGCGGCGAACACAACGTCGGCACCAGACTCGCGGACGCCCTGCGGCCCATAGCACCGCACGTGCGTTCCGCGGTGATCGAGGGCAGCGGACACTTCCCGCCCGAGGAACGTCCCCAGTCCCTGCTGGACGAACTGGCCGTCTTCCTTGCCTAGCACCGCGGCACAGCCCGTCGGCCGGCTCGGTCCGGCCGACGGCCGGACCCTTGCGTACGCTGTTACGGTGGCCGACCACTCACATACCGCCGGACCACAAGGCGCCGAGGAAGTGAGCACCATGAACGAAGCCGCTGACCCGGCTCCCGAGAACAACACCAATCCGGTCCGCACCGGACGTCTGAGCTTCGCGATCTTCACGCTCGCCCGCGCCCACCGCGCCTACGCCGCTGAACTGCTGCGCAAGGTGGATCTGCATCCCGGGCAGGAACTTCTGCTGATGCAGCTTATGGAACGCGACGGACAGACCCAGGCGGAACTGCTCGCAGCCGTCGGACTGGACCATTCGACCGTCTCCAAGTCCCTGAAGCGCATGCAGGAACGCGGACTGGTGGAGCGCGAACCCACCGAAGAGGACCGGCGGGTCATGCGCGTCCGGCTCACACCGAAGGGCGAGGCGTTGCGCAAACCGCTCGAGGAGATGTGGGCGACGTTGGAGCGCACCTCGGTACGCGATCTCGACGAGCGGACCGTCGACCATTTCGTCGCCATCGGCGAGACGGTCACGCGTTCGATCCTCGACCGCCGCTCGACCCCGCTCTAGCTCCACGGGAAGAGACGAGGACACGACCCCTGACATGAACCGGGTCCTCCGTGCCCGCGTAGAAAAACCCGTGGCAGAAATACTCGCGGGTACGCTCCCGGCAGCCGGTCATGTCCTCTCCCTCCAGCCCGTCGTACGGGAGCTGGTGGCCAGAGGACACACGGTGCGGTGGTACACGTCCGACCGGTACGCCGCCCAGGTCGAGAAGACAGGCGCCCGGCTGGAGCCGATGAGCTCTGACCTGGACATGTTCGCCGGACCTCTCGACGAGCTGTACCCGGAACGGGCACAGCTCAAGGCGCTGAACCGGATGACATGGGACCTCAAGCACCGGTTCATGGGGCCGTCCGCGGCCCAGGCCGACGAGCTGGGCCTGTTGCACGCGCGGGTGCCCGCGGACGTGCTGCTGTGCGATCCGGGTTTCGGTGCGATCCGGATGCTCGGCCAACGCACGGCGGTCCCCTGGGTCAGCGTCGGCTCCGCCCCGTTGACCCTGCCGAGCCGGGACACCGCACCGTTCGGTTCAGGGCTGCCGCCGAGCAGCAGCGCCCTGGGACGGCCCGTAACCCGGCACTGCGGTTCGCCTTCAACACCATCGTCATGCGGGACGTGGCGGCGCACCGCGACCGCCTGCGCCGCGAGGCAGGACTCCCCGCGTCCCGGGACGACCTCATGGGTTCCGGCGAAACCCCAGCTCATGCATCACCCCACACCCCAACTACCACCCCCCGGAGCGTCAGTTGCTCAACGACCGTCAGCGCGAGCGCCTGGCCGCCCTGGACCAGTACCGGGAGCGCACCGGCCAGGTGGTCGTCCCGCGCCAGCACGGCGAGGTCCTGCACGGCGACCCGGCCGACGTCCGGACCCCCGGCGCCGTGGCCGAGGTGTCCGCCCGGCTCGGTGTGTGGGTCTCCAACACCAAGTCCAGACGCCGGAAGTTGAGTGGCCGGCAGCTCGCCTTGCCTGCGGCGCTGGGATGGGAGTGGGCGAAGTGAACGTGCTGATGTCAGGCGTCGTGATGGACGGTGGCCGTCGAGCCGGACGGCGAGATCCGCGACGTCGCCTGGGTCGCCGAACTGTCCGGCGACTGCCTGAAGGGCTGGCCGAAGGGAATGCGGCTGATCGTCCGCAAGGAGCGACCCGTGCGCCGTGAGGCGCTGACGCATGGAGCGGCCCGGGCGCCTGAGTACAGGTGCCCGGGCCGCCGCGTCGGCCATCCCTCAGCCGGCCATGTCCTGAAGGGGGAGGAACGGCAGCACCACCGGGCTGCTCCCGGTCCAGTCCAGCACCTCCGCCTGGGGCCGCTCGCCCGTCACCACGTCGATGGTGTTGGGATCGCGGGTGTCGGTGTCCCGCGACGGCAGGTCGCCGGTCTGCTCGCCCGCGCCGCCGCCGAAGCGGAATTCCCGGTTCCCCAGCTCGCTCCAGTGCTCCAGGCTGTAGACGGGCCGGACGAGGCCGATGCCCTCGGTCGGCTCGGCGTTGGACAGCATGGAGATCTGGTAGCCGGCGGTGGCCGGGTCCAGCCCGTCGAACACCTCCGCCGGGACCGTGACCACGATGTCGTTGGTGGCCCGGACGACGTCGAGTTCCGCGGCGGCGACCCGGTCCAGCGCCGAGTCCCATACGCCGAGGGAGAGCGGCTGGTCCTGGTAGCGGCCATCGGCGACCACGGCCAGGTCCCAGGGACCCTCGGTCGCGGTATTGGTGCCCGGTAGCGCCGGAGTGGGCGCGGTGCCGGTCTCCGCACCGTCCCGCAGGAGGATGTTGACCCGCTGAACGCTCATGCCGTCCCCGCTCCACGCGTTGGTGATCGCGCCGTCCACCCGGGTCACCAGGCGCACGGTGTCGCCGTCGCGGTAGACCTGGAACCGCGTGATGTCGAGACTCCCGGGAGTGAAGGCACCGTTGGCCGGATAGACGTAGCTCCCCGGCCCGTTGTCGTCGCCCTCCGGATCGGAGAGGCCGCCGACGGGCGTGCCGTAGGCGAACACCGTCCGGCTGGTGTAGGCGCCGGATCCGTCGCGCGACAACGCCTGGACGTCGATCGTGTTCTCCAGACCCGCGAGTTCGAGCGGCACGGAGAACCGCCCGCCGCTGACGCGGACGGTCTGCTCCGTGTCTCCGGCGAAGACGCGGACCCGGTCGGCGTCGGTCTCGCCCGTGACGGTGATCGTGCGGTCCTGAGCGGTGCTCTGGTCGGCCGGCGAGGTGACCGTCAGGGACGGTGTGTCCGGCCGGTCGTACCCGCCGGGCCGGCCGGAGTCGCGCGTGGTGTCGAAGTAGACGAAGTCCCAGTTGTCCAGCTGCGGGACGACGAATTCCACATAGCGTCCCCCGGAGTCGGAGCCGGTGCGGAAGGGGAGCTCGGCCGAGCGTCCGCCGTCCCGGTCCGGGCTGGCGACGTGGATGCCGGCCGGGGCACTCTGCCCGTCGCGCAGGTAGTACTTCACGGGCAGGTTCCGGAGGGACAGGGGGTCCCGGGTGCCCGCGTCGCGCCAGCGGTCGTCGTTCCGCAGCAGGTTGATGAGGTGGATGACGTCCACCCCGTCATTGCGCATCACGTTCGTCCAGACGGTGTTGGCCGTGCCGTCGGTGCTCGTGGGGTACCCGGCGATCTCCACGGTGTTGTCCGCGGCGGCCAGCTCCGGGCCGTAGAAGAGGTTCTCGTACGCCGTGATGACGTCGTAGTACGTCCGCTGCCACTCCCGCAGTTCCGCCGACATGCTCTTGTCGTCGTTGAGGAAGTACTCGGTGTTGAGCATGTGGTCGTTGGGGCCCATTTCCAGGTGGTGCGCCCCGTTGGCCGCGAACATGGCGTTGGCCAGCTGCACCGAGGCCGTGTCGAAAACCTCGTTGTCGTTCACCGCGCCCCCGGTGTTGGGCCGGTTCATGTAGGCGGGGGTGATGTGCGACCTGCCGCCGGCGGCGACGCGCTGCCGCTGGAGGTAGTCGGCGACGGAGCCGTACGTCTCGGTGTTGGCCCACAGCTCGGTGTAGAGGTAGTCGGCGTCCGAGGCGGCCAGCGCGGCGTCGCCGAACCCGTCGACCGCGTTCATCCCGACCGCCATGTCCTCGCCGAGCCGCTGCTGCGTCTCGGCGATCAGCTGCGCCCATCCGGCGGGCCGGTCGACGCGCTCGCCGTTGACGTCGTACACCTCCTCCCAGTACCCGATCTGGTCGAGGTGGGCGCCGTCGAACCCGAGGGACTGGACGCTGTCGGCGTACTGCCCGGTGATGAAATCCTGCCAGCCGGGGTTCGCCGGATTCATCAGCCGGAGGGTCTGTCCGGGGATCATCGGGTAGGTCCATTCCTCCCCGTTGCCCCGGAACAGCCGCCAGTCGGGGCTGACCCGCGGGTCGTCGAAGTCGTTGAGCGCGGCGTAGGACATCTGGTACGGCATGGCGGCGATGCCCCGCTCGTCACCGGCGGCGATGTAGTCGCGGATGGTGCGGGAGCTGATGACGTCGCCGTTCCACGCCGTCCACTCCTCCGCGACCCCGCCGTCGGCGTCGTGCCGGACCGGCAGTTCGTGCTGCCACAGCCAGTCGTAGTACTGGAGGGAGTTGATGTGGTAGCGCCGCGACAGCTCGGCGATGTCCTCCTCGGTCTCCGCCGTGGAGATGTCCGGCTCGTAGTGGGCGAGGAAGCCCATCCGCGGGAAGCGCGTCCAGTCGCTGGAGACGTCGATCGCGGTCTGCGTCCGGGTGCGGCCGGCCTCGATCTCCACCAGGTAGCCGGTGAAGTCCTGCTCCGGCGGCGTGACGGTCCAGGTGACCTCTCCCGCGCCGTCGGCACGGACGGTACCGGTGTCCACCACGTCGCCCAGGTGGGTCAGGGTGAACCGCACCGGCCCCCGGCCCTCCACCGTGGCGGTGACCTCGGCGGGCTGTCCGGGCTCGTAACGCGAGGCGTCGGTCCACGCGTCGGTGACCCGGGCGGCGTCTCCGTCCGTGGCCGTGGGGACGGCGGAGACGGGGGCGGCGAGGCCGGCCAGGGTGGCGCCGGCCGTGACCAGCACCACGGTGAGGGCGCTGAGGCGTCCCGGCCGTCGTGATCGGGCCGGCCGTCTTGGGCGTCCTGTTCGTCTTGGTCGTCGCTGTGGTGTCGCAGACATAATGAGTCCCTCTCCGGGGTGAGTTGGGGGCGCTGTCTCCCGTCCGACTCCCGTGGGAGCCGTTCCGCCCGTGCGGGCGGTCCGGCGGTGCGGGCATGGCCGTGCCCGCACCGCCGGTGGTTCATGGGGACGCCGGCGCTCCGGCGTCCGGCGGCAGATCCGCCAGGACCACCCGCTGGATCGCGACCGAGGCGGCGCCGCGGGCCCACAGCGTGGGGTCGTCATCGAGAATGCGCAGGTCCACCGGCGAGGCCCCGGGAACGCGGGCCCCGGCGACGGCGTCGCGCACCCGCTCCTCGCCGGCCCGGGCCAGGCGGACCCCCTCGCCGGTGACGAGGATCCGCTCGGGCTGGGCGATGTTGGCGACCGCGGCGACCAGCGCCCCCAGCGCGCGGGCCGCGATGCCCACGATCCGGCCGGCGACCGGTTCACCGGCCTCCGCGAGGTCCAGGGCCTCCTCGTAGGACACCGTCCGGCCCAGGGCCAGCGAGGCCTGGAGGCGGATGCCGTGCGTCGTCAGCAGCGCGTCGGCGCAGCCGTGGTGCCCCTCGGGACAGGCGGGTCCGGAAGGATCGAGGGGAAAGTGCCCGAGCAGCCCGAGGCCGGCATCCGGGCCGGCGACGAGCCGGTCGTGCACCACCAGGCCGCCCCCGACCCCCGCCCCCACCGTGAGCACCGCGAAGTTCCGCACCCCGCGCCCGTCGCCGAACCAGTGCTCGGCCTCCGTCAGGGCCTCCAGGTCGTTGGAGATGACGGACGGGTACCCCGTGGCGTCCGCGACCAGCCGGCCGAGCGCCACCTCCCGCCAGCCCAGGAACGGCGCGCGCCGCACGTGGGTGAAGCCGCGGACCGCCCCGCCGAGCCCGACACCGACCGCCGCCGGCCCGGCGCCGGGCGTCAACTCCGCGATGAGCGAGACGAGTCGCTCCACCACGCGGTCCGGACTCGCCTCGCCGATCGCGACGCTCCGGCGCGCGAGGATGTCGGCGCGCAGGTCGGTCAGGACGCCGTACGCCCGGTCACGGGTGAGCTTGATGCCGACGAAACGCTGCCGGCCGGCGTCGACGTCCAGCGGCTGCAGCGGCCGGCCCCCGCTGGTCGGCAGCACGTCCGGGGACTCGCGCAGCATGCCGGCGCCCAGCAGCGGCTTGGTCAGCCGGGTCAGGCTGGCGGCCGAGAGGCCCAGCCGGAGGGCGAGTTCGGACCGGGCCAGGGGGCCGTGCCGCAGGAGCTCCAGAGCCACCCTGCGCGTGGACGGCGCCAGGGGCGCCCACGGCGACGCGATGCCATCCACGGCGGCCTCCTCGTTCGGACTTCGCCGTGGATATTACCGTCGCGAAATTTTCCTGGAACCCCCCGTGCACAGAAAAACCTGATGAGCTCGGGGGCCCCGCTTCATGGTGCGCGCCCCTGCCTTCGTCTCGAAAGTAACTCGCGGAAGGCGGCCCGCCCGTGGCGGGCCGTAGTGTCACAGCCCGGCGTACAGGCCGCCGTCCGCGTGGATCACCTGGCCCGTGACGTGGCCCGACTCCGGGGAGGCCAGGAAGCGGACCAGCGAGGCGACGTCCCCGGGGGTGCCCGCCCGGCCGTTGGCGGCGTTGCCGATCAGGGTTGCACGCCACCCGTCGGTCATGGCGCCGCGGAAGAACTCGGTCTCGTCGATGGAGCCGGGCGAGACGACGTTCCCGAGACACCACTTCCCGGCACCGATACCGCATCTCCCGCACCCTGGTTCCCAGCCGAGGTTCCCAACCGAAAGGGCAGCCCCATGCATCTGGTCCCCGCACCCAGGGAATTTTGGCCCGGTCCGGCGGGCGGTGGCGCCTTCATCCTCGGCCCCGCCACCGGCGTGGCCGCGGACCCGGCGAGTCGCACGGCCGCCCGCTGGCTGAGGTCGGAGCTCGGTGCCGCGACCGGCCTCCCACTCCAGCCCGCGGCTCCCGGCAGTGGCAAAGCCATCACACTGCGGGTCGGCGAACGGCTCGCGGCACGCGGCCCCGAGGCGTACGAGCTGGTCGCTGACGCCTCCGGGGTGCTGATCGAGGGCGGCGGCCCGGCCGGGGTCTTCTGGGGCACGCAGACCCTCCGGCAGCTCCTGGGCCCGGAGGCGTTCCGCCGCGCCCCTCTGCACGACGGGCCCTGGACGGTGCCGCCGGTGCGCATCGCGGACGCCCCCCGCTTCCCCTGGCGCGGCATGATGCTGGACGTCGCCCGGCATTTCATGCCGAAGGACGGCGTGCTGCGGTACGTCGATCTCCTCGCCGCCCACAAGCTGAACGTGCTGCACCTCCACCTCACCGACGACCAGGGCTGGCGGATCGAGATCGAGCGTTACCCCCGGCTCACCGAGGTCGGGGCATGGCGCTCCCGCAGCAGGCAGGGATTCGGCGACACCGCACTGTGGGACGAGCGCCCGCACGGCGGCTACTACACCCGGGACGACCTGCGCGAGATCGTCGCCTACGCCGCCGCGCGGCACATCACCGTGGTCCCCGAGATCGACATACCGGGGCACTCCCAGGCCGCCATCGCCGCCTACCCCCAGCTGGGCAACACCGATGTCGTCGACACCTCCGCGCTGGCGCCGGGGGAAGGCTGGGGCATCAACCCCACTGTGCTGAACGTCTCCGAGACGACGCTGGAGTTCTACGAGAACGTCCTCGCCGAGGTCCTGGAGATATTCCCCTCCGAGTACATCCACATCGGCGGCGACGAGTGCCCCAAGGAACAGTGGCGGGCCAGTCCCACCGCCCAGCGGCGCATCCGGGAGCTGGGCCTGGCGGGCGAGGACGAGTTGCAGAGCTGGTTCATCCGCCACTTCGACCGCTGGCTGGCCGACCGGGGCCGCAGGCTCGTCGGCTGGGACGAGATCCTCGAAGGGGGCCTGGCGCCGGGCGCAATGCTGGCGTCCTGGCGGGGGTACGCGGGCGGCATCGCGGCGGCCCGCGCAGGCCACGACATCGTGATGTGCCCGCGCCAGCACACCTACCTCGACTGGCGGCAGGCCGATGGCCCGGACGAGCCCGTCCCGATCGCGCACGTGCGCACCCTGGAGGACGTCTACCGCTTCGAGCCGGTGCCGGAGTCCCTGAGCGCGGCGGAGGCGGCGCACGTCGTCGGCGTCCAGGCCAACGTCTGGACCGAGGTGATGGACAGCGCGCGCGTCGTCGACTACATGGCGTTCCCCCGCCTGGCCGCGTTCGCCGAGGTCGCGTGGCGGCCCCTGCCGCCGCCTGCCGAACGGGACTTCACCGGGTTCCGCGGCAGGATGGAGGCCGCCCACTACGCCCGGCTCGACGCGCTCGGCGTCGAGTACCGCCCGCCGTCCGGCCCTCGGCCCTGGCAGCGGCGCCCCGGCGTACCGGGCCGCCCGCGGCAAGGGCCGCCGTCGATGCGGTGAACGCACGGCCCAGCTGTGCGACATCCCACGAGTTCCCCTGAACCCTGCTGAGCCCTTGTCTCCGCGGCCAGGGTCTTCTGTCTCCTTGGGGTGTTCTTCGAGCCGGTGACGTAACTTCAGGATTCTTGAAGTGTTCTCACTTCGTCCGATCGATCCGTTATCGGGGTGAAGGCGAGGAGGCTCGGGTTGGCACTGGCAGCCGTACGCGACCTGCGCGAGTTCCGCGATCCGGTCTCGGCGGAGGAACTGGAGCGGTTCGAGACCGACGTGCTCGCTGGGTTTGTACTCGCGCGGGCCTCGGCGGGACTGGCAGACGGCACCATCCGCGGGGACGTCGGGCACCTGGACCAGATGCGGGCCTGGTTCGGCCGACCGCTGTGGGATATGGAGCCGGCCGACGCTGACGGGTACTTCGGGAAGGTACTGCGGGGCTCGCCGAGCGGCACCCGCCTTGCCCGCGCACAGGCACTGACCACGTACTTCCTGTTCCTGGAACTGCGGCACAGGGTCGAGATCCACCGGATGACCGGGCGGGTCGTCGAGTGCCCGATCGACGAGATGAACCGTCCGCGGGGATCCAAAGACGCGGCTCTGCGGATCCCGCCGACCGAGCCGGAGATCAAGACCCTGTTCACCGGCTGGGGCGGCGAGCTGGCAACCTGCCGCAAGTTCGCCCCGACCGCGCGGAACTACACCGCATCGAAACTGATGTCCCAGGTCGGACTCAGGGTGAGCGAGGCATGCAAGCTGGACCTGGCCGACATCAAGTGGGAGCTGGGCCGCTTCGGCAAGCTCCACGTGCGCCACGGCAAGGGCACCCGCGGATCGGGCCCACGCGAGCGGATGGTGCCGCTGATCAATGGCGCCGACCGCACGCTGCGGTGGTTCATCGAGGACGTCTGGGGCCAGTTCGACGACGACCACACCCGGCCCGGTGCCCCGCTGTTCCCCTCCGAGCGCAAGAACTCAGACGGCTCCTCGCGCCGCGTTGGCGACGACGCCTTGCGCAACGGCCTGGGCGCCGCGGCGAAGGTACATCTACCCGCCTGGGCCGACACGCTCACGCCGCACGTCCTACGGCACTTCTGCGCGTCCGAGCTCTACCTCGGAGGTCTTGACCTGCTCGGGATCCAGGAGGTCCTCGGACACTCCTGGATCGCCACCACGATGCGGTACATCCACGTCCAGCAGACCCGGGTCGAGGACGCCTGGGTGTCCGGGCAGCAGCGGGCCGCGAAGCGGCTGGAAGGACTGATGGGATGAAGTGGAACCTGCGGCTGACCGCCGCGAACAAAGGGATCTGGAAGGCATCCGAGCTCCAGCGGAGCCTGGCCGAACACGGCTTGGTGATCTCGGCCGGGAAAATGTCCGGTCTATGGTCCGGCCAGCCGGTCTCCCTCAAGCTGGAAGACCTGGACGTGATCTGCGTCGTGCTTGGTTGTGAGATCGGCGATCTGCTGATTCCCGAGCCAGGAAAGATCAGGCTCCCAGGTCAGCAGGCTGGCATCCAGGAGGCTACGACCGGATCGGTAGTGGCTCCGGCCGTCGTGCCCAAGCGCCGCGACGGCCGTTCACTGCCGCCGATGTGACCTGGCTGCCACCGCCATGGGGAAGATCAGCGATAGCAAGCCGGCGGCCTCCTGCTCAGGATGTTTCGCCTGGGGGCAGTTGCCCGGCCGGTTCTGCCGCGGCTGCTACACCTACGGCCAGCAACACGCCGTCGGTGCATGCGTCGGCTGCCGGCGACAGGTCCCGGTCGATGACAAGTACGGCTATTGCCGTCTCTGCCGGGCTCAGGCGACCTGGGCGATCAAGGCCAGCGGCAAGGCTTCGGTGATCGAGCCGTACCTACGGCAGGTGGCCTGCCAGCAGCTGTTCTTCGCGAACCTCCAGCGGCCCAAGAACGGCGGGCCGCGAGTTGGCAAGGCCGGACGGCGCGTGCTGAAGCCGCCGCCGCTTCCCGAACCACACCGCGTGATCACCACGTCAACGCAACTGACGCTGTTCACTGCCACCCGGGACTTCCGCCGTTTCGACCGAGAACTCCACGCCGACCTGGCCAATCCCTGGCTGATCCGGGCCCAGCAGGCCGCTCGGGCGCTGGGAGAGGCCCGCGGCTGGAGCCGCTGGATCACCAGCGACGTGAACCGAGCCCTGGTCATCGTGCTGTCCGGCTTCCGCGAAGGTGAATCGATCCGATACTCCGAGCTCTTCCCGGCACTGCGCGTCCGAGGACTTCCCGTCGTGCGGACCGCCGAAGTCCTCAACCGCCTCGGCCTGTTCGCCGACGATCGGGCGCCCGCCGTCGACCAGTGGCTGGAGCGAAAACTCGGCGGGTGTCCCGAGGTATCCGTCGTGCCGTCGAAGCCTGGGTTCGCACGCTCCTCGACGGTGGCCCGAGGTCCGGGCCTCGCTCCCGGCACACGGCATGGGCCTACCTGGGTGAGACCCAGCCGGTGCTGCTGGAGTGGTCCAGCCGCTACGACCACCTGCGAGAAGTCACCCGGGAAGACATCGTCGCGGCCCGCGACGATGTCACCGGCAAACAGCGCGAAAGCCGGATCGTCGCCCTGCGGTCTCTGTTCCGGCACGCGAAGAAGAACGGCCAGATCTTCCGCAACCCCACGAGCGGCATCCGAGTCGCCCGGCAGACAGGCGATGTTCCTCCAAGCTCTCGCCCAGTCGGACATCGACGAGGCCATCGCCACCGCCGCCACCCCGGACATCCGGCTCATCGTCGCCCTGGCCGCCATCCACGCGGCACGGCCGAAGATGATCCGGACGATGCAGCTGGACGACGTCGACCTGGGCAACCGGCGCATCACCGTCGGCGGCCACGTCCGCCCGCTCGACGACTTCACCCACCGAGCAGTCCTGGACTGGCTCGACCACCGCCGCAGCCGCTGGCCGAACACGGCCAACCCCCACCTGCTGATCACCCAGAAGACCGCCGTGGAACTCGGCCCGGCCGGCAAGCTCTGGACCACCCGAGCCACCCGCAACCTCACCGCCACCCTCGAACGGCTCCGCGTCGACCGACAGCTCGAAGAGGCCCTGACCCACGGCGCCGACCCACTCCACCTCGCGCTCGTCTTCGGCATCGATGAGAAGACCGCCATCCGCTACGCGGACTCCGCTCGGCAGCTTCTCCAGGCCGAGATCGAAGCCGGGGTATCACCGAGGTGAGCCGCAAAGGGGCCATTTCGGTCAGGCCATGCCGGCCAACCAGGGACGGGACACCTTCGTGTCCGTTGCGGACAGCTTCGGAAGTCGTGGGCCGACTCAGCGGGCCGTCGGAGCCGGCAGCGCGACCGCCTCACGCAGCTCGGCGGCGGCCTGGGCCATGAGCTGAGCGAGGGTGGTGTCCGGCTCGGCCAGCCAGCGAGGCATGGCGCGCCGGTGGATCGCCAGCACCACGTCGATGATGAAGCGTGCCTTGCCGGGCTCGACGCCGCGGCGCTCAAGCGCCGGCGCCAGCGCGTCGGCGATGTCGGCGAGCTTGATCAGATCGCGCTCAGCCAGTGCCGGGTTGGCGGCGATCACTCTTCCCCGGCGCAGCAGGAACTCGCGCGGGCGGAAGATCTCCTCGGCGGTTCCCAGCGCGGTCAGCAGCGCCTCGATCGGCGTGAGGCCCGGGTCGGTCGCCTCGACCTGGGCGACGAGGTGGGCCTCGAGTTCGTTACCGGCGAAGAGGACTTCCCGCTTGTCGGGGAAGTAGCGGTAGAAGGAGCGCTCCTTCAGGCCGGCGGCGCCCGCGATCTGCGCGACCGAGGTGCGCTCGTACCCCTGTGTCTCGAACAGCTCGAGCGCCGCGCGCTCGAGCCGGCCCTGTGCGTCAGATTCCCATCTCGGCATACCCGCCAGAGTACAACAACAGCATCTGTTGTCATGGGATATCGTCGATGACAACAGGTGTTGTCATCACTCGGGAGATCGACATGAAGGCTCTTCAGTTCGACCGGTTCGGGTCCCCGGACGTGATCGTGCTCCGCGACGTCCCACAGCCGGAGCCGGGACCCGGTCAAATCCGGATCGCCGTGCGGGCGTGCGGCCTGACACCGGCCGACTGGCACGTCGTCGACGGTCTCCTCGCCGACCATCTGCCGCCGCTGCCGCGCGGGCTCGGCCTCGAGATCGCGGGCACCATCGACGCGCTCGGCGAGGGCGTCACCGGTGTCCAGATCGGCGACCGCGTGTTCGGCCCGGCCACCTTCGACGGCCCGACGGCCGGTGCTGCCGAGTACGCGCTGATGCCGGCCTGGGCACGTATCCCCGACGGCGTAACCGTCGAGCAGGCCGCCGCGCTGCCGATGGCGGCCGAGACGGCGTGGCGCGCGCTCGACGACCTCGGCGTCCAGCCGGGTGAGCTGCTGCTCGTCCACGGCGCGGGCACCACCGTGGGTGAGGCGGCGGTGCGCTTCGCGCTGCACCGGGGTATTCGGGTGATAGCCACCGCCGGGCAGACCCGGGCAGCAGCTCTGGAAGAGATCGGCGCCCAGGCGACCGCCTACGGCGAGGGCATGGCCGAACGCGTCAGGGCACTGTCCGGAGGCCACATCGATCGTGCCCTCGACGCGGCGCCGACCGGCGGCCGGATCGACCGCGCCGACCAGCCCAGCCCGGCCGGCGGTTCACTGCCGACGCTGATCAAGCTGACCGGGGATCCCGACCGTGTCCTCACCGTCTCGGACTTCGCCGCCGCGGCCGAGCTGGGCGTCCGGACCACCACCGAGATCCGCTATGAGCAGATGGACGAGTTCGCCCGGCTCGCCGGCGAAGGCATCTTGGTCGTACCGGTCGCACGTACCTACACGCTCGACCAGATCCAGGAAGCGGCCGAGCTCAGCCAGTCCCGCCGACCTGGCGGCAAGCTCATGCTCGTCCTGTGATCGCCCTGCCGGCCTGACAAAGCGAGACCACCTCGACAAGGAGCGGGGGCAGGCATCTTTTCCAGGCCGACCTCGAAGCCGCTCCTGCGTGTTCGCCGCGAACCCACGGGTCAACCCCAGAGCATGGCGCCCCTGGACCCTCGGGTTCCCGCTGAAGAACCTTCAGTTTTTCGCGAACTCGCGGGGATCTGGGCCCTGGGCTCCTAGCTCAGACACCAGCCGCAAAGTAGCTCGGCAGCCAGCGGTTCACCCCGACCAACAACTGACCACTCACAACCAAGATCAGCCGTTGATTGACATACCCCTGTGGCGCAGCCGCGTCCGTCAGCGAGCCTGACGAGCGATGGGTCGATGCGCAACCAGCCGATGAACAGGTGGATCTGTCCGATCAGCCCAGCGACGCACTCACGGTACGCAGCTCGTCCAAGGCCGCCAGGACGTACCCGGCGAGCCCGCCCTTGCCGTCACGGTCGCCCTCGGACCATTCGGCGAACCCGCGTTTGAAGGCGAGGACGCCCAGCTCGCTCGCGAGGGCCGCAATCGGATCGGGTAGGCCGCGGGCGACCAGGGCGGTCGTCATCGCGGCCGCGAGGCTGACGATCTTGAGGGCGTCACGCTCTTGTAGCTCGACGCTGGCGGCGACGGCCGCCTTCAGGCGCGGGGCGAGCTCGCGATTCATGGGGCCCATAGCGCTCGACGCGCGCTCAAGACCGGCAGCGACCGCCTCAAGCGGGCTGGCGCCACCGGGCGCCTCAGCGATCCCCTCGGCCAGCAGCCGGCTCAGCGTCTCCTGTCCGGCCACCAGCAACTCGCGCTTGTCGGGGAAGTACCGGAAGAAGGTGCTCTTGGTGACCCCGGCGCGCTCCGCGATCTGCGCGACCGTCGTGGCGTCGTACCCCTGCTCGGTGAACAGGTCGACTGCGGCCACTACGAGGCGTTCGCGTGCGCCTGGTTCCCACCTACCCATAGGGGTCAGCATATGCGATGGGACTCTTGTCCCGTCACCCTGGTAGCGTGTGACGGGACAAGAGTCCCATCACTTGTGGGGGAGTTCCCATGCGCGTCTTCGTCACCGGTGGCACCGGTCTGATCGGGTCCGCCGTTGTCGCCGAACTGCTCGGCAACGGCCACACCGTCCTCGCACTCGCCCGTTCCGACGCGTCCGCGCTGGCCGTCGAGACGGCCGGCGCCGAACCGCTCCGGGGAGCCCTCGCCGACCTGGACACCCTACGAGCCGGCGTCGCTCGGACCGACGGGGTGATCCACCTGGCATTCGGCAATGACTTCAGCAGCCCCGAGGCCCTCGCGAAGAATGTGGCCGAGGAGAGTGCCGCCCTCGCGACCCTCGGCGAGGAACTCGTCGGCAGCGACCGCCCCTTCGTGACCGTCTCGGGTACGCCCCAGGTGCCGGGACGCGCCTCCACCGAGGCCGACCCGCTGCCGACCGACGGACCGGTCGGTGGTCGCAATCGCGCCGTCACGGCGGTCCTGGGCCTGGCATCGCGCGGGGTCCGGAGCACGGCCGTACGCCTGCCGCGCACGGTCCACAACAACGGCGCGGGCGGGTTCGCCGGTCTCCTGACCGACATCGCACGCCGGACCGGAGTGTCCGGCTACCCGGGGGACGGTACACAGCGCTGGCCGGCCGTCCACGCGCTCGACGCGGCAGTTCTCTTCCGGCTCGCCCTGGAACAGGCGGAAGCCGGTACCTGCTGGCACGCCGTGGCCGACGAGGGAGACAGGGTGCGGGACATCGCCGCGGTCATCGGCCGACGGCTGAGCCTGCCGGTTGAGTCGGTGCCATCGCAGACGTACGGCCCTCTCGGTCCGATCTTCGCGAACGACCATCCCTCGTCCAACACCCACGCCCGGCAGACCCTCGGCTGGGAGCCGAAGCACCCAAGCCTCCTGAAGGACTTGGAGAACATCCAGCCCTGACCGGCGGCCGGGAGGCCCGCTTACGGGCGCTCGCGCCGACAACGGAGGACCCTCACCCCTCACCTACGTCACTCGCGGTCGACCATCTCGGCGCGGCGATGTCCCGCCCCCGTCCTCGCCCGGTCAACGCGGCTCCGGCTCTCGACTTGATCCCCACATCATCGCCGACAGCCAAGCCCGCCGACGCCGGACTGCCACCCGCGTGGCAGCAACACGTCCCGCACTGTCGACATGTCCGTGGCGAAAGTGGGACTCCACGGCATCGCCGGCTGTGCAGCCATTCACGTCCACAACCAACAGGAAATCCCGTCATGGTGGCAGTTGTCTTCGGCGCTCGCGGTAACGTCGGTCGTCACGTGGCCGATGGCCTGCTGGCCGCCGGTGTGCAGGTCAGAGTGGTCAGAGCGGTCAGCAGGACCCCAGCCGCGGGCTTGACGCCCCCGGAAGCCCTACGACATCGGGAAGGTCGCTGCGGCGGCCACAGCCGCGGAAATCCGGCAGATGGTTCTGCTCTCGTCGGTGTCGGTCCTCAGCCCCGACGCCAACCCCCCGGTCCCCCGCCTGAACCGCACGATCGAGCAGGCCATCCAACGGTCCGGCATGGACTGGACGTACCTCAGGCCGGAGACATTCGCGACCACCACCCGCACCTGGTCGGCTGAATCGATCCGCACGGCCAACGTCGTCCGTCTTCCCCATCCGCTCGCGCAGTCGGCACCGGTGCACGAGTACGGCGGCAACGGCGTGATGATCTACTGGCACGTCGAGCGGAAGAACGTCTGCATCTACTCCCAGCTCAAGAGCTGTTCGTCGTCAGAGGTAGCGGCGATGATCGAGGGCCTGTTGCGGCACTGCACGGATGCCGAGATCGTATCCACTTACGTGGATACCCACGGCGCGAGCGTCGTCGGGTTCGCCCTCACCGAGTTGCTCAACTTCCGCCTGCTGCCGAGGCTGAAGAACATCGGCAGCATCCGTCTGCACCGCCCGGACGACAGCCCGCCCGGCTGGCCGGCGCTCGGCGCCTCGCTGACGCGACCGATCCGCTGGGAGCTGATCGAGCAGCAGTACGACCAGATGGTCAAGTACGCCACCACGCTCCGGCTCGGCACCGCCGAGGCGGAGCAGGTCCTGCGGCGCTTCACCCGCGGCGGCCCCAAGCACCCCACCTACCAGGCCCTCGAAGAACTGGGGCGCGCGGTTCGTACGGTCTTCGCCTGCGACTACCTCGCCAGCCCCGACCTGCGCCGCGAGATCCACGGCGGACTCCAGGTCGTCGAGAACTGGAACAGCGCAAACACCGTGCTCCACTACGGCAAGGACGGCGCCCTAACCGGCCCGGACAAGGAACACGCCGAGACCTCCATGCTCGCCCTGCACCTCCTGCAGTCCAGCCTCGTACACGTCAACACGCTGCTGCTGCAGCAGGTCCTGTGCGAGCCGACGTGGGCATCGCGGCTGACGGAAGAGGACCGGCGTGGGCTGATCGCGCTCTTCTGGTCGAACGTGAATCCCTGCGGCACCTTCCGTCTCGACATGGACGCCCGGCTCGACCTGGGCCCGGCCCTGGCCGTGCCCCGTCCCCGTATGCCGGAAAGCCCTGGCGTCCACGCGGCAGGGGAGCCCCGGCATGCCCGCTGAGCGGATCGGCCGCTGGAGCACCGTGACAACACCGACTTCGCGCTCTATGCCGTGAAGAAGTCAACGAGTGCACGTGCGATCTGGCCGGGCGCGTTCTCCGTGGGGATGTGGCCTGCGTCCGGGATGCGTACGAGGGTGGTGTGCGGGATCTCCGAGGCGAACCGCTCGGCGTACTCCACCTTCTGGAAGCCGTCGTCCTCACCCCAGATCAGCAGCTTGGGCGTCGCGTTCTGTCGCAGGGCGGGGACGGCATCGCGGGTGTAGCGGTTGTCGGCTGCGCCCACCATGGCCATCCAGGAGCGGCGAACCCGCTCATCGGTCCACGGGTCCAGATAGTCCGTGATCCGCTGCTCGGTGGCGGCACCGGCCAGCGCTTGTGTCACGGCTTGCCGGCGGGCGGCGAGAATCTCGTCGGCGGTGGTCGCGGCGACGACCTCAGGGTCTCGGAAGCGGGCCACGCTGGACACCAGCCAGGAGTCGTAGGTGACCGAGTTGACCAGGGCCAGCCGGGACACCTCCAGCCGATCGTGAACGAGGAGGTGCTGGGCGACGGCGCCGCCGATGTCATGACCCGCTACGGCGATCGGCCCGGAGAGCTTCAACGCGGAGGCGAAGCGCGCCACCCAGTCCGCGAGGGCGGGGACCGTGCCCGTCTCCAGGGTGAGTTCGCCTCCCGAGCGCCCGAGTCCGGGGAGGTCGACCGCGACGGGTCGTAGCCCTGCCGCGCCCAGACGGTCCATCACCGGGAGCCAGACCCGGCTCCAGTAGGTGCCGTGCAGCAGGAGCACGGCCGGGCCGTCCTGCTCCACGGTCAGATAGCTGGCCGGCTCGCCGTCGACCTGGATCTCGGTCCGCAGCACCGTCGATTCGATGATCTCGCTCATGGGCCCACTGTGGCCGAGGACAGCCTCCCGGCCGAGAGTCTGGAATGACACCCTCGGGTACATTCTCGCCATGTCGCTTCATCGTGTGGTGGCCCTGCTCACCCCGCCGCAGTCGCCCTTCGAGCTGGCCTGTGCCTCCGAGGTCTTCGGTATCGCCCCGCCAGACGCGCCGCCCCGCTACAGCTTCCGGGTCTGCGCCGAGCGTCCCGGACTCCTGCCGACCGGCGCCGGCTACACGATGCTCGTCGAGGCGGGGCTGTCCGCCCTGCGGGAGGCGGACACCGTGGTCGTCCCCGGCCGGCAGCCGCCCGACGCGCCCGTGTCGCCGGACGTCGCCGAGGCGCTGCGAGGCGCCCACCGGCGCGGGGCGAGGATCGTCGCGATCTGCACGGGGGCGTTCGTCCTCGCCCAGACCGGACTGCTCGACGGCCGCCGCGCCACCACCCACTGGCGCAGCGCCGCCCGGTTCGCCGCCGCCTTCCCCGAGGTACACGTGGATCCGGACGTGCTCTTCGTGGACCACGGCGACGTGGCGACCAGTGCCGGGACCGGCGCGGGCATCGACCTGTGCCTGCACCTGGTGCGTTCCGAGCACGGTGCGGCGTACGCCGCCGGGATCGCCCGGCGCATGGTCCTGCCGCCGCACCGGGAGGGCAGCCAGCTCCAGTACGCCGCGCAGCCCGCACCGGCCAGGGCGGACGAGTCGTTGGCGCCGCTGCTGGAGTGGGCCACCTCCCACCTCGACACCAGACTGACCCTCGATCACCTCGCCGAACGCGCCGGTCTGTCCAGTCGAACCCTCGCCCGGCGGTTCACCGAACAACTCGGCACCAGCCCGGGACAGTGGCTGCTCGCCCAGCGCCTCGACGCGGCACGGATACTGCTGGAACAGACCGACCTTCCGGTGGAAGCCGTCGCCACCCGGGTCGGACTCGCCTCGGCGGTCAACCTGCGTCGCCGTTTCCGGACGCATCTCGGCACCACACCCGGCGCTTACCGGCGGACCTTCGGCGAAACCTGATGGCACAGCTGGGCGTTCATGTACACGCGGGAAAGCGGGCGGAGCGCGGGCGGCGCAACGAGAGCAGTAGCCAGCGGCCGGATCTCATTACGTGTCATGCCGACCACGCCGCTGCGGCTTCGTGCGCCACCCCAACCGCTTCGGGGCCCTCCGGGGTTGATTCCGTAGACGCAAGGTGACCCCGCCCGTTCCGATCGGCGCGGCCCGGGTGGTCGGCGCCTGGGCCGGGGTGATGCCGAGGGTGGTCAGGCGCTGAGCAGCAGGGTGGGCCACACGGGTGAGTGGCCCTGGGGCACCCACGCGGGGCTGGTGACGGCCGATCAGCGCCCGGTGGCCTCGGCGCCGGGGCCTAAGCGGCGTCAGCCGGGAGCGGCTGCGGTCCGCACGGTGGTGCCTGGCGCCTCAGCGGCCTCAATGGGCGTCTCAGCCAACTCGGTGACGAGGCAGGCCCGGCGCGCGGCTGAGGGCTGCGCCAGGGGAGTGGAGCGGCGGGGGCCGGTGCCCAGCGGGCTACGCTCGAGCATCCGCTCAGTCTCCATAGCCTCCTCCCGCCCCCAGCGGTCTGGCCGAGGCGCGCACGGAACGGCTGCCGGCCGCGGAGTCGCTGTACGGCCCACTGGGCGCCTCCGAGTGCGAAACGACCTCCCCCGTCGGAGAGTGCCTGAGGGACCGTCAGAAGCCAGAAGCTACCTGTGGCCTCGTGTTGTGGGCGCTGGCAGAACGGGGGCCGAGGGCGCGAAGCGGGGTCGGCGGCTGGAAGAGCGAGGTGGTCGGTCGCGTCCGCTGTCGTGCCGGCGCGACAGCGGACGCGCGGCGCGGTTGCGGCATGCGCCGCCCGCCTCGTCGGACGGAAGCGCGGCCGGACGACGGCGTACCCGTGCATTGACCGGCGATGTCTGCCCCCGACGCGACGGGGGCAGAGCATGCCGGGGGCACTGGATCCGCCTCGCCCTGCCGCTTCCACAGCGTGCCGCACCCGTCCCGAGCGGTCGATTACCGCTGGGGTAATCGACCGGGCCCGGCCGGACCGCAGGGTTTCACGCCGCCGCCGGGGGACGTGGCGCGATGACGGCCTGGGTCTGCGTGGTCTGGCTGACCCGGCGCTCGCGATCGTCGTAGACATCGGTCTGGACGACGATGAGCGTGCCGCCGACGTGCAACGGCCGGGCTACCGCCCGCACCGTGCCCTGTCCCACCCCTCGGAAGAAGTTGGTCTTCGATTCGATCGTGGCGGTGCCGGCGCCCTTCGGCAGATTGAGGTAGCCGCAAACCGCCCCGACGGTGTCGGCGAGCGTCATCAGCACTCCCCCGTGCAGCATGCCGCCGGCCGTGCAGCGCCCGGCGGACCAGTCGAGCCGGCCCCGCGCGACCTCCGGCCGGGTCTCGGTCAGAACCACCCCCGACTCGACCGCGTACGGCATCTCGGCCAGCAGACGGGCGGCCAAGTCGGGCGGGGAGGAGGCAGGGACGTTCGGGTCGGACATCGGGAACACCTCTCGCGCGGCAGTGCCGGTGGATGGACGGGAAGGACCCTACCCCCCGCCCGGAAGGCCGCCGGAATCCCGTGAACCGCATCGCCGCCCCGGGCCTGCGGATGCCTTCCGGGGAACATCCGCGCGCCCCCCCGCCGTCGCCCGGAGCGCGCCCGTGCCCCGGGCGACACGTGCCGGAGCTCCGCAGGGGCACCGCGGACCAGGTCAGCGCGGTGCGTGCGCGCTCGCGCGGCACCGGAAGGACCGAGCATCAGTTGGGTGTCAGTGACAAGTCAGGGGCTCTTGCAACGATCGGTGCGATTCGGCGGACGGCCGGCCGCGTCGGTAGGGCGACGCATGTCCCCGCGGCGACCCGTGCGCGCATCCCAGCGTGGTCGAGGCCGATCTCATCGGGCGCGCCGCGCCGGAAAGTCACCGGACCCTCTTCGAAAGGCTCATCATGCTGCTCGACGGAACCAGTGAGGGCAGCCCGCTCGCGCACTCTGACCCCTCCGACGCGGCGCTGAAGATCACACCCGATGCCGCCCCCGGAAGCACCCCGCGACGCAGTTACCCGCTCTACATCGCCGGGAAGGACGTGGACGGCGACGGCTGGGTCTACACCATCAGCGGGCGCGCTCCTGGAGGACGTATTCACCAGCGTCTCGCTCAAGCGCTCGCTCGAACGGCAGCCCGATTCTCCCGAGGCCAACCATCCCTACGTGGTCGGTCGGTGCGCGATCGCCGGCGGCGACATGCTCGATCTGGCCAGTGAGTCGGCGGCTGCCGCCGCGCCGGGGTGGGCGGCGCTGTCGCTGGACCACCGGATGCGGCTCGGTACCCGGTTCCGGGAGGAACTGGTCTGCCGGGAGGATGAGTTCATCGACATGCTGACCGCCGAGGCACACCCGGCCAAGCTGGCCCGCTGGGAGCTGAGCTGCCTCCTCCAGATCTACAGCGAGGAGAGCCTGGGGTGGTACCGGGGGCAGATGCACAGCGAGTTCCGGCATGCCGGTCGACGGCTGATCGTCCGACGGCAGCCGGACGGTGTGGCGGAAGATTTCAAGTCCAGTGAGACGGTCGTGACGCTATGAGATTTGTGGTGTGGGTTCGCGGCGCTTGGCCGGGTCGTTGATCTCAGGCTAACCCGCCGAAGCGGGGCGTCTCACCAAAGGCTGACAGAGAGGGTGCTCAACACGATGCGCGACTTGGCCGACCCGGAGCTGTCCTCCGGTGATCTCACCACATGGGCCCTGGCCACCACCGTCTACCAACGTGCCCGCCACGCCACCGCTGGCGCCACTCACCTGCGCGCCGACGACAGCGACGTCACCACCATCGTCCTCGACGACCGTCCTCGCCCCACCTCCTGACCCCCAAAAAGCCTTCGGGGCAGGAAGCCGACCGGCTTCCTGCCCCTTCATTGCCTGTCGGCAGGGGACGGAGCCGCCCGGACGCGGGGTGTCGATCGTGCGATCGAGCATCTCCGGCCATCAGCGGGCACGCTTACGCGATCTGCGGCATTGTGGCCGAAGCCTTGTCGGTACGGGTGTGGAAAGGGGTTCTGATGGGGAGCGGTGACGACGTCTGGTTCAGGTCCGCCACCGAGGTCGTGCGGATGCTGCGGCAACGGAAGGTGTCCAGCGTTGAGTTGCTCAAACTGTTCCTGGCCCGCCGGGATCGGGTCGATTCCGGGATCAACGCGGTCGTGACCGTCGACCCGGAGCGTGCCCTCCGCGAGGCGGCGGAGGCGGACGCGCTCACGGTGCGCGGGCGATTTCTTGGGCCGCTGCACGGGCTTCCGATGACCGTCAAGGACACGTTCGAGGTCGAAGGCCTGCGCACCACCGCCGGTGCCGAGACCCTGTCCGCGCATGTCCCGGACCAGGATGCCGACGCGGTCGCCGCGCTGCGGGCCGCCGGAGCCGTGATCTTCGGCAAGACCAACGTGCCCGCATACGCGCGTGATGTGCAGACCCACAACGAGGTGTTCGGCACCACGGGCAATCCGTGGCGGATCACCCGCACGGCCGGCGGCTCCTCGGGCGGCGCGGCGGCGGCCGTCGCGGCCGGGCTCACGGCCCTGGAGATCGGCAGCGACCTGGCCGGGTCGCTGCGCCTGCCCGCGCACTACTGCGGTGTACTCGGGCTGCGCCCCACCCACGGCATCACGCCCACGCGGGGCCACATCCCACGGCCACCGGGGTGGCTGACGAGCAGTGACATGGTCAGCGTCGGGCCGTTGTGCCGGGCCCCCGAGGATCTGGCACTGGCTCTGGACGTCCTCACCGCCCCCGCGCGCTCCCGTGCGGCGGGCTGGCGGCTCCACCTGCCAGAGCCGCGTCACGACGCGCTGTCCAGCTATCGCGTCGGAGTCCTCCTGGACGACCCGCACTGTCCGGTCGACTCCGCCGTCGGCGATGTGCTGACCGCCGCAGTCGACCAGCTCCGGGCAGCCGGGGCCAAGGTGAGCGAGGAGCCGCCGCCGGTCGACCTGGCGGGGAACGACCAACTGTTCCAACAGCTGATGTTCGGCACCACGAGCACCGGCTGGGCAGACGACGCCTTCGCTGGCGCCTGCGCCGCGGCGGAACAGCTGACTCCTGGGGACGACTCCGCGCGGGCGCGCCTGCTGCGCGGCACCACGCAGCGCCTGAGGGAGTGGCACATGGCCCACGAGCGGCGGGAGCGGCTCCGTCGCGGCTGGGAGGAGTACTTCCGGTCCCACGACGTCCTGCTCTGTCCCGTCGCGCCGACGGCAGCGATCCCGCACGACCACCGACCGGATCCTGGTGCGCGGACCATCACCGTCAACGGCCAGACCCGGCCCTACTGGGACCAGACAGTGTGGGCCGGCCTGGCCGCCGTGGCGCATCTGCCGGCGGCGGCGGTGCCGGCAGGGCGCACCCGCGACGGGCTGCCCGTCGGCATCCAGATCATCGGCCCCTACCTGGAGGACCGCACGGTGATCGACCTGGCCAGCCGCCTGACCCGCCTCCTGGGCGGCTTCGCCCCGCCCCCCGGGCTCACCTCGCCCCCGGCGTGAGCAGGCGCTCAGGCGACACGGCGAGGCCGATGCCGATGCCGATGCCGAAACCACTGCGGTGATCGCGGTCGTCCCCCGCCACCTGCCCGTCGTCCCGTTCGATGGTGCGACGGGCGCCCTCGCGACACCTCCGGGTTCGTCGTCCTGCCCCGCCGCTGGGTCGTCGAACGCACCCTGTGCGCCACGAGGCGCCCTGTTTGTATCCCCGGTTCAGCCGGGAGGAACTCGGAAGGAGGTCTCTGGCCAGATGACTTACCTCGATCTGAAAGGTGAAGGGGACAAGAGCATGTCAGTAAACCAGTAACCGGGTCCAGATGTCAGGGACGGTGGCTGGGTGGCCCGCGCGATATGGCGAAGACTGTATTGTTGAAGCCCGATCTCCAGAAGATGCAAGTTCCCATCCGTCGGAAAGACATCCGAAACCGGCGCCGCACTCTGCACCGCCTTCGCTTGGTTGCGGTGGTGCACCTCCGGGGTGCGGAGCGATGTCCAGCGAGGACATTCAAGGAGATGAGTGGGACGCCTACGTCGCGCCAGAACGTACAGACAGGGACGAACGTGGGATCGCCTACGGGATGAGAGTCCTATGGCGACGGAGGCCCCGTAGTAGTCGCCGGAGTAACGACCGGCCAGGGAGGACGGGAAAGCCGTCCACCGCCGCAAGATAGTTGTGGCCTGTGTCAACTGCCATGACCGTATTCATGTCGCACGAACGGCTGAATCACTCACGCGGTAGTCACTGGAGAGCCGGATGATCGGGAAACCATCACGTCCGGTTCGGCGGGAGGCCGCGCGGAAAAGGGGCTGCCTCGGCAGGGACCTCCCCGCGCGGCCGACCCAACCGCCTGGCTCCACCAACTCAAACGACTCCGCGTCCGCTACGAACGCAGAGCGGACCTCCACCAAGCTCTGCTGGAACTGGCCTGCAGCATCATCTGCCTCCGCCGCCTCCTCAGATTCCTTCAGAAAGATCGTTAGAGCCGTGGGAAGGCGCCGGTAGGGTGGCCTGTTGTGGACGCGGGGGCAGGAAGCGAGATGGTTGCCGTCCCGCTGGGACGGGTGACGCTGTCGGACCGGCGGACGCAGAGCAGTTGGCCGGTCGAGGTCGCGCCGTTTCAGATGTCGGCGTTCCCGGTCACGCAGTCGCGGTACGCACAAGTCACCGGCCGGCGGCCGAGCAGCGCCCAAGGCGAGCGGCTGCCGGTTGAGGGTGTTTCGTGGTGGGACGCAGTCCAGTTCTGTAACGTCTTGTCCCGTGGCGAGGGGCTGACGCCCGCGTATCACCTGCGCGCCGACGCCGAGACGGCCGAATGGGACACCTCCGCAGACGGGTACCGGTTGCCGACCGAGGCCGAATGGGAGCACGCCTGTCGTGCGGGTACTACAGGCCCGCGGTACGGCCAGCTCGACGAGGTCGCCTGGTACCAGGGCAACTCGGATGGGCGGATCCATTCTGTGGGCAGCAAGCAGCCCAACGCATGGGGCCTGTACGACATGCTGGGCAATGTGTGGGACTGGTGCTGGGACGTCTACGACGCCGAGGTGTATGGCACCTATCGGGTGCTCCGTGGCGGTGGATGGGCCGACGAGCACTGGAGCTGCCGAGCGTCGGTGCGGCGGCGCAGCCACCCGACCTTCCGGATCGACGACGTGGGATTCCGCATTGCGCGCTCCACACCACTGCCTCGGCCGTGACAGCCTCATTCTGAAACGGTCAGTTACTGATCGAGTTCGTAAGTCCTTCGGGGGTTGATCATGTAGCGGGCTCGGCGGAGGATTCTTCCTGGTGATCGGCGGTGTGCCGGTCGAGTCTGGCCAGTGGATCGTCCAGGTCGGAGGTGGTGAACTGCCACTGGAACGGCTGTGCCGTGGCGTTGTAGCGGTCTTCGAATGTTCGGAGCCGGTCCCTGACCTGGGCGAGGTCGGTGAAGTCGTTGGGTGAGACGACCTTGCGTTGGTTGTCGGCAGAGCGGGAACGGCGGTCTCCCCTTCGCGCGAGGCTTGTGTTGGACTGTCCCGACGTAATCCGTACACGACACTGGGGTGAATGCGATGCCTCTTGAGGGCGAGTACGAGCCGAGTCCGGCGCAGTGGGTGCGCGAACAGGTCGAGTTGTATGAGAGTTCGGGTGGCATACAGGGCACAACGCTCTGGGACACGGGCCTGCCGGTCATCATTGTCACGATGCGCGGCGCGAAGAGCGGCAGGATCCGCAAGATTCCGCTGATGCGCGTGGAGCACGAGGGGCGGTACGCGGCGGTGGCCTCGAAGGCCGGCTTCCCGCGCCACCCGGTCTGGTACTTCAACCTCAAGGCCGATCCGCAGGTGGATCTCCAGGACGGCCCCGAACGCCAGAGCATGATGGCCCGTGAGCTCACCGGGGACGAGAAGGCCCAGTGGTGGCAGCGCGCGGTCGCCGCGTATCCGCCGTACGCCGAATACCAGGAGAAGACCCACCGCGTGATCCCGGTCTTCGTACTCGAACCCGAGCACCTGGCCGGGCCGGCGAAGGCCCCGGCGCCGACGAGAAACTGAGCTTCGCACCCCACTCGCCCGGCCCGGCAAGGCGCCGCGCGGCTGGGGACAGGAGCCCGGCGCCGGCCTGGACAGGCTCACCTGACCTTGTTCCCGGAATGCGAACCGAACAAGGTCAGGTGAGACAGAGGCGAGGTCTCGTGAGACGGGACAACACCCCTGCCTCCGCCGTCAACCCCGAAGGACTTCCGGACCGGACCACTAACAGGCCATCTCATTTGGTGAGTCTGCGGTAGCAGATGAGGGTGCAGGCGATGCTCGTGAAGGCCAGGAAGTGGTCGGCTTTGCGTTCGTAGCGGCGGTGGAGTCGGCGGCAGCCGGTGAGCCAGGCGATGGTGCGTTCGATGGTCCAGCGGTGGCGGCCCAGTCGTTGTGGGGTCTCGACGCCCTTGCGGGCGATGCGGTGCCGGATACCCCGTCCGGCTAGCCATCGCCGCAGGTGCGCATAGTCGTAGCCCTTGTCGGCGTGGAGCTTGGCCGGCCGTCGCCGCCTGGGTCCCCGGCGGGAGCGGATGGGCGGTATGCCCTTCACCAGGGGGATCAGGGCCTGGCTGTCGTGCACGTTGGCGCCCGAGATGCCGACGGACAGGGGCAGACCGTTCCGGTCGGTGATCAGGTGGACCTTCGACCCGTACTTGCCCCGGTCCACAGGATTCGGACCTGTCAGGTCCCCCTTTTCACCGCCCGCATGTTCACCGAGTCGATCGCACAGCGGGACCAGTCCAGCTCGCCGCGGGCTCCCAGCTCGTCCAGGACCAGGCGGTGCAGCTTGGCCCACACCCGGGCCTTCGTCCATTCGGCGAAACGCCGGTGAGCCGTCGCGCCCGACGGCCCGAACGACGCGGACGGCAACTGCTGCCACGTGCACCCCGACGTGGCCACGAACACGATCGCGGCCAGCACCTCCCGGTCACCGTGCCGACGCCGACCACCACCCTGCGGCCGCGTCGGCGCCTCCGGCGCCACCCGCTGGAACAACTCCCACAACTCGTCCGGCACCAACCGCTCCACGATCCCCACAGCGGAAGACTATCGAACAAGCCAAATGAGATGACCTGTAAGACCGTGTCCTACGTGGTGAGTCGGCGGAGGCGTTTGTAGCAGCACAGGGTGGCGGCAAGTCCGAGAAAGGCCAGGTAGTTGCGGGGATGGCGTTCGTAGCGTGGGGAGAGGCGGCGGTAGCCGGACAGCCAGGACATGGTCCGTTCGATCACCCACCTGTGGCGTCCTAACCGCTGGCTGGACTCGACGCCTTTGCGGGCGATGCGCACGGCGAGACGTTTACCTCGCATCCATCTGCGCAGGTCGGGGCGGTCGTAGGCTTTGTCGGCGTGGATCTTGCCGGGGCGGTAGTACCGGCCGTGTTCGGGGTCGTGTCTCGATTGGAGACCGGCGAGCAGGGGCTTCAGGCCCTCGCTGTCGTGGACGTTGCCACCTGAGACAGCGACCACGACAGGCAGCCCGGTGCGGTCGGACAGGATATGCATCCTGGAACCCGGCTTACCCCGGTCCACGGGGCTCGGACCTGTGTGATCGCCCCCTTTTTGGCCCGTACATGGGCCGTGTCGAGAATGATCCAGGAGAGGTCGAGAAGGCCCGCGGCGGCGAGTTCGTCGAGCACGGCCCGGTGCAGCCGGCCCCATACCCCGGCCCGGGACCAGATCAGGAACCGGCGGTGCGCGGTGGACTTCGAAATCCCGAAACAGGGCGGCAGATGCCGCCAGGCGCACCCACTGGTCAGCACATACACGATCGCCGCGAACACCGCCTCATCAGGCGTATTCCGCTTCCCGCCACCCTGCGGGCGCACCCGCGACGGCGGCAGCAAAAGCCGCGCGATCTCCCACAGGCCGTCTGGAACGATCCATCCCCACCGCGAACTCCCCATGCCCAAACAACGGCCAACTCACCATGTAGGACCCGGTCTAAGCCTTGATTGGTGCGGCCGACCTGGCGGCCTGCTCGATCTTCGCGCAGTAGGCTGCACGGGCTTCCTCGTCGATCTGCTTCTCGTGTTCGGCGCGCAATCCGGTCCGGCCGTCGAGTCCCTCGCGCAAAATATCGGCGTGCCCGGCATGCCGGATGGACTCGCCGAGGACATGGACCATGACGGCGAACAGGTTCGTGTCGGCATAAGGCTCCGGCCACCACGGCACGTGGCCGGAGGCGTCGAGGGGAAGCTCGTTGATCGTCGTGTCCGAGTGTTCCCACGTGCGCCGGTAGAACCCGATGATCTGATCGCGGGTCTCGTCCTCGGTCGCCCACAGATCGCTGCCGTTGGAGTCCTGCCACCGGGGCAGCGGTTCCGGGGAAGGGCGGTCGAAGACCTCGCCGAAGTACCTGGCCTCGACGCTGGCCACGTGTTTGACCAGGCCGAGGAGGTTGGTCCCGGTCGCTGTCAAAGGTCGGCGGGCGTCGTATTCGGACAAGCCGTCGAGTTTCCAGAGCAGCGCCTTGCGGTCCCGCCGCAGTCTCCCGTGCAGGTTGTCTTTCGCGAATCCATCGATCATGCGGCATGAGCCTGCCATGGGCTTGCTCGTGGTCTCAAGATCCCGCACATGGTCCGCAACGACTGGCAGAGCCGAGGCCTGGCCATGGCCGCCGCCCCGACCTGCTGCAAGAAGCTCGCGAAACTCGCCACGTGAGACAACCTCTCAGTCAGGAAACGCGCGAGCCGGTGACCCTTGTCCGCAGACCGGCGGCGTGGGTGCTCGTCCGGCCGGGAGTCCGGCAGGCGCCTGCTGCCGCAGGCGGGACTCCAGCGCATCCCCACACCACCTACGCTCACCCCGGGGACGGCTCGGCTGGTCTGTCGGCTGTCCAGCGGAGCAGCTCCCAGGCTCAACGCGGGCCGGTCCCGGCCGGACCGGCGGCCACGGGGACGGGGACGGGAGCGTGCCGTGCGTGCGCGGGCGCTTCCTCGTCCGGACCGTGGCGGTGGCGGTGGTGGCTCGCAGGGGTGCGGTGAACGGCAGCGTGAGCTGCTCCGGCCCGGGCACGAGGGCGGCGGCGGCCACGGCCGCGTGGTGGCGGGAGCGGACCGCCAGGACGGTGGCGCGGGCCTGGTCGTGAAGCGTCGGACGGCCGGTCGGGGACGGCTCTGGGCGGCTGTCGGTATCGGTGTCGGTATCGGTATCGGTATCGGTATCGGTATCGGTGTCGGTGTCGGTGTCGGCCCAGCGTGCCGTCCGCAGTGGCTGCGGAGCCGCCGCCGGGACGCGCCGGCCACACGGCCGGGGACCGGTTCCGGCGGGCCGGAGGCCGGGTGGAGGGGGCGGCTGTCGTCGCGCAGAGCCGTGTCGGCGATCCGGTCGCCCAGCCCCGCAGGGTGGGGCGTGCCGCGCAGGGTGAGGGCGAGGTGGCGGCGGGCCTCGGCGAGCAGGTGGTAGCGGCGGAAGGTGCCGTGGCGCATGACATGGACCACGGTGGTGACGTCCAGGGCGGCGAGGTCGACGTCGACGGGGGCGGGCCTCGGCGCGGGCGGGGGGCTGCGCGGCGCCCGTTGTCGACTGCCTCTGCCGTGTCCGTGCGCGGGCCCGGCCCGTGACACAGGCGTACACGTGCCGATGCAATGGGTGGCGGGAGTGGTGACGGGGCGCGTCGGTGTCCGAGGCGCTGCGTGGTGGTGGGAAGGGTGGGGTGTGAGGCCGGTCATGAGACCTGGGTCACGTACGAGGCCGGGTCGTAGGCCGGGACCGCGCGTGGGGATACGGGGGCCGGGAGTGGCGGGTGGGACCGGGCGGTCCGCAACGGCCCCGGATCGTAGGTCACACCTTTGCCCCGACGTCGCGCCAGTTCCCACACTGAGGCTCGGCGCCGCGCCTCAGCGGCACACTCTCCTCAATCTACCTGGAAGGTTCTCCCATGACCGCCACGAAGATGACCACCACTACCGCCCCGACCGCGACCCCGCGCCGCCGGGTGCGCGTGGCCGGGCTGGTGGCCGCCTCCGCCGCGGCCGTGACCACCTCCCTCACCCTGGTGCCCCAGGCGCACGCCGCGGAGCACACGACGCCCGGCCACGTGGCCGAGGCCACCCACTCGCCGACCGCGTTCACGCCCGGCAGCCAGGCCCTGGGCAAGGCCCCGGCCGCCGCTCCCACCGGGAGCGAGGACACCGAGGACACGAAGGACGACAAGAGCGCCGAGGAGACCGGGAACGGTGCGGAGAGCGCCGAGCCCGCCGCCGATACCGCGAGTGACGCGTCCGAGGTGACCGGCCAGGGGCGGGGCGCCCGGTACGACGAGGGTCGTCTTGTCCCGATCCCCCATGACGAGCAGCCCGACCCCGAGCCCGCCTCCGCCGAGGACATCAAGCGCTGGATCAACGAGGCGCTGGAGGTCATGGACGAGCACAACATCCCCGGCACCCACGAGGGCATCCACCGCAACCTGATGCGCGAATCCTCCGGCGACCCCCAGACGATCAACATGTGGGACACCAACGCCCACAAGAACATCCCCTCCAAGGGCCTGCTCCAGGTCATCGACCCCACCTTCGACCAGTACCACGTCCCCGGAACCAGCGACAACGTCTTCGACCCCGTCGCCAACATCGCCGCCGCCTGCAACTACGCCGCCGACCGCTACGGCTCCATGGACAACGTCGACAGCGCGTACTGATCCCGACGCGGCAACGCTCAGACACCCACAGCGCACGACCCGTGACCACGGGCCCCCGCCGGCCTGCTGCTCAGGTTCCCCGCCAAGCGCGACCCCAGCGCGATCCGCGGGTTCGTGGGCATGTCCGTCATCAACCCCGTCCGCGAGTCATGGGCGCGCGGCTACGCCGCCGCGGAACGCTACTTCCGGACACGCGGGGACCTGAAGGTCCCGATGACGTACCGCGAGCCGGGCTCGGGGGCGCCGCTGGGCCGCTGGGCCGCTGGATCAGCGACATGCGCACCGAGTACGCCGGCGGGCGCCTCGACAAGGACCGGGTCGACCTGCTCAACGAGATCGGCATGGTCTGGTCCGCACCGGACCTGGCCTGGGAGGAGAACATCGCCGCCGCCAAGGCGTACTTCGCCGTCGATCTTCTCCCCGTTGACGTCCGTGATGACGAACCGTGCGTCGACCTCATAGACGTAGCCTCGGGTTTTCATGTGGTGGGCTGTCCGACTGGTCATCGCGTAAGCGGTAAGTGCCGCGGCCTCTCAGCGTCCGTCCGCGCCACCGTCGAGGACTGCCGGCACATCGGCGAGGGATCCGCCGCTCGGTCTCGGCCTGCCCCGGTGGCTTCTTACGTGTCCTTGCCGGGTGCGGAGACCGCGTCGAAGACGACCGTGTCGATGGTCGTCTTCGACAGCTTGCGGGCGTCTCCCAGCCGCGCGCGGATCAGGTAACCGAGCTGGAAGCGGCTGTCGGCCCGGAAGGCATCCATGATCTCCGCGATGTGTTTCTGGCACGTACGCAGGGAGATCCCGAGCCGGCGGGCGATCACCTCGTCCTTCATGCCTTCCGTGAGCAGGCGGACGATCGCCTGCTTGGCCTCCGCACTGATCACGGGGGTGCCGAAGTGGCCGGGATTGAGAGGCGTCGCCTGTGCCCATGAGTGTTCGAAGACGACGCGGAGATACCTCACGGTGGAGGGATCACGGATGACGACTTCCCCCTCCATGTCGTCGCCATGGGGGATGAAAGCGACCCTCTGATCAACGAGAACCAGCTTTCCGAACACCTCCGGCAGCGTGCGGACCTGAGCGCCCGTCGAATCCAGATGCCTGATGTATTCCTGGGTCGCGCCCTCATGGCGTGCGGCGTGCTGGTAAAGGGTGCGCATCTGCACGCCGCGCCGAATGGCATACGACTCGCGCGCGTTCGCGCGCTCCAATAACCCCGCCGAACCCGCCCGGCTGGTGTCACACACGAGTATTTCTTCTTCGGCGTGGATCATCGCGTCGTCGATCAGCTCCACGATGGCCTTCTCGCCGTGCACTCCCTCGATCGGACTGTGGTGGCGCCGTTCCTGTTGTATCTCGGCGTAGAGGGAGCCGAGCGAGGTGAACTCCGCCCGTATCTCTTCCACCTGGGCCAGCTGGGCGCGCAGCGACCTCTCGACGGGGGTGAGCGCGACGGCGGCCGCGGTCTCGGGGGCGACGGGCACCAGCCATCCTTCCGGGGCGCCCGGCCGCGGCCTCAACAGGTGCCTGGCGATGAGCCGGTCGGTCGCGTCACGCACCGCCTCCACCGGCAGTCCGAGCTGACGGGCGACCGCTCCGACCTCCATGGTTCCTTGGTGAGCACCTAAGCGGAAGACCTCGATCTCCAGCTCACTCATTCGCACTATGCCGTCTATGGGGTGGTTTTCCATCTTTCGCCTCCCAGGGAAGATGCTGCATGCAGCTTGATGCGAGTCGATCACTCTGGACGTGGCGGACAGGCGTTGGGCAATCTCAAAGTGCACCAACGGCTTCCGGTGAATCCTGAAGCTGTATTAAACGACGTCATTCCGGTTCGCGTAATGACGGCTTTCACCCGGAAAGGTGACGACGATGGCTAAGCTCAAGACCTTCTCGTACGCGATTGCCCGGCGGCCGGCACCGACGACTCCCGTACCCGCGTCCGTGCTGGAGACCAACGGGCTCGAAAGCCCGCCCCGCCCTCATCAATCAGTCCCCACTTCCGAAAGGTAAGGCACAGGTCATGTCCGCTCCCGCCCGAAGCCCCGAGGCCGACGCCGACTGGCGGCGGCTACCGCCGGCTGTCCCGCTCACCCTGAGCTTCGACGCCGCACGACTCGCCGCCGAGGTGGCAGCCCTCTCCGATCTCGCCTGGCGACCGAACCGACCGGTGCACCAGGGAGGACTCGGTGACGAGGACACCTTCGACTGGAAGATCATCCCGCTGCGGGGACCGACCGGCGATGTTCTGCGCACGGACCCCGGCGGCGCCGGCCTGGAGGATCACCTGGACACCCCCGTTCTGGCCCGCTGTCCTTACCACGCCGAAGTCCTCTCCACCATTCCCGCCCCGCTGCACAGCGCGCGCCTCATGGCGCTCGGCGCCGGAGCCGAAACCCATGAGCACAGTGATGGGCGCACGAACTTCCCCTGGGGATTCCTGCGCCTGCACATCCCGATCGTGACCCAGTCCGGCGCCGAGCTTGTCTTGATGGAAAGACGTACCACTGGGAAGCCGGCCGGCTCTGGTACGCGGACTTCGACCGCCTCCACAGGGCAAAAAACAGGGGGAAGGAACGCCGGATACATCTCGTGGTGGACACCGTCCCCACCCTTCCCCTCATGCGGCTCTTCCCGGACGAATACCGTGCCCGGCTGTCATGGAGCGATGTACTACTGGCCCGGGAACCTGTACCGCTGCAACCCTTCGAGCAGGAAAGGCTCACCTGTGAAGTCGACATCCCTGCGAACTTCCCCGACAGGTCGGACGACTCCGGGGCGAGCGAGAATGAGGAGTGTCGAGGTCCTTGTTCTTGCATCAGCCGAAGGCACTTCCGAGGTGGGGAAACGTATCGGCCCTATCCGTGTGTTTTTGACAGGGTGAACGGGAGCCAGTGGGGCAGTGGAAACGGGAGCCACTGCTTCGGCAACGGGATGGGGAGCCTGCTGGCCTTCTACGACTTCCCCGCCCAGCACTGGATCCATCTCAGAACGACAAATCCGATCGAATCCACTTTCAGTTCGGTGAAGCTCCGGACCAAGGTCACCCGGGGTGCGGGCAGCCCGGCCGCGGCCCTGGCGATGGTGTTCAAGCTCGTGGAGTCCGCACAGGAGCGTTGGCGGGCGGTCACCGCACCCCAACTCGTCGCCCTCGTCCGAGCCGGCGCAGTGTTCAAGAACGGCGAGCTCGTCGAGCGCCCCGAGGCGGCCGCGGCGTGAGCATCATGACGGCCCGGACCATCAGCACCCGCCGGCTGGACCTGCTGCCGCTGCACGTCGAGCACGCCGAGGAGATGGCCCCGGTGCTGTCCGATCCCGCCCTGCACACCTTCATCGGCGGCACCCGGACACTGCCGAGGCCCTGCGGTCGCGCTACCAGCGCATGACCGCAGGCTCCCCCGACCCGGCCGTGGCCTGGCTGAACTGGGTGATCCGCCGCTCCGGCGTCACCACGCGTGCCCACACGTCCGCGACGGATGAGGGAACGGTCGTCCTTCGTTCGAACTGCCAGTCGTTTCGCACAGGTTTCTTCTCGCACCGGGGTCGCGTGCGCGCTCACTGGTGCACGTGCGCGCGCTGTCCGTCGCGGTCGAAGACCATGATCAGCTCGGCCGGACCGTCCGGGGCGGTGATCGCGTGCGGGACCATCGTCGCGAACTCCGCCGCCTCTCCCGCCTCGACGTCGATCTGCCGCTCGCCCAGCCACAGTCGCACGCGCCCCTCGAGCACGAGGAACCAGTCGTGGCCCGGGTGCACCCGTTGGCTCGGCGGCGCGTCGGACGGCTCGAGGCGCATCTTCATCGCGACCGTGCGCCCGTCCGGACGGCTCAGCAGCCACGTCGTCCGCGTGCCGCTGCTGTGCGCAACCGGACGGATGACGACGTCGTCGTCGGTGGGCGCCTCGAAGAGCACGTCGAGACTTACTTGGAGGGCGTTGGCCAGCGGAATGAGCACGTCGAGACTCAGCGTGCGCTTGCCGGTCTCGACGCGACTGATGGTCGACGGGCTGAGGTTGGTGCGCTTGGCCAGCTCGTCGAGGGAGTACCCCAGGGTGGTGCGCATGCTGCGCAGGCGCGACCGCGCCAGGGCCTCGACATCGGCGACTCCGTTCACACCTCCATCCTGGCACGCCTTGCGAATTGCGCAAGGCCCTTTGCTGAGAACGTCGCGCGCCGTACCGTCGTACCCATGAGCGAGCACCCCGTGCAGAGCCAGCACTCAGCCCACCCCGAGCACACCCAGCACCCCACCTTGGAGCGCCACTGCGACGTCGCCGTGATCGGCGGCTCGGCCGCCGGTCTCGCCGCTGCCCTGCAGATCTCCCGCCAGCGGCGCAACGTCGTCGTGGTCGACGACGGCACCCCGCGCAACGCCCCGGCCGCTCACATGCACGGCTACCTGGGGCACGAGGGGGTCACGCCCGGGGAGCTGACCTTGGTCGGGCGCGAGGAGGTGCGCACGTACGGCGGGGAGGTGCTCTCCGGCCGGGTCGTGGGGATGCACCGTCGCGACGACGGCAGGTTCCGGCTCGACCTCACCGGCGGGCACGCGCTGGTGGCCCGCCGCGTCCTCGCCGCGACCGGCCTGTCCGACGAGATCCCTGCGATCGACGGCGTGGCCGAGCAGTGGGGTCGAGGCGTGGTCCACTGCCCGTTCTGCCACGGCTTCGAGGTGCGCGACCAGCGCCTGGTGCAGATCGTCACCCACCCCCTGGGCCTCCACCCGACCCCGCTGTTCCGGCACCTGACCGACCGGCTGACCGTCGTACTGCACGACCCGACCGGGCTCGACGAGGGAGTCGTCGACGCCCTAGCTGCCTCCGGCATCATCATCGAGCGCAACGAGGTCAGGCGGGTCCTCACCGGGCCGGGCGGCGAGGTTTCCGGGGTCGAGATCGGCGACGGTCGCGTCCTCGAGGCCGACGCCGTCGTGGTCGGCTCGCGGTTCCATGCCCGCGCTGACGTGTTGGCCGGGGTCGGGCTCACCACCACCCCGCACCCGACCGGCGCCGGCGACGTCCTCGCGGTCGACCCGCGCGGCGAGACCGCCGTACCCGGGATCTACGCGGCCGGCAACGTCACCGACCCGAGCCTTCAAGTACTGCCGTCGGCCGCCCAGGGCAGCCAGGTCGCCGCCATGATCGCCTTCAGCCTCGCCGAGGAGGACCTGCGCGACACCGCCCGGCCCTCGGGCGAGGAGGCCGACTGGGACCACCGCTACGGCGGACCCGATCGAGCGTGGAGCGTCAACCCCAACGGCACGCTCGTCCACGAGGTCACCCACCTGGCCCCGGGCCGGGCGCTCGACGTCGGAGCCGGCGAGGGCGCCGACGCCCTCTGGCTGGCCGAGCGCGGCTGGAAGGTGACCGCCACCGACATCTCCGGCAACGCGCTCGCCCGGGTGCGCTCCGAGGCTGAGCGCCGCGGGCTCAGCGTCGACCTCGTGCGCAGCGACGCCAACGATCCCGCCCCCTTTGGCACCGAGACCTTCGACCTGGTCTCGCTGCAGTACGGCTCGTTCAAGCGCACGCCTGACCAGCGCGGTCTGCGCAGCCTGCTCGACGCCGTCGCCCCCGGCGGCACGCTCCTGGTCGTGCACCACGACCTCACCCCCCTGCGCGAGCCGGTGGACGTGGCGACCCAGACCCGGATGTACGACCCGAAGGCGTTCGTCGGGGTCGACGAGGTCTCCGCCGCGCTCACCGCCGACCCCGACACCTGGCAGGTCGAGATCCACGAGACCCGGCCGCGGCCCCCCGGCGCGGCCAGCACCCACCACGTCGACGACGTCGTGCTGCGCGCAACTCGACGAGCAGTCTGATCGCGCCGCCCGGATCTGTTCTCAGGCCGTAACTTCAGCGATCCACAGATCTTGACAATTGCTCTCAGGAGCCCGTGGATGTACAGGTCGCGTGAGTGGATTTTTGAGCGGATTCGTCATGACCGTCGGTTGGATCCGGCGGTCTCCGAGCGGGTTTCGGCTGAGCGGTACAAGGTGTCGGGGACGGGAAAACCGACACCTGAAAGGGTGCACGGCGTCCCGTCCTCGACCAACATCTGCATCTGGACGGCGAAGGGCGCCCGGCTGCTGTTCCAGATTTTCACCGAGCGCGAGGAGTGCAAGGCGACCGCGGTGGCCACCAACTCCCCGTTCGCCGAGTGGGACAAGATCTTCGCCGATCCCAGGCTCTGCGCGGCCATCGCCGACCGGATCACCTTCCGCTGCACCCTCATCCAGACCGGTACCGAGTCTTACCGCTACCAGGCCACCGAATGCGAACGCCTGTCCAAACCGGCACAGTGACCGGGACCTCGGCCGGACCTGGTCGCCGACACCCACAGCGTTTACGGCGACCGCCTGCCCAGCCGATCTCACGCCTGGGACCCGTCGAACCGTTACTCGCGGGCCGGCCTCCCGCAAAGCGCGCCCACTGGCTGACAGGTTCGAGAGAGGCTCTCCCGGAACAAACGAAGTCCTGGTGTCACTCAGTCCGCGTGTTTACCCGGAAGACAAGCCAACTCGACGATCCAACGCATGCACCGTGACCGACGTGGAGAGAGGCCGAGGCGCTGAGCCACTTTTTACCGACGGCTCGTTGCCTCGTTGCCGGGGAACAATTGTCAATAACCGTGGATCGAATCGGCATCAAGGCCACAGCATCTGCTTGGTCCACCCGTCTGGTGAAGACAGGTAGACGAGCCGGGTGTGGCGACGCTGTTTGTCGCCCTGCCAGAACTCCACCGACTCCGGGCGCAACGAGTAAAGCGTCCAACCTGGCGCCACGAGGTCCGGCTCACTCTTGATCCGCGTGAGCGACGCCTCCACCTGCGTGTCCCTCTCGGCCAGGTCCGCGAGCGGTTGCGATTGCCGACCGAGCAGGGCTTCCGCCCGTGCCCCCGCACCGCGGGAGAGGAAGTCCGCAGCGCACAGTTCCGGGGTCTCGCGCACGACCGGTCCGCGCACCCGGACCTGGCGGGCGAGCGGTGCCCAGTAGAAGGTCAGCGCCGCATAGGGGCGGGCGGCGAGGTCACGGCCTTTGAGGCTGCTCGCGTCCGAAGCGAACTGCCAGCCCTCGGGGCTCACGTCTTTGAGGATGAGTACGCGGGCGGTCGGGTCACCGCTGGCGTCCGCCGTGGCCAGTGTCATGGCATGCGGCTCCTTCACCCCGGCGCTCAACGCCTTGAACAACCACTCGGTGAACAGCTCGAACGGCGTTTCCGGCGCCCTCGATGGGTCAAACCCGGGAAGCTCGCCGGCAAAGACCTCAATGTCCCGCAGCGTCTGACGCAGGTTGGTCGCACCGGTCACGTTCCACTCCCTCAGTCGTGATCACTGCCGAACTGAACCTATCAACGTGCTCAGTTCACAAGCTGACTGAGGTTGATCACGCCGCTGCAGCCTCAGGGCGTTCGACAAGGTGGCTTACCACGCCCTCGAACGAAGCCGGATGCTCGCCCTGTTCTCCGAGGCATACGTCGAACGGTGACGGTTCACCACCAGGAATGGCCGGCGATCCTCGCCGCGAAGGACACGCTGATCCCCGTCCGGCTCGACGACACCCCGGCACGGGCGATCCTCAGGGCCTTCGTGTCCCCTTCTCCCGCAGCGGCGGCACGGCGAGCCGCGCGTCCACGGGCGCCGTGGCGGGTCGCCCCGCCTGCCGGCCGCGGCGCGAACGGGTTCCGGCGCCGGGAGGTGCGGACGGTGATGCCGGCGGGGGGTCACGGCGCCGGCCGGTGGCCGGCGAACATGGTGCGTTCGCGTCCGCCGTTCTCCCGCACCGTGGTGACCCGGAAACCGGCCGCGCCCAGCAGACGCTGCCAGTCGGCGACCGGGAACAGGCCGGTGACGTGTGTCTCGTGCGCGGCGCGGACGGTTCCGTCGGCCTCCCTGAGGGTGAAGGTGTATTCCGTGCGCACCGTGGTCGCCCCGGGCTCGGGCGGCAGGCTCCACTCAAGGTAGCGGGCACCGCCGCCGTCGTCCGCGTCACTGCCCCCGCAGTCGGTCAACGGCTCGAACGTGTCGGCGACGTGGTCGGGGAAGAACACGGCGACACCGCCGGGACGGCAGTGCTCGAAGGCCGTGCGGAACGCGGCGGACAGGTCTCGTGGCGTGGTCATGTAGTCGATGGCGTCGTGCACCAGCACCGCGTCGAACGCGCGGCCCAGCCGCAGGTCGCGCATGTCGCCCGGCAAGTGCTCGACGCCCGGGTTGAGTTCACGGGAGACGGCGAGCATCTGCGGGGAGAGGTCGACGAGCGTCATCGTGTACCGCGGCCGCAGGTGGGAGGCCAGGTGCCCGCCGCCGCTGCCCAGTTCCAGCACCTCCCGCACGGGACGCCCGGCCAGCGCGAACAGCTCGGCGGCGATCCCGGCGTCCTCCTCGTACACCTCGACCGGCGAGATCAGCGGCCACCAGCGGGCCAGGTCGCCGTACAGCCGCGCGCCCGGGCCGGGCATCGTCATACCGTCCTGCTCTCCCGCCGCCCGCCGGTATCCTGTCCACCGGGGGACACCGGCGACGGCGGACCCGGTGCCCCTGCCCAAGATCGTAAAGCCCCCCGCCACCCCCACCGGACAGCTTGAGTTCCAGCGGTCATCGCAACACCCGTCTTCCGGGGACACGATGGCCTTCGAGATCCGCAAGATCCGCGCGTCGCGGGGACGCAAGCAGCTGGTCCGTGAGCGGGAGGAATCCTTCCGGCTCATGGACCAGGCGTGAGCAGCCGGGAAGCATGCCGGATCGTCGCCATCAACCGCCGGACCGGCAAGCGGTGACGCGACGGCACCGCACCAACGACTCCGGCGGGCTGCGGCGGGCTGCGGCCGACCGCCGGTCGTGACGCTCCGGACGGCGGCAGCGCGACCTCGGACCGGGCCGGGCGGGTGCGGGCTTCTCACCGGGCGCGTGCCCGTGTCGCCTCCGGTAGCAGGCCCCGGTGTGGGCGCGGGCGATCCTCTCACCGGCCGCGGCCCGACGTGACCGGGCGGGGCTCCGCGGCCGGGCCCACACGCTCGAACGCCTTCTGGACGGCCAACGGCAGGTTGTACGGCGAGCCGACCGCGATGGCCGACCCCGCGAGCACCCGGCGACGGTACAAGCGCTCCCCCGTCCCGGGACGGGGCACGGGGCACGGGGCAACGGCACCGCACGCCCGGACCGCACAGCGATCAGGCCGCCGACGCACGTCCCGTCGTCACCCGGACGAGGATCTGGGCGATCGCCGCCTCGATCACGGGCCCGGGGAGCGTCACGACACGACTGGCAGGCGTCGGAGGCAGACGTCACCAGTTCTCGGTGTCGCGCACCTCCTGAATGAAGGCGTTGGCGGAGGCCCCCTCGTCCACCAGGTCCGGGGCGAGGTCGATCGAGCTGAGGAGGGAGGATCCCCTGCCCTCCGTCGCCCGCCACTGCTCGGCGATGACCTGTTGCTTGTCCCGGGGCTGGCTCTCCAGCCACCGCCGGTTCTCCGGGCCGAGCTGCCGGAGGAGGTGAGCGAGCAGGTCCATGGCCATGGCCGTCTCCTGGGCGTAGGGGCGCGGGCGCGCCGACAGCATCAGCCTGCGGGAGAGGCCGGACGGGCGCGGCGCCGCGCGGCCGTTGTCTCACCCGGCCGGGTGAGACAACGGCCCGCCCCCGCGTCCTTTGACCGGTCCGGGCAGGCCCTCGCGGCGCGCCGGCCGGACCGGCGGCCTCGAACGGGTCCTCCCGTGCGATGCCGCCGAGGGCCTGGGAGGCCGGTCCCGTTCCCCCGCCCGGCGTGGTGCCGAACCCGCCGATGGCCGTGACGTGCGCCGGCACGCCGTATCGGCAGCCCGCGTGAGCCCGCCCAGGGTGAACACCGCGTGCAGGCCGCGCCCCGCACCCCCCCGTCCACAGGCGCGTTCCACCGTCACGCCTTGGGGTGTTCCTGGCCACGTCCACGCGGGTGTCGCCGCGGGCGAACGCGGACAGGACGGCGGTGAGCAGCGGCCGGGAGCAGGAGCAGGCCACCGACGTCCACGGTGGCGCCGCCGGCGAGCACGGGCCGGCTGCCCAGCCGGGCCACCAGCCCTCCCACCAGCGGAAGCGCGGCGAACGTCCCCACGCCCAGGTCCGCCGACGCCACCGCCAGGCCGCCGGCCGACAGCCCCAGCCGGTCCCGCGCGCCGGCACCCGGGCGGCCTGGGTGGCGAAGGTGGCGCCCATGAGGGGGAACACCGTACTGACCGCGACCCGCGCGGGGGCGCGGCGCGGCACTCGCCGCCCCCGTGCCCTCCTCCAGCGGCACCGGGGGTCCGGCCCGACCCCTTACCGGGCCGGGCCGGTGGCGCGTGGTAAGTCGGGGCGAGGCGGGTACTCGGCGCCCATGAACCATCCGAGTCCCGACCCGGACCCCCGCTCCAGCCCCGGTCTCGAACCCGGCGGCGGTGTGCCGCCGGGGGAGACACCGCCGGCCGAGGGAAGCACGTCCGAAGCCGGCCCCCCGGTGGTGCCGCCCACCACCGGCAGAGGGTGGGTGGTGGTCCCCCTCGTCATCCTTCTGGTCATCGTGGTGGTCGTGGCGGCGGTCTTCCTCTTGGCCCTGCTCACCTAGCAGGGGGGCTTGGTCCGATCCCGCGACGACCGCGGCGGCAGGGGAGGTTGATGACTATGGCCCGTCAGGCGCCTCATCAGCATGCTCATGCCCGGGTCGCGCGAGGGTGGTGAACGGCCCAGGTCGTTTCGGACCACCAGGAGTGTCGCGTGTCTTCTCTTCCGCTGATCAGTTCCGACCTGACCACTGACCGTCTCGTGCTGCGGCCGTGGCCGCCGCCGAGCTGAGGATGCCAAATGGGGAACAACGGCATCAACGCCGGGGACGGTCCCGGCCGCAAAACGCCCATAGAACGACCGGGAGGCGGGACCTTCGGGGCCACCGGGCGTGCGGGGCCGACGCGGGCGTGGGCGTGGGCGTGGCGCCCGCGGGGAGGTACGCGCCGCCGACGGCCGCCGGCCCGGCGGCCCGGCCCGACATGGTGCGGGTCAGTCGGGGATGCGGGCGGCGAGGAGGGGGCCGAGGACGTGGGTGCCCGGACCGGTCCGGCCGCCGGGGCCGGGGAGCTGGGTGGTGTTGTCCACGGTGAGCGGCTCTCCGCAGTGGGCGCAGGCGGGGACGGCGGTGGTGTCCCGGCCGCAGGCGAGGTGGTGGACTCGGGCGGGGGGGCCGGCCGGGTCGGCGTACCAGCGGTCGCCCCAGTTCATGAGGGCGAGCAGGACGGGGTACAGCTCCTTGCCCTTGTCAGTGGCCCGGTAGTGGTCGCGGGGCGGGTGCCGCTGGTAGGGCTCGCGGACGAGGACGTCCTCCTCGACGAGCCGGGCGAGCCGGGCGGCCAGGACCTTGCGGGAGATGCCCAGGTCGCGGGCGAGGTCCTCGAACCGGGTGATGCCGGTGAGAACGTCACGCATGATCAGCGCGGTCCAGGCGTCGCCGAACAGGTCGGTGGCACGGGCGATGGAGCAGGCCACGTCGGTGAGCGGGATCCTGGTCATGGCACGACCCTACCCGTGGTTCCCCGAGGCAACTCAGATGGTAGGTTCCCTCAAGGAACTCATCCTTCGTGGGACGGAGAACGACGATGGCTCATCCCCCGCGCCTCGCGCTCGACTCGGCCGCGCCCGGCACGGTCGACGGACGGCACATCCGGGCCGTGACGTTCCAGGCGGTGCGGCTGCGGTATGTCGCGGACACCCTGGCCGCGCTGACGCCGCCCGCGCCCGGGATCCGAACGCTGGTCGTCGGGAGCGGGCGCGGCCTCCTGGCGCGCGGGCTGGCGGGGCTCGGGCTGCGGGTCACCGCCGTCGACCCGTCCGGGGCCGCGACCGCGCTGGCCCGGGAGGCCGACCGGGCGGCCGGGGCGGATCTCGCGCACGCGACCGCCTCCCCCGAGCGACTGCCCTTCGGGGACGGGGAGTTCGACCTCGTCTACGGTGCCGACACCTTCGAGATCACCCCCCACCTCGACCGGGTGGTGCGGGAGGCGGCC
The DNA here is from genome assembly GCF_035917415.1 of Streptomyces sp. NBC_01803. Taxonomy (NCBI): domain Bacteria; kingdom Bacillati; phylum Actinomycetota; class Actinomycetes; order Kitasatosporales; family Streptomycetaceae; genus Streptomyces; species Streptomyces sp. NBC_01803. The sequence goes on from NZ_CP109073.1 coordinate 120,043, forward strand.
CGGGTGCTGGCGCCCGGCGGGCTACTGCTGTACGACACGGTCAACCGCACCTGGGTCTCCCGGCTGATCTACCTCGGCGCCTTCCAGCGCTTCCCCGCGACCCGCATCATGCCCCCGGGCCGTTACGCGGCGGAACGGCTGCGCCCACCGGCCGAGCTGGCCGAGGCGCTGGGGCGGCACGGTCTGCGCGGCGAGGACGTGTGCGCGTTCACACCGCGGAGCGTCCGGGGTCTTGTCACGGCCACCCTGGCCCGCCGGCGCGGCCGGATCACGGATGAGGAGATCCCGCCGCTGGTCGACATGGTGCTCACGCCCGGCGGCCCGCCCGTCGTCACCTACCTCGGCTACGCGCGGGCCGTCGGCTGATCCAAGGCCGGAAACAGGTCGTCTCAGCCGCCGCGGGACTGGAGCGACGCCAGGTAGGCGTTGTAGGCGACGAGCTCCCGGTCGCCGTCGCGGTCCGCGACCCGGTCCAGGCGGCGAGTGGTGCGCTGCTCGGACATGTACCACTGGATGACGAGCGCGATGAGCACCACGACGGTCGGGATCTCGCTGAACGCCCAGGCCATGCCGCCGGCCGCGGACTGGTCCGACACGGCGTCCACCGACAGCGAGGCGGCCGGGGCGGCGAACGTGTCGACCATCGGCTCGGAGCCCATCATCAGCGCGATGCCGAAGAAGGCGTGGAACGGCATGGTCGCGAACAGCTCCAGCATCCGCATCAGGTAGCCGGGCCGGTGCGGGCCGGGGTCGACGCCCATGATGGGCCAGAAGAAGACCAGGCCGACGGCGAGGAAGTGCAGCATCATCGCCACGTGCCCGGCCCGGGAGCCCATCAGGAAGTCGAAGAGCGGCGTGAAGTACAGCCCGTAGAGGCTGGCCACGAACAGGGGGATCGTGAAGAGCGGGCTGGTCACCACGCGGGTGTAGCGGCTGTGCAGCACGGCCACCACCAGCTCGCGCGGCCCGCGCCGGCCCCGGCCCGCCGGGGGGAGGGCGCGCAGCAGCAGGGTCGCGGGGGCGCCGAGCAGGAGCAGGATCGGCGAGACCATGCTGATGACCATGTGCTGCGTCATGTGGGCACTGAACAGGACCATGCCGTAGTCGTTCAGCGCGGTGCAGGTGACGGCGGCGATGGAGACGACGCCGAGCGCGAACGCCACGGTGCGCCCGACCCCCCAGGCGTCGCCGCGGCGGCGCAGCCGGACCACGCCCCAGGCGTAGAGGGCGAGGACGAGGAGGCAGCTGGACAGGAAGACGGTGTCGGGGCTGAACTCCAGGGCGCGCGCCAGCGTGAAGGGCGGCAGGTCCGTGCCGCCGTGACCGTGGTGACCCATCCGGTGTGCTCCCGATTCGTGCCGGTTCCGCCGTCCCTACGATAGGGACGCCCTTCGCGGGGGTGTCAGGCGGGCTGGGTGGCGGCGGCGATCCGCTCGGCGCGCAGGGCGTCGTACCAGCGGTCGTCCACCGGCGGGAGGGCGGTGACGTCCAGGGTCACCCGCAGCAGCAGGTCGGCGATCTGCGGATTGCGGGCGAGGACGGGGCCGTGCATGTAGGTGCCGAAGACCGTGCCGGCCCAGGCGCCCTCGGTGCCGTCGCCGGTGCCGTTCCCGTTGCCGAGGCGCACCCGGGCGAACGGGCGGACGCCGGGGCCGAGCCGGGTGACGCCCTGGTGGTTCTCGAAGCCGGTGAGCTGCGGGAGGCCGAGCCTCTCGTCGACGTCGGCGAGGACATCGCCGACGCAGCGCTCTCCCCCGCCGCGGACGCTGGTCACGTCGAGGAGGCCGAGGCCGGGCTCGCGCTGGCCGAGGTCGTTGATGAACTCGTGGCCGATGATCTGGTACCCGGCGCAGACCGAGAAGATGATCGCGCCGTTCTCGGCGGCCCGGGTGAGGCCGCCGTCGCGGCGCAGCCGCTCGGCCGCCAGCCGCTGGGGGCGGTCCTCGCCGCCGCCGATGAGGTAGATGTCGCCGGAGGTGGGGACGGGCTGGTCGGAGCGGACGTCGACGCGCTCGACGGTCAGGCCGCGCTGCCGGGCGCGGCGCTCGACCACCAGGACGTTGCCCTGGTCGCCGTAGGTGCTCAGCAGGTCCGGGTAGACCCAGACCACGCGCAGGCCGGAGCTGCTCATTGTGGTGCCGTCCTTTGCTGGAGTGCTCGGGGTGCTGGTGCTGGTGCTCTGCGGGGAGGTGCCGGCCGGATACCGGTCAGTTGCCCACGACGCGGCGCAGGTCCTGGAAGGCGGTGTAGTTCGCGATGGCCTCGATACGGCCGGGAGGCAACTGCCCCACGGCCTCCTGGAGGGTGTCGCAGACGCGGAAGCCGACGCCGGCGACCTCAAGGCGGACGGCGAGGTCGAGGCGGCGGTCGCCGATGACGGCGATCGGGTGTCCGGCCAGCCGGGTGTAGTCGACGTCCCACAGCCAGGAGGTGTCCGTGCCGTCGGCGCCGCGAGCGTTGACGGAGAGGATCACGGGCGTGGGCGGCGGGTCGATCAGGGCGAACGTCTCCAGCCAGCCGGCGGGGTTCTTGGCGAGCAGCAGGCGGATGTCGCGGCCCTGGTACCCGACGATGTCGTACCGGCCGGCGACAGCGGCGACCGACTGCATCCGCTCCAGGGCGACCTGCGGGTGGATGCCGAAGGTGGCGGCCACGGCGGCGGCGGTGGCGGCGTTGGCGCGGTTGGCACGGCCGGGGAGCTGGAGGCGGATCGGCCACGGGGAGCCGTGCGGGTCGAGGACGGTGTCCCCGGAGAGCACCCAGGTGGGCGAGGGGCGGCCGAAGCCGCATTCGGCGCAGCGCCAGGAGACGTCGTCGGGGCGGTGGAGCACGCCGCCGCAGGAGGGGCAGGACCAGGCGTCGTCCTTCCACTCCTGGCCGGCGGCGACCCAGACGACGTTGGGACTGGAGGATGCCGCCCAGACGACGAGGGGGTCGTCGGCGTTGGCGATGACGGTGGCCTTGCTGCCCTGGAGGCCCTCGCGCCAGCGCTCGGCGAGCATGCGGGTCTCGGCGGCGCGGTCGAGCTGGTCCCGGGAGAGGTTGAGCAGGGCGATCGCCTTCGGGGAGACGTCGCGGGCGACCCCGGCCAGATACTTCTCGTCGACCTCCAGGACGCCGTAGCGGGCCTTGGAGCCGTCGGAGAGGGCGGAGGTGATGCCGGCCGGCATGTTGGCGCCCAGGGCGTTGGAGACGACCTCGCCGCCGGCGCGCAGGGCTTCCGCGATCAGCCGGGTCGTGGTGGTCTTGCCGTTGGTCGCGGAGACCAGGACCACGTCCAGGTGCCCGGCGAGTCGGGCGAGGAGATCCGGGTCGAGCTTGAGGGCCACCCGGCCCCCGATCACCGATCCGCTGCCGCGGCCCGCCGCCCGTGATACGGCCGCCGCCGCCTTGCCCGCCGTCACGGCGAGCTTGGCCCGCGCCGACAGTGGCTGCGCGCTCTCTGCCATCGTCCTTGTTCCTCCTCGCCATCGGCCAGGGTCCAGCCTATCCAGGTCGCGGGCCGGTCCGAACCGCATCGCCCCTTGTGCGGGGTGCTTCGCGGCAGTTGGGGAGGGCCGGGCGGCGCCTCCCCCATATGCGCCCGCCAGCTCTCGCTCACTCAGTGCGAGCATTAGAGTGCTTACGGTGAATGCCGTTCGGCCCCGTCCGCATCCGCGTCCGCATCGGGAGTGCTCATGATCTTGTCCGTCTCGGGAGTCGTCCTGCTCGGTGTCATCGTCTTCCTGTTCTTCCGCAAGGACGGACTGAAGCTGTCGCACGCCGTGGTGTGCTCGCTGTTCGGGTTCTATCTGGCGGGCACGGCGGCGGCGCCGAGCATCGAGGCCGGGGGGGCGAGCCTGGCGAACCTGCTGGGCGGGATCACCCTGTAGCCGGCGGCGGGCCGGAGGAGTCGGCGTGATCCGGCTGGACGCCGTGCGTCCGCTGCTGGTCGTGGTGCGGGGGCTGGGGTCGCTGGCGACGGCGGCCGGCCGCCGCTGGCGCGCGCTGCCCCGCGACCACCGGGGTCCGGTGCTGCTGCTCGTGCTGGCGGCCGGGCTGCTGGTGGCGCTGCTGCCGTACGGGCCGTGGCTGGCGGCCGGTGCGGTGCTGGCGGCGGCGGGCGGGGCGGGCTGGCACGGGGAGCGGCGGGCGCGCGGGCGGTCGGCGGTCCAGTCGGCGGCCGGGGAGCGGCTCGGGCTGCTCTACGAGGCGCTGGTGCCGTACTTCTCGGCGGCCGGGGACACGTCGCCGGAGCCGCTGTACGAGCGGGGTGGGGACTGGCGGCGGAGTTTCCCGTCGGTGGCGTTCGGGGCGGACGGGCGGATCGAACGGCTGGTGCTGACGTATCCGGCGTTCTTCCCGGACGGGGACCCGGAGTGCCGGGCGCGGGTGGAGCGGCTGCTGGCGGCCAAGGCGGGGCGGGGGCGGGAGTTCGGCTTCCGCTGGGACGAGGAGCGCAACGAGCTGGCGATGGCGGCGCTGGAGCCGTTGCCGGCGGAGATCCGCGCGCAGCGGTTCGTCACCTCGCCCGGCGAGACGGTCCTGGGGTTCACGGACGCGGGGGCGGTGGACCGTACGGTGCCCGTGCTCGGGGGGCCGGAGTACGGGGAGCTGCTGGACGCCTGTCCGGTGATGTGGCGGACGGGCCCGCGGTCGGCGGAGCCGCATCTGCTGGTGGTGGGGGTGCCGGGGGCCGGGGCGACGTCGCTGCTGCGGTCGGTGGCGTTGCAGGCGCTGGAGCACGGGGATGTGCTGGTGGTGGAGGGCGGCGGGGCGGCCGAGTTCGGGTGCTTCGCGGGGCGGGCGGGGGTGGTGGCGGTGGAGTCGGCGCCGGGCGCGGCGGTGGCGGCCCTGGAGTGGGCGGCGCGGGAGACCGAGCGGCGGCTGCTGGCGGGCGGTGAGGGGCGGACGGTGCCGCGGCCGTTGTGGATCGTGGTGGACCGGCCGGCGCTGCTGGGTCATCTGGCGCGGATCGAGGGGCTGCGGGATCCGGTGCGGCTGCTGGAGGTGCCGCTGCGGTTCGGGCGGGCGGTGCGGGTGACGGTGGCGCTGGCGGAGCATTTCGAGGGGCTGGCGGGACTGGGCGGGGCGGTACTGGCGTGCGCGCGGGCGCGCGTGGTGCTGGGCGCGGTGACGGCGGGTCAGGTGGAGACGGTGCTGGGGGCGGCGCCGGGCGGTTCGGTGACGGTGGCGACACCGCCGGGGCGCGGGTTCGCGCGGCTGGGGGCGGGGCCGGTGTACCGGTTGCAGGTGCCGGCGACGCCCGATCCGGGTGACGAGGCGACGGACGAGACGTTGCGGCGGGCGGTGCTGGCGCTGCTGCCGGCCCGGGTGGCGGGTCGGGGGGAGCCGGCCGCGGCGGGCGGCGGGGGCTGAGGTGCCGGGTCAGCCGGCGAGGGCGGCGAGCGGGTCGTCCAGGACGGGCTGCCAGGCGAGCTCGGCCGCGCCGACGAGGCTGTTGTGGTCCAGGGAGCAGGCCAGGATGGGCACGCTGCCGCTCCTCCCCCACAGGCTGCGTTCCTCGACGACGGCGCTCAGCCGTGCCGGGTCGGCTTCGAGGAGGCGGCGGTGCAGGCCGCCGAGGATGATGCGGTCGGGGTTGAAGATGTTGACCAGGCCGGCGAGGCCGAGGCCGAGGCGGTCGATGACGGTGGCGACGGCGGTGCGCGCGGCGGCGTCCCGGGAGGCGGCGTCGGGCGTGTAGGCGGCGCGGACGACGTCGGCGGCCTGGGCCAGCAGGGAGCCGTCGGGGTCGGGGACGCGGTCGGCCGCGTCGAGGAGGGCGAGGGGGTCGGCCTCGACGTCGAGGCAGCCGCGTCCGCCGCAGTGGCAGGGGCGGCCCTGAGGGTCGACGGTGAGGTGGCCGACTTCGAGGGCCAGGCCGGCGCTGCCGGTGTGGAGCCTGCCGTCGAGGACGAGGGCGCCGCCGACGCCGCGGTGCCCGGTGGCGACGCACAGGAGGTGCTGGGCGCCGCGACCAGCGCCGTGGCGGTGTTCGGCGAGGGCGGCGAGGTTGACGTCGTTGCCGCAGAAGCCGGTCACCTCGACGCCGGCGTCGGCGAGGCAGCGGGTGAAGATGTCGCGGACGGGGGCGCCGGCCGGCCAGGCGAGGTGGAGCGGGTTGAGGGCGGTGCCCTCGGGCTCGGCGACGGAGGAGGGGACGGCCAGGCCGGCGCCGACGCAACGCCGTCCGCTGTCGCGCAGCAGACCGACACCGGCGGCGACGACCTCGCCGAGGACCTGCGCGGGGTCGGCGTCGACGGTCACGCGGCCGGCGGCGGTGGCGACGATCCGGCCGCCGAGCCCGACCAGGGCGGCGCGGAAGCCGTCGGCGTGCACCTGGGCGGCGAGGACGACCGGCCCGTCGTCGGCGACGGCCAGGCGGTGGGACGGGCGGCCCTGGCTGCCGGAGGCGGCGCTGGGGCGGGAGTCCACGGTGATGAGGCCGAGGGTCTGGAGCTCGGTGGCGACGGCCCCCGCGGTGGCCCGGGTGACGCCCAGCTCGGTGGTGAGCACGGAGCGGGTCGGGGCGCGGCCCGTGTGGACGAGTTCCAGCGCGGGGCCGAGGGCGTTCCGGCCGCGCTCCAGCCTGGTGTGTGTGTGGGTCACGTCCCTATTCTTGCTTTGTGTCAGCAGGGAACAAATGCAGGGCGGTTCTTGTCCGCGCCGCGCGGCCCGCCGCCGGACCTCCGGGGCGGTGGAGGGCGGCCCGCGCGGGGTGCGGCGCGGTCCTCATCGGCTGACACAATCCGCCGGTGAGGACCACAGATCTGCTGGCCGCGCTGGAGCGCGAAGGGGACCTGCTGACAGCCGCGGCGGAGCGGGCGGGCTGGGACGCTCCCGTGCCGAGCTGTCCCGGCTGGGCCGTCCGGGACCTGCTCACGCATCAGGGGCACGTGCACCGCTGGGCGGCCCGGAACGTGGCCGAGCGGCTGTCCGCGCGTACGCCGCGCGGCACGGAGGCGGTGCCGGACGGCGAGCTCGCCGCGTGGTTCCGGGCGGGGCACCGGGAGCTGCTGGACGTGCTGGAGCGGGCTCCGGAGGACATGGAGTGCTGGACGTTCCTGAACGGCTCGCCGACGCCCCGGCACTTCTGGGCGCGACGGCAGGCGCATGAGACGGCCATCCACCGCGTCGACGCCGAACTCGCCGCCGGGGAGCCGCTGTCGCCGTTCGCGCCGGGGGTGGCGGTGGACGGCGTGGACGAGCTGCTGGCCGGCTTCCACACCAGGTTCCGCAGCCGGGTGCGGAGCGAGCGCCCGCGCACGCTGGCGGTCCGGGCGACGGACGAGCCGGGCGCGGTGTGGACGGTGCTGATCTCCACCGAGCCGCCCCGGGTGAGCCGGCCGGAGGTGGCGGGGGCGGCCGGGGTGGCGGAGTGCGAGATCAGCGGGCGGGCCGCCGAGCTGTATCCGGCGCTGTGGAACCGGCTGCCGTACGAGGGCGTACTGGCCGTCACGGGGGACGCGGCGGTGGCCGGACTGTGGCGGGAGACCTCCGGCATCTGAATGTTACCCGCGAGTAACTGGCGGCGAGGTCGGCGCTCGGTGATAGGCGGGGCCGGGTGCCCTCGGTGGCGGTGGTCACCCGCAGGCCGGCGTCGGCGGCCTGTTCGGCGGGCGAAGACGTCGAAGGAGACCCCGGCCGGACTGGTTGTGCCCGGCGAGCTGGGAGCCGACGAGCTGGATGAACAGGACCGCGCCGGTGGAGCGCCACGGGAGCCGGGCCGCCGGGGGCTGGACGGCGAGCCACCGTCGCCGGCGGGGATCCTGCGGGACGGTGCCCGGTCCCGTGGGAAGTGCGGTCATGCCGGCAACGCTCGTGCCCGGCCGGCGGCCGGGCGTCAGCCGACGGCGGTCATCCGTCTGCTCCCGCGGGAGTACGCCGGAGGTCAGGACCCCGCCCGGTCGGGGGAGCCGGGGGCGGCGCCCTGGTCCCGGGCGAGGGTGCGGTCCAGGGCGGCGAGGGTGCGGCGGGCCACCGGGTGGGTACGCACGATCCCGGCGAGCGTGGTCGAGCCGCGGGTGATCCGCGCGAAGAGCGCCCAGGCGGGGCGGACGCCGACGAGGGTGGCGTGCAGGAGCCCGGGGCGGTGGGAGAACGCGGCCAGCAGGCGACGGCCGACGCCCATCTCCACGCCCAGGCCCGACTTGACGGCGAAGGTGTAGTTCAGGGCCTGGCGGCGGGCGTCGACGGCGTCGGCCGCCTCCGCGATGCGGACCGCCCACTGCCCGGCGAGCCGGCCGGAGCGCAGGGCGAAGGAGATGCCCTCGCGGGTCCACGGCTCCAGCAGGCCGGCCGCGTCGCCGCAGACCAGGACCCGGCCCCGGGAGAGCGGCGAGTCGTCGGTGCGGCAGCGGGTGAGATGGCCGGAGGAGATGGCGGGCTCGAACCCGGACAGGCCCAGGCGGGAGACGAGCTCCTCCAGGTACCGCTTGGTCGCGGCGCCGTCCCCGCGCGCGGAGATCACGCCGACGGTGAGGGTGTCGCCCTTGGGGAAGACCCAGCCGTAGGAGCCGGGCAGCGGTCCCCAGTCGATCAGGGCGCGACCCTTCCACTCGGCGGCGACCCCGGGCGGTACCGGGATCTCCGCCTCCAGGCCGAGATCCACCTGCCCGAGGCGGACGCCGACGTGGGCCCCTATGCGGCTGGCGCTGCCGTCGGCGCCGACCACGGCGCGGGCCAGCAGCGTCTCGCCGCCGGCCAGCACGACCGCCACCGTGCGCCGGTCGGGAACGGCCGGGCCGTGCTGCTCGACGCGCGAGACCGTGGTGCCGGTGCGCAGCTCGGCGCCGGCCTTCACCGCGGCCTCGACCAGGCGCTGGTCGAACTCGGGGCGGTTGACCAGCCCGAACAGCATCCGCTTGGAGCGCCGGGTGCGCGCCAGCCTGCCGTTGAGCGAGAACGTCACGGCGTGCACGCGGTCCCGCAGCGGCAGTTCGAAGCCGGGGGGCAGCGCGTCGCGCGAGGGGCCTATGATGCCGCCGCCGCAGGTCTTGTAGCGCGGCAGCTCCGCCTTCTCCAGCAGCAGCACCCGCCGGCCGGCCTCGGCGGCGGCGCGGGCGGCCGACGCTCCGCCGGGGCCGGCCCCCACCACGACGACATCCCACACCATTCCGGACCCGGCTCCGTTCTCGCTGCTCACGATGTGTCGTCGCTCCCCGTCGCGTCCCGTGGTCTTCGTCCACCGCCCGGCATCCTACGGCGCCCCAGGCGCATCACCCGGCTATACGATGATCGTCACACCACTGCCCTTCGCACACACGTCATCCACCACGTCGTCCACGCGCGGGGGAGCGCGCGGGCGTTGAGGAGCGTTCCATGGGACACAGCACCGAGCACGCCGCGATCGCCGCCGCCGTCGGGGCGCTCATGCCCCGGGCGCGGACCGAGCTGGCCGAGCTGGTGGCCTTCCGTTCCGTCGCGGACCCCGCGCAGTTCCCACCCGAGGAGTGCCGGGCCGCGGCGGAGTGGGTCGCCGCCGCGCTGCGCGCCGAGGGCTTCGCGGATGTCGCCCCGCTGGACACCCCGGACGGGACCGCGTCCGTCTACGGCCACCTGCCCGGGCCCGAGGGCGCGCCCACCGTCCTGCTGTACGCGCACTACGACGTGCAGCCGCCGCTGGACGAAGCGGCCTGGACCTCCCCGCCGTTCGAGCTGACCGCACGGGACGGGCGCTGGTACGGACGCGGCGCGGCCGACTGCAAGGGCGGTGTGCTGATGCACTTGCTGGCGCTGCGCGCCCTGCGGGAGACCGGTGGTGTGCCGGTGGGCGTGAAGGTGATCGTGGAGGGCTCCGAGGAGCAGGGCACCGGCGGGCTGGAGCGCTACGCCGAGGCGCACCCCGGTCTGCTGGCGGCCGACGCCGTGGTGATCGGCGACGCCGGGAACGCCCGGGCCGGGCAGCCCACGGTGACCGCGATGCTGCGCGGCATGGTGCTGGTCCGCGTCCAGGTGGACACCCTGGCGGGCAACCTGCACTCCGGGGCGTTCGGCGGGGTCGCGCCCGACGCCTTGGCGGCGCTGGTGCGCGTGCTGGGCTCGCTGCACGCGGAGGACGGCTCCACGACGGTCGACGGGCTGGCCGCGGACGGCGTCTGGGAGGGCGCCGCCTACCCCGACGAGGTGTTCCGCGAGGACGCCGGGGTGCTGGACGGGGTGCGGCTAATCGGCTCCGGCACCGTCGCGGACCGGGTGTGGGCGCGGCCGTCCGCGACGGTGCTCGGCATCGACTGCCCGCCCGTCGTCGGGGCCACGCCGTCGGTGCAGGCGAGCGCGCGGGCCCTGGTGAGCCTGCGGGTGCCGCCCGGCGTCGAGGCGGGGGCGGCGGGCCGGCTGCTGGCGGACCACCTGCGGTCCCGGGCGCCGTGGGGGGCGCGGGTCACGGCCGAAGTGGCGGGCGAGGGCCAGCCGTTCCGCGCCGACACCGCCAGCCCCGCCTACACCGCGATGGCCGGGGCGATGCGCGAGGCGTACGACGGCGCGGAGATGGCCGTGGTGGGCCAGGGCGGCTCGATACCGCTGACGAACACGCTCGCCGGGCTCTACCCGGACGCCGAGATCCTGCTGATCGGGCTGAGCGAGCCCGCGGCCCGCATCCACGCGGTGGACGAGAGTGTCTCGCCCGAGGAGCTGGAACGGATGTCGGTCACCGAGGCGCTGTTCCTGCGGCGCTACGCGGCGGCCCGGCAGGGCTGACCGGCGACGCCCCCTCCCCCGGACCCCGGGCGGTGTGTGGTGGGGCGCCGCCGGGTCGGGTCAGCGGTGGCGGCCCGCGCGGCGGCGGGCGAGGATCAGGCCGGCCGCGACGGCGACCGCGGTGAGTCCGCCGCCCGCCAGCAGCATGGTGTCGCCCTCCGGCTGGGTGCCGCCGACGCCGGCTTGGGCGCCGCGCGTGGGCAGCACCGTGGATGTCGCGGTGGATGTCGCGGTGGACGTCGCGGTGGAACTCGCCGTCGGCTGCGTGGTCCCGGTGGCCGTCGGGCTGGGCGTGGTGGTGGCGGAGGCGATGGTGAGGGCGGCGGTACCGGTCTGGGAGCCGCAGGTGAACGTCACGTCGTAACGGGCGCCGACGCGGGCGTCGGCGTCGACGGTGGTCCTGGCGCTCTGCAACGCGCCCGGCATGCCGAGGGTGATCTTGTCGAAGACCGACGACTCGGCGGTCGCCTCGGATCCGGTGCAGTTGGTGACGGTCAGGTCGACCGAGCCGCCGGGCCGGACGGACGCCGGCGAGACGCTGAAGCCGAAGGAGGGATTCGTCGCCTGGCCGGGCGGCCGGGCCGGCCCCTGTCCGCCCGCGGCGAGCGCGGCCGGTGCGCTCGCCCCGAGGACCATCGCACCCAGCCCCGTGGCGGCCAGTGCGGTACGCAGTGTGCTCATGAGAAGGCTCCTCTGTCGCAGTCGCGCGTCACCCCGCACAGCGACTCAACCAGAAGGGAGGTCGCATAACCCGCCGAACGGGTCAAATGGGTTAATGAGGGGGGCCGTTCCCGTCAGCTCGCGCTCGTCATCCGCGCGAAGACCACCACGTTGTCCGTGTAGCCGGAGCCCTGTTCGAAGCTGCCACCGCAGGTGATGATCCGCAGCTCGGCCTGGCCGGTGTCGTGGTAGACGGACTCCGGCAGGTTGCCCTTGGCGTAGACGGCGATGTCGTAGATCTCGAACCGGACGGCGACCCCGTCCTCGCGGATGACCTCCACGGAGTCGCCCAGCCGCACCGCGCCCAGGCCGTAGAAGACCGCGGGGCCCGCCGCGTTGTCCACGTGGCCGACGATGACCGCGGTGCCCGGGGTGCCGGGCGCGGCGGCCCCCTCGTACCAGCCCGCCAGGTTCTGGATCTCCTGCGGTGGCGCCTCCATCCAGCCCTCGGGGTCGAGCCCGACGTTGGTCAGCGGGGCCTCGACGGCGATGGACGGGATCGACACCCAGGTCGGTACGGCGGGGGGCAGCGGCTGGGCCTGCGATCCGGGCGACGGCTGGTCGGCCTCGGCCGGCTCCTGCCGGGCGCTCTCCGGCTGGGGCGGCGCCGATGGCCCGTCGTCGTCCGCGGCCATGACGGTGACGCCGAGGGCCATGACTCCCGCGATCGCCGCGTAGGCGGCCCGGGCGCCCCAGCCCGGGGCCTCGTCGGCGTCATCGTCGTCGTAGGGGTGGTAGTCCGGTATGTACTCGGGCTCGCGCATCGCGGTCACCGCTTCGGGGAGATCCTCCCCCTGTCCGGGGCCATCACCGGACACGCTAGATCGGGGCCGGGCGCCGCGCGATTCGGCGGCGGCCGTCAGGCGCCGACCGGGACCCCCGCCTCCAGATTGAGCGGCCGGCCCTGGGCGCGGGCCCGCAGCGCCCAGCGCAGCCGGGCGAACCGGCCGGGCGACAGCAGCCGTTCCGCCTCGTCCTCGGCGGCGAAGCGCCAGCCGCGCAGTTCGGCGCCGGGCAGCAGGATGTCGGCGAGCCGGTCGTCGCCCAGACGACCGCCGTCGAAGAGGAGCCGCAGGCCGCCGAAAAGGGGCGGGCGGGGCGGCTCCCAGTCCACGACGAGCAGCGCGGGATCGCGCTCCAGCCGCAGGCCGAGCTCCTCGGCCACCTCCCGGACGGCCGCGCGGGCGGGCGCCTCCCCCGGCTCGACGACGCCGCCGGGGAACTCCCAGCCCGGCTTGTAGGTGGGGTCGACGAGCAACACGCGGTCCCGGTCGTCGAAGAAGAGCACCCCGGCGGCGAGGGTTTCGGCGGCGGGCGGCGGGGTCTGCACGATGCGGCAGGTGCCGTCGCCGCGCCGGACGCGCTCGGCGAGCAGTTCGGCGGTCTGCCGGGGCGTCAGGCGGGAGGCGTCGACGGCGTGGGCGTCGGTGGTGAGCCACGGCAGGGCCGCGCGGTAGCGGGGCAGCCGGCTCAGGCAGCGACGGCGCACGGCGTCGCCCTCCACCGCGGCGCGGCGTTCGACACGGAGGCGGAGGAACGTTTCGTCAACATGCAGCAGGAGGTGCTGCACGGGAATCCGGCGCGCCGCCAGGCCGCCGAAGATCTCGTCGCGGTGCTCCTGGCGGACCAGGGTCATCGGGGCGATCAGCGGGCCGCGCACCTCGGACAGCAGCGCGGCGGCGGTGTCCACGACCAGTCGGCGCCAGGAGGGCAGCTCCCGCATGTCCTCCACGCCGGCCAGCCGCTCGCCGGGGAGCATGGCCCGCAGCCCGGCGCCGACCAGCTCCGGATCGAAGAGCGCGCTGCCGGGCAGCAGGTGGAGCAACTCGCGGGCGGCGGTGGTCTTGCCCGCGCCGGGCGCCCCGTTCAGCCAGATGATCACGGTCCCCCTCCTTGTTCGCCCGTGAGTCAGTTGCCCGCTGGACCCCCGGCCAAAAACGTGCGGGCGCCGGGGGGCGGGCCGGCCGGGGGCACGGGTCAGGCGCCGGCGTCCGGGGCGGGGCGGCCGGCCAGGGCTTCGAGCCGGGAGCGGTCCAGGGCGGTCGCGCCGGTCACCTCGGCGACATCGAGGGCGCCGCAGTCGATGCCGCGCAGCAGAAAGCCGCTGAGCGCGCGGGCGGTGGCGGGCTCGTCGAGCACCGCGCCGCCGGTGGCGTCGGCGCCGCCCGCGTAGGCGGCGAGCCGGGCCGCCGCGTGGTCCAGACCCTCGCGGTAGAAGGCGTAGACGGCCGCGTACCGGGTGGGGAGGTGGCCGGGGTGCATGTCCCAGCCCTGGTAGTAGGCGCGGGCCAGGGAGCGGCGCACCAGGCCGTGGTGGAGGCGCCAGGCGTCGTGGACACGGGCGGTGGGGCCGACGGGCAGGACGTTGGTGGAGCCGTCGGAGAGCAGGACGCCGGTGCCCGCCGCCGCGACCTGCATGACCGCCTTGGCGTGGTCGGCGGCCGGGTGGTCCGGGGCCTGGTGGGCGGCGCTGACCTCGCAGGCGGCGCTGTAGTCGAAGGTGCCGTAGTGGAGGGCGGTGGCCCGGCCGCCGGCGGCGTCGATCATGCGGGCGACGGTGGCCCGGCCGTCGGGGCCGAGGATGGCCTGGGTGGTCTCGATCTGGATCTCGAAGCCGAGCCGGCCCGGGGGCAGGCCCGCCGCCTTCTCGAACTCCTCGCACAGCCGGGCCATCGCGGCGACCTGCTCGGCGTAGCTGACCTTGGGCAGGGTGATCCGCAGGCCGGCGGGCAAGGGGCCGGCCGCCAGCAGAGTGGTGAGGAAGATGTCGAGGGTGCGGATGCCGCGGTCGCGGACGGCGGCCTCCATGCACTTGACGCGCAGGCCCGTGAACGGCGGGGCGGTGCCCTCGGCGTGGGCGCGGGCGATCAGGCGGGCGGCGCGGGCGGCGGCGGCGTCCTCCTCGGCGTCCGGGCGCGGGCCATAGCCGTCCTCGAAGTCGACACGGAGGTCCTCGACGGGCTCGCGCTCCAGCTTGGCCAGGACGCGGGCGCGGACGGGACCGGCGAGGGCCTCGGGCATGCCGAGGACGGTGCCGAACGAGGCGGCGTCGGGGGCGTGTTCGCTGAGGAGGGCCAGGGCCTCGGTGCCCCAGGAGCGGACGGTGTCCGCGGTGAGGCGGTCGGCCGGCACATAGACGGTGTGGACCGGTCGGCGGGTGTGGGGGGCACCGGGATAGCGGCGGGCGAGGTCGGCGTCGACGGCGGCGAGCGAGGCGCCGATGCCGGTGGTCACGGCCGCCGCCAGCGTGGTCGTCACTCGTTCGCCCGGCGTCATGCGGCTTCCTCCGCCTCACTCGACTTCAACAGATCGTTGAAGATATCTGTCGCACGAAGGTATCCGGCGTCCCGGCGGAACACAACACGGCACCGGCCGCGCCCGCTGCTGAGCGCGGGCGCGGCCGGTGCCGTGCTTGGGCGGTCCCGTGCCGGGATCAGCCCTTGCGGGCCTTGACCTCGTCGGTGAGGGCGGGGACGACGTCGAACAGGTCGCCGACGATGCCGTAGTCGACCAGCTCGAAGATCGGGGCCTCTTCGTCCTTGTTGATGGCCACGATGGTCTTCGAGGTCTGCATGCCGGCCCGGTGCTGGATGGCGCCGGAGATGCCCGCCGCGACGTAGAGCTGCGGCGAGACGGTCTTGCCGGTCTGGCCGACCTGGTTGCTGTGCGGGTACCAGCCGGCGTCCACGGCGGCGCGGGAGGCGCCGACGGCCGCGCCGAGCGAGTCGGCGAGGGCCTCGATGATCGCGAAGTTCTCCGCGCCGTTCACGCCACGGCCGCCGGAGACCACGATGGCGGCCTCGGTCAGGTCCGGGCGGCCGGTGGACTCGCGCTCGCTGCGGGAGACGACCCTGGTGCCGGTGGCCAGCTCGCCGAACGTCACCGGCAGCTGCTCGACCGTGCCGGCGGCCGGGGCGGCCTCCGGGGCGGTGGAGTTGGGCTTGACGGTGATCACCGGGGTGCCGGTGGTGACCGAGGAAGTGGTGGTGAACGCGGCGGCGAACACGGACTGGGTGGCGACGGGCGCGCCGTCGTCACCGGCGGTCAGGTCGATCGCGTCGGTGATCAGGCCGGAGCCCAGCCGCACCGCGAGGCGGGCGGCGATCTCCTTGCCCTCGGCGGAGGAGGGCACCAGGACGACGGCCGGAGAGACCGCCTCGACGGCGGCCCCCAGGGCGTCCACCTTGGGGACGACCAGGTAGTCCCCGAACTCCGGGGCGTCGGCCGCCAGCACCTTCACGGCGCCGTACTCGGCCAGCGCCGCCGCGGCGCCCTCGACGCCCGCGCCCAGGTACACCGCGACCGGGTCGCCGAGGCGGCGGGCGAGGGTCAGCAGCTCCAGCGTGGGCTTGCGGACGGCACCGTCCGCGTGGTCGACGTAAACAAGAATTTCAGCCATGGGAATCGTGCTCTCCAGCGAGACGAACTGACGGTGGGGACATGAGGGACCGGGCCCGGCGGGCGGGCGGTCAGATGAACTTGCGCTCCGCGAGGAAGGCGGCCAGCAGCTTGGCGCCCTCGCCCTCGTCGGTGACGATCTCGCCCGCCGTGCGCGCCGGGCGCTCGGTGGCCGACAGCACCTTGGTGAAGGCACCCTCCAGGCCGACCTGCTCGGCCTCCAGCTCCAGGTCCTCCAGATCCAGCGTCTCCACCGGCTTCTTCTTGGCGGCCATGATCCCCTTGAAGGAGGGGTAACGGGCCTCGCCCGAGCGGTCGGTGACCGAGACCACGGCCGGCAGCGCGGCCTCGACCTGCTCGGTGGCGGCGTCGCCCTCGCGGCGGCCGGAGACCGTGCCGTCGGCGACCGACACCTCCGTCAGGAAGGTCACCTGCGGCACGCCCAGCCGCTCGGCCAGGATCGCCGGCAGCACGCCCATGCCGCCGTCGGTCGAGGCCATGCCGCAGACCACCAGGTCGTAGCCGGTCTTCTCGATGGCCTTGGCCAGCACCAGCGAGGTGCCGATGACGTCGGTGCCGTGCAAGTCGTCGTCCTCGACGTGCACACCCTTGTCGGCGCCCATCGACAGGGCCTTGCGCAGCGCGTCGGTGGCGTCCTCCGGGCCGACGGTCACGACGGTGACCTCCGCGTCGTCCGCGTCCTCGGCGATCCGGAGCGCCTGCTCCACGGCATATTCGTCCAGCTCCGACAGCAGCCCGTCCACGGCCTCCCGGTCCGTGGTCAGGTCCTCCGCGAAGTGCCGGTCACCCGTGGCGTCAGGCACGTACTTCACACAGACAACGATCCTCAGACTCACGCCGGCTCTCCTACTGCTATCGGTCCGCACACTGGGTACTCGGAAGATCACCCGGATAGTTACTTGCCAGTACACCCAGGGTAGCCCTCGCAAGCAAGCATGTCCCACTGTGACGTTGCCTACGTACACATTGTCGGACCGATTCTTGCGCGAACACACAGAAACTCACCCGGGGACGGCAGCTCCCAGGGCCGCGAAGACGTCCGCCCGGCGTGGCTGTCCCGAAGCCCTGCGTACGACCGTACCGGCGGCGTCCAGGACCAGGACGGTCGGGGTGCGGACGATGCCCAGCTCACGCACGAGGTCGAGGCGGGCCTCGGCGTCGATCTCGACGTGGACCACGCCCTCCACCATCTCCGCCACCTCGGACAGGGTCCGGCGGGTTGCCCGGCAGGGCTGGCAGAACGCGGTGGAGAACTGCACCAGGGTGGCCCGCCGTCCCAGCCGCTCGGCGCCGATCACCGCGGCGTCCAGCCGCCGGCCGCCGTCCCGGTCCCTCATCCCCAGCCTCCCGTCACGCCTCCGGCGCCACAGCCCGAAGGCGCCCGCCACCGCGAGCACCGCCACACACACCACGAGTCCGGTCATCGGGTGCGACAGCGCGCCGGGCGCGCGGTTCATTCCCGGCCCCCCCGGCGGCGGGGTGCGCGATGCTGGGGGCATGCGCATAGATGTCAGGGGGCCGCGGTTCGGCGCGGCCGTCACCACGGTGGTGCTCGCGGCGGTGCTGATCACGGGAAGCGCGTGGCTGCTGGCGGCCCAGACGGTGGTGTTCGGCCTGGGCGCGGCGCTCGGGACGCGGTACGCGCCGTACGGGGTGCTCTTCCGGGTGGTCGTGCTGCCGCGGCTGGGGCCGGTCCGGGAGACCGAGGACGCGGGCCCGCCGCGCTTCGCGCAGGCCGTGGGGCTCGGCTTCGCGCTGGCGGGCCTGATCGGCTACGTGGCGGGGCCGCAGGCGCTGGGCATGGCGGCGACGGCGTGCGCGCTGGCCGCCGCCTTCCTCAACGCCGCCTTCGGCTACTGCCTGGGATGTGAGGCGTATCTGCTCCTCCGCCGGGCGCTCAACTAGCGCTCGCGGCGGCTTTCGGGCACGATCAGGCGGCACCGAAAGTTACGGAGGCGTAGGTTCGCCGCACGGAAGAGGGGCCTCTCGCATGGCAGAGCTTGTCTACCCGCCGGTCATCGGCGTCGCCCGGACGATGTTCAAGGCGCTCGATCTGCGCTTCGACATCGCCGGCAGCGAACACGTGCCGCGCCGGGGCGGCGCCGTGCTGGTCAGCAACCACATCGGCTATCTCGACTTCGTCTTCGCCGGGTTCGCCTGTCGGCCCGCCAAGCGGCTGGTGCGGTTCATGGCCAAGGAGTCGGTCTTCCGGCACCGGGTGTCCGGACCGCTCATGCGGGCGATGAAGCACATCCCGGTGGACCGCGCCGCGGGCATGCAGGCGTTCGAGCCGGCGGTGCGGGCGCTGCGCTCGGGGGAGATCGTGGGCGTCTTCCCGGAGGGGACGATCTCGGAGTCCTTCACGCTGGACAAGTTCAAGACGGGCGCGGTGCGGATGGCGCAGCAGGCCGGGGTGCCGGTGCTGCCGGTGGCCCTGTGGGGCACCCAGCGGCTGTGGACCAAGGGCCACGAGCGGGACATGGGGCGCCATCACCTCCCGATCACCATCCGGGTGGGCGAGCCGATCGCGGCCGATCCGTCCGAGCCCGCGCTGGCCCTGACCCGCCGGGTGCGCGGGCGGGTGCAGGAGCTCCTGGAGTCGGCGCAGCAGGCCTACCCGGTCAAGCCGCAGGACCAGGAGGACGCCTGGTGGCTGCCGGCCCACCTCGGTGGCACGGCCCCGCCGCCCTCCAGGACGTCGACGAGCTGAACGGGCGCGCGCCGGAGGGCGGGGTCAGCGGGCCGTCTCGGCGCGGAGCACGGCGAGAAAGCCGTCGACGTCCTCCTCGGTGGTGTCGAAGGAACACATCCAGCGGACGTCCCCGGCGGCCTCGTCCCAGTAGTAGAAGCGGTACCGCTTGCGCAGCCGCTCGCTGACGTCGCGCGGGAGGCGGGCGAAGACCGCGTTGGCCTGGACGGGGTGGAGGACGGTGACGCCGGGCACCTCGCGGACGCCGTCGGCCAGGCGCCGGGCCATGGCGTTGGCGTGCCGGGCGCCGCGCAGCCACAGCTCGCCGGCGAGCAGTGCCTCGAACTGCACGGAGACGAAGCGCATCTTGCTGGCGAGCTGCATGGAGAACTTGCGGATGTGGCGCATGGCGCGGACCGCGCCGGGGGTGAGGACGACGACGGCCTCGCCGAAGAGCAGGCCGTTCTTCGTCCCGCCGAACGACACCACGTCGACGCCTGCGTCGGTGGTGAAGGCGCGCAGCGGCAGGCCGAGGGCGGCGGCGGCGTTGGCGATCCGGGCTCCGTCGAGGTGGACCGTCATGCCGCGCTCATGGGCGAAGTCGGTGACGGCGCGGATCTCCTCGGGGGTGTAGAGGGTGCCGAGCTCGGTGCTCTGGGTGAGGGAGACGACCTGGGGCGTGGCGCGGTGCTCGTCGTCCCGGCCGAACGCCTCGCGGGCGACCAGCTCGGGGGTGAGCTTGCCGTGCGCGGTGGGCACGGTCAGCAGCTTGAGGGCGCCGACCCGCTCCGGAGCGCCGCCCTCGTCGGTGTGGATGTGGGCGGTGGTCGTGGTGATCACGGCGCCCCACCGGTCGGTGAGGGCCTGGAGGGAGACGACGTTGGCGCCGGTGCCGTTGAAGACCGGGTAGACCTCGGCGGTGGGCCCGAAGTGGGCGCGGAAGACGTCCCGCAGGTGCGCGGTGTAGTCGTCGTCGCCGTAGGAGGTCTGGTGGCCGCCGTTCGCCAGCGCGAGGGCGGCCAGGATCTCCGGGTACGCCCCGGCGTAGTTGTCGCTGGCGAAGCCGCGCACGGCCGGGTCGTGGCGGCGGCGGGCGTCGGTGGTCACGGCTGGGGGGTGAGCCACAGGCGGGTTCCGTTCACTTCGGCGGTGGGCCTGTGCCAGAGCCGGCGGATCTCGTCGGCCAGGTCGTGGACGTCGGTGAAGCCGGGGAACGTGGCCTCCGGGCGCTCCCGCCGCATCGCGTCGCCGACCAGGGCCTTGACGACGAGGACGGTGGCGGCGGCGGGCGGGCGGTCGGCCGGTCCCGACTTGCTGAAGGCGTCGGCGAGGGCGAGCGTCCACGCCTCGGCGGCGGCCTTGGCGGCTGCGTAGGCGGCGTTCCCGGCGGTGGGGCGGGTCGCGCCGGCGGCGCTGATCAGCACGTACCGGCCGTTGCCGGAGCGGGCCAGTGGCCCCTCGAAGGCGAGGGAGGTGTGCTGGACGGTGCGGATCAGCAGGTCGTGCAGGAGGTCCCAGTCGGCGAGGTCGGTGGCCGCGAAGGACGTGGCGCCGCGCCAGCCGCCGACGAGGTGGACCAGGCCGTCGACGCGGCCGAGGTCCTGCTCGGTCTTGGCCGCCCACTCGCGGGTGGCGCCCGGGTCGAGGAGGTCGACGGTGTCCCCCATGACGGTCGCGCCGCCGTGGGCGAAGCGGGCGGCGTCGACGCCCTCGGCCAGCCGCTGGGCGTCGGCGTCGGAGGCCACCACGGTGGCGCCGGCCTGGGCGAGCCGCAGCAGCGTCGCGTGGCCGGCCGGGCCGCCGGCGCCGGCCACGGCGACGACCGCGCCCTCCAGCGGGCCCCCGCCGTCGGCGTCCTCGGGCATGGATGGGATGGTGCTCATCGTCATCGCCTCCTCCTGGGGTCCATCATGCCGCGCGGCATGACGGAGATCACGCCACCCTGGTGACGGGGCCGGCCGCGGTGATGCCGCGGGTGGACTCGACGACGCCGCGGAGCTTCTTGGCCAGGGCCTCGTAGAACAGACTCAGCGGGAACTCGTCGGGCAGCACCTCGTCGACGAGCTTGCGGGGCGGCAGGCTCAGGTCGAGGGCGTCGGGACCCTGGGCCCAGCGGGAGCCGGGGTGCGGGGCGAGGTAGGCGGAGACGAGGTCGTACGCCTTGAGCCAGTGGACGAGCTTGGG
The DNA here is from genome assembly GCF_035917415.1 of Streptomyces sp. NBC_01803. Lineage (NCBI taxonomy): Bacteria > Bacillati > Actinomycetota > Actinomycetes > Kitasatosporales > Streptomycetaceae > Streptomyces > Streptomyces sp. NBC_01803. Next base: position 140,735 of record NZ_CP109073.1, read on the forward strand.
CCGGTCGATGCCCTTGCGGTAGAGGGTCTCGATCTCCTCGCGCAGCCGGACGGTGACCTCGCGGGCGTGGTCCCAGTCGACGCCGAGCCGGTTGTCGGTCCAGCGCAGGGCGTCGTGCTGGTGGAGGTAGGCGAACAGGAGCTGGCCGCCGAGACCGTCGTAGTTGCGGACGCGCGCGCCGGTCACGGGGAAGCGGAACAGCCGGTCCAGCAGCACGGCGTACTGGACGTCGCGGCCCTGGGGGTGGCCGTCGGCCTCCAGGCGGACCGCCTCGTGGAAGGCGGTCAGGTCGCAGCGCAGCTCCTCCAGGCCGTACATCCAGAACGGCTGGCGCTGCTTGATCATGAACGGGTCGAACGGCAGGTCGCCGTGGCTGTGGGTACGGTCGTGGATCATGTCCCAGAGCACGAACGTCTGCTGGCAGCGCTCCTGGTCGCCGAGCAGGTCCGCCGCGTCGTCGGGCAGGCGCAGGCTGGTGACCTCGCGGGCGGCGTCGACGACGCGGCGGAAGCGGGCGGCCTCGCGGTCGCAGAAGATGCCGCCCCAGGTGAAGCGCTCGGGGGCCTGGCGGACGGCGATGGTCTCGGGGAACAGGACGGCGGAGTTGGTGTCGTACCCGGCCGTGAAGTCCTCGAAGGTGATGCCGAGGAACATCGGGTTGTCGTAGCGGGTGCGCTCCAGCTCGGCCAGCCAGTCGGGCCACACCACGCGCAGCACGACGGCCTCCAGGTTCCGGTCCGGGTTGCCGTTCTGCGTGTACATGGGGAAGACGACGAGGTGCTGGCGGCCGTCGGTGCGGTCGGCGGCGGGCCGGAAGGCGAGCAGCGAGTCGAGGAAGTCGGGGACGCCGAAGCCGTCGTCGGCCCAGCGGCGCAGGTCGGCGACGAGCGCCTCGTGGTAGGCGGCGTCGTGCGGGAGCAGAGGGGCCAGCTCGCGCACGGCGGACACGACGCGGTCGAGCTGCCGGGCGATCCGGTCGCGGGTGGGCGCCCCGTCGGCGGTGAAGTCGATGGAGCCGTCCTTCGACTGGGCGGGGCGGATGCTCTCCACGGCGCGCTTGAGCGTCGTCCAGGCCCGGTGGGCGATGACGCGCCCGGTGGGAGATTCGCCGCCAACCGGGGTGATGGACGCCAATCTTTCCGTCACTGCCCCTCCTCAACAGTAGAACTTCTCGTATGAGCACGGTATCCGGCGCGGATCCTCCGATCAACTCCGGACAGGACGGGTTCAGCTCCCGGCCACCGGGCGTGGCTAGGGTGGCGCCATGCCGCTGCTGACCGTGGGACACCGCGGACTGATGGGCGTGGAGCCGGAGAACACCCTCCGGTCCTTCCGCCGGGCCGAGCGCGCGGGTGTGGACGCCGTCGAGCTGGACCTGCGTCTGAGCAAGGACGGCGAGCTGGTGGTGATCCACGACGCCGAGGTCGAGCGCACCACCGACGGCTCCGGGCGGGTCGCCGACCTCACCCTGGCCGAGCTGCGCGGCCTCGACGCGGGCCGGGGCGAGCGCGTCCCGCTGTTCACCGAGGTCGTGGCCGCGGTGGCGGCCCCGTTGCAGGCCGAGATCAAGGACCCGGCCGCCGCCCGGAGTCTCGCCCTGGCCGTCGGGCACGGCCGGCTGCACGGCCGCGTGCGGGCGATCTCCTTTCACGAGGAGGCCCTGCGGGAGATCCGCGAACGGCTGCCCGGCCTGCCCGTGGCGCTGGTCACCGGCCGCTCCACCGCGACCGCGCCGGAGCGGGCGGCGGCGCTGGGCGCGGACATGGTCTCCTGCGAGCTGGCGCACCTGGACCCGGACGTGGTCGGGCGGTGCCGCGCGGCGGGCGTGCGGGTCATCGCCTGGACGGTGAACGACGCGGCGGAGCTGGCCCGCGCCCGCGCGCTCGGGCTGGACGGGGTGGTGACCGACGTGCCGCGGATCGTGCGCGCGGTCAGGACAGCGGCTTGACCAGCAGCTCGAACTCCAGATCCGGTCGGCGCGGGATACCGAAGCGCTCGTCGCCGTACGGGAAGGGACTGGTCCGGCCGGTGCGGGTGTAACCGCGGCGCCCGTACCAGGCGATCAGGTCCGCCCGCGCGGAGATCACCAGCATCCGCATCTCGCGGGCGTCCCACTCCGCGCGCGCCAGCCGCTCGGCCTCGGCCAGCACCCGCCGGCCGAGGCCGGCGCCCTGCAGGACCGGACGGACGGCGAACATCCCGAAGTACGCGGCGGACTCCCCCGGCCGCGGCCCGTCGCGACGCGCCACGTGGCAGCAGGCGACCAGGTCCCCGTTCAGCTCGGCCACGATCAGCCGACCACCGGGGTCGCCAAGGACCTCGCGGACACCGGCGGCGTCGGTGCGCCGGCCGTCCAGCAGGTCGGCCTCGGTGGTCCAGCCGGTCCGGCTGGCCTCGCCCCGGTACGCCGACTCCACCAGCGCCACCAGGGCCGGGATGTCGGCCTCGGCGGCCGTGCGGAAGGTCGGGTCCGTGGTCGTCGTCACCCGGGCATCGTAACGGCGCCCGCCCGCGCTTCCGCGCGCCCTCGTGCGCCTCCCCTGCCTGCCCACGGGGACGGGCATCCTCACGCGGCGGGACGAACGGGAGGTGGGCGGTGCACGGACCGGAGCTGGTGGGCTGGCTGGTGGTGGCGCTGTGCGGCGGCACGGGCGCCTTCAGTCTGGCGCGGATGCGCGCGGGCCCGGCGGGGGCGCGGCACGCGGCGGGGATCGAGGCGGCGATGGGCTTCGGCATGGCGCTGATGGCCGTACCCCCGGCCGCGCTGCCCGCGACGCCGCCGCCGGCCGGGTTCGCGGTGCTGTTCGCGGCGACGGCGCTGTGGTCGGCCGCGCTGCTGCGGGCGGGCGCGGCGCATCAGGCGCACCACGTGGTGGAGAGCCTGGCCATGGTGTACATGGCGGTGGCGATGGCCGCCGCCCCGGGCGGGCACGCCGGGCACGCGCCGGGCGGGGTGCCGTTGGTGACCGGGGTGCTGCTGGCCTACTTCGCCCTCTACACGCTGCGGACCGGGCCGCGCCTGCTGCCGACCGCGGCCGGCGGGACGCCCGGCCCGGTCCCGGTCCGGGGTCCGGCCGCGGGGTCGCACTGCGCGGCGCCGGAGCTGGCGGCGGCCTGCCGACTCGCGCTGTCGGTCGGGATGTTCGCGACGCTGCTGGCCCTGTGAGGCGTGCGTCACGTGTGTTCGTGCGCGGTTCCGGGTGGGAGGGCTGGGTTCTAGGCTGACGGCATGGTGATCGCCATCACGCTGCTCGTGCTCGGCGGGCTGACCGCGGCCGCGGCGCCGCGCGTGCTGGCCCGGGTCTCCTGGCCGGACCGGGAGCCGGTGCTGGCCCTGTGGGTGTGGCAGTGCGTCGTCGTGGCGGTGCTGCTGTGCTGCGTGCTGGCCATGGCGCTGACCGGTGCCGCGGCCTGGCACGAGGTGCGCGGCCAGGTCTTCGGGCCGGCGCCGAGTCAGGTGACCGAGGCGTACGGGCTGCAGCTCGGCGAGCGGCGCTGGGCCGCCGCCGTGGCGGTGCTGCTGGCCTGCGGCGGCGTCTGGACGGCCGTGATGCTCACCCGCGAGGTGCGGGCGGCGCGGGCGGCCCGCCGCCGCAAGCACGCCGGGCTGCTGTCGCGCTCACCGCGGCTGCCCTGGGAGGCGGCCGACGCGGGCGACCGGCTGATCGTGCTGGAGGACGAACGTCCGGACGCCTGGCTGCTGGGCGGACCCGCGCCGCGTCTGGTGATCACCACGGCGGCGCTCCGCCGGCTGAACGGGCGCCAGCTCGACGCCGTCATCGCCCACGAGCAGGGCCATGTCCGGGCCCGGCACCACTGGCTGCTGCACTGTTCCGGCGCGCTGGCCAACGGCTTCCCCCGGGTGCCGGTCTTCGCCGCGTTCCGGCACCAGGTGCACCGCCTGGTCGAGCTGGCCGCCGACGACGTGGCCTCCCGGAGCTTCGGCCGGCTCACCACCGCGCTGGCCCTGGTCGGGCTCAACGAGGACCGCGGCGTCTTCGCCTGCCACGCCCACCACGCCCACGTGCCGCACCGGGTGCACCGGCTGCTGACTCCCGCGCCGCGGCTGTCCGTCCCGCGCCGCCTGCGGCTGACCGCCGCCGCGACGCTGGTGCCCGCCGTGCCGCTGCTGGTCACTTTCGCGCCGGGACTGACCGCGCTCGGCCGCTGACCGGCGCCTGCCGGGCCCGTCCGGTTCTTAGGCCCGTCCGGCTTCTTCCCCGTTCTTCCCGTTCTTCCCGTTCGCCCGCGACACGCCCGGGCACGGCGCCCGCGACGGTATCGGGCGGTCCCCCGCGCCGCCCGATACCGTCGCCGACGCCGGACAGGACTCCGCCGACCGGGGCGGCTGTCCGGGGTCCCGCTGAGTATATTGACTGAGAGCCAGTCAACGGGAGTCCAGCATGTCCCCTCGCAGCGCTTCGGTCAATGAAGAAATGCGCCGACGCTCTCGGCAAAGGTTGCTCGAGGCTACCGTCGAGCTCGTCGCCGAGCGGGGCTTCGACGCGACGACGCTGGGGGACATCGCCGACCGGGCGGGCTCGGCCCGCGGCCTGATCTCCTATTACTTCCCCGGCAAGCGCCAGCTCCTGCAGTCCGCCGTGCACCGGCTGATGCATCTGACGCTCGCGGAGGCGCTGGACCGGTCGCCGCGGCCGACGGGCGCGCGGGCCGGGGAGGAGCTGCTGGCCCGTGCCATCGACGCGATCCTCGGGCTCGCCCGGGACCGTCCGACGCTGATGCGCGCGCACATGGCGGGGCTGCTGCAACAGGAGGGCTTCATCCAGTGCGTCGAGCAGCAGCGGCTGGCGGCCGTGCTGCGGGAGACGATGGCGCGGTACGGCTCGCCCGATCCGGACACGGACTACACGCTGCTGCGGGCACTGCTGATGGGCGCGGTGGTGGCCCAGCTCCTGCCCGGGGCGCCGATGCCGCCGGGGCGGCTGCGCCAGGAGCTCTTCAGCCGCTACGGACTCGCGTGGGAGCTCGGTGTCCCACCGGGCGACGAGCCGTCCGGCGGGACACCGCGTCAGTTCGCGACTCCTCAGCGGTAGACGGGCTGGGTCTGGACGTTCAGCTCGTCCAGGGTCACCGCGCGGGCGCTGTTGGTCCGGCGGTCGTCGATCCGCAGCACGTCGAAGCCGGCCTGGTCGTTGGAGTAGATGTAGCCGTTGTAGTAGTAGGCCGACCAGGAGCCGCCGAAGGTGAGGACATCCGCCGAGACCGGCCCGCGCTCGAAGTAGCCGATCTCGCGCGGGTGCGCCGAGTCGGTGAAGTCCCAGATCGAGACGCCGCCCTGGTACCACGCCTGGACCATGATGTCGCGGCCGGCGGCGGGGATCAGCGAGCCGTTGTGGGCGACGCAGTTCTCGGTGTCCGCCTGGTGCCGGGGGATCTTGTAGTAGCTCCGGAACGTGAGCCGCCGGTCATCGCCGTGGCCGGTGATGTGGTAGATCCCGTTGGCGCCGAACTCGTCGCCGGTCGCCTCGTCGCACATCGCGCCCACGCCGCCGCCGAGTTCGTCGGTGAAGACGACCTTCTCGCCATCCTGGCTGAAGGTGGCCGAGTGCCAGAAGGCGAAGTTGTCGGCGTCCCGCACCTGGTCGATGACGGCCGGGCGGGCCGGGTCGGAGATGTCGAAGAGGACACCGTCGCCCATGCAGGCGCCCGCGGCCAGGTCCAGCTCGGGATAGGCCGTGATGTCGTGGCAGCCGGTGGTGGCGGAGCTGTCCGCGTCGCCCGGGAAGCCGCCTTCGGGGAAGACGATGTCGAAGGAGGAGAGCGCGGCCCGCTCGGGGTCGGCGCGCGGCACCTCGACGACGGAGATGCCGTCGTGCGGGGGCTGGCAGTCCGGGTAGGTCGCCCTCGGGGAGTACGAGGAGACGTAGACGTAGACGCTGCGGCGCTCGGGCACCAGGGTGTGGGTGTGCGAACCGCAGGGCGTCTCCACGGCGGCCACGTACTCGGGGTGGCGCACGTCGCTGATGTCGAAGACGCGGATGCCCTCCCATGCCTCCTTCTCGGTCGCCGGCAGGGAGCTGCTCCGGCAGGAGTCGTCGCTGCGCGAGGAGTCGACGGACAGGATGAGCAGGTCCCCGGAGACGGCGACATCGCCCTGGCCGCCCGGGCAGAGGACCTGGGTGACGATCTCGGGCGAGGAGGGGCGGCTGATGTCGTAGACGACGAAACCGTCGTAGTTCCCCGCGAAGGCGTAGTCGCCCTGGAAGGCGAGGTCGGAGTTGAGCCCGGCGAGCGCGGCCGAGTGCGGGACGCCGGCAACGGGGGTGACGTTGGCGCTGTGGGCTATCTCGTTCACCCCGGGGATGGCGCCGCTCTCGATGGCGGCCAGGGTGTCGGCGCGTTCGGCCCGCGAGACGTCCCCGGCGCCCGGCTCGCCGTCGCCCGGGTCGGGCGCGGCCAGCGCCGGGCCGGTCAGGCAGGCGGTGGCCAGCAGAGCGGCTGCGAACGTGAACGCGCCGAGCCGCCTGCGCCGTGTGGGTGGGCTGTGCAACGATGTCACCGCGTCCTCCGTCGAATTCGCTTACGCCCGTGCGACGTTGCCCGTTGCAAGGCCCCCTCAGTATCGACCCTCACATGTGCATATCAAAGTAAGTAATATCGCTGACATCTCGGCAGAGCACCGCGGACCACCGAGGAGAAACGTTGACGGACCGCCGCCGCCTCAGGACCGGCACCGCCCTCGCCGCCCTGGCGGCCCTGGCTCTGGTCGGCGGCTGCACGGGCGCGTCCGGCTCGGACGACGGCGCGGGCGCCGACCGCACACCCCCCGTCATCGCCCCGGGCGCCCCCGGCGAGGCGGCCGAGACGCTCTCCCCCGAGGAGGCCGCCGAGAGGGGGGCCCGCGAGGGCGAGCCGACCGCCGAGGATTTCGCGTTCATGCGGATGATGGCCGAGCACCACGGACAGGCGCTCGTCATGACGGAGCTGGCCGGGCGGCACGCCGAGGACGAGGCGGTGCTGCGCCTGTCGGAGCGCGTCACGGCCGAGCAGGGCCCGGAGATCGACGCGATGAACGCCTGGCTGACCCGCAACGCGGGCGCGGCGGCGGACGACGGCGGGCACGGGACGCACGACGGCGGCGAGATGCCGGGGATGGCGACCGAGGAGCAGCTGGCGGAGCTGTCCGCCGCCAGGGGCGAGGAGTTCGACGCGCTGTTCCTGGACCTGATGATCGCCCACCACGAGGGGGCGGTGACGATGGCGGCGGAGGTGCTGACGGGCGCGGGGGACGTGACGGTGCAGCAGATGGCCAACGACATGATCGCGGCCCAGTCGGTCGAGATCGGCCGGATGGAGGAGCTGCGCCAGGCCGGGCGGTCCCGCTAGCGGCGGACGTGGCGGGGCGTCAGGTAGCCCTTGTCGCGGGCGGCGGCGATCAGTTTGAGGGACCGGCGGCGGCTGCGGCCCGTGGCGCACATGACGGCGAGCACCGGGTCGGTGCCCTCGCGCTGGGCGGCCAGATACGCCTCGGCGGCGGTGCGGCGGCCGTCCCGGCCGCCGGAGCGCCGGCGCCCGGCGCGGTGCCGGGGCGGCTGGGCGGCCGGCGTGGACTCGCCCTGGTCATCCGCCCGTTCGGGTTGCTCGGCGCGCTCGGCGGGGGTCGGGGACGGCTCGGCGGCCGGAGAGGCCGCCGCTCCCCCGTACTGGCCGGTGACGACCTTGCAGGCCCCGCGCAGCGGCTCCGCGAGCCAGTCGGGCAGGGTGCCGAACCCGTCCACCGGCAGCGGCGGGTCGGCGCGCATGTCCTCGATGAGCACCCGCCCTTCCCGTACCTGCGCGAGCAGCTCGATGCGGGTGCCGTCGGCGAAGACGAGGCCGACGCTGAACCACGGCGGCAGACCGTCACCGGCCGTGGGAGGGGCGGCGGATCCGTGGCCCCGGAGCTCCCACACGGGCCACACCGGACTGGGGCCGTTCGACTGATGGCCGCCCGGAAAGCCGGAAAAGCTACTCTTCACCACGGAGGCAACCTAGACCGCCCGGCCCCCGGCGGCGCCGGGCGGCGCGCACGGCCGGCGCGGACAGCACCCCGACAGCGCACTCCCGCGCCGCGTCGTTCGGTGCGATGCTGAGAGTCCGTCCCTCCTCGGCGGCCCTAGGAGTCTCACGTGCTTCGCATCGCGGTTGTCGGATCCGGGCCGAGCGGGGTGTACACCGCTCAGTCCCTGCTCGACCAGCGGGCCGCTTGGCCGGTCCCCCTGGCGGTGGACGTGCTCGACCGGCTGCCCTGCCCTTACGGGCTGGTGCGCTACGGCGTGGCGCCCGACCACGAGAAGATCAAGTCCCTGCAGAACAACCTGCGTCAGGTGCTGGAACGGCCGGACGTCCGGTTCCTGGGCAACGTGCCGGTGGGCGAGGGCGGGATCTCCGCCCGGGAGCTGCGCGGCCTCTACCACGCGGTGATCTACTGCGTGGGCGCCGCCCGCGACCGGCGGCTCGGCATTCCCGGCGAGGATCTCGCGGGCAGCTGCTCGGCCACCGACTTCGTGTCCTGGTACAGCGCCCATCCGGACGCGATCGGCCAGGGCTTCCCGCTGGGCGGGCGCGGCGCCGTGGTCATCGGCGCGGGCAATGTCGCGGTGGACGTGGCCCGGGTGCTGGCGCGGGGCGTGGAGGAGCTGCGCGCCACCGACATCCCGCAGGGCCCGCTGGACGCGCTCGCCGCCAGCGCCGTCACCGACGTCCACATGGTGGCCCGGCGCGGGCCGTCCCAGGCGAAGTGCACCACCAAGGAGCTGCGGGAGCTGGGTACGCTGCCCGGCGCGGACGTCGTGGTGCGCGCGGAGGAGTTGGCCGCCGACCCCGGGTACGCCGATCCGGCCGGCCTGTCGGCGACCGCGCGGCGGAACGTCGCGGCGCTGCGGGGCTGGGCCGAAGCGCCCGCCGGGACCGCCGCGCGCCGCATCCATCTGCGTTTCTTCCTGCGCCCGGTGGAGATCCTGGACGACGGCCGGGGCGCGGTGCGGGGCGTGCGGTTCGAGCGGACGGCGCCGGACGCCTCGGGCGGCGTGACGGGCACGGGCGAGCTGATGGACATCGACGCGGGCCTGGTGCTGCGTTCGGTGGGCTACCGGGGCGTTCCGCTGCCGGGGCTGCCGTTCGATCCGGTGGGCGGCACGGTGCCGCACGCCGGGGGGCGGGTGCTGCGGGACGGTGCGGCGTCGCTCGGCGAGTATGTCGCGGGCTGGATCAAGCGCGGACCGACGGGGGTCATCGGCACCAACCGGCCGTGCGCCAAGGAGACGGCCGGCTCGGTGCTGGCCGACGTGCCCGAGTTGGCGCGGCGTCAGGTGGCAGCGGAAGACCCGCTGTCGGGGCTGGCGGCGGCCGGGCTCACGCCCGTCGCGTGGCGAGGCTGGCTGGGCATCGAGGCCGCCGAGACGGCGCTGGGCCGGACGCTGTCGCGCGGCACGGTGAAGATCCCCGACTGGGCCGGACTGCTGACCGCCGCGCGCGGGGCGTGAGGGCGTGACCGGGCCTGACGGCCGGACCGGGGACCCCGCGCGGCCGGGCGACGCCCCGGGCGGCGCGGGGCGCGCGGGGCGGTGACCCGGCCCGGCGGATCGCCGGGCGGGACCGGATGCCGCCGGGGCCGATGACGCCGCCGGACGCGGCTCACGGCGCCGGACCGGACGGCGCCCGGCGGACGGGGCCCGTGCCCCCCACCGGCGCCGCCGCGCGCCGACGGCAGGGCTCAATCGGTGGTGAGGCGCTCGGCCTCCACGGCCGCGGCGGCCAGGACGCCGTCGAGCAGGCCGGGGAAGATCGCGTCGAGGTCGGCGCGGCGCAGGGCGTTCATCTTCGCCGTGCCGCGGTAGACCTGCGCGATGACGCCGCTCTCACGCAGCACGCGGAAGTGGTGGGTGGAGGTCGACTTGCTGACCGGCAGCTCGAACACCGAGCAGGACAGCTCGTCCGGTGACGCCGCCAGGGTGCGCACCACCGCGAGCCGCAGCGGGTCGGCGAGGGCGTGCAGCACCTGCTCCAGCCGGATCTCCTCCCGTGCGGGATGGGCGAGGTCGCGGCCTGCCACGGTGGTGGTGGAGGGGGGTGCCATGGGACCGATTCTACGAGAGCCGTCGTGGCACGACCCCACCATAGTACGATGCCTCTCGTACTAATCTTTCCGTCATGGCCCGTGCCGGATGAGGAGCCCCGCGTGAGCGCGCTGTTCGAACCCAGCACCCTGCGGTCGCCGACCGTCCCCAACCGCGTCTGGATGGCGCCCATGTGCCAGTATTCGGCGCCGGCCTCGGGGCCGGACACCGGGGTGGCCACCGACTGGCACTTCGCGCACTACGCGGCCAAGATCGTGGAGAACGGCGAGGCCGGACGCGGTGCTGCTCGGCCGCCAGCTGCTGCGCGAGCCCTCGTGGGCGCGGCGGGCGGCCCGGGAGCTGGGGGTGGCGCCGACCGGCGTCCCCGACCAGTATCTGCGGGCCTTCTGACGACCGGTCGGGGCGCCGGATCGCCGGATCGGTACGCCGGAGGGCGGCGCGGCCAGTAGGGTGACGGACCGTGTCAGCACGACCATTGAACGAGATCGTCGAACCGGGCTGGGCCACGGCTCTGGCCCCCGTCGCCGGCCGGATCACCGCGATGGGCGCCTTCCTGCGCTCGGAGATCGCCGCCGGGCGCACCTACCTCCCGGCCGGACCCCACGTCCTGCGGGCCTTCCAGCAGCCGTTCGACGAGGTCAGAGTCCTGATCGTGGGTCAGGACCCATACCCGACGCCCGGCCACGCCGTCGGCCTGAGCTTCTCGGTCGCGCCCGAGGTGAGCCCGCTGCCCGGCAGCCTGGAGAACATCTTCCGTGAGCTCGCCGCCGACCTGGGGCCGCCCCGCCCGTCCACCGGCGACCTGACGCCCTGGACCGAGCAGGGGGTACTGCTGCTCAACCGCGCCCTGACCACGGCCCCGCGTCGGCCCGCCGCGCACCGGGGGAAGGGCTGGGAGGAGGTCACCGAACAGGCGATCCGGGCGCTGGCCGCCCGGGGCAAGCCGCTGGTGGCGATCCTGTGGGGCCGCGACGCGCGCGGGCTGCGGCCGATGCTCGGCCGGGTGCCGAGCGTCGAGTCCGCGCACCCGTCGCCGATGTCGGCCGACCGCGGCTTCTTCGGCTCCCGGCCCTTCAGCCGGGCCAACGCGCTCCTGCTGGAGCAGGGTGCCGCGCCCGTGGACTGGAAGCTGCCGTGACGGTCGCGTCCGCGGCGTCGCGCCTCTGGGTGCTCGGCGTGGACTCCGGCGGCTCGGGGCTGCGGGTCGCGCTCGGCCGCGCGGGCGCGGGCGGCGTACCCGTGCCGCACGGGAGGGTGTCGGCGAGGGAGCCGGTGCGCACCGGGAGTTCCGGCATCGACGCCGGGCACTTGCTGGACATGCTGCTGCCCGCCGCCCGGACGCTGCTGACGGCCGCCGGGGCGGCGGATCAGCCGGTCGTGGCGGTGTGCGTGGGCGCGGCGGGCATGGCCACGCTCGGCGACCGGGTGCGGGCCGAGCTGCCGGGTGCCCTGGCGGCGGAGCTGGGGACGCGCGGGGTGGCGCTGGCCGCCGACGCCGTGACCGGGTACGCCGGGGCGCTGGGGGAACGGCCGGGTGTCGTGGTGGCCGCGGGCACCGGGGTGATCGCGCTGGGCACCGATCTGCGCGCCTGGCGGCGGGCGGACGGCTGGGGCCATCTGCTGGGCGACTGCGGCGGCGGCGCCTGGATCGGCCGGGCCGGTCTGGAGGCGGCGTTGCGCGCCCACGACGGGCGCGAGGGCGGCTCGCTGCCGCTGCTGACCCGGGCCGTGGAGTCGTTCGGCCCGGTGGCGGGGCTGCCGGGGCGGCTGTACCCGCGCGCCGACCGTTCCGCCGTGCTGGCCTCGTTCGCGCCCGAGGTGGCCCGGTGTGCCGCCGGGGAGGCGGCCGATCCGGTCGCCGCGGGCATCCTGCGGGCCGCGGCCGGCGAGATCGCCGTCACGGCCGCCGCCGTCTGCCCGCCGGGGGCGGGCGGCGAAGTGGCCCTCACCGGCGGGCTGTTCAGGATCGGCGAGCCACTCATCGGGCCGCTGCGGGCGGAGCTGGAGCGGCGGCTGCCACACGCCGTCGTGGTGTCCGCGGCCGGCGATCCGCTCGACGGCGCGCTGCGTATCGCCGCCGCGCTGCCCCACGGGGGACCGCGGCTGCCGTCCGATCCATACCTTCTGCGGGTTGCCGCCCGGATTGATCCGCGTTCCGGTGGACAGGTCGGGTAAAGACGTCAACCGGCGTTTAACACGAGCGCGCGGGATATTTCGGGACAGATTCGGACTGGATTCCCCCGGACGAACAGCCAAGCACATCAAGGCATTAACATGCGGCGACATGAGCTCCCCCACTGGGCCAGGATCGGGTCTGCCCGTACGAATGCCACGTCCCCGCCAGTCCGGAAGGCACCGCCGTCCGGAGCCCGTGAGCGCCCCCGAGGGCGCGCCCACGCTGGTGCTCGCCGTGCCGGGTGACCCGTCGTCGGAGAGCCGTGGCCTGGCCGAGGAAGTGCTGAGCATCGCGCGGTCGGAGCTGCCCGGTCTCGACGCGCGGGTCGGTTATGTCGAGGGCGTGGACCAGGAGTTCCCCGCGCTCCACGAGGTGCTGGCGCGGGCCGCCGCGAAGGGCGCGAAGCGCGGCGCGGGCGAGGTGCCGGTGCCGGTGCCGGTCGTGGTGCCGCTGCTGGCCGGCCCGGACAGCGTCCATCTGCGGACCATACGGCAGGCCGTGCTGGGCAGCGGCACGGGAGCCGGGCTGACGGACGTGCTCGGGCCGCACCCGCTGCTCGCCGAGGCCGTCCACGTGCGGCTGTCGGAGGCCGGCCTGGCACGGGCCGACCGGGCCCGGCTGTTCACCGTGGCCACGGCGGCCGACGGCATCGTGCTCGCCACCGTGGGTGGCGAGGAGGCCGTGCAGGCGGCCGGGATCACCGGCATGCTGCTCTCCGCCCGGCTAGCCGTGCCGGTGCTGGCCGCCGCGCTGGACAGGGAGGGCTCGGTGGCGGAGACGGCCGGGCGGCTGACGAACGCGGGCTCGCGGCAACTCGCGCTGGCGCCCTGCCTGATCGGTCCCGAGATCCCGGCGGGGCTGCTGGCCGCGGGGTCCAAGGAGGCGGGCTGTCCGGCGGCCGAGCCGCTGGGCGCGTACCCGGCCGTGGGCAAGCTGGTCCTCTCCGCCTACATGAACGCGGTCGGCATCTCCCCCGAGCGCCCGCACGGCACGATGATCCGCTGATCCCCCGATCCCCCGATCGGGCCGGGTCCCATACCCCCGGGTGTCCGGCCGGCCGGGCGGGCTCGTGGCGCCCGTACCACGCGGTCGCGCGGTTTCCCCACGCCCGCCGTCCGACCGGCTGCCGTCGGCGCGCTCCGGACCGTACAGTGCGAAGCGTTCCCGCCGCACCGCAGGACGGAGACAGCATGGTCACCGGAGACAGCATGGTCACCGCCAACTCCACCGACTCCCGGCCGCCCTTCGACCAACTCGCCGTGCTCTACGACCGGTTCATCGGGGCGATGGACCGGGAGGGCAACCCGGCACGGGACTGGCTGCTGACGCATCTGGTCGGCGGGGGGCGGGCGCTGGACGTGGGATGCGGGAACGGCCGCAACTGCCGCCTGGTCGCCGACCGTTACCGGGAGGTCGTCGGGGTGGACATCTCCGCGGACATGCTCCGGGTGGCCAGGAGCAAGGACAACCCGCCGAACGTCCGCTACGAGCGGCGCGACGTACGCGAGCTGTCCCCCGAACGCGACGGGGTCTTCGACGCCGTGTTCGCCATGAACAGCCTCTTCGCGATGGGCCCGGCCGAGGCCGTGCTGCCCCTCCTGCGGCCCCTGGTGGCGCCCGGCGGCCGGCTCGTCGTCCTGGACGTGACGCGGCCCGACGACGCGCCCGTGCCGGACGACGAGACACGGCAGACGTTCCACCCGTTCGAGGTGGCGCACACCGTCTACCGGCTGTCGGGCGACACCGAGGACGCGGTCGCCGCGCTGCGGTACATGCTCCACCCGGCGTGGCGGGAGATGAGCGCGGGACTCGTCCCGCCCACGCTCGGCGCGTTCCGCCGAGCCTACGAGGGTGTCGTCCCCGGTGTGGAGTTCGCCCCGGAGGTGGTGCCGACCCTGACCGGGGCGGTGTGGCGGGCACCGGTCTAGCCGCCCCCGGAAGTGATGCCGACCCCGACCGGGGCGATGCGGCAAGCACCGGTCAAGCCGCCCCCGGAAGTGGTGCCAACCCCGACCGGGGCGATGCGGCAAGCACCGGTCAAGCCGCCCCCGGAAGTGGTGCCAACCCCGACCGGGACGGTGCGGCCGGCACCGGTCAAGCCGCCCCCGGAAGTGGTGCCAACCCCGACCGGGACGGTGCGGCCGGCACCGGTCTAGCCGCCGTCCCGCTCCCCCGCGTCCGGGGTGCGGACGTGCTCGGGCCGCAGGCCGACGCCCGTCATCCGGCTCAGCAGCCGCAGCAGGAACGGCCACCGCTCGAACGTGGAGCTGAGCCGGCCGGCGCCACCCATCACGCGGTCGCCCCGCAGCGCCCGGTCGACGGCGACGCGGTGGAAGAGCCGCTGGAACTCCTGGGTCAGCACGGTCGGCACCTGACGCCTGCGCTGCACCCGGGCCAGTGCCCGGTCGTCCGGCGGGCGGCCGGTGCGCCGGGCTTCGAGCAGCGGGCCGGCCAGCAGGTTCGCGGCGGCGGTCGCGTCCTGGACGGCGAGGTTGACGCCGTAGCCGCCGGCCGGTGACATGGCGTGCGCGGCGTCGCCGATGAACAGCAGCCCCGGGGCGTACCAGCGACGCAGCCGGTCGACCCGGACCTGGAGCAGCGGCAGCTCCTCCAGGCCGGTGACCTCGGTCGTCCGGTCGGCCAGGAAGGGCACCAGCTCGGCCAGGTCCCGCCGGAGCCGGCCGACGCCCTCGCGGCGCAGCCGGTCGTACCCGCCCGCGCTCATCTCGTAGGAGACCTGCCAGTAGGTGCCGCGGTCGACGATGACGAAGACGCGGCCGTTCCCGATCCGCACCGTGAGCCGTTCGTCGGGGTCGTCGTCCCGCCGGGAGACGCGGAACATCAGCACGTCCATCCGCACGCCGCGGTCCCGGGGCCGCAGTCCGGCGGCGGCACGCAGCACCGACTTCCTGCCGTCGGCGGCGACGACGAGCGCGGCACGCACCGTGCGCTCGCCGTCCGGGGTGCGGCAGCGCACGCCGACGGCGCGGCCGTCCGCGCGCAGCAGTCCGGTGACCTCGGCACGCGTCCACAGCCGGAAGCCGGGGTAGCGGGCCGCCTCGGCCGTGATGAGGTTGAGGAAGTCCCACTGCGGCACGAAGACGACGTAGGGGAAGCGAAGGCCGAGGGCGCGGAAGTCGGCGATCAGCATGGGCCGGCCGTCCTGGACGAGGCCCATGGTCTCCAGCTTCCGGTGCGGCAGCTCGTGGAAGCGTCCGGCGAGCCCGAGTTCGTCAAGGATTTCGAGGGTGGAGGGGTGCACGGTGTCGCCGCGGAAGTCGCGGAGGAAGTCGGCGTGCTTCTCCAGCAGCACGACGTCGACGCCGGAGCGGGCCAGCAGCAGCGCCAGCATCGCGCCGGCCGGTCCGGCGCCCACCACGCAGACGGTCGCGGTCGTGTCCTGCGGTTCCATGGCTCTCCAGGGGCGCGTGCGGGCCGGGGCTCTCGGGCGGCGGCGTCAACCCGCGGCGGGGGCCCGCCAGGCGACGGTGAAGACGCCGAACTCGCCGCCGCTGCGCTCGACGACGGCGCCGGGCAGGGCCGCGGTGTACTCCTCGGCGAACCGGTCGGCCGTCATCGGCACGCTGATCTCGCTGATCCGCAGCCAGGAGGGGCTGAGGATCGCCGCCAGGGCGGCGGTGGCGTCGGTCACGTCGCCGGTCCGGTCGTAGAGGGCGCGGGCCTGGCCGAACGCGAAGTCGGCCTGCCAGCCCTCGCTGCCCCAGGTGGGCGGACGCTGGGGCTCGATGATGAGGAGGACGCCGCCGGGCGCCACGACACGCCGCAGCAGCTCCAGCAGCGGGGCCGGCTCCCCGACGTGGACGAGGCAGCTGAAGACCACGACGGCGTCGAAGAGCCCGTCGTCCTCCGGGGTCAGGCTCCGGATGTCGCGGACCTGATAGCGGATGGTGGGGCCCGACCGTTCGCGCTCGGCGATCTCGATCATCGCGGGCGCCGCGTCGATGGCCAGCACCTCGTCGTACCGTTCGGCCAGGGCGACGCTCCACCGGCCGGTGCCGCAGCCGGCGTCCAGCGCCCGGCCGCCGCCGGGGAGGTACGCCTCCAGCCAACGGGCGAGCCGGCCGCCGGGCTCGTCCAGGACCCGGGTGAAGCGTTCGTAGGGCCCGGCGAGCTCGCTGAACAGCGGCGCGGTGTCCCGTTGCGGGCGGGTGGTGTCGTCGGCCGGTCCGTGGTGGTTCGTCAACACGTGTGTCTCCCTACCTGGTCGGGGGCTTCGGTCAGCGGGCCGGCCGCTGCCAGTAGGCGGTGAGCAGCCCGGGGAAGACGTGCTCCATGAACGTGCTCCCGGGCAGGGCCGCGGTGTATTCCCGCCGGAATTCCCGGCCGTTCATCGGGGCGGTCCGTTCGCTGATCTCGGTCCAGTTACGGTGACTGAAGAGGCGGAGCACGTTGATGGAGCTCTCCAGCCGCCCGGTCACCTCGTACGCGGTCCTGGCGACCGTGAAGGCGAAATTGATCCGCCAGTTCTCCTGGCCATAGTCGGCGGGGCGTTCGGGCTCGAAGACGACGAACGCCCCGCCGGGCGCGACGAGGGCGGCGAGGTGGGGCAGGATCACCCGCGGCTCGCCCATGAGGAAGACGCTGCTGAAACCGAACACCACGTCGAAGAGGCCGTCCTTGGCGGGCGTCAAGTCGAAGGCGTCGCGGACCTGGTAGTCCACGTTGGACCGGGACCGGTCGCGCCGGGCGATGTCGATCATGGCGGGGGCGGCGTCGGCGCCGACGACCTCGTCGTAGAGGGCGGCGAGCATGACGGTGTAGCGGCCGGCGCCGCAGCCGATGTCCAGCGCGCGCCGGCCCTTCGGGAGATGGGCCGCCATCCATTCACTGAGCGGGTTTTCGGCGGAATCCAGAGTGCCGCTGAATTCCTCGTACAATTCGGCGATCTCGTCGAACAAATCGGTGATGGTGGGCGCACCCGATCGCGCTGCGGCCATGCTTCACTCCCCTTCCGTTCGCACGAAAGCGTTCTCACGCTAACGCCACCGCGCATTCGGCGACAGAGCGCTCCGGGGCGGGGCCGGAAAACCTACGCGCCCGCAGGGGATGGCGTCCCGGGCGCGTCCGCGTGGCGCGGGCCGCGGCGCGTCCGCCGGCCGCCCGCCCGCCGTGCGGCCGCGTGATGTGGGGGGTGGGTCGCCGGCCGGAGGATGGAGGCGCGGGAGACGCGGTGGGAGGTGTCGTGGAGACAGGAGCGGCCGGGGCGCGGTCGGAGGCGGGGGTGCTGGTCGTCGGCGCCGGCCCGAGCGGGCTGGTGACGGCTCTGGAGCTGGCGCGGCACGGCGTGCGGGCGCGGGTGGTCGACCGCAGGGCGGGTCCGGCCCCGGCCGAGCAGTCGCGGGCGACGATCGTGCACGCGCGGACCCTGGAGGTGCTCGACCGGTTCGGGCTGGCCGACGAGGCGCTGGCGAGCGGGGTGCCGATCACGCGGGTCGAGGTGCGCGAGCGGCGCCGCCCGACGGCGCATCTGCCGCTGGCCGGCGGTGGCGTGGAGGGGCGGACGCGGTTTCCGTGCGCGCTGTCCGTGGCGCAGTCGGAGACCGAGCGGATCCTGACGGCGGCGCTGGCCGCGCGGGGCGTACCGGTCGAGTGGGGGCGGCCGGTGGAGAACGTGGCCCCGGCCGGGGACGGCGTCGAGGTGCGCCTGGGCGGTGGCGAGACGCTGCGGGTCCGCTGGGTGGTGGCCGCCGACGGCGCCGGGAGCACCACGCGGCGGTGCCTGGGGATCGGGTTCATCGGCGGCACCTATCCGCAGCGCGGCCTGCTGGCCGACGTGACGTTCGCGGCGGACCCGCCGCCGCCCCGGCTGCGGCTCACCCTCACGCGCGGCGGCTTCGTCGGGGTGCTGCCGATCTCCCCCGGCCGCTACCGGCTCTTCGGGGCCGTGCCGCCCGGCCTGGCGCCCGGCGGCGCCGGGGGCCAGGTCTCGCACGACCCCTATCAGCGGCTCGACGCCCAGGAGCTGCGGCGGTGGTTCGACGGCTACTTCGAGGCGACCGGAACGCTGGACGAGGTGATCTGGGCCTCGCTGTTCCGGTTCCACAGCCGGATCGCCGACCGGTTCGCCGCCGGGGGGGTGTTCCTCGTCGGCGACGCCGCGCACGTGCACAACCCGGCGGGCGGCCAGGGGCTGAACCTGGGGGTCGGCGACGCGGCGAACCTGGGCTGGAAGCTGGCGCTGGTCGAACGCGGTGAGGCGCCGCCCGGGCTGCTCGACAGCTACGAGGCCGAACGCCGTCCGGTGGCCCGCGCGATCACCCGGAACACGGACCGGGGCTTCCGGGTGGAAACCACCGCCAACCCGGTGGCGATGTGGCTGCGCGGCCATGTCGCGATGCGGCTGATCTCCGTGGCGTCCCGGTGGTCGGCGGTGCGCCGGACCGTTTTCCGGACACTGTCGCAGACCTGGATCGGGTACCGGGGCAGCCCCGCCGTGGCGGCCGGCCGGGGCCGGGGCCCGCTGCGGCCGGGCGACCGGGCGCCGCACGCGCCGCTGGCCGCGCCCGGCGGCGGCCTGCTGGACCTGCTGCGGCCGGGCGGTTTCCTGCTGCTGGCGTTCGAGGGCACGCGGCCGGCACCGGCCGGGCGGCGTCCGGACGCCGCCGCGCTCGGCGCGGCCCTGGCGGGCCGGTACACCGCCGGAGTGCCGGTGCGGGTGATTCCCCGGGCCGAGGCCGCCGCGCACGCGGCGTACGGGGCGCGCCGGGCCCGGCTGGTGCTGCTCCGGCCGGACGGCCACGTCGCCTGGGCCGGCGCCTGGCCGGCGGCCGGGCCGCCGCGCCGGCTGACGGCGTGTCTGGACCGCCTGCTGACGGCCCGCGCCGGGGCGCCCGGCAAGTTCCGCAAGTCCGGCAAGTCCGGGACCTGAAGGCTGTCCCGCGATCCGCCGGCCCCGTTCCTCGGCCCGCTTGAGCGACCGACGCGACCGATTCGCGCGAGTTCGCCGGTTGAAGGCGGAAGCCGCACCCGGGGCAAGACGGGCGTCGGCAGGACGGGGCCGGGATGACGGGACAGCCTTCGGGGCGGCCCGGCCGGTCAGGCGCTGTTGAGGCGGCGCAGGTACTCGTGGCAGCTCGGCAGCTCCCGCACCACGGTGGCGGCCTCGGCGCGCAGCCGCGCGAACTCCTCGTGGGCGCGCGCCGGGTCGATATGGTGCAGCGCCGGGCGCGGGACGGCCGGGAGGCCGGCCAGGCCGAGGAGCATGGTGTTCCACGAGTACGGCTCGAAGCCGTGGTAGTACGGGAAGACCGCCTCGTCGTCCAGCAGATGCGGCCGTGCCTGCGCCAGCCGCTCGGCGAGGCCCTCGGGCACCTCGCGGCCACGGGCGGCCCGCCAGTAGTCGTTGTCCTGCCGCCCGGCGGCCCGGTAGTGCAGGACGAGGAACTCCTTGACGCCATCCACCGCCTGCGCGATCCGGCGGTTGTACGCCTGTCGCAGCCCGGGGCTGAAGTCCCGGTCGGGGAGGTGTTTGACCAGCTGCTCGATGCCGTGCTGGATGAAGAAGATACCGGTGGACTCCAGCGGCTCCACGAAGGCGCTGGACAGGCCGATGGCGACGCAGTTCCGCACCCAGGAGTCGCGGCAGCGGCCGACGCGCATGGTGATGTGGTTGACGTCCAGGTCCCCCCGCGTGTCCCCGGCGCGGGCGCGCAGGGTCCGTTCGGCCTCGTCGGGCGAGCAGAAGGCGTCGGAGTAGACGTAGCCGAGGCCGTCGCGGTGGTAGAGCGGGATGGTCCATATCCATCCGGCGTCCATCGCGGTGGCGGTGGTGTAGGGGTTCATGTCGGTGACGTCCGCGCGGGGTACCCGGAGGGCGACGGCGCGGTTGTTGGGCAGCACGTCCCGGAACGACAGGAAGGGCTCGCCGAGCAGCTTGTTGATCAGCGCGCCCCGGAAGCCGGTGCAGTCGACGAACAGGTCGGCGGCCAGGCGGGCGCCGCCGCGGGTGACCACGTGGCTGATCCAACCGCGTTCGTCGAGGGCGGTGTGCACCACGTCGTCCACGACGTGGTGGGCGCCGCGCTCCTTGCTGTAGCCGGCGAGGAACCGGGCCACCTTGTCGGCGTCGAAGTGGTAGGCGTAGGGGAACTGGGCGCGCTGCTCGGCGAGGCTGGAGCGGCCCAGCGATCCGTCCAGACCGACGGCGAAGAGGGTGCCGTCGAGCCTGCGGGGCGAGCGCTTGGCGTCGCACAGCGCGGGCGTGATGAAGCACTGGCGGTCGAAGGGCCGGGTGTGGTCCCCGATCTTCAGCCACCACTCCCCCAGCGAGAAGCCGTCGACCTTCCGGAGCCGTTCGAAGGGGTGGTAGAAGTAGCTGCCCGCGCGGTCCCAGTTCTCGAAGCGGATGCCCAGCTTGTAACTGCCGTCGCAGCGGGGCAGCCAGGTGCTCTCGTCCAGGCCGAGATAGTCGAAGAAGTGCCGGACGGTGCTGAAAGTCGCCTCCCCGACGCCGATCCGGCCGACCGAGGGGGACTCCACCAGCGTGACGTCGAGGCGGTCGGCGAAGGCCGCCTTGAGATACGCGGCTGTCATCCAGCCGGCCGTTCCGCCGCCGACGATGGTGACCGTCTTGATCATCGTGAACACCCCGCCTTCTCAGTTCGTTTCCCGGTCCGGCCGTGCGGCGCCCCGGACCCGGTCGGCCAGGGCGTCGAGGTCGTGCGGCGGTTCGGTGCCCCGCCAGGCGACGTGGCCGTCCGGGCGGACCAGGACGTACGGCCGCCGCAGGAGCCGTGCCGCCGGCGCGTCGTGGATCTCCGTCACCGTCAGGGGCACCGCGCGGGCGGCGAACGCGCGCCGCAGCCGTTCGGCGCCGGCCCGCGCGTCGGCGGACGGCCCGGCGCACAGCAGCGCGAAGCCCTCGCCGAACAGGTCGAGTGTCGAGCGGCCGGGACCGAGCCACGCGTGCGGCGCCCGCCCGCCCGGCAGCGGGCTGTCAGACCAGCGCTCGGTGTCCTCCTCGGTGGGGTCGGGCAGCACCAGGTCCGACCGGTAGCGGTAGGCGAAGTGGCTGGCCGGCGCGTCGAACTCCCGCTGGATGCCCGCCCTCAGCAGCTGCGCGGACAGTGCTTCGCGGGCTCGGTCGCCCGCCGGGCCGTCCTGGACGATCTCCGGGGGCAGCTGGTGGTTCAGGGTGCGCCGGAGGTCCTCGTGGGACTTGCGCAGACTCGCCTCGGCCACCGGCTTGCGTTCCGCCTCGTAGCTGTCCAGCAGACGTTCCCCGCCCCAGCCGGCCAGCACGGCGGCGAGCTTCCAGCCGAGGTCGGCCGCGTCGCCGATCCCGGTGTTCATCCCGAGGCCGCCGGAGGGCGAGACCGAGTGCGCCGCGTCGCCGACGAGCAGCACCCGGCCGATCCGGTAGGACTCCGCGACCCGCTGTGTCAGGTGCCAGGGCGTGTCGGAGAGGATCTCGAAGGGGGTGTCGACCGCCAGGGCCGCGCGGAGGTACGCCTCGGCCGGGAGGTCGCCGCCGTGGCCCCGGGGGACGGTGAGCCGGTAGAGCGCCTCCCCGTCCATGGCCCGCAGGGGGAACCGGAGCGACGTGGGCGTGGTCAGGAAGAACACGAGCGGCTCGGCCGGGCCGAGCGCGGCTCGCAGCCGGGGCGCGCGGAAGAGGATGTTGCGGAAGACCTGGGTGGGGTGGTGGCTGACGATGGGCACCCCACATGCCTTGCGGATCGGGGAACGGGCCCCGTCGCAGGCCACGAGGTACGCCGAGACGACCGTGACGGACTGTCCGGTCGTCTCGTCCCGGACGGTGGCGACGACCCGGTCGGCGTGCGGCATGAAGTCCAGCAGCCGCCACCGGAGCCGGACCGGGCCGTCCGGCTCGGCGGCGCCGAGCGCGTCGAGCAGCAGGGGGTGCAGCCAGTGCTGGGGACAGTTCCGCTCGATCTCGGGCGAGTGCTCCGGCGCGGGCCGGGTCGCGACGGTGCCGAAGCGCTGGCGGTGGATCTCGTGACCGCCGACGGCGGTCACCCAGGCGATGTCGAGGGAGTGGTCCGCCGGCCAGGGTGCGGTGCGGATGCGCTCCGCCGCCCCCCACCGGCGGAAGATCTCCATGGACCGCGCGCCGACGCTGCTCACGCGGGGATGGTCGACCCGGCCGTCGGTGGCCTCCAGCAGGAGAAAATCCACGCCCCGGTAGGCCAGATCCAGCCCGAGCGACAGACCGACCGGTCCCCCGCCGACGACCAGGACGTCGGTGCGCACTGTTCTTCCTGCCACTGGCCACCCTCTCCGGGGCACGCTGGATGCGATGTTTCCACGAGTATCGGCGGCGTCGGCGGGGCCTAATATCACGCGCCGGGAGAGGGATTCGCGCAGGTTCCGCGGGGGGCCGGGAGCGGATCGCCGGGGCGGCGGACCCGCAGCCCGCGCGGGCGCGTGGGTTCTGCCGGTCGCTTCCCGTCACGCCTACCGGCCGGGACGCCCCGCGCCTACCCTGAGAATCCGCTGCCGGGATATCACGGGCTCTTTCCGAATTCCGTGTCCGACGGCGATCCGGACCGCACGGGAATTATGTCTTCGCGCCCGGCGGGGCGCGCCATCCGGCCGGCGAGAAGCGCTCCTTGACGGAAAGCGGGGAAAAAACCAGATGGACAACAGGATCGAGAAGATCGTCATTCTCGGCGGCGGCACGGCGGGGTGGATGACCGCCTCGTATCTCGCGAAGGCGCTGGGGGACACGGCCTCGATCTCCGTCGTGGAGGCGCCCGCCGTCCCGAGGATCGGGGTGGGCGAGGCGACGGTCCCGAACCTGCAGACGGTCTTCTTCGACTTCCTCGGCCTCGGCGAGCGGGACTGGATGCCGGAGTGCAACGCCAGCTTCAAGCTCGGGATCAAGTTCGTCAACTGGCGGACCGGCGGTCCCGGGGAGGCGCTGCCGAGGACGGCCGGCGACGGCAGGCCGGACTACTTCTACCACCTGTTCGGGCTGCTGCCGGAGCACGACCGGCTGCCGTTGTCGCATTACTGGGCCTATCTGCGTCACCACGGCCAGATCGACGAGCCCTTCGAGTACTCCTGTTACTGGGAGCCGGGGGTGATGGACGCGCTCAAGTCGCCGTGCTGGCCGGACGGGCGGCCGGCCACCTCGTACGCCTGGCACTTCGACGCCAATCTGGTGGCGGACTTCCTGCGGCGGCTGGCGACGCGGGACCTCGGGGTCCGGCACGTCCAGGACGAGATGCTGGACGTCGAGCAGGACGGCCGGGGTTTCGTCACGGCCCTGCTGGCACGCAGCGGCGAGCGGTACGAGGCGGATCTGTTCGTCGACTGCTCCGGGTTCCGCGGGCTGCTCATCAACAAGGCGCTGGGCGAGCCGTTCCTCGACATGAGCGACCACCTGCTGTGCGACAGCGCCGTGGCGACCGCGGTGCCGCACGACGACGACGAGGGCGTGGAGCCGTTCACCTCGGCGATCGCCATGGAATCCGGCTGGACGTGGAAGATCCCGATGCTGGGACGGTTCGGCACCGGGTACGTCTACTCCAGCCGCTTCGCCGGACGGGACCGGGCGACGGAGGACTTCTGCCGACTGTGGGGGCTCGACCCGGAGCGCACGCCGCTGAACCACATCAGGTTCCGGGTGGGGCGCAACCGCCGTGCCTGGGTGCGCAATTGCGTCAGCATCGGCCTGTCGTCGTGTTTCCTGGAGCCGCTGGAGTCGACCGGGATCTACTTCATCACCGCGGCCATCTACCAATTGGTGAGGCACTTCCCCGACAAGAGCTTCAACCAGGTCCTGATCGACCGGTTCAACAGCGAGATCGAGGTCATGTTCGACGACACCCGGGACTTCATCCAGGCGCATTTCCATCTGCCGCCCCGGATGGACACCGAGTTCTGGCGCGCGAACAAGGAGCTGACGCTCGCCCCGCAGATCCAGGAGAAGCTGGCGATGTACCGGGCCGGCCTTCCGATCAATCAGCCCGTGGTCGACGTCTCGACGTACTACAACAACTTCGACGCGGAGTTCCGCAATTTCTGGAACAACAGCAACTACTACTGCATATTCGCGGGCCTCGGCGTGGTGCCGGACGCCCCGCTGCCGTCCCTCGCGCACCGGCCGGACGCCGTACAGGAGTCCGGGCGGCTGTTCGCCGAGATCAGGCGCAAGCAGCGGGACATGGCACGCGACTTGCCGACGACCGTGGAGTACCTCCGCGCGCTGCACGGCGAGTAGCCGCCCGCCGAAGGGAGATCACCCAGTGATGGAACCGCGGGACGAGTGCGGGACGGCGGGCGGACCGGTGACGGCGGACCGGTTCCGGGAGCTGATGAGCAGATTCCCGACCGGGGTGTCGGTGGTGACGGCGCGCGATCCGGAGGGCCGCCCGTGGGGGGCGACCTGCTCGTCGCTGTCCAGCGTCACGCTGACGCCCCCGACGCTGCTGTGCTGTCTGCGCGCCGACGGCCGCACGTTGAGGGCGGTCCTGGCCGGCGGCCGGTTCGCGGTCAACCTGCTGCGGGCGGACGCGCGGCACGCCGCCACGGTGTTCGCCACACCGTCCGGCGACCGGTTCACGGAGGTGCCGTGGCGGCCCCGGCCGCCGTCCGGTCTTCCCCTTCCGCACCGGGACGCGTTCGCGTTCGCCGAGTGCCGGGTCAGCCGCCGGTTCGCCGTGGGCGACCATGTGGTCGTCGTGCGCGGTGACCGGGGTGGATCTCGCCACCGGACTGCCGCTGGTGTACGGCCTGCGGGAGTTCCGGTCGTGGTCGCCGCCGGCCGGCGCGGCGGCACGGCCGGACGCGGCGGGCTGAGCCAGCGGCCGACCGCGCCCCGCCGAGTCACTCCCGCCGAGTCGTGGCCAGCCGGCGCGGTCCGTGAAACACCAGGTCCTGGCGGTACGGCACGGCGTCGTCGGCCAGCCGCAGTCCGGGGAGCATCGTCAGCAGCCCCTCGACGCCGGCCTCGACCTCGATCCGTCCGAGGGCCGAGCCGAGGCAGTAGTGGGCCCCCATGCCGAATCCGCAGTGCCGGTGGCCGTCCCGGTCGAACCGTACGGTGTCGGGCTGCTCGAACCGGTCCGGGTCGCGGTTGGCGGCTCCCAGCACGACGGTGACCTTGTCGCCGCGCCGGATGCGGTGGCCGCCGACGGTCTCGTCCTGGTAGGCCCACCGGGTCACCATCTGCGCGGGCGAGTCGTAGCGGATGAACTCGTCGACCGCCGCCGGGACCAGCTCCGGGCGCGAGCGCAGCGTGGCCAGCACGCCGGGCTGCCGCAGGAGCAGCAGCGCGGACTTGGACAGCGCGGTCGTCGTCGCCTCGTGGCCGCCGAGGAGCAGGTGCACACAGGTGCCGATGAGAACGTCCTCGGCGGCCAGGTCGTCGTCCCAGAGCTCGGCGAGCAGCGCGGAGAGCAGATCGTTCCCCGGTGTGGCGCGGCGCTCGGCCAGGGCTGCGCGGAAGTACTCCGCCAGGGCGCGCGCGGCCTCCTCGGCGGCCACCAGGCGCGGTTCGCGCGGTCCGGGCCGGAAGGTGGTGGCCCGCTGGAACACGGCCGCCCGCTCGCGCAGCCAGTCCTGGTCCCCGGACGGCACGCCGAGCAGCTCCAGCATCGTCAGCACGGGGATGAGCGCCGCGTACCGCTCGACCAGGTCGACGGTGGGCTCGGCCGCGAGCCGGTCCACCAGCCGCCGGACGATTTCCCGCACGCGCGCGCGCGTGCCCGAGCGCATCCGGGCGGCCAGGCACTCGGCCACGACGGCGCGCAGCCTGGTGTGGCGCGGCGGGTCCATGAAGACCAGCCAGTTGTCCACGAGCGCGCTGAGCACCCGGTACCGGGGCGGCACGATCCCCACCGACGTCTCGGGACCGACGCCGGCGACCGACGCCCGGCGGCCGAAGCCGCGCCCGGCCAGCACGGCGGCGGCCTCCTCGTAGCGCAGGACCAGCCACTCGGGCTCGCGTCCGCTGCCGGGACGCAGCACGCGGTGCAGGGCGCCGGCGTCGCGGTAGCGGCGGTAGACGGGGTAGGGGTCCTCGATGCTGGCGGTGAGGGCCCGGTGGAAGTCCTCGGGATCCGGCTTCGGCATCGGTCACAGCTCCCGGGGGTCCATGGTCGTGAACTGGTCGGCGAACAGGCGCAGCATTCCCGGCACCGACTCGGCGAGCCGGGGGATCTTCTCGGCACTGTCCGCGAGTTCGGCGCAGCGGGCGGCGATCCACCGCGCGGCGACGTCGGCGCGGGGGATGGGGACGGGATCGCCGCCCATCTCGAAGGACGGTCCCGCGGTCCTGCCGGGGCGTCCGGAGGGCAGTGTGACGATGTGTTCGCCGAGCGGGCGCAGCACGCCCGTCATGAGGTCCAGGGCGGCGTTCATCAGCCGGGAGCGGCGCAGGCTCTTGTCGGGGCTGAGGCCGAAGTGCTGGACCATCAGCCGCATGGTCAGCGCGTACGAGCGGTTGAACAGGTCGATCGCGGCGCGCGCCTCCGGGTCGGTGACCAGCTCGGCACCCGGGTGGCCGGGGCGCAGCGTGGGGTTGCGGGGGACGGGATAAGCGGGCTCCCAGGGAACGCGCCGTCCGCCCGGCCCGACGGCGTGCTCGGCGGCGAGCGCCTCGGCCACCCGCAGGAACGTGTCGTAGTGCGAGTCGGAGGGCAGCGGCGCGTCGATGACGTTGCCCTCGCCGTGTTCGGTGACGAAGTCGATGGCGAAGACGGCGCTGGACACGTCGTCGACCTCCAGTTGGTAGTCGGGATGGGTGACGTTGAGCGTTTCGCGCATGAAGAGGTGGTGTTCGCCGCCGCCGCGGCCCCGGTCGACCAGGAAGACGCCGTCGACGGTCTGGACGGCGGCGCGGATCGCCGCGTACAGCTCGCTGAGGGAGCCGTAGGCGAACGGCGGCGCGCCGGGGCCGGCCGGGCCGGGCGCGTGGCCGGTCAGGTGGTGGGGCCGTTCCAGGGCGATGAACCGCTGGAGGCTGCCCCGGCCGAAGCCCTCCAGGCACAGGTCGAGGGGGACGGGCAGCAGGTGCCCGGCGGTGGTGAAGTCGATGTCGGGCAGGTGGAAGGGCTCGCCGGTGGCCATGAGGATGTTGTTGATGACCAGGAAGTGGGTCATCTCCTCGCGGGCGACGCCGAGCAGGCTGCCGCGCAGTCCCCCGTCGAGGGCGTGCGGGCCGTCGCCGCACAGCAGGCGGGCCTGCTCCGGGGTCCACGTGCCGCGTTCGACGTACTGGCGGGCGGCGGAGTGGGTGGGGATCGACCAGACGGCGTAGAGGTACTGGAGCATGACGGCGAGCTCGATGGTGGCCGCCTGGCGCAGCGCCGCGCACAGGGCGTCGCGGGTGGTGAGGGGCGCGGGCCGGGGCGGCGCGGCCGGCGGCGGGGGCGGTGTCTGGCGGGCTCCTTCCACGCGGCGCGCGTACGTCAGCAGCAGGTCGGCCTGCGGCGCGGTCAGGTCGCGGGTGGAGGGCATGTAGAAGGTCTTGTCCTTGTGCCGCGGGTCGCACATGAGCCAGATGATCCGGGCGTGGGTAGCGACCTTGGCGGGATCCGCCAGGCTCATGACCTCGGCCTTCATGAACGGGTACATCAGCTCGAAGTAGGCGAGGACCTCCTGGTGGACGAGGTCGAAGGTGACCTGCTCCGGGGGGACGTCGGCCAGGTACCAGTGGTCGGGCAGGACGCGCGCGGACAGCAAGCCGGCCGCGGACCAGTAGCCGAGCCGGTCGTCGTTGTCATAGCCCGCGGCGGCCGAGCCGGGCGCGTCGGGATCGCACGGCAGCGGGGTGCCGGGCGGCAGCAGCAGGATGTGCGCGGCACCGGCCCGCACTCCCCCGACGGTCAGCCGACCGTGCCCCGACACGTCGGTGGCCAGGACGGCGGTGGCGCTCAGCTCCTCCGGCGGGCCGCCTGGGCGCGCGGCGCGGCCGAAGCCGACGACGCGGATGGCGGCGGCCCGCGCGCCGGGCGCGGTGGCCCGGGGGTCCAGCGGCAGGGCGCGCGGATTGCAGAACTGGTGGACCTCGATGCCGTCGACGGCGGCGGGCCGGCCGCGGACGAAGGAGCGAACGGTGATGTCGACGGCGTGGTCGTCACCCGTTCGGGGGTTGGGGTGTTCGAGGAAGAGGCTCGCCCGGTCGGTCAGGACGGTGATCTCCTCCTCGGCCAGCAGCACCGTGCCGTCGCGGGCCGCCAGTCTCAGCGCCTCGTCCGGGTCGTCGGCGCGGCCGTCGGCGCGGGGCGCGGTGAGGACGCCGCCGGTCCGTTCGTAGGCGGCGCCGAGGTAGGCGTCGCGGGGGAAGACGGCGAGGAGGCGCCCGGAGGCGGTGCGCAGCTCCAGGTCGCCGAGATCGAGGCGGGGGCCGAGCAGGTGGAGCGCGCCGCCGGGGGTGCGCGGGTCGGGAACGGGGGCGCGGCTGACGACGGGCAGCGCGGTGACCATGTCGGCCGTCGCGCGTCCGTCCGCGAGGCGCACGGTGAGGTTGTGCAGCGGCGAACGGCGGCCGGCCCGGCGCCCCTCGCGGGCGGTGAGAAGGCGGCCGGTGGGGCAGGTGCGCGGTTCGGGGGGCCGCCAGGGCGCGACGGTGCCGCGCAGCTGCCACCGGTCGGGAGCGCTGTCGCGGGCCGGCGTGGCCATGTTGAACAGGGCGAAGCGCACGAGTACTCCGCCGTATCCGCCGCCCTCGACCGCGTCGCGCAGCGCGGACACCGCCGGGGAGCCCGCGGCGGCGGCCGTCCAGCGGAGCCGGTCGTCCGCGTCCACGACGAACTGGTGGACGACCGAGCGCGTCAGCTCCCGGCTCAGCGGATGGTCGCCGGTCTCCAGGACGTACCGCGGGTTCTGCCACCGGGGTGGCGACACGTCGCGCACGTCGCCGATGGCGAGGTAGCCGACGTCGTGCGAGCGGCCCAGGCGACCCAGGGCGAGCTGGCCGACCATCACGGTGGTGGTCCAGTTGGACGCCGGGTCGACGTCGAAGACGCGGGCGCGGTTGGCGGTGGTGGCGAGGTACTCGTTGTAGTGGCCCCACAGGTCCACGGCCCTGCCGACGACGGGGTCGGTGGTGTCGGCACGCCCGGGCTCGGTCTCGGTGGCGACGACGGTGGCGTCCACCCAGAAGTGGCCGTTGCCGCCGAAGTTCCAGCCCTTGACGCCCCGCCGGTCGAGGTAGGCGTGGTACTCCTCGGCGGGCCGGTGCACCGGGAACGGCGCCGGGCCGGCGATGGGCCGGTTGGTGGCCAGATCGAGCAGCCCGGAGCGGGGGCCGGTGGGCAGGCGCGTGACGGCGGTGCCCGCGAAGTGGAGGCGCGGCAGGTCGAAGACGCTCATGCGGGCACTCCCGCGTCGCCCGGCACGCCGCCGCGCCGGGTGAAGGTGTCGATCCGGGTCACCGCGTCGAGGGCCGTCTCGATTCCGGCGTCGATCCAGGCCGGGGTCGCGGAGCAGTGCTCGCCCGCGAAGAAGAGCCGGCCCTCGGGGCGCGCCGTCCGTTCCGCCTCGCGGGCGCGGCCCGCCTCGGTGAGCCCCCAGCGGCGGGCCGCGCACCCCCGGTACCAGGGCCGTTCCCCCCAGGCCACGCTGACGATCTCCCGGACGGCGGGCGGCGGCCCGAGCTGGGGATGGAGATCCCGCAGCTCACCGAGGACGGTCGCGTGCCGCCGGGCGCTGGGCATGCGGCCGAGGACGTCGGCGTCCTCGGCGATCGTGTAGCTCCCGAGCAGCGCGGCCCCGGCGGCGGGGTCGCCGTCGGCCGGGGGGTAGTACGTCTGCCGGACGCGACCGCCGGGAGCCGATCCGCCGCCCGTGATGCCCTCGTCGGTCCAGAACGCCGTCCGGCAGTGCAGGGCCACCTTGGTGGCCGAGCCGTAGTCCAGTGTCCGTATGACCTCCAGCTTGTCGTCGGTGACGCCGGTCAGGGGCAGCCGACGCAGCACGGAGAACGGGATGGTGCACAGCACGACGGGGTAGGTGACGGCGGCCGGGGCCAGCCGGCCGCCGAGCCTCACCCGCACTCCGTCCGGGCGCACGTCGATCCCGGTGACCTCGTGCCCGGTGCGCACCGGGCGGCGCAGCCGGGCGGCGATGCCGTCGGTCAGCTGGGACATGCCGCCGGCCAGCCGCACCATGCCGCGCCCCGACTCCCGCAGCAGGTCGTCCAGGAAGCCTTCCAGACGCGGGTCGCAGGCCGCCCGCAGCTCCGGATGGGCGCTCAGCGCGGCGCCGACGTCGGCCCGGCCCCCCTCGACGAACGGCACGAGGTCGAACCGGCCAGCCACCGCGAGGAGCTTCCCGAGGTCACGCCGCACCACGACGCGCAGTTCGGCGGGGCCCAGCGCGCGCACCATGGCGTGCAGCCAGCCCGTGAACAGCAGCGCGTCGGGTCGGTGCGGCCCGCCCCCGGCGCGTACCTCGGTCTCCCGGGCCAGCGGTCCGGCCGCGTCCCGCACCCGCAGCAGGCGGCGCCCGAGGCGCAGTTGATTGTTCGGGTCGCTGAGGATGTTCGCGAAGGGCCGCAGCCGGGAGCGCAGGCCCAGCCGCTCGATGTACCGCAGGGTCATGGCGTGATCCGGGGAGATACGCATGGCCCCCAGCTCCGCCCGCGGCCCGCCGGAGCCGGCGAAGCGGTGGGTGAACACCCGTCCGCCGATCCGCGTGTCGGCCTCCAGCACCACCACGTCGTGGCCGAGCCGTTCCAGCTCCCAGGCCGCGACCAGTCCGCTGATGCCCGCGCCCAGCACCGCGACGGCGCTCCCACCGCCGCCGGGCGACGGCCTCACTCCCGATCCGTTCACGCGGCGTCCCCCCTTTCCGGCACGGTGCTCACCGTTCTTCGATTCTTGGGGCCGGGGCCCGGGCGCACATCGCGTGCGGGCGGTGCCGGAACAGGGGTTCGGCGGGGCGGCGGCGACTTCCCGGGCCGCGCGGCGGGCACGCATCCCGCACGGGCGCGCAGGTTCTCGCGCGCGCCTCCCGACGTCCGTGCCGGGGACGCTGGGATACCTCGTCATGGGCCTCGCGTCACTGTCACGGCCGGCCGGCGGGACGCTGTCCGCGCTGGTCCGGCTCACGCCGCCGATCGGCACCGTCTGGCTGGCGCGCGTCCTGCTGGACGGGCGCGGGCCCGGCTCCGGCGCGGCGTGGTGGGTGGCGGGCGCGGCGGCGGCCGTCCTGGCCGTCCGGCTGCTGCCGCTCGGCGCCGGTACGGGGTCCGGTGCCGGGGCCCGCCGTGCGGCGGGCAGTGCCGGGCGGGCCGCGGCGGCGGTCACGGGCGGGGCGGCGCTGGGGTGTCTGCTGTGGACGGACCAGGCGCTCGCGGTGGTCACGGCGGCGCCGGTGGCGGTCGGCGCGTGGGCCGAACGGCGCGCCGCGGGCCTGCGCGCGGCCGGGACACGGGCGGCCGGGCGGGAGCTGGCGGCGGTCGCCGCCGGCCTCGGGCGGCTGGCCGACGCGGTGACGGCCGCCGGGCCGCCCGACCGGGCGGAGGCGGCCACGGCCGCGCACCTGGCGGCCGTGGACCGCTTCCACGAGGTATTCGAGGCCAGGACCCGCCGGGTGGTCACGGTCGGGTGGCTGGCCGAGACCGCCCTCTCGCCGGTGACGCTGATCGCCGTGGTCCTCGCCTCGGGTGCCGTGCTGGGGACGCCGGGCGCGGAGCTGCCGGTCTTCCTGGTGCTCGCCCCGGTCGTCGGCGGCTGCGCGTCGGCGTGGGCCGGCCCGGGCCGCGAGCCGGGGCCGGGGCCGCCACCGCGCGTGGCGCGGCGCCGGGTGGGCGGTGCGCTCCGCCTGCTGCGCGGACCGGGCACCGGCCGGGCGGTGACCGCCGCGGCCGGCTGCGCGGTGCTGCACGCCGCCGCGCCCATCGTGGCGACCGCGGCGCTGACACGGCTGCTGACGGCGGACGGCGCGGGGGCGCGGCCGTGGCTGTGCGCGCTGCTCGCGGTCGCCGCGGGCCACGCCGCCGCGTCGCGGTACGCCGCCGGTCGGGCGCGGGCGACGGGAGTGGAGCTGGCGCGCCGGCTGGCGTACCGGGTCGCGGCCCGCACACTGACGATGCCGGCCGACCGGCTGGACGGCGACGCGACGCGGGGGCCGGCGCGGCTGGCGACGGCGGACGTGGTCGCCGTCTCGGGTCTGCTGGTGCACCATCTGCGGCCCCTGGCGGCGGCGCTGGTGGTGCCGGGAACGGCGGCGGCCGGGTGCCTGTGGCTCGCGCTGGCGGGCGGGCGGGAGCCGGCGGTGCTGGTCGCGTCGCTGGTGCTCGGGATGTGGTGCGCGGACGCGACGCACGCGGCGCTGGCGACGCGCGGCGCTCTCCGGCTCCCGCTGGCGGCGGCGTGGCGGCTGCGGGACGTCCTTTTCCCACCTCACCATACGATAGGGATATCTCAAGGAAAACAGAGGCGGCGGAAAAGGAAAAGGCGCCGACCATAAAGCGGCAGGAATTCCCCGACCCATCGGAGCGCTCCCCGCACTCAGGCCATATTGCCCGGCCCCTGAGGCGTTGGATAAACTCACCATTCACCGAGTCCGCGAGTCCCACAAAGCGTGAAGGGGCCTGGGTGAACGGTTCGAAAACATATGATCGGGGCAATTCCAAGGTAGGCGGAATACAGCGACGGGCGCCGTTGCGTCCGCTGCGCGGCCGGGAGGCCCACGTGGGCCGGATCACCGCGGGCCTGCACACCGTGACCCGGACCGGACAGAGCAGGGTCCTCACGCTGGAGACCCCGGCCGGGGCGGGCAAGACCCGGCTGCTCATCGAATCGATCGGTATCGCCGTCCGGTACGGCTTCGCCGTCGTCAGCGGCGTCGTCACCACCTCCGACGCGCTTCTCGGAGCCGTTCCCACCGCGCTCGACGCACTGGTCCACCGGCTCGGCGCGTTCGACAACGAGAAGGAGCTGCGCTCCCGGCTGCGCGCCGCCCTGGAGCGGGGGCAGGCCCTGGTGGTGCTCGACGACCTCCATCTGGCCGAGCCGCCGGTCCTGGCGGCGCTGGGCGATCTGATCGCGCAGTCGCAGGGGCACCCCGTGCTGTGGATCCTCGCCTCCGGCACCGACCCGGGCGCCGCGCGGCGGGGCGTGCGCGAGATCAGCCTCGGCGGGCTGCCGCTGGAGCGCCTGCCGGATCCGGGTCCGCTGACCGGCCAGGCGGTGGCCGACGTGGTCGCCGACCACCTGGGCGCCGTGCCCGATCCGTCGATCGTCACCCTGGCGGAGAGCGTCGGCCCCACGCCGCGCGCCGTGATCGACCTGGTCCGGGGCCTGATCGAGGGCGGCGAGGTGCGCGTCGCGGACGGCGTCGCCCGGCTGCGGTCCCCCGCCGCCCCGCTCACCGCCCCGGCGGACGGCGTGCGCGCGCCCGCGCCGGTGCCCGCGTGCTTCGCCGTGCTGGTGCGCGAGCGGCTGCGGACGCTGTCCCCGTTCACCGTCAAGGCGCTGAAGCTGGCGGCGGTCCTGGGCTCGTCGTTCACCCCGACCGACCTGGCGACGCTGCTCGGGGAGTCCCCGCCGGATCTGCTGGCCGCCTTGGACGAGGCGATCGCCTGCGGGCTGGTGAGCTGCGGCGCGACGGACTTCGCCTTCCGCAGCGAGGCGCTGTGGCGGGCGGTCCTGGACTCGGTGCCACCGCCGATGTGCGCGCTGCTGCACCGCCAGGCGGCGGCCATGCTGCTGGCCCGCCCGGACGGCGTCGAGGCCGCCGCGCTGCATGTCGCGCACATCGCCCAGCCCGGGGACATGGAGGCGGTGCGGATCATCGCGCACGCGGCCGACCGCCTGCTCGTCGCGGAGCCGGCCACCGCCGCGTCGCTCGCATCGCGCGGCATGGGGCTCCTCGCGCCGGATCAGGATGGGTGGCTCGGCTTCGCCGCCACCGCCGTGGAGGGGCTGGTACGGGCGGGAGCCGCCGACCGGGCGCTGCTCACCGCGCGGGAGGCCGAGGCCCGGCTCGCCGCGTCCGCCCGGGGGCCGGCGGCGGAGGGCGGCGACGGACCCGCCGCGTTCCGTTCATGGCTGTCGGTCGCGCTGCTGCTGGCGGGCCGGCCGCACGAGGCGGGCCGGGCCGCGTGGGAGGCCCTGGCCGTCGCCCCGGACGGCTCCGGGCACGGGGAGCGCGCGGAGATCTGCCTGCTGACCGCCCGGTGCCTGACCGGGGAGGACGGACCTGCCGGGGGCGCCGGGCCCGCCGGGGAGGACGGGCCTGCCGGGGACACCGGTCCGAAGGGTGGTCGGCCGGCCGTCGTGCGGGCCGCCGCGCTGACCGTGGACGCCCTCCGCCTCTGGGGCGACGGCGAGCCCGGCCGGGCGATCGCGTTGCTGCGGGAGGCCGGTGAGCTGGACCCGGCCACCGGAGCCGTCCGGGTTCTCGACCCGCGGTGGTTCCTCGCCTCGTTCCTCACCGGCACCGGCGAGCTCGACGAGGCGCTCGCCGTCGCCCAGGCCGCCGCGCGGACCTCCGCCGAGGCGGGCGCGCCGGCCGTCGCCGCCATCCTGCGGGCCCCGGTGCACCTGGCGCGCGGGCGCCTCGACGAGGCCGACGAGGACGCGCGGGCCGGGCTCGCCGGGGGCCGTGGCGTCTGCCTGCCCCTGCTCGCGCCGCACGCCTGGCGCGTCCGCGCCCTGGTGGCACTGCGGCGCGGCCGGCTGAGTGAGGCCGGGGAGCATCTCGACGTCCTCGCCCAGGACTTCCCGCCCGACGCCGCCCACCCCTGGCGGGCCATGCGCGCCCTGCTCACCGCCGAGATAGCCGGTGCCAGGGGCGGTCCCGCGGCGGCCCTGGAGAGCCTGGCGGAGGTGTGGGCGTGCCCCCGGGCACGGCGGGCGCTGCTGCTGGAGGACCCGTCGGCCACCGCCCGCTGCGTCCGCTGGGCGCTGGACGCGGGCCGCCCGGACGTCGCCCGCACCGCCGTGGCGACCGCGGAGTCGCTGCGGGAACGCGGCCGGGAGCTGCCCGCGCTGCGGACCGCGGCGGCCCACGCCCGTGCCGTGCTCGACGGGGACGCCGCCGCTCTGGCGCGGTTCGGCCCGCTGCACGCGGACCCGTGGGCCCAGGCCGGCGCGGCGGAGGACCGGGCACGGCTGCTGCTCGCCCGCGGCGACCGCGAGGGAGCGGTGGCCGAGTTGGAGCGGTCACTGCACGTCTACGGCACCCTCGGCGGCGAGCGGGACGGCGCCCGGGTCCGCCGGGAGCTGCGCCACCTCGGGGTCAGGCGCCGGCACTGGACGCACACGCCGCGCCCGGTCTCCGGCTGGGACAGCCTGACCAAGGCGGAACGGCAGGTGGCCGAGCTGGTCGCGGGCGGACTGACGAACCGCCAGGTGGCCGGCCAGCTCTTCGTCTCGCCGCACACGGTCGGCTTCCATCTCCGGCAGGTCTACCGGAAGCTGGGGCTGCGGTCCCGCATCGACCTGATCCGTCTGAGGTCCTGAGGGCCGACGGCGCCGGACGGCGCGGCTTTGTGAAGCGATGTTCCGGTGCTTCGGCGCCGGGGGAAGGGACCGGTGGTGGAGCACGCGCACCCTTCGGATCTGCCGGCCGGGCAGCGGCGTCTGATTCTGTCGTCGGACCCGGTCACCGGGCGCCTGGACGGGCCGGAGCGGGATCGCGGAAGGCTGGTGGCCAGGGGCCTCGCGGTGGTTCACGGGCAGTTGGGCGGGACCTATCTGACCGAGGCCGGACGTGTGGCGCGTGACCGGCTCGCGGACGCGGGCCGGGAGACCGGGACCGCTGCACCGCCCGGCGAGGCGGGAGTCTTCACGGCGGCGCCCGGCGATCAGCCGGGGTGGCCCTGGGGAGATCCCGGCGCGCGGGCGGCCGTCGTCGCCCGGGCGTGGGCCGGCGCCGTGGACATCCGCCGTGTCTTCGGGACCGCCGGCGGCGGGGACGATCCGGGAAGGCCCGCTCCGTGGGAGCGGGAGCGGATGGTGTGGGCGGTGTCCCTGGCGTTGGAGGTCGCCGGTCTCCCTCCGTGTGCGGTGGACCGGACGGGCCGTCTCATGTCGGAGGGGTACCGGGTCACCGAGTCGGATGAGAAGGACCGGGTGCGGGTGGAGTGGCGTGCCGTGGGGGCGGCGCGGGCGGGTGTCGAGGACCGGCTCGCCCGCTGCGCGGCCGGATTGGCGGAGCGGGGCTGGGAGGCGCTGGCTTACCGGGCCAGCCGCGGCAAGCGATTCCTGCTGGTCTCGCCGCTTCCCTAGGAACGTGAGGCGGCCCCTGGCGCTCAACTCCTCGCCGGGGACCGCCGCCGGGCGGAACGCCGCCGGGCGGAACGCCGCCGGGCGGAACGCCGCCGCCGGTTGACGTTCCCCCATGCGGCCCAGGCGCGGAATGAGGGGCCGTGCCCGTCTTGATCAGGCGGATTCGACGGCCGGTGAGCCGTCGTCGTGGTCATCGCGGAAAGGGTACTCGTCGACGTGGCCGACGGCGCCCGTCCGCCGGATCGCTGGTCGTCGACCTTGCTGTCCTGGCGCGAACACCGGGGAGCGAGCAGCCGGCCGGTGGGTCCCCCAGGGGCTCGCGACTGCGGGTTCCCGGCGGTGGGACGCCTCACCGGGTTGCTCGGGTGGACGCCCGAGAACCCGATGACAAGGGGCGGGTGTGCGACGGGAGGGGCGTACGACGCCTCGTCGGGCACCCGGCTGCCGGACGCACTGCCGGACGCACTGCCGAACGGACCGTACCGGCGCGTCGGCACCGCCCGGCCCCGCCAGCCCGCGAGCCCCGGCGGCCGGCGCTGGACGAGCCGGTCTCCGCGCGCGACACCCCGGTACGGGCGGGGATCCCGCGCGACCAACGGGACGCGGCGCCTGACGGGGCCTGGTGGGCGTCAGCTCCGGGGAACCGAGGTGACCACGCCGCGGACGACCCAGCGCTGGAAGAGGAGGAACACCAGCAGGACCGGCAGGATCAGCAGCACGCCGAACGCGAGGATCTGGCCCCAGTCCGGGGGCTGCTGGGCCTGGAAGACGGTCATCTCCAGCGGCAGCGGCCGGAGCGAGGGATCCGAGATCATCAGCACCGGCCAGAGGAAGGAGCCCCAGGAGACCAGGAAGGTCAGGATCGCCACCGACGCGAACACGGGCTTGCTCATCGGGTAGACGATTCCGAACAGCGTCCGCCAGGGGCCCGCGCCGTCGATCACGGCCGACTCCTCGACGCTGCGCGGAATCGCGCGGAAGTAGGTGTGGAACTGGTAGATGGAGAAGGCGTTCGCGATGAAGGGCAGGACGAGGATGTAGAGGGTGTCCCGGTGGTCACTGAACAGATAGAGCAAGGGCACGGCCACCGATTCGAACGGCACCAGCATCAGCAGCAGGACGGCCGCCAGCGCGGCGCGCCTGCCCGGCCAGCGCAGCCGGGACAGGGCGTACGCGGCCATGGAGTTCACCAGCAGCCCGCCGGCCACGACCATCGCCGACACGGTCAGCGACACCGCCGCGAATTGCCAGAAGTAGCCAGTGCTCGACGTGGAAAGGCTGTCGAACACCGCCCGGTAGTTGTCGAACGTCAGGCTGGTGGGCACGAAGCCGGAGAGTCCGTGCAGCACCTCGTCCGGGGGTTTGAGGCTGCCGATCAACAGATAGATCAGGGGGATGCTGTACAGCAGGCACAGCGGGATCAGCAGCAGCCGGGCGGCCCGGCGGCGCCGCGGCGGCCGGCTCATGACTTCTCCTCGCGTGTCCTGACGAGGCCGCGTTGCAGCAGCGTCAGCGCGAGCACGATGAGGAAGAAGACGACGGTGATCGCCGAGGCCATGCCGGTGTTGTTCTGGTCGAAGGCCGTGGTGACCGCCTGATACATCACGGTGTGGGTGGCTTCCTCGTTGAGCCCGCCGCCCCGGATCAGGATGTAGACCTGGTCGAAGACCCGGAAGGCGAGCACCGATGTCAGCAGCGCGACGAAGACGACGGTGGTGCGCAGGCCGGGCAGTGTCACATGACGGAACCGCTGCCAGGGGCCGGCCCGGTCGACCATCGCGGCCTCGTACCGCTCGTCGGGGATCTGGTGGAGCCCGGCGAGGAAGATCAGCATCTGGAAGCCGACGCCCTGCCACACGGACAGCACGATGACCGACGCCATGGCGGTGGTCGCCGAGCCCAGCCAGTCGTGTGCCTCCCAGCTTCCGGGAGTCAGGTGCGACAGCGCGGCGTTGATGATGCCGTCCTCGCCACGGGAGAGGAACGGTCTCCAGAGAACGGCGACGAGCGCCATGGGGAGGACGACCGGGAGGAAGAACAGGGCGCGGAGAACGCCCATGCCCCGCAGCCTCCGGTTGAGCAGAACGGCGAGGGCGAGGGCGAGGCCCGTCTGCAGGGGGACGACGACGACCGCGAAGGTGAGGTTGTTCAGGAGCGCGCGCCGGAAGGGCGGCGAGATGTCCGGATGGGAGAACAGCCGCCGGTAATGTTCGAGCCCGGTGAACGAGGGAGCCTCGGGGGAGCCGAGGCGCACCTCGTAGAAGGACAGCGCGATGGAGTAGAGGAACGGTACGCCCACGAAGACCAACAGGCCCGCCAGGGCCGGCAGGGCCATGAGCGGTCCCTGCGCGCGGATACGGCCCGGCCTGCTCATGGCAGCTCGTAACCGTCGTTGTCGGCGTAGGACCGGTCGATGGCGCGGGCCGCGCCGGACAACCGGTCCCGTGGATCGTCCCCTCCGTAGATCTTGGTCAGTGCCTGGCTGAACTCCGAGGTGATCACCGGGTAGCCCGGCGTCACCGGCCGGGTGACGGCCACGCAGGACGGGGTGATGTCCCTGTCCCCGCAGGGCCTGTCGAGCTGCTCGGCGAACAGCCGTAGTGGCCCGCCGTCCCCGTACAGCGGGCTCGCGGCGAGGGCCGACCGCGTTCCGGGGGGTGCCGTGTTGGCTTCCGTCATCCTGGCGACGCGCTCGTCGCCGAGCAGGTAGTCGAGGAAGGCGCCGGCCGCCGTGCCGTTCTTGGTGTTGGCGCCGATGCCCCACGCCCAGGAGCCCTGACCGGTCTTGACCCCGTTGCCGAAGTCCGGGAGCGGCATGACCACGAGGTCGGAGCCGAGGGATGCCGCGTAGTCGCCGTACACCCAGTGGCCGGCCCAGCTCAGGGCGACCTCTCGCTCCTGCAGGGCGGTGCCGTCGGGATTGGGATGGACGTAACGCTTCCACTCCTGGAACCTCTCGAACGCGGCCGCCGTCTCGCGCGTGTCCAGGACGCCTGCCGCGTGGTCCCCGGCGAGCAGACCGCCGCCGGCGGACCAGAGGACGGGCGAGAATCCGAAGGTGCCCCATTCGGTGCCCAGACCGTCGTTCTCCCGGATGTCCAGGACCTGGCCGTCGTCGTCCCTGGCCGCCAGCGTCCCCAGCGCGTCGGTGAACTCCTCCGCGCTCCAGGCGTCGTCGAGCCCCCGCGGGTAGTCGACGCCCGCCGCGTCCAACTGGCTCTTGTCGCCGTAGACGCCCAGGCCCGAGTCGTACATGCCGAGCCCGTACAGCTCGCCGCCCGCCATGCCCTGGGCCCGGATGGTGTCGGTGGCGTTGTCGACCGTCCCGGACGAGACGTAGGGGGTGATGGCGGTGAGCTTTCCGTTGGCGACGAGGCTCGCCATCGTCGGGCCGTCGAATTCCAGCACGTCGGGCAGATCTGCGGGCTCCGTGATCAGGACGGTCCCGGTGTAGTCGGCCGGCGGGGTGAGCCGCAGGCGCGCGCGCACCTTGTCCTGTGAGCGGTTGAAGTCCGCCACGATGCCGATCAGCGCCTCGTTCTCGGGAACCGTTCCCTGGTGGGCCCAGACGGAGATGTCGCCGGTACCGCTCCCGGCCGCGCTGCGCGGGACCTCGCCCGCTCCGGCCCAGCACGCCGTGACAGCCACCCAGGACACCATGAGCGCTGAGCCGGCGAGCGCGGCTCGAAGCCGCGGCCCCCCTGTCATCCGCCGCCGTCCGATGTCCTACCTCCTGATGGTGTGCCGCGAGCGTCATAGTAGACACAGATATGTTCATGTTCGCGGCTTTCGCGGACAGTGTTGTCATCAGGAGGTGGCCTGTGCGCTACGCACCGCCCGGTCTGTGCCTGAACGACTTCGCCCTGCTCTCCGGCCCCGGGAGCCGCTACACGGTGCTGCACCTGCAGGGCCCGTGGACCGAACAGTTCGATCCCGTGCGCATGGAGACGTCCTATGGCAGGGCGACCTCCAGCGACCTCGTCGGATGGGAACCGAGGGGCGCGGTGTTCGGCGTCGGGCCGCCGGGCCGCTTCGACGGGTCGGCCGTCTGGACCATGCACCCCTTCGAGTACGGGGCCGGCCTGGCGATGCTGTATACGGGCGTCGCGGGCGTCACCGCGGGCGGCTGGCCCGAACAGGCCATCGGACTGGCGCACTCGGAGCTGCGGGACGGGACCAGCTGGCGGCGGCACGGCGGTGAGCCGGTGTCACGGGCCGATCCGCGCTGGTACCGGACGGGTGACGGCATGGGCTGGCGCGATCCGTTCGTCGTCCCCGACGACGACGGCGGAGGCCACTGGGCCATGGTCGTCTGCGCGAGTGACGCCTCCCGGCCCGTGGAACGCGCGGGCTGCGTCGCCCTCGCCACCTCCCGCGACCTGGCGCACTGGGACACCCACCCGCCGCCGCTCTCGCCGGGGCGGGCCGCCCAGTTGGAGTGCCCGGTGCTGGAACGGCTCGGCGACGGCTGGCTGCTGCTCGGGAGCGTCGGCGGCATCGGCGGCGGCTCCATCGAGACCTGGACGGCTCCCCGGCTGCGCGGCCCCTGGGAGCCACTGGGCCCCCTGTCACCGCCAGGTGTCTACGCCCCCCGGATCGTCACCGCTCCCGGCGGGGAACGCGTGGTGCTGCACACGACGCCCCGGCGGGCGGGCCTGCGGGACACCGGTGCGCCGGGCCGGGGAATGCTGGCCCAGCCGAAGGTGCTGGCGGCCGGTGGCGCCGCGCCCCGGATGGAGTGGTGGAGCGGCCTGGACCGCTGGCTGGAAGAGCCGTTGGAGGGCCGCCCGGTCGCGCACGGCGTCGCCGACATCGAGGTCACCGGGCGGCTCGGTGTCGTCCTGCGCGCCGAGGGAGACGATCCGGCGGTGACGGTGGGATGCGACGGCGCCCGCGTCTGGGTGACCGGACCGAGGGGGCCCTCCCTGGCCGGTGCCCTCCTCCCACGACCGCCCCGGCGGCTGCGCGTCCTGACCGTCGGCGAGTACGTGGAGGTCTACGCGGACGGGGTGTTCGTCCTGACCGCCCTGTGCTACTCGGGCCGTCCGGTGGCCTGGAGCGCGACGACGGACGGGATCACCCGCCCGCTGCCGGTGCGTCCGCTGCGACTGCCGGAACCCGGCCGCGACGATGCCTCGGCCGTCTGGCCGGGTCCCTGAGCCCCCCGCCCGCGTCACCCTGGGGAGCAGACCTGAGGTCAGCCCCCCAGCCAGGCCCCGGTCGCGTCGGCGGCGAGGTCCTGCTCGGCCCAGATGATCTTGCCCGACGCGGTCTGCCGAGAGCCCCACCGCTGGGTGAGCTGGGCGACCAGCAGCAGGCCGCGGCCCCCCTCGTCGAGGGTTCGCGCGCGCCGCATATGGGGTGCGGTGCTGCTGGTGTCCGACACCTCGCAGATGATCGAGGTCTCCCCGCGGATCAGCCGGAGCTGGATGGGTGGGCTCCCGTGCCGGATCGCGTTGGTCACCAGCTCGCTCACGACCAGCTCGGTGATGAAGGCGGCCTCCCCCAGCTCCCACGACTCCAGTTTGCCCGTCGCCGCCTCGCGGGCGTAGGCGACCTGGGACGGATCGGGCTCCAGGTCCAGGGTGGCGACGTGCTCGGTGTCCAGCACGCGAGTCCGCGCGATCAGCAGGGCGGCGTCGTCCTGCGGGCGGTCGGGCAGCA
Source organism: Streptomyces sp. NBC_01803 (assembly GCF_035917415.1). NCBI lineage: Bacteria > Bacillati > Actinomycetota > Actinomycetes > Kitasatosporales > Streptomycetaceae > Streptomyces > Streptomyces sp. NBC_01803. The sequence goes on from NZ_CP109073.1 coordinate 182,827, forward strand.
TCGACCTGATGACGTGATCACAGGTCTCCTCCAGCGTTCCCGTGGACCCGGCCAGCACGCCGGCCAGCAGCCGGAGGCCCTCGTCGAAGCCGCGTTCGTGGGACTCCACGAGGCCGTCGGTGTACAGGGCGATCAGGCCGCCCTCGGGCAGCGCTACTTCGGCGGCTTCGAAGGGCAGGCCGCCCACGCCCAGCGGTGGTCCCGGGGACACCTCGACGAACCGGACATCGCCGCCCGGGGCTATGACCACGGGCAGCGGGTGCCCCGCACTGGCGAGAACGCAGTGCCCCGAGACCGGGTCGTAGACCGCGTACAGACAGGTCGCGCCGAAGCCCCCGGTGGTGCTGCCCATCGGGTCGACGGCGTCGTTTTCGTCGAGGCGGGCGACCAGATCGTCGAGGTGGGTGAGCAGCTCGTCGGGGCGCAGATCGACATCGGCGAGGGTGCGCACGGCGGTGCGCAGCCGCCCCATGGTGGCGGACGCGTGGATGCCATGGCCGACCACGTCGCCGACGACGAAGGCCACGCGCGTGCCGGAGAGCGGGATGACGTCGAACCAGTCGCCGCCGATGCCCGCCTGGGTGGCCGTGGGCAGATAGCGGGAGGCGACCTCGACGGCCGCCGGGCGGGGCAGCCGCCGGGGCAGGAGGCTGCGCTGCAGCGTCAGCGCGGTGGTGTGCTCCCGGGTGTAGCGCCGGGCGTTGTCCACGCTGACCGCCGCACGGGCAGAGAGCTCCTCGGCCAGCAGCAGATCATCCCGCTCGAACGCCTCCGGACGGCTGCGGACGAGTACGGCCACCCCGAGGGTGGTGCCGCGGGCGCGCAGCGGCACAGCGATCAGCGAGTGGAACCCGTGGGTGCGCACGCGCTCGCCGCGCGGGGGGAACTCCCTCACCCACCGGACGAAGCCGGGATCGTCCAGCCCGCTGAGCACCGGCTCGTCGGAGGCCAGGCACCGAGCGGGCGGCGAATACTCCGGATAGGTGTCCACCTCGCCCAGCGGCACGACCACCTCGGGGATGCCTTCGAGGACAGACTGGTGGGCCACCCGGCGCAGGGTCAGGGGGCCGACTGGGCGACTGTGTGGCGCCCCGGGCGCTTCGCCGCCGTTCTCCTTCACTTCGATCAGGTCGACGCTCACGAAATCGGCGAGCCGGGGAATCATGACATCCGCCAGTTCCTGAGCCGTCCGCATGACATCGAGCGTGGTTCCGATACGGGTGCTCGCCTCGTTCAGCAGCGCCAGCCGCTCACGGGCGAGAAACTGCTCCGTGATGTCGGACCCCGCGGTGAACACGCCCCGCACCCGCCCGGCCGCGTCCCGCACCGGGGACATGTTGACCGCCCAGGTGGTCCTCCGGGGGTCGCCGGGGGTCGGGGCGGACACCTCGTAACGGAGCGTTTCGCCGGTCCGGCCCACCCGCAGCACTTCCGCCACCACCGAATCGGAGAAGGCGGAGGCCGACGGCTCCCGGCCGGCCAAAGCCCGCTCGTACACCTCGCCCACCGGCTGACCGAGCACCTCTTCGCCCGCCACGCCCAGCAGCCGCCGGGTCGCGGCGTTCATCCGCAGGATTCGCGCGTCGAGGTCATAGATCGCCAGCGTGAGCGGCGAGTCGGCAATGGCCCACTCCACCATCGCGGAGTCCTCCGGGGCCGCCACCAGAAACCACTGGAGGTCACCCGCGCGGTCGAGGAAGGGGAACGCCCGCACGCTGGTCCGCAGAACAGCGCCGCCGTCCCGGTGCCGCAGAGCCAGATCGCCGCTCCATCCCCACGGCCCGGCGAGGCATCTGCGCGCCGGGGCCGAGACATCGTCGGCGAGCATTCCGGCGGCAGGGCGCCCGACGACCTCCTCCGCCCGGTAGCCCAGCAGTTCCTCGGCGCCCTGGCTCCACGCCGTGACGACGCCCCGCGCGTCCACCGCCGCCGACGCGGCGGCTCCCGGAGGGAGAAAGGCGCTGTCCGCCTCCCGTGGGCCGGCGGGTCGATTCATCGGCGCTCATCCTCACTGCCGCGCACGCCGTCGCCCGCGCCCACGCGGAGGGCGGCTTCCCGCACGCACCTGGAACGACGGTCCGTGCCCTCATTCGAGCAGGCCGTGGCGACCGGCGCCATCCGGTCACCGCCAGGGGAGTGAGCACGCGGCGCGGGCTCGCCCGGACCCGGCGCCGGGGTGATGGCCGTGTGTCAGGACACCCGCGCGCTCGTGCCGTCCAGGACGAGATCGGCCATAGCCGAGGATTGTCGGTGAGGGGGAGATGGCCGCGCCCGTCCCGCCCGGGACCGCACGGGTGAAGGGCGCTGTCTGGGAGATGAGCCGCGCCACCCGCCGCCGAGCGGGTTTCGGCCGCGTGCGAGCGGGGGAGAGAGATGCGGCGGCTTCAGCCGAGGAAGCTCAGGCGCACCTGGCGGTTGACGTTGGAAATGTTGGTGTCCACCAGGCAGACGGACTGCCAGGTGCCGAGCTGGAGCCCGCCGCCGACGACCGGCAGGGTGGCGTGCGGCGGGACGAACGCGGGCAGCACGTGGTCGCGGCCGTGCCCCGGGCTGCCGTGCCGGTGCCGCCAGCGGTCGTCGGCGGGAAGCAGGTCACGCAGCGCCGTGAGGAGGTCATCGTCGCTGCCGGCGCCCGTTTCGAGGAGAGCGATCCCGGCGGTCGCATGCGGGACAAACACACTCAGCAGCCCGTCCCGGCCGGGCGCGACGTCCTGGAGAAACCGCGCGCACTCCCCGGTCAGGTTGTACACCCGCTCCTCGGCCCCGGTCGCGATGTCGATCACTCGTGTGGTGAAGGTGTCAGACATGACTCCATGATCCACCCCGTCCCCCCGGCCGGCTGCTCGGCCCGCTTCACAGCAGCAGTACTCGACGGCAGTGCCCCCCGGGGTCGCCGCACTCGATCCGATCGCCCCGTTCGGCACGGGCGCCCAGATCGGCGCCGCGTGGATCACGCTCCACAGGAAGGGCCGACCGATCGCCTGGTGCAACGGCGACACCGGCGGCTTCCGGTCCTGGCTCGGACTCGACCGCGGCACCAGCACCAGCGTCGTCATCCTCTCCGCCACCGCCACACCGGTCGACCGGCAGGGATTCGCACTCCTGGCCGAACACAGCAGCGACAACAACCGATCACAGCGAACGGACAAGTACACCCGACAACAGCGGACACTCGCGGGACGGCCGTTGAAAGCGGCCGGGGCCGTCGGTCGGCGGCCGGCGCCGCCCTCGCGTCGTTCCGGCCGCTGCGGCACCATGAGCCCCCGGGGGCGGCACCGCCCCGCCCACGGCGAAAGGACTCATGGATGCGGGTCGCGCTGTTCATCACCTGCGTCAACGACGCGCTCTATCCGCGCACCGGCCGGGCGGTCGTCGCGCTGCTGGAGCGGCTGGGCGTGCGGGTGGAGTTCCCCATGGACCAGTCGTGCTGCGGGCAGCCGCAGTACAACACCGGCTACCGGCACGAGACCGAACCGCTGGTGCGCCGGTTCGCGCGGGCTTTCGCGGGCTACGACCACGTGGTGACGCCGTCCGGCTCGTGCGCGGCGATGGTGCGGGACAACTACCCGCGGATCGGCGCGCGGGCGGCGGCGGAGGGACGCGGCGGCGGACTGGCCGGGGCCGTGGCAGCGGTGGCGCCCCGGACGCTGGAGCTGACGGAATTCCTGGTGGACGTGCTGGGGGTGACGGACGTCGGCGCCTCCTACCCGCACACCGTCACGTACCACCCGACGTGCCACGGGCTGCGCGCGCTCGGGCTGGGCGACCGGCCGCGCCGTCTGCTGCGGGCGGTGCGGGGGCTGGAGCTGGTCGATCTGCCGGGCGCGGAGGAGTGTTGCGGCTTCGGGGGAACGTTCGCCGTGAAGAACGCGGCGGTGTCGGCGGCCATGGGCGCGGACAAGGCGCGGCACATCATCGGTACGGGCGCGGCGGCGGTCTGCACGGTGGACAACTCCTGCCAGACGCACATCGGCGGCACGCTCTCCCGCCTCGGCTCGACGGTCCGCCCGGTCCACCTCGCGGAGATCCTGGCGAGCACGGAGAAGGAGCCCTGGTGAGCGACGGGACCTATCTGGGGATGCCCGCCTTTCCCGTGGCCGCGGCGGAGGCCGTCGGGGACGCGCGGTTGCGGGGGAATCTGCGGCATGCCACGCACACGATCCGCGACAAGCGCGCCCGCGCGGTGGCCGAGCTGCCGGACTGGCCGGAGCTGCGCGCGGCGGGGGCGGCCGTCAAGGACCGGACGTTGCGTCACCTCGACCACTATCTGGAGCGGCTGGAGCGCGCCGTCACCGCGGCGGGCGGGCACGTCCACTGGGCGGCCGACGCGGCGGAGGCCAACCGGATCGTGACCGCGCTGGTCCTGGCGACCGGCGAGCGGGAGGTCGTCAAGGTCAAGTCCATGGTGACGCAGGAAATCGGGCTGAACGCGGCGCTGGCCGAGGCCGGGATCCGGGCCGACGAGACCGATCTGGCCGAGCTCATCGTGCAGTTGGGCGACGACCTGCCGTCCCACATCCTGGTCCCCGCCATCCACCGCAACCGGGGCGAGATCCGGGACATCTTCCGCGACCGGATGGCCGACCGGGGGCGACCCGCGCCCGAGGGGCTGACGGACGACCCGGCCGACCTCGCCGAGGCGGCCAGGCTGCATCTGCGCCGCAAGTTCCTCGACGCGAAGGTCGGCGTCTCGGGGGCCAACTTCATGGTGGCCGAGACCGGCACCATGGTCGTGGTCGAGTCCGAGGGGAACGGACGGATGTGCCTGACCCTGCCCGAGACGCTGATCTCCGTGGTCGGCATCGAGAAGGTGGTGCCGACCTGGCGGGACCTGGAGATCTTCCTCCAGCTCCTGCCGCGCTCCTCCACCGCCGAGCGGATGAACCCCTACACCTCGATGTGGACGGGCACCACGGACGAGGACGGCCCGCGCGCGTTCCACCTGGTGCTGCTGGACAACGGCCGCAGCGACGCGCTCGCCGACACGGTGGGCCGTCAGGCGCTGCGCTGCATCCGCTGCTCGGCCTGTCTGAACGTCTGCCCGGTGTACGAGCGGGCCGGCGGGCACGCCTACGGGTCGGCGTACCCCGGGCCGATCGGGGCCATCCTCACCCCGCAGTTGCGCGGCGTGACCAGCGAGCTGGACGCCTCGCTGCCGTACGCCTCCTCGTTGTGCGGGGCGTGCTACGAGGTCTGCCCGGTGGCCATCGACATCCCGGAAGTCCTGGTCCATCTGCGCGAGCGCGTGGTGCGGGGCGGGGAGGTCACCGTGCGCGGCACGCGGACCGTCATCCGGCCCGCCGGGGGCCACGCCGCCGAGCGGGCCGCGATGCGCGCCGCGCGCTGGGTGTTCGACCATCCGGGCGTGCTGCGGGCCGGGCAGCGGCTGGCCGCGCGCACCCGCCGCCTGGCGCCCCGGCGGCGGCTGCCGGGTCCCGGTCGCGCGTGGACGGACACGCGGGACCTGCCGCCGGTCCCGGCGGAACCGTTCCGTGACTGGTGGCGGCGCTCGCGCGGCGAGGGGAGCGGGCGGTGAGCGGCCGGGAGGAAGTGCTGCGCCGCGTGCGGCGGGCGCTGGCCGACGTGCCCGCCGGGGAGACGCCCGCCGATGTCCCGGTGCCCCGGGACTATCTGCGCGGCCACTCCCCCGCCGACCCGGTGGAGACACTGGCGGAGCGTCTCATGGACTACCGGGCGGTGGTGCGGCGCACGGACGGGGCGGGCCTGCCCGCGCTGATCGCGCGGCTGCTGGCCGCGCGCGGCACCCGCACGGTGGTGGTGCCCGCCGGGCTGCCGGCCGGGTGGCTGTCGGCGGCCGACGGGGTGGAGCGGGTGCCCGACTCGGCCGGGCAGACGCCGCACGACCTCGACGCCGTCGACAGCGTCGTCACCGGCTGCGCGGTGGCCATCGCCGAGACGGGCACGATCGTCCTGGACGGCGGGCCCGGCCAGGGGCGGCGGCGCGTCACTCTGGTGCCGGACCATCACGTCTGCGTCGTCCGGGTGCCCGATCAGGTGGTCGGCTCCGTGCCCGGGGCACTGGAGCGTCTGGTCCCGAGCCGGCCACTGACCTGGATCTCCGGCCCCTCGGCGACCAGCGACATCGAACTCTCCCGCGTTGAGGGCGTGCACGGCCCGCGTACGCTGGAGGTGATTCTGGTCTCTATGTAACGGATTCAACGAGTTCGACGGATTTGGTGGGATACCGCATGGAACTGCTCGACAGCTTCGACCGGGCGATGGACGAGTTCGGCCGGCGGGTGCAGCGGGTGAGGGACGACCAGTGGGACGCGCCGACGCCCTGTACCGAGTGGTCGGTACGGGATCTCGTCGGCCATGTGACCGGTGAGCAGCTCTGGGCTCCCTGGCTGCTGCGCGGGGCGTCGCTCGACGAGGTGGGCGACCGGTTCGACGGCGATGTGCTGGGCGACGACCCGGCGGGCGCCTGGGCCGCCGCCGCGGCCGCCTCGCGCGGGGCGTTCCACCGGCCGGGCACGCTGGACGCGCCGGTGCACACCAGCTCCGGGCTGACGCCCGCGACGGACTACCTGCGGCAGATGACCCTGGACCTCACCGTCCACGCCTGGGATCTGGCGCACGGGATCGGCGCGGACGACGGGCTGGACGGCGAGCTGGTCCAGTCCGAGCTCGGGTTCGTCGAGTCGCAGATCGACGGCTGGCAGGAGGTGGGTATCTTCGATCCGCCGGTGCCGGTCGCCGACGCGGCCCCGCCGCAGGACCGGCTGGTGGCCTTGCTGGGGCGGCGCCCGTAACGCCGTCAACAAAGGCGCGCGGTGGGGTGTTCCGTGGTCAGGAGGTGCTGGGCGAGACGGGCGCAGCGCGGTGCGAGCAGTTCGGCCAGCCGGTCGGCGGCCTGCTCCAGGACCTTCCGGCCGGTGTCGGGGTCGACCGCCTCCAGCAGGAAGACCACGTCCCGCGAGCCAGGCATGACCTTGGTGCGGTCGCTGTCGCGGTGGTTCCAGTGCCGGGTGAGGACGCCCCCCGCGTCGGCGTAGACCACCTCGCCCGGGCGAGCGTCCTCGACGGTATCCGGCTCGCCGAGCGGGGTGAACGCGTCGCCGGGCGCGGCGAATCGCAGCTCGATGTCGCCCCGGACGGCGGTCAGGTCGAACGCGCCCGCCGGGATGTGGTGGGCCGCGGAGACCACGTTGTAGGTGTCGACGGCCGCGCTGACGCGGGGCAGCCGCCCCGACCTGGCCAGCCGCCGGGCGAGGGCGTCCATGCTGGGCCGGAACCGGCGCGGGTTGGTGCCGAAGGCCCGGTACACGGTCTGCCACGAGGCCAGCAGCGGGTCGGTCTCGGCGGGCGCCGTCCAGTCACCGGCCGCCGCGTCGGCCTCCAGCGCGGCCAGCAGCCGTTCGGTCCCGGGCCAGGACTCCTCGCCCCGCACGCCCTCGGCCACCACGGCGGCGACCGCCACGTCGGGAAACGCCTCGCCGACCGCCGCCGCCACCCTCAGCTCCGTCATCGAGCCCACTCCTCACCACAGCCGTTCCCGGGGCGGGGCCACCCTATCCGCCGGGGGGCCCAGGCCGAACGGGCCGGCCAGCCGCGTCCGCGGTCGGTTACCGGGGCCGCGTGGCGCGCCTGGCGTCGGGGCACGCGCGACGACGGCACGCACGACGAGGCACTGGTCCGGCCGCGCGCCACGGGACCCGAGTCCCGGGGCTGGCTGACCAACCACGCTCCCATGACCGTGGAGGCCCTGATCCGCCATGAACAGGGGCAAGGGTGCCCCGCTGGCTGGACGGCTACCGGGTCCGGCTGGAGAAGCGGCCCGCGTCCTACGCGCGGATCACCGGGGAGAAGTGGCGGCGGCTCGGGGCGACCCCCGGTATCTCGGCGACCGGGCCGCGTACTTCGGGGAGCGGCTGGCCGAAGCGGCCGTGGCGCGAGGTGCCGGCCGAGTGGTGGCCCCGACTGCTGCCGGGGATCGCCGCCGGGGCCACGCATCCGCTGATCCGGGCCGGGCACGCCGGCCGCGCTGTCCCGGGCCGTCGACGGCCCGCGCGCCGACGGGGAGGCGCTGCGCGGCCCGGACTGAGCGGACTGGGCGCCCTCGCGTACGTGGCGTGGGACCCACGCTGCTCGGTTCGGCGCCTGAAGGCTATCGGGTGCGGCGCGTGAGGACGCCTCCCTGGTGGCGCCGTTCTCCCCGCTGGTGCCGGTCTTCGGGATGTCGTCGGCGGCCGTGCTGCTGGGCGAGGGGATCTCGGCGGCGCGGTGGCTCGCCGCCGTGCCGCTGGTCGGCGGCGTCGCGCTGACTTCCTTCGGCCGGGCGCGGACCGGCGGCGGCTCGGCGGTGCGGGCGGCGGGCCGTGGGCGTCCCCGGCCGGGCGATCCGGCGGCGGCCGTCAGCCCGACACGGCTGCCGACGTGAGGCGGTCGATCTCGGCGACGTCCTCGGGTGACAGCGGCTCGGCGGCGACGGCGGCCAGGTTCTGGTCGAGCTGGTCGACACTGGAGGCGCCGATGAGGACGGAGACCACGCGCGGGTCGCGCAGCACCCAGGACAGCGCGAGCTGGGCGAGGGACTGCCCGCGCCGGGCGGCGATGTCGTGGAGCGCGCGGAGCAGGCCGAGGACGTCGTCGCTGAGCGCGTCGCGCTTGAGGAAGTGCCCGATGGCCATCCGCGACCCGGCGGGCACCTCGCCGGAGAGATAGCGGTTGGTCAGCAGCCCCTGGGCGAGGGGCGAGAAGGCGATGAGGCTGGTGCCGCTCTCACCCACCACGTCCAGGACGCCGTCCTCGACGGTGCGGTTGAGAATGCTGTACGGGGACTGGTGGATGAGCAGCGGCGTGCCCATGCGGCGCAGGATCTCCACGGCGCGGCGGTGCTGCTCGGCCGGGTAGTTGGAGACGCCCGCGTAGAGGGCCTTGCCCTGCCGGACGGCGGCGTCGAGGGCGCCGAGCGTCTCCTCCAGCGGCGTGTCGGGGTCGAAGCGGTGGGAGTAGAAGACGTCGACGTACTCCAGGCCCATCCGGCGCAACGACTGGTCGAGGCTGGCCAGCAGGTACTTACGGGAGCCGAACTCGCCGTAGGGGCCGGGCCACATGTCGTACCCGGCCTTGGTGGCGATGAACAGCTCGTCCCGGTAGGGGCGGAAGTCCTGGGCGAGGAGGGTCCCGAAGTTGGTCTCGGCGGAGCCGTACGGCGGGCCGTAGTTGTTGGCGAGGTCGATGTGGGTGACGCCCCGGTCGAAGGCGCGGCGCAGGACGGCGCGCTGGGTGGCCAGCGGGGTGGTGTCGCCGAAGTTGTGCCACAGGCCGAGCGACACGGCCGGCAGCAGGACCCCGCTGCGCCCGCAGCGCCGGTACTGCATGGTGTCGTAACGGTCGGCGGCGGCGGCGTAATTCACCGGGAGGCTCCTCGGGTGCCGGGGACGGGTGCAGCGGTCATGATGTCATGACGTCCTGTCAAACCCCGGCCGCCGCGAAGGCCCGGTCGGCCGTCTCGTCGAAGAGGACGAAGCGCAGCTCGGTGAACGGCCCGTCGGCCGCGGCGGCCCGGACCGCGTCCACGGCGATGCGGGCGGCGTCCGGCAGCGGCCAGCCGTAGACGCCGGTGGAGACGGCCGGGAACGCGACGGTCGCGGCGCCGAGCCCGGCGGCGACCCGCAGCGACTCGCGGTAGCAGGAGGCGAGCAGCGCGGACCTGTCCTCGTCCGGGCTGTACACGGGGCCGACGGTGTGGATCACCCAGCGGGCGGGCAGCCGTCCCGCGGTGGTGGCGACCGCCTGCCCGGTCGGCAGGCCGCGGCCGTACCGCGCGGCGCGCAGGGCGCGGCACTCGGCCAGGATCTCCGGGCCGCCCGCGCGGTGGATGGCCCCGTCGACGCCCCCGCCGCCGAGCAGCGAGGAGTTGGCGGCGTTGACCACCGCGTCGACCAGCTGTCCGGTGATGTCGCCGCGCACCCGTGTGATGGCCGTCATGGCGGTCATGATGCCAGCCGGACACCCGAGCGCCACGTCAACCTGTCATGATCACTCCCAAATGGGGCACGGATTGTCCTGCGGTCTGATATCGATGGGGCGCAATCGGCCGACAGGTCTTCCGCTCCGGCCCCACCGGGCCCCATGATCTTGGGCAGTCATTAGTGAGGAGTACTAATGCCCCGTGAACATGTTGCCCAGGTCTTCGTCCAGCAGGCCGGGGCCTGTGTCCGGCTCGGCTCGCCGCTCTACGCGGCACTGCTGGCCAGGGCGGCGCAGGACATCCGTGACGGCGGGCCCTGCGCCGTCGCGATAGCGGGGTATGAGGACGCCACGGCCGACGACGCGCTGCCACTGCGCTTCCTGGGGGCCGTCCACGCCCTGGCACTGACCGGGCGGGCTCCCGGGCTCGCCGCCCACTATCCGAGCACCGGCGGCTCCTACGCGCCGGAGCACCCGGACGCGGCCTGGCCCGCCTTCCGCGCGGCCGTGGCGGACGAGCCGGGGTGGATCCGCGACTGGCTGACCCGCCCGCCGCAGACCAACGAGGTGGGCCGTTCCAACCTGCTGCTGGCCGGTCTGCTGGACACCGTGCCCTCCGCGCAGCTCCCGGTGCGCCTGTTCGAGCTGGGATCGAGCGCGGGGCTGAACCTGCGGGCGGAGCAGTTCCGTTACACGTCCGGCGACTTCGCCTGGGGCCCGGCGGACTCCTCGGTGCGGCTGGCCGGCGCGTGGGACGGGCCGGTGCCGGACTGGCTGCGCGCGGGCGCGGCCCGGCACCAGGCGCTGCGGATCGTGGAGCGGCGGGGCTGCGACCCCTCCCCCATCGACCCGCTGTCGGCGGACGGTTCGCTGGCCCTGCGGGCGTACGTCTGGCCCGACCAGTCCGAGCGGATGGAGCGGCTGGACGGCGCGCTGCGCATCGCGGCCAAGGTGCCGGCGACGATCGAGGCGGCGGGGGCGGCGGAGTTCCTCTCCGAGGTGCGGGTCGAGCCCGGGACGCTCACCGTGGTCTGGCACTCCGTCATGCGGCAGTACGTGCCCCGGGAGGAATGGGCGGGGGTGGAGCGGGAGATCGCCCGGCTCGCCGCCTCGGCCACGCCCGACGCGCGCTTCGCCGCCATTTCCTTCGAGCCGCGCGAGGTGTCCGGACGCCCCGGCTTCTGGCTCTCGGTCCGCTCGGGGACCGCGCCGGAGCGGCTGCTGGCGTCCGCGCACCCGCACGGCCTGCCGGCTCGCTGGCCCGCCCACGGCGAATGACGCAGGATAGGCGCATGGCACACACGATGGCCGCGGATGAGTGGCGAGCGTTTCTTGCGGCGGGCACCAGGACGGGCAAGCTGTCGACCGTGCGGGCCGACGGCGGGCCGCACCTCGCCCCCATCTGGTTCATCCTCGACGGGGACGACATCGTCCTCACCACCGCGGCGACGAGCGCGAAGGGCCGAAATCTCGCGCGGGACGGACGGGTCGCGCTCTGCGTCGACGACGACCGCCCCCCGTTCGCCTTCGTCGTCGTGCGAGGACGCGCGACGCTGAGCGAGGACCCGCAGGCGCTGCGGATCTGGGCCACCAGGATCGCCGCCCGGTACATGGGCCCCGACCTCGCCGAGCGGTACGGCGCGCGCAACGGCGTCCCGGGCGAGCTGCTGGTGCGGATCAGGCCGGAGAAGGTGACGGCCCAGGCCGGGGTCGCGGACTGAGCCGGGGCGGCCGGCGCGGCGGCTCCTGGCCGCGGCCGTCCGGCCCCGGCCCCGGCCCCGGCTCATGGACCGCTCGCCGCCCCGGCCGCGACACGCTCGCGGCGCCGGAACGGACCGGGTTCGCCGGGCCGGAGCCCGTGCGGTTCCGGCTTCCGGCGCCGCCACCCCGGTCTCCTGCCACGCCCTCGGCGCCGCGCACCGGCCTTCGGCGCCACCCCGGCGTTAGGCTCCCGCCATGCCACCCGCACGATTCAAGGACCTCGCGCTGGACGCCAACGATCATCAGGCGCTCGCCGACTGGTGGTGCGCGGCGCTCGGCTACGAACGCCGCCACCGGGGGCCGGAGCAGGACATTCCCGGGCACTGGCCGGTGCCGATCCACGACCCGGCCGGGCTCGGTCCGCTGATCTGGATCAACCCGGTGCCCGAGCGCAAGACCGCGAAGAACCGGATGCATCTCGACCTCCGGGGCGACACCGAGCGGCTGCTGGCCCTGGGCGCGACGGTGCTGCGCCGCCGGGACGACGAGATCGACTGGGACGTCCTGGCCGATCCGGAGGGCAACGAGTTCTGCGTCTTCCCGCCCGAGCCGGAGCCCGTGATCAGGCCGTCGGTGCGCTGACCGCCCGCCGCCGGGTCACGCCCACCGCCAGGTGCGGCGGTCGCGGGCGACGCCGTGGACGGCCTCGACGGCGTCCGGCTTGAGGACCCCGCCGCGCGCGGCCAGACCGTCGAGGTCGCTCTCCCGCAGCACCTCCACGTCCCGCAGCGCGGGCGACACCGTGACGCTCGCCGCCCCGACGCAGACCAGCACCGGACGGACCGCGACCGGAAACCCGCAGCCCCGGCCGAGGGCGTGGGCGGCGCGCCGCGCGTCCCGGCGGCAGCGGCGCACGTGCGGCTCCGCGCGCCGGCCGTCGATGCGCACCGCGTCCTCGCCCACCTCCAGCCGCGCCCGGCGGTGGCCCACGGAGCGCAGACAGAGCACGCCCGCCGGGCCGATCGCCAGGTGCGAGAGATCCGCCGCCTCGCCGGGCAGCGGGACCGAGTGCAGCACCCGCCAGCCCACGCCGGCCAGCAGATCGAGCCGGTCGCCGACGCGTTCCTCGGCGTCCAGGGCGGCCCGCAGCGCGGCGGCCTCGGCCGATCTCAGCAGCAGCCGGTCACGGACGCGCCACAGCCGGCCGACCGGGCGGGCGGCCAGCTCGCCGAGCAGGGTCTCGCCCGGCCGGTTCGGCGCCAGGTCGTCGTCCGGATGCAGCCACAACGGGCCGCGGCCCGCGCGCCACCGGCCGGGATCCTCCGGGTTCTCCATCGCACCCTCCCTGACACCCATGACATCATCGTCCGGTTCCGGGGGCGAGAGGTCACCCCCGCGACCGGCGGGCTGGGGAGGAAGGCGACGACATGACGCGGCTCATCGACACCGTGGCGTGGGTGCATCTGGACGGCGGGCGGATCCTCGCGGCGCGCTCCCGGGGCCGGGACCTGTTCTACATCCCCGGCGGCAAGCGGAACGAGGGCGAGAGCGACCTGGAGGCCCTGCTGCGCGAGGTGCGGGAGGAACTGGCGGTGACGCTGCTCCCGGAGACGGTGGCGCATCTGGGCACCTACACCGCGCGGGCCGACGGGCATCCCGAGGGCACCCTGGTGCGGATGGCCTGCTATACGGCGCGGCACCGGGGAACGCCGGTCGCCAGCAGCGAGATCGAGGAGATCGCCTGGCTGTCGCTGGCCGACCGGCACCGGACGGCGCCCGTGGACCACGCGGTCTTCGACGAGCTGGCGAGCGCCGGCCGGCTTCGTTGAGCGAGCTCCGTCGAGCCGCCGCCGTTGGGCGGTCCGCGCGGACGGGGCCGGCCGGTTCGGGCTTCAGTACGATGGGGGCCTGCTGGCGGAAGGGCGGCGAGGTGGCCGGAGCGCGGACGGACGGACGGGTCGAGCGGGGGAACCAGACCCGGCGGCTGGTGCTGGGCCGGACCATGGCCATCGCCTCGGTCGAGGGACTGGAGGGCCTGTCGATCGGCCGCGTCGCGACCGAGCTGGGGCTGAGCAAGAGCGGGGTGTTCGCGCTCTTCGGCTCCAAGGAGCAGATGCAGCTCGCGACCATCCGGGCCGCCAAGGCCGTCTTCCGGGAGCACGTCATCCGGCCCGCCGAGCGGATCCCACCCGGCCTCGGGCGCGTGCGGCGGCTGTGCGAAGGCTTCCTGGCGTACTCGCGCTCGCGGGTGTTCCCGGGCGGGTGCTTCTTCACGGTGGTCGCCGCGGAGTTCGGCGGGCGCGGCGGGCCGGTGCACGACGCGGTCGCCCTCGCCCGCACCGAGTGGCTCACCTACATCTGCCAGGTGCTGGACGAGGCCAGGAGCGCCGGCGACCTGCGCGCCGACCTGGACGTGCCGCAGCTCGCCTTCGAGCTCAAGGCCCTCATGGAGACCGCCAACGCCGACTCGACGCTGCACCGGGACGACGCCGGCTACGACCGGGCGGCGGTCGCGATCGCCGCCCGGCTGCGGGCGACGGCGGCCGAGCCGCCGGCCCTAGCCGACCGGGTCGGTGGCTGAGGCGAAGTCCAGGACCGCCTCGATGACCTGGGGGTCGGCGAGGACGCGGCGGTGTCCCAGGCCCTTGGTGACGAGCAGGTCGGCCTGCCCGCCGAAGGCGGCGATCACGCGGTCGGACTGGTCGCGGCCGATCACGTCGTCGCTCTCGTCGTGGACGATCATGATCGGCAGGGTGAGCCGGGTCGGCCGGTAGGTGGCGGACAGGCGGGCCCACGCGTCCGTCTCCCCGGGGAACAGCTCGTGCTCGATGCGGCGCCGGAGCTCGGCGGCGGCCCACGGCCCGAGGCCGGCCCCGGCCCGGAAGCCCTGGACGAGGTAGTCGAAGTCGGCGGGGGCCGCGAGGGAGACCAGCCGGTCCGCGGCGACCCCGCCGTGCAGCGCGAAGAACGCGGACAGGCCGCCGATCGAGTGGCCGATCAGCGCGGTGAACGTGCCGTGCTCGGCCTGGAGCCGCCGGGCGATGTCCCGGAACTCGACCACGTCGCTGCCCCGGCCGCCCGACTCCCCGTGGCCGGGGCCGTCGAAGGCCACCGGGCTGTAGCCGCGCTCGGTGAGCGCGTGGACCAGCGGGCTCCACCGGGAGGCGCGGGACATCCAGCCGTGCATGAGCAGCACGGGCCGCTCGCCGGTGCCCCACCGGTAGACGGCGACGGTCTTGCCGTTGACCGTGAGCTCCCCGCGCTCGGCCCGCCGCATGACCGGCTCCTCGGCGGGCTTGACGGCGACTCTTGACCTGGGGTTCGAGAAGAGGTCGATCGCCCACCGGCCGGCCAGCCGGGGCGCGACGCGGGCGGTGCCGTTGAGTGCGGTGCGGACGAGTCCAGCCTTGAGGTCCATGTCCGGCTCTCTCTCGGTCGTCGGTGACGTGGCGAGATGATAGCACGATCGTTCGGACAGTTTTTAGGCCGGAAGGGCGCCCCCGCGCCGCCCGCGTGAGCGGGTCAGGGGGCCGCTTCCACCGCTTCCTGGACCTCGGCGTCGCGCCGCACGAGGGCGGCGTACCGGCCGTCGAGGGCCATGAGCTCGTCGTGACTGCCGCGCTCCGCGATGCGGCCCCCCTCCAGGACGACGATCTGGTCGGCGTCGCGGATGGTGGAGAGCCGGTGGGCGATGGTGAGGGTGGTCCGCCCGGCCGCCAGCGCGTCGATCGCCCGCTGCACGGCCCGTTCGGTCCGGGTGTCCAGGGCGCTGGTGGCCTCGTCGAGCACGAGGACGGGCGGATCGCGCAGGATCGTCCGGGCGATGGCCAGCCGCTGCTTCTCGCCGCCCGAGAAGCGGTAGCCCCGCTCCCCCACCACCGTGTCGTAGCCATCGGGCAGGGAGGCGATGTGGTCGTGGATCTGCGCGGTCCTGGCAGCCGCCTCGATCTCCGCCCGGGTGGCCTCCGGCTTGGCGAAACGCAGGTTGTCGGCGACCGAGGCGTGGAAGAGGTAGGTCTCCTGGGAGACCACGCCGATCGCCCTGGCGAGGGAGGCGAAGCCGAGGTCGCGGACGTCGACGCCGTCGAGCGTGACGCGACCCTCGGTAACGTCGTAGAGGCGTGGCACCAGATAGCCGAGCGTGCTCTTGCCGGCGCCGGTCGATCCCACGACGGCGAGCGAGCCGCCCGCCGGGATCGTCAGGTCGATGCCGGTCAGGGTCGGCGTGGCGGCCGGGTCGTAGGTGAAGGAGACCGTCTCGAACCGGATTTCCCCGCGCGCCCGGTCCAGCTCGACCGGGTCGGGGCGCTCGGTGATGTCGACCCGCAGGTCGAGGTACTCGAAGATGCGCTGGAAGAGCGCGAGCGACGCCTGGATGTCCACGCCGGTCGACAGCAGCGACACAGCGGGGCGCAGCAGCCCCTGCTGGAGGCTGACGAACGCGACGAGCGTGCCGATCGACGGCGGCGTCCCGCCGAGTTCGAGCATGAATCCGGCCGACCAGTAGAGCAGCGACGGGATCGCGGCCATGATCATGCCGATGGTGGCCATCCGCCACCGGCCCGCCATGCTGGCGCGCACCTCAAGGCCGACCAACTGCTCGGATTCGGCGGCGAACTCGCGGGTGAGTGCCTCGGCCCGGCCCATCGTGCGGCCCAGCAGGATGCCGCTGACGGACAGTGATTCGGTGACCATGGCGGCCATCACGGCCATCTGCTTCTGCCGCTGGGTGGTGATCCGCTTGCGCTCCCGGCCGACCCGGCGGGCGATCCAGACGAAGAACGGCAGGAGCGCGAGCGAGACGAGGGTGAGCCGCCAGTCTAGGGCGAGCATCGCCACCATGGTCGCGACGACGGCGGTGAGGTTGGAGACCAGCGAGGTGGCGGTCGAGGTGACGGTGGCCTGCATGCCGCCGATGTCGTTGGCGATGCGGGACTGGACCTCGCCGGTGCGGGTCCTGGTGAAGAACGCCAGCGGCATCTGCTGGAGCTTGCCGTAGACGGCCGTCCGCAGGTCGTGCATCACCTGCTGGCCGACCGTGGTGGAGATCAGGGTCTGCAGCACCCCGAAGACACTGCTGGTGACGGCGGTGACGACCATGCCGAGCGCGAGCAGCGCCAGCAGTCCGGTGCGCTCCTCGGGCAGCGCCACGTCGATGATCTCGCGGAGCAGGAACGGGGAGGCGACCGCGACCAGGGAGGAGGCGCCGACCAGCAGGCCGACGAGGGCGAGCCGGCCGCGGTAGGGGCGGAAGAGGCGGAGGATGCGGCGGATCTCGGCGGGCTGCCGTTCGGTGGCCGGATCGTCGGGACGCGGGGTCCAGCGGGATATGTCGTACGGCATGGGCTCCTTCGATGGGGCGTAAGACCCGGTGAGGGCTGACAACCGACCAGCTTACGGCGAGCCGGTCCGGCGCCGATCGGCGCCGATCGGCGCCGGACCGGCTCGCCACCGGCTCGGCGGGGGCCGGGGAACCGGCCCGGGCGGTGGCGCACTGGCCGGGAGCGGACGGGCGTGTTACGAAGGGAGAATGCCCGCCCTCGCCTCGTACGACGCCGTGATCGTCGGCGGCGGCCACAACGGTCTGGTCGCCGCCGCCTACCTCGCCCGCGCCGGTCGCCGGACCCTCGTCCTGGAGCGCCTGGGCCGCACGGGCGGCGCGGCCGTGTCCGACGCCGCGTTCCCCGGGGTGCCGGCCCGGCTCTCCCGGTACGCCTATCTCGTCAGCCTGCTGCCGGAGCGGATCGTCGAGGATCTGGGGCTGCGGCTGTCGCTGCGCAAGCGGCTGTTCTCCTCCTACACGCCCGTCGAGCGCGGCGGGCGGCCGACCGGGCTGCTCGTCGGCGGCGGGGAGAGCCGAACGCGGGCGGCGTTCGCGCGGCTCACCGGCTCGGACCGGGAGTACGCGGCGTGGCTCCAGTTCTACGCGATGACGCGGCGGGTGGCGGGCCGCGTCTTCCCGACCCTCACCGAGCCGCTGCCGACGCGGGCCGCGCTGCGGGACCGGATCGGTGAGGACGCGGCCTGGGAGGCGCTGTTCGAACGGCCGCTGGGCGAGGCGGTGGAGGCCGCGTTCGACGACGACCTGGTGCGCGGGGTGGTCCTCACGGACGGGCTCATCGGCACCTTCGCCGCCGCCCACGACCCGTCCCTGCGGCAGAACCGCTGCTTCCTCTACCACGTCATCGGCCAGTGCACCGGTGACTGGGACGTGCCGGTCGGCGGCATGGGCGCGGTGACCGGCGCGCTGGCGGACGCGGCGCGCGCGGCCGGCGCGGAGATCGCCACCGGACACGAGGTGATGTCCGTGGCCACGGACGGGCGGTGGGCCGAGGTGTCCTTCCGCACGGCCGACGCGGAGGGGGTGGTCGAGGCCGGGCAGGTGCTGGTGAACGCCTCGCCGCAGGCGCTGGCCGAGCTGCTCGGCGAGCCGGCGCCGACGCCGGCGGAGGGGGCGCAGTTCAAGGTGAACATGCTCCTGCGGCGGCTGCCGGCGCTGCGCGATCCGGACACCGACCCGCGTGAGGCGTTCGCCGGGACGTTCCACATCGCGGAGGGATACGGCCAGTTGGAGGACGCCTACCGGCAGGCGGCGGCCGGGGAGCCGCCGCGCACGCCGCCGAGCGAGGTCTACTGCCATTCGCTCACCGACGCCTCGATCCTCTCCCCCGGGCTGGCCGCGCGCGGGTACCAGACGCTCACCCTCTTCGGGCTCCACACCCCCGCCCGGCTGTTCGCCCGCGACAACGACGCGGCGCGCGGCGCGCTGCTGGAGTCCACGCTCGCGGCGCTGGACGCGCATCTGGCGGAGCCCATCGCCGACTGCCTCGCGCTGGACGCGGACGGCCGACCGTGCGTGGAGGCGAAGACGCCGCTGGACCTGGAGCGGGAGCTGCGGCTGCCCGGCGGTCACATCTTCCACCGGGATCTGGCCTTCCCGTTCACGGACGGCGACGACGCGGCGGCGGACCGGTGGGGCGTGGCGACCGGGCACGCGAACGTCCTGCTGTGCGGCGCGGGCGCGGTGCGCGGCGGCGGGGTGAGCGGCGTCGCCGGCCACAACGCGGCGATGGCGGCCCTGGGCCGCTGACCCGGGGCCGCTGCCCCCGGGTCGCCGACCCCGGCCGCACCGCACGGGTCGGCTCCGAGTGGCGGCCCCGCCCGCCGCCGCTCCCGTTCAGGCCCGGCCGCCGCTCCCGGCGGCGAGAACGGCGATCGGGGTGCCCGCTTCCACCAGGTCGCCGGGGGCGACCAGGATCTTCAGGATCTCCCCGGCCATGGGGGCGTGCACGGTGGTCTCCATCTTCATGGCCTCCAGGGCCAGCAGCGGCTGGCCCTCCGTCACGCGGTCGCCGGGGCGGGTGTCCACCCGCCAGACGGCGGCCGTGCACGGTGCCTCGACCACCGCGCCGCCGGGGGGCGCGGTGACGGTGACGGGCGGGGCCGGGGCGGCGGGTTCGGCGGTCGGCCGGTCGAACTCGCCCGCCACCTGCCAGGCGCGGCGCTCGGCGTCGAACGCGGCGGTCTGGCGGCGTTGGAAGTCCTCGATCGAGGCCGCCTCGCGGGCGAGGAAACGCTGGTGATCGGCATAGCGGAACTCACCGTCCTCGATGTCGAGTTCCAGCCGTCCGGCGGCCATGTCGGCCCGCATCTCCAGCAGTTCCCCGGCGCTCACCGGGTACCAGCGGACGCGGTCGAAGAAGCGCAGCAGCCAGGGCGTTCCGGCGGCGAACGGGCCGCGCTGCTGCCAGCCGCTCCACACCTGCACGGTGCGGCCGACGAACTGGTAGCCGCCGGGGCCCTCCATACCGTAGACGCACAGGTAGGCGCCGCCGATGCCGACCGCGTTCTCGGGGGTCCAGGTCCTGGCCGGGTTGTACTTGGTGGTGACGAGCCGGTGCCTGGGGTCGAGCGGGGTGGCCACGGGGGCGCCGAGGTAGACGTCGCCCAGTCCGAGGACCATGTAGTCGGCGTCGAACACGGTGCGGTGGACGTCGTCCACCGAGTCGAGGCCGTTGATCCGGCGGATGAACTCGATGTTCCACGGGCACCAGGGGGCGTCGTCGCGCACGCCGTTGACATACCGTTCGATCGCCTCGCGGGTGGCCGGGTCGTCCCAGGAGAGCGGGAGCCGGACGGTGCGGCTGGGGACGGCCAGGTCGGTGGTGGCGGGCAGGTCGGCCTCGATCCCGGCCAGCACGTCCAGCAGGCGGGTGGTGGGCAGCACATCGGGGTCGGTGCGGATCTGCAGGGAGCGGATGCCGGGGGTGAGGTCCGCGACGCCGGGGACGCACGCGGCGGCGAGGCGTTCGCCCAGCGCGTGCACGCGCATCCGCAGGCCGAGGTCGAGCCGCATCTCGCCATACTCCACGAGCACGTTGTCGTCGCCGGAGCGCCGGTAGGTGACGGCCGGGGCGGCGGCGTCGCCGGGGCGGCGGGCGAGCACGCCGCCGTCGGTCACCTGGGGCCGGGAGGCGCGCGGCGCGGCGGCCGGGGCGCGGCGCAGGGCGGGGGCGTCGCCCGGGGCCAGCGGCACGAAGCGGACGGTGTCGCCGGGGCGGAGCTGGCCGAGCTTCCAGCGCTGCCCGACGACGACGGTGGCGGGGCAGACGAAGCCGCCCAGGCTGGGGCCGTCGGGGCCGAGCAGGATGGGCAGGTCCCCGGTGTAGTCGACGGCGCCGACCGAGTAGGGAGTGTCGTGGATGTTGGAGGGGTGCAGGCCGGCCTCGCCGCCGTCGGTGCGGGCCCAGCGGGGCTTGGGGCCGGTGAGCCGGACGCCGGTGCGGGCGGAGTTGAAGTGGACCTCCCAGGAGGCGGCGTAGAACTCCTCGATGTCCTCGGGTGTGAAGAACTCCGGTGCCGCGTGCGGCCCTTCGGTCACGCCGATCCGCCAGGCCCGGGTGAACCCCGGCCGGGACGCGGCCGGGACGGGCGCGGGCCCGGGCCGGTCGCCGGGCGGCAGGGGCCGGGGGCGCAGGACGTCGCCGGTCCGCAGGGCGCGTCCGCCATGGCCGCCGAACCGGCCGAGGGTGAAGGTGGCGGCGCTGCCCAGGAAACCGGGGACGTCGAGTCCGCCGCGGACCAGGACGTAGGTGCGCAGGCCGGCCGCGCGCGGCGCGCCGACGGCGAGCACGGCGCCGTCGGCGAGGTGGAGCGGCTCCCACTGCGGAACGGCCGCGCCGTCCACGGTGACCTCGGCGGGCGCGCCGGTGACGCAGACGGTGGCGGCGCCGGTGAAGCGCAGCGCCGGGCCCTCCGCGGTGCACTCCAGGCCGGGGGCGCCCTCGGTGTTGCCCACGGCGCTGTTGCCGAGGCGGAAGGACAGGTCGTCCATCGGTCCGGACGGTGGCACGCCGACGCTCCAGTGTCCGGTGCGGCCGGGCCAGTCCTGCACGGTGGTCAGGGTGCCGGCGCGCAGCACGTCGACGCGGGGGGTGGGGTCGGTGATGTCCGCGAGGGTCGCGGTGGTGTGGCCGGTCTTCCGGAAGGGCGGGTGGGCGACGGCGGCGCGGAGCAGCCCGAGGTTGGTCTCGATGCCGTCCACGCGGATCTCGCGCAGCGCGTCGGCGAGGCGTTCGAGGGCTTCTTCGCGGTCGCGGCCGTGGGTGACGACCTTGGCGAGCAGGGGGTCGTAGTGGGCGGTGACTTCGGTGCCGGTCTCGATCCAGGTGTCGACGCGGGCGCCGGCGGGCAGGTCGACGCGGGTGAGGAGGCCGGAGCTGGGCCGGTGGCCGTGCGCGGGGTCCTCGGCGTAGACGCGGGCCTCGACGGCGTGGCCGGCGGGTGCGGGCGGGGTGCGCGTCATCGAGGTGTCGCCCTGGGCGAGCCGGATCATCCAGGCGACGAGGTCGACGCCGTACACCGCCTCGGTGACCGGGTGTTCGACCTGGAGGCGGGTATTGACCTCCAGGAATGACACGTCGCCGCGGACGGTGTCGTGGATGAACTCGACGGTGCCGGCCGAGCGGTAGCCGACCGAGGAGCACAGGCGGACGGCGGCGTCGCGGATCGTGGCGCGGACATCGTCGGGCAGGCCGGGGGCGGGGGCCTCCTCGACGACCTTCTGGTTGCGCCGCTGGAGGGTGCAGTCGCGGTCTCCGAGGGCGACGACCTCGCCCCGGCCGTCGCCGAAGACCTGGACCTCCAGGTGGCGGGCACTGGTCACGAGCCGTTCGAGGAAGAGGCCGCCGTTGCCGAAGCCGGTGGTGGCGGTGCGCAGCACGGCGTCCCAGGCGCCGGTCAGCTCGGCGGGGGTGTGGCAGGCGCGCATGCCGATGCCGCCACCGCCTCCGGTCGCCTTGAGCATGACCGGGTAGCCGATGGTGTCGGCGGCGGCGAGAGCGGCGGCGACGTCGGGGAGGAGGCCGGTGCCGGGCAGCAGCGGCACCCCGGCGGCCTTGGCGGCGGCGCGAGCGGTGTGCTTGGTGCCGAAGAGCTCCAGATGCTCGGGGGCGGGGCCGATGAACGTCAGGCCGGCGTCGGTGACGGCACGGGCGAACGCGGCGTCCTCGGAGAGGAATCCGTAGCCGGGGTGGACGGCTCCGGCGCCGGTGGCGGCCGCGGCGGCGAGGATGCGGTCGGCGCGCAGATAGCTGTCGGCGGCGGGGGCCGGGCCGATGAGGTGGGCGGTGTCGGCCAGGCGGACGTGGGGGGCGGGGCGGTCGGCCTCGGAGTGGACGGCGACGGTGCGCAGACCGAGGGCCTTGGCGGTGGAGATGACGCGGACGGCTATCTCACCGCGGTTGGCGACCAGCAGGGTGTCGAACGTCATCCGCGCCCGCCCTCGGTGATGACCATCCGAACGGGGGTGGGGTCGAAGCCGTTACAGGGGTTGTTGATCTGCGGGCAGTTGGAGACGAGGACCAGGACGTCGGTCTCGGCGCGGAGAGTGACGCGCAGGCCGGGGGCGGAGATGCCGTCCACGATGCCGAGGGTGCCGTCGGGCTCGACGGGCACGTTCATGAACCAGTTGATGTTGCTGACCAGGTCCCGCTTGCCGAGGCCGTGGCGGGCGCCCTCGGCGAGGAAGTTGTCGACGCAGGCGTGCTGGCCCCAGGTGTGGTGGCCGTAGCGGAGGGTGTTGGACTCGCGGCTGCAGGCGCCGCCGACGGTGTCGTGCCGGCCACAGGTGTCGTCGGTGATGGTCATGAGCGGGGTGTGCTCGCTGGACATCAGGACGGTGCCGGTGGTGAGGAAGAGGTTGCCCTGGGCCTGGATGGTGTCGGGCGCGCTGTAGCGGACGGCGGTGTCGTGGGCGTCGTAGACGAGGAAGTCGACGGCCTGGTTGCCGCCGAGGTCGGTGATGGTCAGCGACTGGCCCCGGCGCAGGACGGCGGACCAGGGCGCGCGGGCGGGCACGGTGACGTCGGTGACGGTGACGGTAGCCGTGGCGGTCGCTGTGCTGGGCGCGGGCGCGGTCATGCGGCTCCCCTGGCGGCGAGGTGGTCGGCGGTGTTGAGGAACGCGCGGCGGCCCTCGGGCGTGGCCTCCCACAGCGGGTCGCCGGGGGCGGTGGGGCGGTCGCGCCAGGCGAGCACCTCCAACGGAGCACAGGTGTAGGCGGGACGCGGGTCGAGGGGGTGGGCGGCGTTGGCGATCAGCACGATGAGGGGCAGCTCGGCGCGCAGCGTGACAAAGGCGCCGGGGCCGGCCGAGCCGGTCCACTCCAGCGAGCCGTCCGGGCGGACGCGGACGCCCTTGAACAGGGTGAGGGCGGGCGGCAGGTCGCGCGGGCCGAGGTCGTGGCGGGCGGCGGCGAGTTTGAGGAGCTCACGGCCGGCCGGGCTGGGGCCGTGGGCGGCGCCGTCGCCGTAGCGGGCGGTGTTGCGGGCGAGGGTGGAGGCGCCGCACAGCGCGTCGTGGGTCCGGGAGCTGTCGGCGGTGACGGAGGCGAGGACGCGGCCCTGGTCGGAGAGGAGCAGCTGGTGGGCGCCGAGGTAGGCGTTCCACTGCACCTTGACGGTGTCCGCGACGTTGAGCCGTTCCCAGGGCCGGTCCGCGACGTGGAGCAGCAGGTTGGCGCAGGCGTCGCCGTCCGGGTCGGTGAGGCGCAGGGCGGTGCCGCGGGCCAGGACGCGCTGGCTGTGGTTGCCGCCGCCGATGGTCTCGGCCCAGCGCACGTCGGCGGTGGGGACGCCGGGCGGCGGGGTGGGCCAGTCGGTGGCGGGCACGGTCGGCATGGCGGTGACGCGGGTGCCGGCCTGGGTGCGGGCGTGGTCGCGGGCGGCGTAGGTGGTGGCGGTGGCGGACCCGGCGGGGGACGCGGCGCCGGGCGGGCCGGATGCGGGTGCCGGTGTGGTCATGGGGTCCTCCAGCGGGTCGTCGCGTGGCAGATTTCTGTCGCACGACAGAAATTAGGATGGGAGGAGGTCGGGGAGATTGCGCCGTGGTTTCGCCGGTGTTGCCGGAGCCCCACGGACCCCGGCCGAGGTCAGAGCGCGGCGGGCTCGGGCCGGGTGCCGCGCTCCTCGGGGGCCGGGGCGGCCAGGGGCCCGGGGCGGCGCAGGAGGGCCACCACGAGGTAGGCGAGCAGGGACGCGGCGGCGGCCAGGAAGGTGGGCCAGCCGTCGAACTCGGCGGTGAACACATCGTTGGAGACATGCAGCAGGTTGTTGTCGGCGCCGTAGATGGTCGGGGTGAGGACGAAGAGCGTCAGCCGGACGGCGCTGCCGACGACGATGGCGGCTGTCGCGGCGGCGGCCGTGCCGCGTCTCCAGAACAGGCCGAGCACGAACGGCACGACGAGGCCGGCCAGCATCACGTCGAAGGCCAGGGTCAGCAGGATGCCGGTCTGCGGGACGCGCAGCGCGAGGAGCACGGCGAGCGCGACCACCGGCAGCGTGGCCAGCCGGGTGGCGCGCAGCAGCGGGTCGGGGCCGCCGGGGGTGAGCGGCTCGGTGGCGCGGATGCCGGCGATGTTGCGGGCGGCGACCGCGCCGGTGCCCAGGATGGCGCCGTTGGCCGTGTTGCACGAGGCGGCGACGATCGCGGAGAGCACCAGGACGGCCAGGCCGGTGGGCGCGACGTCGTCCAGGAGGGTGAACAGGGCGGGGCCGTCACCCGCGGAGGCGCCGAGGATGTCGATCGACGAGAGCGCGACGAGGGAGAACGGGACGCCGACGAGCACGGTGCCCGCGGCCCCGAGGTAGCAGGCCCGCTGGGCGATCTCCGGCGAGCGGGCGGAGAAGATGCGCTGCATGAAGTCGATGGCCACGATGTCGCCGATGCCGAGAGCGACCAGCGTGGCCCAGTTGATCGTGGCGCCGCTGTCGGCGGAGGTGAGCTGCGCCCAGTCGAAGGGGCCCATGCCGTCCGGAATGCTGATGCCGTAGCGCACGGCGACCCACAGGAACAGGGCGGCGGTGCCGGTCAGGGTGATGGCGAGCTGGACGACGGCCGTGTAGGCGTCGGCGAACATGCCGCCGGTGATGGTGTAGGTCAGCACGATCCCCACGATCAGCAGCACGCCCGCCGTGAAGGACGTGCCGAGGAACCGCTCGAAGAGGAATCCGCCGGCGACCAGGTTCCCGGCCAGCAGGATGACGTAGGCCCCGATCATCAGGTAGGAGGAGGTGACCTCGACGCCCCGGCCGAACCGGCGCCGGTAGAAGTCGGGCAGGGTGGTCAGCTTCGCGCGGTGCATCGGCTTCGCGAAGAACGCGCCGGTGAGCAGGAGGCACAGGGCCAGGCCCAGCGGCAGGGTGGCACCGGCCCAGAAGCCTCCGCCGAAGGTGAGGTCGGTGTTCCCCAGTGTCGCGTTGCTGTCGACCGCCTGGCCCATCAGGCCCGCGGCGACGAGCGGTATGCCGAGGGTGCGCCCGGCCACCAGGTAACGGGCGCTGTCCCCTTCGACCTTGCGTGACGCGATCAGTCCGATGAGCATGACGACGAGGACGCTGAGGCCCACCCCGAAGATGATCATTGCGCTGCCTTCCCCAGAGGTCCATTTCTGTCAGGCGGCAGAAATTAGGTGCGGGCGGGTTCTACGGCATATCCCGGCCATTTCCCGGCCGTTACGGTGTGCTCACCCCGGTCCGGGGCCGGCCATGCCGGGTCTGTGCGACGATCGCAGGCGTGCCGACCACCAAGCGCCGCGTGGGCCGCCCCCGCGCCGACCGCCGCCCCGAGACCGGTCTGACCCCGCGTGAGGAGCTGCTCCAGGCCGCGTCCGAGCTCTTCGTCTCCCGGGGATACGCGGCCACCTCGACGCGGGCCATCGCGGAGCGCGCGGGTATGCGACAGGCGTCGATGTATCACTACTTCGGCAGCAAGGAGGACCTGCTCGCGGCGCTGCTGGAGAGCACGGTGGCACCGTCGCTCGACATGGCGACGGCGATCCTGGCGCGGGGGGAGCCTTCGGCGGAGGCGCGCCTGTGGCTGCTGTGCCGCGCCGACGCGGCCCTGCTCGCCTCGGGGCCGTACAACCTCGGCGCGCTCTATCTGCTGCCGGAGGCCGGTGACGCGCGGTTCGCCGGGTTCCACCGGATGCGGACCGCGCTCAAGGACGCCTACCGGCTGCTGCTCGCGGCCACTGGACCCGGCGCCGCGCTGGGCGAGGAGGAGCTGGTAACGCGCGCCGGCCTGGTGTTCGGCCTGGTGGAGAGCGTCATCCTGGCCCGGCGGGAGGGCGTCGGGCCGAGCGTCCCCGCGCTGTCGGAGGCCGTCGCGGACGGAGCGCTGCGGCTGGCCGGGCTGGCGCCCGGGGAGGCCGCCCGGATCGGCGCGGCGGCCCGGGAGTCCTGACGCGAACCGCCGGGCCCGTGCGGCGCGGGCGCGGGCGCGGGGTGACGGATTCCGTTCGAGCGAGCCGAAAATCTGTTGATATTCGACTCTACTGACCGTGACTCTTGCGAGGTTGCCCGATTCCCACCGCACCGACTCTGGGATGTCATGCAGATTCGCGACCTTCCGCATTCCGACCCCGGCGACCCCGACGTACGGTCCGGATTCCGATTCCTGATCTGGCTCTTCCGCCGGCAGCTCGGCGGCCAGATCAAGGCGATGAGCTGGGGCACCCTGCACATGGCCGCGATGGCGGGGCTGCCGGTCACCATGGGACTGTCCATCGACGCCGTGACCGACGGCTCCGGCCGACGGCTGGCCCTCACCGGCCTGCTCATGCTCGCCATCACCGTCGTCATGGCCGTCGCCGACACGATGCTGCACCGCGCGGCGGTGACCAACTGGATCCTCGCCGCCGCCCGCGTGCAGCAGCTCCTCGCGCGCCGCACCGCCGAACTCGGCGGCGTCCTCACCCAGCGGGTGGCCGCCGGCGAGGTGGTCAAGGTCTCCACCGGTGATGTGGAGAAGATCGGCTGGTTCGTCGAGTCGTTCTCCCGGTTCGCCGCCGCCGTCGTGGTCACGCTCGGCGTCTGCACCGGACTGATCGTCTACGAACCCCGGCTGGGCCTGATCGTGCTCGCCGGGATCGTCGCCGTCGCGCTGAGCGTCTGGCCCCTGCTACCCGCCGCGACCCGGCGGGCCGACGTGGAGCGCGCCAAGTCCGGGCGGGCCACCGAGCTGGCCTCCGACACCGTCGCCGGACTGCGGGTGCTGCGCGGCATCGGCGGCGAGGAGCTGTTCCTCGACCGGTACCGGCGCGCCTCCCAGGAGGTGCGCGCCGCGTCCGTGCACAACGCCCGGATGTGGTCGCTGATCGACGCCCTCCAGGTGGTGATGCCGGGGCTGCTGCTGATCGCGGTGGTCTGGCAGGGGGTCGGCCTGGCCCTCGACGGCGAGCTCTCGGCCGGTGAACTGGTCACCGTCTACGGCGCGGTGAGCTTCCTGATGTTCCCGCTGCGGCTGTTCCAGGAGACGGCCATGGCGTTCACCTTCTCGCGGCCCTCGGCCAAACGGGCCGTCCGGGTGCTGGGGCTGCGCCGCGAGGGCCCGGACCGGCCGACCGTGACCGCGCTGGACGAGCCGCTCGCCGGCGACCTGCGGGATCCGGCGACCGGACTGCACGCCCCGGCGGGGCGGCTGACAGCGGTGGTGTGCGGCAACCCCAACGTCGCCGAGCGGCTGGCCGACCGGCTCGGCGGGCACCCCCTGCGCGGCGGGGACGAGCCCTCGGCCCGGCTCGGCGGCATCCCGCTGAACGAGGTCCCGCTGGCCGCCGCCCGCACGGCGGTGCTGGTGCAGGACAAGGACCCGGTGCTGCTGTCCGGCACGCTGCGGGAGCTGCTGGACGTGCCCGCCTCGAACCGGGTCCCGGCCGACGAGGCACTGCGGACCGCCCAGTGCTACGACGTGCTGGCGGCGCTGGCGCTGGCGTCCGCCGACGGCAGCGGCGACCCGATGCGCACCCGGATCACCGAGCGGGGCCGCTCGCTCTCGGGCGGGCAGCGGCAGCGGCTGGCGCTGGCCCGCTCGCTGATCACCGACCCGGAGGTGCTGGTGCTGGACGAGCCGACGTCCGCGGTCGACTCGCACACCGAGGCCCGGATCGCGGAGGGGCTGCGCGCCCTGCGCTCCGGACGCACCACCGTGGTCTTCACCTCCAGCCCCCTGCTGCTCGACCGCGCGGACCAGGTGGCCTTCGTGCGCGACGGCGCGGTGACCGCCACTGGGACGCACCGCGAACTGCTGCGCACCACCCCCGCGTACCGGGCGGTCGTCACCCGCGAGACCGAACCCGCACCGCTTGCCGAGGAGAACGCATGATCGGCGTCAGTCCCCCCGAGTACGACCCGGCCTCCGACGAGCACGCGACCACGCTGCCGGTGGCCGGCCGCACCACCGTCCGGACCTATGTGCGGGACCTGCTGCGCCGTCACCAACGCGCGCTGATCGGGCTCGTGGCGGTCAACACCGTCGCCGTCGTGGCCTCCATGGTGGGGCCCTACCTGCTCGGCGGGGTCGTCCAGGACCTCGCCGACGGCGACCGGGACCCGGCGCTGGGACGGACCGTCGCCCTGTTCGCCGCGGCACTCGCCGTGCAGGCGGTCTTCGTGCGCCTGGTCCGGCTGCGCGGCGCCGTGCTGGGCGAGCGGATGCTGGCGGACCTGCGGGAGGACTTCCTGGTCAGGTCGGTCGGGCTGCCGCCGGGCGTGCTGGAGCGGGCGGGCACCGGCGACCTGCTGGCCCGGATCAACACGGACGTCGACCGACTGTCCAAGGCGATGCGCGAAGCCGTGCCGGAAATGTCCATCGCCGTGGTGTGGGCGGGGCTGCTGCTGGGCGGCATCGTGGTGACGGCGCCGCCGCTGGGCCTCGCCGTGCTGCTCTCGTCGCCCCTGCTGCTGGTGGTGTGCGTGTGGTACTTCCGGCGGGCGCCCGCCGGGTACCGCTCGGAGTCCGCCGGGTACGCCGCGGTCGCCGCCGCGCTGGCCGAGACGGTGGACGCCGGCCGGACCATCGAGGCCCACCGCCTCCAGCGCCACCGCATCGAGCTCTCCGAGCGCCGGGTGAAGGAGTGGACGGTCTGGGAGCGCTACACGCTGTGGCTGCGCTCGGTGCTCATCCCGGCGATCAACGTGTACCACGCGATGATCGTCAGCGGCGTGCTGCTCCTGGGCGGCGTCTTCGTGCTGGAGGGCTGGCTCGACATCGGCCGGCTGACCACGGGCGCCGTGCTGGCCCAGATGATGATCGAGCCGGTCGGCATGATCCTGCGCTGGATGGACGAGCTCCAGGTCGCCCAGGTGTCGCTGGCCCGGCTGGTCGGGGTGCGCGAGGTCGAGGACGGCGGGGGCGACGAGTCCGTGTCCCCGGACGGCCGCGAACTGACCGCCGAGCGGGTGCGCTTCGGCTACCGGCCCGGCACGGACGTGCTGCACGGGGTGTCCCTCGACGTGCCGCCGGGCACCAGGGTGGCGCTGGTCGGGCCCTCGGGAGCGGGCAAGTCCACGCTCGGCCGCCTGCTGGCCGGGATCTACGCCCCGCGCACCGGTGAGGTGACGCTCGGCGGGGCCCGGCTGGCCGGGATGACGGCCGAGCGGATCCGGGAGCAGGTGGCCCTGGTCAACCAGGAGCATCACGTGTTCGTCGGACCGCTCCGCGACAACCTGCTGCTGGCCCGCGCCGACGCCACGGACGCCGAACTGTGGGCGGCGCTGGCGGCCGTGGACGCCGACGGGTGGGCGCGCGAGCTGCCGGACGGCCTCGACAGCGAGGTCGGCTCGGGCGGGCTGAGCGTCTCCCCCGCGCAGGCGCAGCAGATCGCGCTGGCCCGTCTGGTGCTGGCCGATCCGCACACGCTCGTGCTCGACGAGGCGACCTCGCTGCTGGACCCCAGGGCCGCCCGGCACCTGGAGCGCTCGCTGGCGCGGGTGCTGGAGGGCCGCACCGTGATAGCGATCGCGCACCGGCTGCACACCGCGCACGACGCCGACGTGATCGCGGTCGTCGAGGACGGCCGCATCAGCGAACTCGGCAGCCACGACGAGCTGGTGGCGGCCGACGGCGCCTACGCGGCGCTGTGGCGCTCCTGGCACGGCTGACCCGGCCGGGGCGGCGGGGGCCGTCAGGCCGTCAGGACGACGGCCCCCACGCCGCTGGCCGCGCCGATCACCATGAAGGCCGGCATCAACACCTTGTTCTCCACCCAGGCACCGGCCCGGAACCGCATGAACTCCGGGGTGCCGATCGGATACCAGCGCTTGCCCGCGATCGGCAGCGGCCACAGCATCGGACAGCCGGAGACGGTCAGCGCGTCGCCGAGCGTGTGGACGATGGAGCCCAGCACGATCGGCAGCCCCAGCCACAGGTAGGGCTCGCCGTCGAAGAGCCAGTCCGAGCCGTTCCCCGGCTCGTCCAGCACCGCCGCCAGCAGCCAGGCGCTCGTCGCGCCCAGCAGCCACACCAGGACGTCGCTGGAGACCCGCGCCATCCGCCACAGCAGCCCCTCCACGGCGAGGACCACGTGCACGAAGAGCGTGACGAGCACCGCCCACCGGCCCCAGGTGATCGCGGCGAACGAGAAGCCCGCCCCGAGCAGCACCGCCCATATCCACGTGTGGGTCAGGGTGCGGTGACCGCCGGTGCGGCGCCGCTCCCCCTTGGCCCGCGTCGCGTTGTAGACGAACTCCGACAGCTTGTCGATCACCGCGGCCAGCAGCTTGGACACCGGGCCGAAGGCCCGGGAGATCGTCGCGGACTTCTGGTCGAGATCGGGAGCGAGCGCGGCCCCCGCACAGATCAACGTGCCCACCACGAGCACCGGCCAGGGCATTCCGTGGCCCGCCGCGGCGGTCGCCGCGCCCACCCCCAGCCATGCCATCGCCCCGGACAGTGAGTGCGCCGGTCCCATCATGGCCCCCGCCCCTTCTTCTCATGTCGTGCTCCCCGTCGGCGGCACAGCGTAGTGCCCCGTGATCTTCGGCCGGGCGGCCGGTTCCCCCCGGGAGCGCGGATGCGGGCAGTATGGACCAGTGACCCTTATCGATCAGATGCCTGCGACCAGTGATCCCGACGCCCTTTTCGACGCTTTCTCGTCGTGGGCCGGCGAGCGGGGGATCTCCCTCTACCCCGCGCAGGAAGAGGCCCTGATCGAGGTGGTCTCGGGGGCGAACGTCATCCTGTCCACGCCGACCGGCTCCGGCAAGTCGCTGGTGGCGGCGGGCGCCCACTTCGCCGCGCTGGCCCGGGACGAGGTCACCTTCTACACCGCGCCGATCAAGGCCCTGGTGTCCGAGAAGTTCTTCGACCTGTGCAAGCTCCTCGGCACCGAGAACGTCGGCATGCTGACCGGGGACGCCTCGGTCAACGCGGACGCGCCGGTCATCTGCTGCACCGCCGAGGTGCTCGCCTCGATCGCGCTGCGGGACGGCGCGGACGCCGACATCGGCCAGGTCGTCATGGACGAGTTCCATTTCTACGCCGAGCCCGACCGGGGCTGGGCATGGCAGATCCCGCTGCTGGAGCTGCCCCGAGCGCAGTTCGTCCTCATGTCCGCGACGCTCGGCGACATGACGCGGTTCCAGGAGGACCTGACGCGGCGCACCGGGCGGACGACCGCGGTGGTGCGCTCGGCCACCCGTCCGGTGCCGCTGAGCTATGAATACCGCACGAGCGCGCTCACCGAGACCCTGGCCGAGCTGCTGGAGACCCGTCAGTCGCCCGTGTACATCGTCCACTTCACCCAGGCGCAGGCGGTGGAGCGGGCGCAGGCGCTGATGAGCATCAACATGTGCAGCCGCGCCGAGAAGGACGAGATCGCCGCCCTGATCGGCAACTTCCGCTTCACCACCAAGTTCGGCCGGAGTCTCTCCCGCTACGTCCGGCACGGCATCGGGGTGCACCACGCCGGGATGCTGCCCAAGTACCGCCGGCTGGTGGAGAAGCTGGCCCAGGCCGGGCTGCTGAAGGTCATCTGCGGGACCGACACGCTCGGCGTGGGGGTGAACGTCCCGATCAGGACCGTGCTGTTCACCGCCCTCACCAAGTACGACGGGAGCCGGGTGCGGGTGCTGCGGGCCCGCGAGTTCCACCAGATCGCCGGGCGGGCCGGGCGGGCCGGGTACGACACGTCCGGCTTCGTGGTGGCGCAGGCGCCCGAGCACGTGGTGGAGAACGAGAAGGCGCTGGCGAAGGCCGGGGAGGACCCCAAGAAGCGCCGGAAGGTGGTCCGCAAGAAGCCGCCGGAGGGCTTCGTCAACTGGGGCGAGGAGACCTTCCAGCGGCTGATCGCCGCCGAGCCGGAGCCGCTGACCTCCCGCTTCCGCGTCACCCACGCGATGCTGCTGGCCGTCATCGCCCGGCCCGGCGACCCGTTCCGGGCCATGCGGCGGCTGCTGGAGGACAACCACGAGCCGCGCAGGCAGCAGCTCCGGCACATCCGGCGCGCCATCGCGATCTACCGCTCGCTGCTGGACGGCGGGATCGTCGAGCGGCTGGACACCCCCGACCCGCAGGGCCGCACCGTGCGGCTGACGGTGGACCTCCAGGCCGACTTCGCGCTCAACCAGCCGCTGTCCACGTTCGCCCTGGCCGCGTTCGAGCTGCTCGATCCCGAGTCCCCTTCCTACGCGCTGGACATGGTCTCCGTGGTGGAGTCCACGCTGGACGACCCGCGGCAGATCCTGGCCGCCCAGCAGAACAAGGCTCGCGGCGAGGCCGTGGCGGCGATGAAGGCCGAAGGCGTCGAGTACGAGGAGCGGATGGAGCGGCTGATGGACATCACCTATCCGCGCCCGCTGGACGACCTCCTCTTCCACGCCTTCGGTGTCTACCGCAAGAGCCACCCCTGGGTGGGTGATCATCCGCTCTCCCCCAAATCCGTCGTCCGCGACATGTACGAACGCGCGATGACCTTCTCCGAGCTCGTCTCCCACTACGAGCTCGCCCGCACCGAGGGCATCGTGCTGCGCTATCTGGCGGGCGCCTACAAGGCGCTGGAGCACACCGTGCCGGACGACCTGAAGTCCGAGGACTTCCAGGACATCACCGCCTGGCTCGGCGAGCTGGTGCGGCAGGTGGACTCCAGCCTGCTCGACGAGTGGGAGCAGCTGGCCAACCCCGAGACCGAGGACGCCACCGAGGCTCAGGACCGCGCCGACCAGGTGCGCCCCGTCACCGCCAACGCCCGGGCCTTCCGGGTGCTGGTGCGCAACGCGCTCTTCCGCCGGGTGGAGCTGGCGGCGCTGGACCGGACCGGCGAGCTCGGCGAGCTGGACGGCGAGTCCGGCTGGGACGCCGACGCCTGGGCCGCCGCCCTCGACGCCTACTGGGAGGAATACGACGAGCTGGGCACCGGGCCCGACGCCAGGGGCCCGCGGCTGCTGTCCATCGAGGAGCGGCCCGAGGACGGGCTGTGGCGGGTCCGGCAGACCTTCGCCGATCCGGCGGGCGACCACGACTGGGGCATCTCGGCCGAGGTGGACCTGACCGCCTCGGACGCGGAGGGCCGCGCGGTGATCAAGGTCATGGACGTGGGCCAGCTCTGAAGGCCGCGCTCACCCCTCGGCCACCGGCGCGGCGGCCCGTGCCCGGATCAGGGCGGTGGACAGCTCGGCGCGATACCACCGGGCCTCGTCGGGGTCGGTCGCCGTCAGCAGCGGCGCGACGATGTCCCATCGCGGGCCGCCGGAGCGGACGCCGGCCAGCGGCGGGCGCAGCCGGAGCAAAAGGGCCCGCTCCCGCGCGTCCGGCACGTCGGCGGCAAGCGTCGGCGGCTCCAGGACGGCGGCGAGCGCCGCGGCCCGCTGCCAGGGGCCCTCGGCCTGACGGGTCAGCAGGTCGGCGCGGCGCCTGCGCCAGCGGCGCGGGCGCCAGTCCTCCCCGCCGCGCAGCGCCCGGCGCAGCCCCTCCGGCGCCGGGCCGGTGAGCAGCTCGGCTCTCTCCGCCGCGAACGCGCGCAGCTCGGCGGCGGCATACCGCCAGACGACCACCCGGTGACGGTTCACATGGAGGTCGACCGGGGCCAGCAGCCCGCCGCGCGCGAGCCGGGAGAAGCGCGAGGGCGCGATGCCCAACAGCTCGGCGCCGCCGGTCGCGTTGACCATCAGGGCCAGGTCGCGCACCTGCTCCGGGAAGCGCCGATCCGCGCGCAGTCGGTCGAGCGCGGCGCGCGGAACACTCCGCTGCCACGGGACGCCAGTGGCGACCGTGGGGATGTGGTCCAGCCGCACGGCGTCGCCGAACTCCCGGGGCCCGAGGCCCAGCTCCTTGGCCGCACGGCGCACGGGCACGGCAGCGGTGTCCGACGTGATGGCGTCCGTGGCGTCCGTGGCGGTGACGGCGGTCGTGGCGCCGGTGGGGCCGGTGGCGCCGGTGGCGGCGGTCGTGGCGCCGGTGGCGGTGACGGCGAGGGTGGTGGTCAGTCGGTCCGCGGTGTCGCGCACAGGCATGACGGCTTCCTTCCGTGATGATGCGATCACTTTGCGTAATCAGCATAGCCACGGAACGTCACCCATGGCAACCCTCTGTGATCAACAGCCCTACGGAACGCGTCCGGGAGCGCCCGGCCGCCCGCTCAGGACGTGTTCTCCCGCGCGGCGAGCCCCATATGTTCGCCCACCTTGTTCACCAGCAGGGTCATCTCGTAGCCCACCTGCCCGATGTCCGCGTCCGGTCCCGCCAGGACGCACAGACAGCTACCGTCCCCGGCGGCCGTGACGAACAGCACGCCGTCGTCGAACTCGATCATCGTCTGCCGGACATCGCCGCACTGGAAGTGCTCCCCCACTCCCTTGGCGAGACTGTGCAGGCCGGAGGAGACCGCCGCCAGGTGCTCGGCGCTGCTCCGCTTCAGGCCCCGGCTCACGGAGGTGACCAGCCCGTCGCTGGACAGCAGCAGAACGTGCCGCACACGCGGCAGCCGTTGCGCCAGATCGTCCAGCAGCCAGTCCAGCGTGGTGCTCAGTGCCATCCCCAGCTCCCCCTTCTCGTAAGGCGACTGCTGTGTCAGCCTTCCCCAGTAAGAGGCTGTCGGCAACCACCTGTGCGGTACCGCTATCCCGAAGGGACGGTACCTTTTGCTCTGGTCAGCCATGGCACCGGGTCGAGCAGGGAGGCTCTCGTTGAGCACGACGGAGGCGGAAGAGGCCGGCACGGAGGACGAACTCTTCGTACTCACAGCCGTGTTGCTCACGCCGGAACGTTTCCCCGGGGTGCTGGGCGACGACTATCCGGCGGCCTGCGAGGCCCTCTCACTCCCGCCCGGTCCCGAGGGCTACGGTCTTCTCTTCGGCCAGGACGACACCGGCGCCCGCTGGACGGTGGCGACCGAGGACGTGGCCCTGACCGCCTGCGCGATAGCCGCCTGGGACTGCGGCATGACCTACGACGTGTGCCCGGACGAACGGACCATCGCCGCCGTGCTGCCCGGCTGGCCGCTGGCCCTCGCCGTGGCCGCGCCCGGACTGCCCGCCCCGCACGACCCCGAGGCGGAGCCCGGCGGCGCCGGGCCCGCCCCGCTCGCCCCGCCCGACCCCCGGCAGTGGGGCCCGGCCCAACGACGCCTGGGGGCGGACGAGATAGCGCGGCAGTGGACGCGCTGGCGGGAACAGGTCGCCGACGAGGTGACGTTCGTCGCTCCCGGCGAGCGACCGAACGACGGCGTCCGCCACGTCCTGGAGGAGCTGCGCGGCTATCTGGCCTCCCCACCCCCGCCCGGCCGGGTCCGGGCGGCCGTCGCCTCGACCGCGGGCGATGCGCGCACGCTGCGGGTGGACGGCCCCGGCTGGAGCCTGGTGGCCCGCGCCGACGACATCGCGTTCGTGCTGCTGGACGACGCGCCCCGGGAGATCCTGCCGGTGGGCCGCGGGCCCGAACTGCCCGGCCTGCTGGCCGGGCTGGAGGAGCTGACGCTCAGGACCGCGGCGGGCTGACCCCGGCGCCGGCTCCGACGGGCTTCCGCAGCGGGGCGCCCACCTCATGCATGTGGCGCAGGGCCTGCCGGTAGGAGTCCACCAGCCCGGTCTCGGTGTAGGGCAGCCCCGCCTCGCGCAGGTACTGCCGGACCAGCGGGCGGGCCAGCCGCAGGTGCGGGCGCGGCATGCTCGGGAAGAGGTGGTGCTCTATCTGGTAGTTGAGCCCGCCCATCAACCAGTCGGTGACCGGGCCGCCGCGCACGTTGCGCGAGGTCAGCACCTGGCGCCTGAGGTGTCCCCAGCGCGTCCCGGCCGCGTCCGGCATCTCCATCCCCTTGTGGTTGGGGGCGAAGACGGATCCGAGGTGGAGCCCGAACAGGGCATGGTGGACGAGCGCGAACACCACGGCCTTCCCGGGACTCATGGCCGTGCCCAGCAGCAGCGCGTACCCCGAGAAGTGCGCCGCGATCAGCAGCCCCTCCACGAGCCGCGCCCGCCCGTTCCGCTCCCAGCCCGAGGGCGAGAGCACCATCCGCGCGCTGGCGACCTTCAGTGCGAAGCCCTCCAGGAGCAGCAGCGGGAAGAACAGCCACGCCTGATGGCGCGTGAGCAGACGGGCGAGACCGGCGCGCTTCGCCGCCTGTGCCTGGGTCCACACCATGACGCCCTCCCCGACGTCCGGGTCCTTGTCCAGGTGGTTGGGGTTGGCGTGGTGCCGGTTGTGCTTGTCGTTCCACCAGGCGGAGCTCATGCCGAGCAGCAGGTTGCCGTGCGCCAGCCCGATCAGGCGGTTGGTCCGGCGCGTCGCGGCTATCTGCGCGTGGCCGGCGTCGTGCCCGAAGAACGCGGTGCGGGTGGAGAAGAGCGCGAGCGGCGCGGCGAGCGCCACGGTCCACCAGGAATCGCCGACCACGAGCACGGCGAGCGCGAGGGCCGCCAGGACCAGGGCGTTGACGGTGAGGCCCGCGGCGTACCAGCCGGTGCGCCGGGCGAGCAGGTCCTGCCCCTTGACCTGCCGCAGCAGCGGGGCGAACTCGTCACCCGGCCCGGTCGGGGGGCGCGGTGGGGCGGCGGGCGCGGTGGCGGCTGAGGGCATCTCGTCTCCGGGAATCGTCGGTGGGCGGCGCCCGTCCACCGTAGGAACGGCAGCCCCGCCCGCACCATGGCCGCAGCACCCGGCCCGGGGGTGTACCCAGCCCCCCTGTCGGGCCGGGGACCGCCCCGGTCCCCGGCGGCCGTTTCCGGATCGCGGGAGCGTGAGGTACCCTCGGCCGTCGCACCGCCGCTAGTCAAATTTGAGGAGACGGTCAGCGCGTGACAGCGAGCCCGGCCACCCCCGCCCAGACATCCGCCCTCACCGGCTGCGCCGCCGTCTTCCTGCCCGCCGATCCGCCCCGCGCCTCCCGGGTCGCCTTCTGGCACCCCGACGGCTCCCGGCCGGCGGCGGGCCAACTGCCCGGCGAGGAGCTGACCGTGGCGCTCCCCGAGCCGGACGGCTCGGTACGGGCCCGCACGGTCCCGGCCGTCGTACTGCCGATGCGCGACGCCCTGCCCGTGCTGACCAGGGCCCGTGCCGCGGACGCCGGGGGCGCGGCGGCCTGCTGGGGCGCCGCCGCCGTGCTCGCCCTTCAACTGGCAGCTCGCGGACGGCTGTTGCCGGGCCTGACCACGACCGACCACGACGCCTGGCGGCTCGGCCCGCTGGACGCCGCCGACGCCGGACGGCTGCGGGAGCTGGCCGCCGCGATGCCGCCGCACGCCCACGCCGTTCCGCTGCCCGAACCGGCCGACGACGGCGGTCTGTTGCTCCCCCGGCCCGAGACGCTGCTGCGCGCGTTCCTCGACGCGGTCGCCGACACGCTGCCGCGCACCCCCGCCGCCGCGCTCGCCGCGGGCGGCCCGGCCTGGGCCGACCGGGCCCCGCGCCGCCTGCCCGCGCAGCGCCCCTGGGCCGAGGGGGTGGCCGCCGGGCACGACGCGGGCGTCCGTCTGTCGCTGCGCGTCGAGGCGGACCCGGCCGGGCCCGGGACGGACGGCGTCACCGGGGCGACGGGACCGAGGTTCCGCGCGGTGGTCCAGCTCCACAGCCTCAGCGACCCGACCGCCGTCGCGGACGCCGCCGAGGTGTGGGCGGGCACCTCGCCGGCGGTCGGCGCGTTCGGGCCGCGCGCCCGCACCGACGCGCTGCTGACGCTGCGCCGCGCCGCCGCCGCCTGGGAGCCGCTGACGCCGCTGCTGTCGGCCGCCGTGCCGGACGCCGTCGACCTCGCCGACGAGGACGTCTCCAGTCTCCTCGGCGCACCGGTCACCCGGGCGCTGGCGGCGGCCGGCGTCCAGGTGCACTGGCCGCGCCACCTGGTCCGCGGCCTCACCGCCCGCGCGGTCGTCGGCGGGGACGGGACACCGGACGGAGAGGCTCCCGGGGCCCGGCCGGAGTCCGCGTTGCCGTCCCTCCTGACCCCCGGCGCGCTGTTCGCGTTCGACTGGCGCTTCGCGGTGGGCGACACGGAGCTCACCCGCGAGGAGCTCGACCGGCTCGCCGAGGCCGGACGGCCCGTGGTGCGGCTGCGCGACCAGTGGGTGCTGGTGGCGCCCGAGGAGGTGCGCCGCGCCCTCGACCGGCGGGACCGCCGAATCGGCGCCCTGGACGGGCTCGGCGCCGCCCTCACCGGCACCGCCGAGGTGGACGGCGAACTGGTGGAGGTGGCCGTCTCCGGCCGGCTGCGCGCGTTGCGCGACCGGCTCACCGATCCCGAACAGGCCGGCCCTGAGCCCGTGCCGCAGCCCGCCGCGCTCACCGCTACCCTGCGCGACTACCAGCTGCGCGGACTGAACTGGCTGCACCGCATGACCTCGCTCGGACTCGGCGGCTGCCTCGCCGACGACATGGGCCTGGGCAAGACCATCACGCTCATCGCCCTCCACCTGCACCGGCAGCTCGACCCCGCCACCGCCGGACCCACGCTGGTCGTCTGCCCGGCATCACTCCTGGGCAACTGGCAACGGGAGTTCGCCGCGTTCGCCCCCGGCACGCCCGTACGCCGCTACCACGGCGCGGCCCGCGACCTGACCGGCCTGGCCGGCGACGAGGTCGTGGTCACCACCTACGGCACGATGCGCGTCGACGCCGACCGCCTCGCCGGGGCCGCCGCCTGGTCCCTGGTCGTGGCCGACGAGGCGCAGCACGTCAAGAACCCCTTCTCCGCGACGGCCCGGCGGCTGCGCGCCATCCCCGGCCGCGCCCGGGTCGCCCTGACCGGTACCCCGGTGGAGAACAACCTCTCCGAGCTGTGGGCCATCCTCGACTGGACCACCCCCGGCCTGCTGGGCCGCCTCGGCACGTTCCGCTCCCGCTTCGCGGACGCCGTCGAGTCCGGTGCCGACCCCGGCGCCGCCGAGCGGCTCGCGCGCCTGATCCGGCCGTTCCTGCTGCGCCGCCGCAAATCCGATCCGGGCATCGCGCCCGAGCTGCCGCCGAAGACCGAGACCGACCGCCCCGTCGCCCTGACCGCCGAGCAGGCCGGGCTCTACGAAGCGGTGGTCCGCGAGGGTCTCGACGCCGTCTCGGGCACCGCCGGCTTCGCCCGGCGTGGCCTGGTGGTCAAGCTGCTGACCTCGCTGAAGCAGATCTGCAACCACCCGGCGCAGTTCCTCAAGGAGGACGATCCCCGGCTGCCGGGGCGTTCGGGGAAGCTGGAGCTGTTCGACGAGCTGCTGGACTCGATCCTGGCCGAGGGCGCGAGCGTGCTGGTCTTCACCCAGTACGTCCGGATGGCCCGCCTGCTGGAGCGGCATCTGACCGCGCGCGGGGTGCCCGGCCTGCTGCTGCACGGCGGCACGCCGGTGCCGCGCCGGGAGGAGATGGTCCGGAGCTTCTCGGCCGGTGAGGTCCCGGTCTTCCTGCTGTCGCTCAAGGCGGCGGGCACCGGTCTCAACCTCACCCGCGCCGAGCACGTCGTGCACTTCGACCGCTGGTGGAACCCGGCCGTCGAGGCGCAGGCCACCGACCGCGCCTACCGGATTGGCCAGGACCGGCCCGTGCAGGTGCACCGACTGATCGCCGAGGGCACGATCGAGGACCGCGTCGCCGCCCTGCTGGAGCGGAAACGCGCCCTGGCCGAGTCGGTGCTCGGCGCCGGCGAGGCCGCCCTGAGCGAGCTGTCCGACACCGAGCTCGCCGACCTCGTGGCCCTGCGCGGCGCCGACCGTCCGGGGAGCGAGCGATGAACCGTGCAACGGGGAACGATGAGCTGGTCCTCGCCGCCCTGCCACCCGCGCGCGGGCGCGGGTTCGCGGCCACCTGGTGGGGACAGCGGTGGCTGAAGGCGCTGGAGGACGCCGCGCTGGACGGCGACCGGATCCGGCAGGGGCGGCGGCACGCCCGGGCGGGAGCGGTCGGCGCCGTCTCCGTCCGGCCGGGGCGGCTCACCGCCGTGGTCCGGGCCGCCGACGGCACGGGGCACCGCGCCGACGTGCTGCTGCGGCGGCTGACCGGGCCGGAGTGGGACCGGCTGCTGAACACCGTCGCCGGCGAGGCCGGGCACCTCGCGGCGCTGCTGGACCGGGACATGCCCGCGCGTCTGGTCGAGGACGCGGCGGCGGCCGGCGTCGACCTGCTGCCGGGCATCGGCGACCTGGAGCCGTCCTGCGAGTGCGGCGAGTGGGACCACTGCGCGCACACCGCCGCGCTGTGCTACCAGGTGGCCCGGCTGCTGGACGCCGATCCGTTCTTGTTGCTGCTGCTGCGCGGGCGCGCGGAGCGCGAGCTGACCGACGAGCTGCAACGGCGCAGCGCCGCCCGCGCGGAGCCGGGGCGTGAGCGCCCCGGGCACCCACCACTGCCCGCCGGAGTGCGCGCTGTCGACGCCTACGCACGCGCCGGGACGCTCCCGCCGCTGCCGTTCCCGCCGCCCGCCGTGGCCGAGCCGGGCACCGGGCCCGCGCTGTCCGGCGGCGCCGGACCGGCGGACGGACTGGACACCGCGGCGCTGGAGTTCCTGGTCGCGGACACCGCCCTCCGGGCCAGGCGGCTGCTCGCCGAGGCCCTCGCCCCGGGCCACGCCACCGCCCCGGTGCCTGTCCCGCTCGGCCGGTGGGAAGACGCGGTGCGGATGGCCGCCGGCCGTCCCCCGGAGCGTGTGGCCGGGCGGCTGGCCGAGGGCTGCGGGCGCCCCGCGCGCGATCTGCGTGTCGCCGTGCGGGCCTGGGAGTGCGGCGGCCGGGCAGCGCTGGCCGCGCTGGAGGACACGGCCGGGGACGCGCCCGCGCGGGCCGCCGACCTGCTCGCCACGGCCTGGTCCGGCGAGGAGTCCCGGCCGGTGCTGCGTCGCTCCGGCGCCCGCTGGACGGTCGTGGGCGAGGCGGTCCAGCTCCGCTGCGACGCGGACGGCCGCTGGTGGCCCTTCCGCAGGACGGGCGGACGGTGGTGGCCGGCGGGTCCCGCGGAGACGGACCCGGCCGCCGCCCTGGCCGCCGCGCGGGGCGACGGAGCGACGGCCGGGCCGCCGGGAACGGTGGCGCGGAGGGGGACTGACCGTCAGACCAGGTCCGCCAGCACCGGGTAGTAGCCGCCGGACTGGCCCTCGGCGGTCGGGTGGTAGGACTCGGAGGGGGAGAGCCAGTTGACGCTGTGCAGCCACTCGTCGCCCGAGCAGATCTCGTGCCCGGTGAACGTCGGCCGCACGTCCGCATAGGTGAAGCCGTGGTCGGCGGCCCGCTGGGCGGTGACGTCGTTGAGGTGGTCCGAGGCGTCGTTGAGGGCGGCCCGGGACTCCTCGCTGAGGCCCGTCGAGCAGCTTCCGCCCAGCTCGTACAGGCGGGGGTAGCCGAACACCACGACACGGGCGGCGGGGGCCTCGGCCCGGATGGCGTCGTAGACGGTGTCGAGCCGGCCGGGCAGGGTGTCGGTGACGGCCGAGTCGGCGGCGGCGACGGCCGACAGGCAGGCGCTGGTGCCCTGGAGCACGCAGGTCTCCATGGTGTCGGCGAAGCCGATGTCGTTGCCGCCGACGCTGAGGGTGACGAGAGTGGTGTCCGCGTCCAGCGGGCCGAGCTGGCTGTCGATGACATCGGTGGTCCGGGCGGCGAAGCAGGCGGTGAAGTCGAAGGACGCGGGGGCGTTGGCCTCGGCCCACAGCTCCGGGTACGCGGCGGCGCTGCGCTTGCAGTCACCGCTGGCGCTGTCGTAGCCGCCGGCGCCGACACCGGCCGAGTACGAATCGCCCAGGGCGACGTACTCGACGGCGGCGCCGGAGGTCTCCTGTGCCGAGGCCGGGGTGGGTCCGAGGGCGGACACGCCGACCGCGACGGCCGCGGTGGCGGCCAC
The DNA here is from genome assembly GCF_035917415.1 of Streptomyces sp. NBC_01803. Lineage (NCBI taxonomy): Bacteria > Bacillati > Actinomycetota > Actinomycetes > Kitasatosporales > Streptomycetaceae > Streptomyces > Streptomyces sp. NBC_01803. The sequence goes on from NZ_CP109073.1 coordinate 225,040, forward strand.
CGCCAGCGAACGGCGCACTTTCATGGCACCTCCCAGGGAGGGTCAGCGGGGGGACGGTCATGAACCGCAACGACCCGCGCCGCCCGAGGTGACGCCGCCATCCCGGGCGCACCCGTTCGCCCCACTTGTCCCATGGGCTGTCCGAAGGTCAGCGCTTCACCCCGACCCCGCAGTAGAACCCGAGCCCGCGCAGCACCGGGTCGTCCGGCACGGGCGTCTCCGGCTGCCAGAACGGCGGCTGCACCAGACCGGGCGGGTCGATGAGGTCGAACCCGGTGAAGAACTCCAGCACCTGGGCACGCGGTCGCAGCGTGAGCGAGGCGGTGGCGTCCCGGTACACGTCGCTGACGGCGCGCAACTGGGCGGCGTCGTGGAAGTCCGGAGTGCCGTGGCTGAGCACCAGACAGCTCCCGGGCGACAGCGGCTTGGTGAGGGCGGCGACGAGGCCCGCCGGGTCGTCGGCGTCCTCGATGAAGTGCAGGGTGGCCACGAGCATCAGCGCCACCGGCTCGCCGAAGTCGATCAGCCGCGTGACGGCGGGGTGGCCGAGAATCGACGCGGGATCGCGCAGATCGGCGAGGGCGAACGCCGCGCCGCCGTCGTTGACCAGCTTGGCGCCGGCGTAGGCGCTGACGATCGGGTCGTTGTCGACGTACGTCACCCGCACATCGGGGTCGACCGACCGGGCCACCTCGTGGGTGTTGGGCGAGGTCGGTATCCCGGTGCCGATGTCGATGATCTGGCGTATCCCGCGCCGGGCGACGGCGGCGGTGGCGCGGCGCAGGAAGCCGCGGTTCTCCCGTGCCGCCGCTCCGATGTCCGGCAGCAGCTCGATGACGCGCTCGGCGGCGGCGCGGTCCACCTCGTAGTTGTCCTGGCCGCCCAGGTAGTAGTCGTACATCCGCGCCGGATGGGGCCTGCTGGTGTCGATCTGCTCGGCGGTGAATCCTTCGGTGTATCCCTCGTCGCTCACGGCGTACTCCGTCTTCTCGTCCCTGTCGCGCCGGCGCGGTGTCCACCCCCCCGTGGGCGGACACCGCGCCTCATCCCCGCGGATGGTCAGACGAGGAGGAAGTCCGCCTCTCCGGACTTCACTCCCTGGATGAACCTCTCGATCTCGTGATGCGAACAGATCAGCGCGGGGCCGTCCGGGTCGGCCGACTGGCGCAGCGCCACGCGGCCGTCCCGCAGTCGCATCGCCTCGACACAGCTCCCGCCGTTGCCGCCGCTCCAGGGCTTGTGCCAGCCCTCGGTGCCGAGCTGCTTGGCGGGCATGCCGTTGTAAATGCGATCCATGGTTCAGATCTCCTTGCGAATGGCACCGAGGATGGCCTCGGTGCGGTTCACTGGCGCGGCTTGCGCGCACATCCGGTCCAGGGCTTCCCGGAACGCCGACACGTCGTCGCGCTGGTCGAAGTACGCCGCGCCGACGAGGCTCTCCACGCAGGCGATGTCGGACAGTTCGGGAAGGGGGAACCGGAAGAGGTGGAAGGGCCCGTACATCGCCGGATGGGGCCCCGCGGCGAACGGCATGACCTGAAGCCGCACCTGCGGCATCGTGGTGGCGGCCTCGATCAGCCGGGAGATCTGGGCGCGCATGACATGCGGCCGGCCGATCGGCCGGCGCAGGACCGTCTCGTCCATGACGATCCACAGCAGGGGCGGCTGCTTGCGGACCAGCAACTCCTGGCGCGTGAGGCGCAGCGCCACCAGCCGCTCGATCTCGCCGGCCGGGGCGTGCGGCATTCCGGCGCGGAGCACCGTCGTGGCATACGCCTCGGTCTGCAACAGCCCGGGGATGTAGTGCGGCTCATATGCCCGGATCTGGTCGGCCTCGGCCTCCAGACTGACGAACGCGCTGAACCACTCGGGCAGGACATCCCGGTACCGGTGCCACCAGCCGGGCTGGTTGGCCTCGCGCACCAGGCCGAGAAAGCCGTCGATCTCCCGCTGGCCGGTCACGCCATAGATGCGCAGGAGCTTCTCGACGTAGGGGACCTTGAGGCCCACCTGTGCCTTCTCCATCCGCCGGATGGTGGCGTGCGTGACGTCCAGCGACCTGGCCGCTTCCTCGAAGGAGAGCCCCGCGGCCTCCCGGAGGTCCTGGAGCCGCTTGCCCAGCACGAGTCGCAGCACCGTCGCCGCGCCGCCCGCCGGTCCAACCGCCACTGCGTCACCCCTCCAACTACGGTCACACACAAGCAGTCTGTCATGCCGTCAGCGTGTGCGACAGACTGATATCAGCGCTTCTGAAATTTGCAGGTTGGCTCTTGCCGGATGAGATGGCCAGCACTCACAGTGGATCCGTGGCCTTCTCCTCGCACGCTCAGTCACCCGGACGGGACCGGACCGCTGTTCTGACGGACGAGCGGCTCCGCTTCGCCCTACCCGCCGTCGACGCCTCGACCTCCGAGGCCCGAAGACGCACGCGCCTGAAGCTGGCGGAGTGGCGGACGCCGGACGAGACCTGCGACGACGCCCAGCTGGTGATGTCGGAGCTGGTCACCAACGCGCTGCGGCACACCGGGAGTCACACCGTCGTCTGCGAACTGCGCCTGCTGGGCGGCCTGTTGCGCATCGCGGTGACCGGCGACGGGATGGGGCCCCAGGAGCCGCCGAGACCGGCGGCCGAGGAGGACGAGAGCGGTCGCGGGCTGTTCCTGGTCCGCGCGCTGGCGACGGTGTGGGGCGTGCGTCCGCGCGAGGGCGGCCGGGGGCATGTGGTCTGGGCGGACCTGCCCCTGACGCCGGAGGACCGCGGGGAGGGCTGAGCCAGGCCCGGGGACTCGCAGGGAGCGCGGGGGCACGGAGCGCGGGGGCACGGAGCGCGGGGAGCCACAGGGGGCACGGGGGCACGGGGAGCCACAGGGGGCACGGGGGCACGGGGATTCAGCGACGTGAGCCGCGAGGCGTCGGGCGTCAGACGGCGCGGGCGAGCCGGGCGGTGGACATGACGCGCAGCCTGCCGGCGCCGAGCACGCCGACCACGAGCGCGACGCAGCCGCAGGCGAGGGTGAAGGCGTAGCCCCAGCGCGGGCCGTGTTCCTCGATGATCAGCCCCGCCGCCGGCACGCCCAGCGCGCGGCCCAGGCCCACGGCGGTGGACAGGCAGGCCATGCGCTCGGTGAGGGCCTCCCCGGGGCGCCCTCCCGCGCCAGGCTGTCACCGGCGGTGATCGTCGAGCCGATGAGGATGCCGGAGAACAGCGAGAAGGTCCGCAGCCGGCCACTCCCGGCATCGCCCACAGCGGCCCCACCCCGGCGACCACGGCGCCGGCCGTGGCACAGCTGTCGGAGACGTCGGTGACGAGGAGGACCGTGCTGAGCGAGGGCATCGCCATGGACCAACGGCCCCCGACACTGGCCGCGACGAACGCCCCGGCGCCCGGTATCCGGAAGAGGTCACGGTAGATCCGCGGTCCGGCGGCAGGTCGTCCCCTGGTGGGCCGATCATCCTCCGGGCGCCGGAGCCGCGCACGCGCATTCCGGCCGCCGCCGACGGGATCAGCCGGGGATCCGGGCCACGTCCGCGATCTCGGCACCGGCGTGCGCGATCAGTGCGCCGGGGGCGAGCGGGAAGACCGTGTGGGGCGTGCCGGCCGCCGCCCAGACCGTGTCGTGGGCCAGCAGCCCCCGGTCGGCGAGCGCGCGCATGCCGGTCACATGCCCGAACGGCGGGATGCCGCCGATGGCGTACCCGGTGGCCGATCGGACGACCTCGGCGGGCGCCCTGCGCACCGACTCTGCGCCCAGCACGGCCGCCACCAGGTCGGTGTCCACCAGCGAGGCGCCGTTCATCAGGACCAGGACCGGATCTTTATCCGCCTCGAACACCAGGGACTTTACTATTTGATTAACCTTGCATCCGATCGCGTCGGCCGCCTGCGCGGCCGTCCGGGTCGCCTCCGGGAAGGCGCGGATCTCGATGTCGTCCAGCCCCAGGCGAGTCAGGGCGGCGGCGAACCGGGGATGTGCGGTGGCGGACGCGGTCATGGACGGGGACCCTAGCCCCGCCCGGCCCGGCCGCGCCATGGGATTGCCCGACCGGGCGGACGCCCGGAGCGGAAGAATGACGGAGGAACAGTGGACGTCTCGTTGACCATGTGGGTGCTCACGGTGGTGGTGCTCAGCGCGCTCATCGCCGTGGATTTCTTCTTCGGGCGCAAGCCGCACGAGGTGACGCTCAGGGAGGCCGGGACGTGGACTGTCATCTGGGTCGTGCTCGCCGTGCTGTTCGGCCTCGGGCTGCTGCTCGTGGAGGGCGGCACCCCGTCCGGTGAGTTCTTCGCGGGGTATGTCACGGAGAAGTCCCTCAGCGTGGACAACCTGTTCGTCTTCGTGCTGATCATGACCAAGTTCGCCGTGCCCACGCAGTATCAGGCCAGGGTGCTGATGGTCGGTGTGCTCATCGCGCTGGTGCTGCGCGCCGGCTTCATCGCCGCGGGCGCCGCGCTGATCGCGAGCTTCTCCTGGGTGTTCTACATCTTCGGCGCCTTCCTCATCTGGACCGCGTGGAAGCTCATCAAGGAGGCCCGGGCCGAGGAGCCCGAGGAGGAGTACGAGGAGAACCGCTTCCTGAAGATGGTCGAGCGCCGCTTCCCCGCCACCGACCGGTATCACGGCACCAGACTGTTCGTGCGGGAGAACGGCCGCCGTCTCATCACCCCCATGCTGATCGTGATGCTGGCGATCGGCAGCACCGACATCCTCTTCGCCCTGGACTCGATCCCGGCCATCTTCGGCCTGACCGAGGACGCCTACATCGTGTTCACCGCCAACGCCTTCGCGCTGATGGGCCTGCGCCAGCTGTACTTCCTGATCGGCGGCCTGCTGGAGAAGCTGGTGCACCTGTCGTACGGGCTGTCCGTCATTCTCGGCTTCATCGGCGTCAAGCTCGTCCTGCATGCCCTGCACGAATCGGGTGTGCACACCCCCGAGATCAGCACGCCCGTCTCACTGGGCGTCATATGCGCCGTGCTGGTGGTCACCACCGCCACCAGCCTGTACGCGACGCGCGGGGAGCGGCGGGCGGACGCGGCGGCACCGGACGCGCGGGGCTAGGCACCCCTTCGGTACGGTGTCGCCCCGGAGTGCCGCGCCTGGGGGAGGAACCAGCCGGCCGCGCGTCGCGTTCACCGTGTGGTGGGACTGTCGCGCACCGAGGGTGGACGGGAGGCAGCTCATGGGCACGGAGCCGACGGGCCGGGACGACCCGAAGGGCGACGAGTGGGACGACATCGTGCTGGACGAGAGCTTCGTGCGCGGTGCCGAGGTGCGGGAGCCGGCGGCCAGGACCCGCATGCTGAGCGAGCGCTGGAAGAACGGCGCGCCCGCCCCCCAGCCATGGCGTTCCGACGAGCCGCCCGCCGGATGGATATACGGCTCGGGGCGGCGGAGCCGGTCCGGCGGGCCGAAGAAGCGCCGATGGTTCCGCCGGAAGGGCAAAGACGGCAGCGGGGAGTGAGGTGGGCACCTCGCGCGACATCCGCACGGCGAACCGCTACCGCCTCGTCCGGCAGGCCATCGCGGAGTCCCCGGTCTCCCGCCCCCGGCTGGCGGCGGCGACCGGGCTCAGCCTGGCGACCGTCGCCACGCTGGTGGGCGAGCTTCTGGACCACGGCTTGCTCGTCAACGCCGGCTTCGAGGACTCGGGCGGCGGCCGGCCGCGCGGCCTGCTCGCGGTCAACCCGCGCGGTGGGGCGCTGATCGGCGTGGACGTCGCCGAGACCCATGTGCACGTGGAGGTCGTCGACCTGGCGCTGCGTGTCCTGGCGCGCGGCCACGAGGAGCTGCGGCGCGGCGAGCGCGCCCCGGTCCGAGTGGCCGGCCGGATCGCCGCCGCCGTGCGGTCGGCGGCGGCCCGGGCGGCGGCCGAGCCACGGGTGCTGGGCGTCGGCGTCAGCGTGCCGGGCATGGTGGACCGCGACGGCGCGGTGTCCGTCTTCGCCGCCGACTGGGGCTGGCACGACGTGCCGCTGCTCGGGCTGCTGGCCGAGCGCGTTCCGTACCGGCTGCATCTGGACACCCCGCTGCGGGCCTGTCTGGTCGCCGAGCTCTGGTTCGGCGCGGCACGCGGCCGGGACGACGCGGTGGTGGTGAGCCTGGACACGGGCGTCGGCGTCGGGCTGGCCCTCGGCGGCACCCCGCACCGGGGGGCGTCCAACAGCGCGGGCGAGTGGGGGCACACCACGCTGGTGCTGGACGGCCGCCCCTGCCTCTGCGGCCGACGGGGCTGCGTCGAGTCGTACATCGGCGCGCCCGGCATCATGCGCAACCTGCGCGAGACGAGCCCGGACAGTCCGCTGCTCGCCCCGGGCGACGTGGCCGCCACCCTAGCCCGGCTGGCCCGGGGCTGCGTCGAGGGCGACCCGGTGGCCGACCAGGTGCTGCGGGGCACGGCGGGCTATCTCGGCGCTGCCCTCGCCGACCTGGTGAACCTGCTGAATCCCGAGGTCATCGTGCTCACCGGCTGGGTCGCCAGGCGGCTGGGTCCCCCGCTGCTGGAGCTGGCCCGCGAGGCGGTCGCCCGGCACGCGCTGCGCCGCCCGCTGGCCGCCACCGAGATCGTGCTCAGCCCGCTCCCCGCCACCCCCGTGAGCCTGGGCGCGGCCACCTTCGCCCTGGAGGGGGCACTTGCCTCGCTCGGTCGCCCCCGGCGCTGAGCTCTGCGGCGGCGCTCGCGGGCACACGCCCGCTAGGCTGCCCGGCATGCGATCGTCCTCCTGGCACACCGTCACCCCGCCGCCGTCCGCCCGCTGAGGGCGCGCGGCTCACGCCGACCCACCCCACCGGCCCGACGCCACCGTCCCGGCCGGTCCCCCGGCGCGCCCTCTCCCGCTGATCCCGACTTCTCGGACCTCGACGGAGCAGGACGCGCCTCACCATGCCTTCATCGCTTTCCTCCCCCTCATCGGCCTCATCGCCCTCGTCCCCGACGGCCGCCGCGCCGGCCGCCGTGCGACGCCCGACCGCGGGCCCCGTTCTGATCCTGGCCGCCGCCACGCTGTGGGGCACCACCGGCACCGCCGCGAGCTTCGCCCCCGACGACGCTTCCGCCCTGTCCATCGGGGCGGCCACCATGGGCGTCGGCGGCCTGCTCACCCTCGCCCTGGCCGGCCGGTCGGCGTTCGGCGTGCTGCGGGGCGGCCCGGCCGTGCTCCGCCGCGCGCTGTTCGGCGCGCTGGGCGTCGTCGTCTATCCGCTGGCGTTCTACACGGCCATGGCCTGGGCCGGGGTGGCCGTCGGCACGGTGGTCAGCCTCGGCTGCGCGCCCGTCTTCGCCGCGCTGCTCGAACGGGTCCTGGACGGAACGCGGTTGACCCGGAGCTGGCTGGCGGCGACGGGATCCGCCGCGTTCGGGTGCGCCCTCCTCGTGCTTTCCGGACACGGGAGCGCCGCCGGGGGCGGGCGGGTGACCGGCGGTGTCGCCCTGGGCGTGCTGGCGAGCGCCGGATACGCGGCGTACGCGTACTCCGGTGCCCGCCTCATCCGGTGCGGGCACTCCTCGCGCGCCGTGATGGGCGCGCTGTTCGGGCTCGGGGCGACCGTGCTGCTGCCGCTCTTCGCGGTCACGGGCGGCGCGCTGCTCGGCGAGCCGCGCGGGCTGGCGGTGGCGGCGTATCTGGCGGTGATCCCGATGTGGCTGGCGTATGTGCTCTTCGGCACGGGCCTGGCCCGGGTCCGGGCGAGCGCGGCCACGACGCTGAGCCTGTTCGAGCCGGTGGTGGCCGCGGCGCTGGGGGTGGCGGTCGTCGGCGAACGCCTCACCGGGGCGGCCTGGGCGGGCGTGGGGCTCGTCGTGCTGGGCCTGCTGGTGCTGATGGCCCGCCGGCCCGGTGTCCGGTCCCCGGTCGGCGGGATTCATCAAGGCCGTTGACAAATAGGATGCCCTCGCGCCCGCCGGGGAGATCCGTTCCCCGGCCGTGAGGAAGGACCGTGCCCATGGCCACGCCCGAGGGCCCGCTCGTCATCGGAGTGGACAGCTCTACGCAGTCCACCGAGGTCCTGGTGGTCGACGCCGCCACGGGAGCGATCATGGCCCGGAGGCAGGCGTCGCACAGGATGGCGCCCGGGCACGGCGGTGATCCCGAGGAGTGGCGGCGAGCCCTGGCGGAGGCCGTCGGACGCTGCGGGCCCGCCGCCGGGCGGGCGGCGGCCGTCGCCGGGCAGCGGCACGGCCTGGTGACGCTGGACGGCGCGGGCCGCCCGGCGCGCGACGCGCTGCTGTGGAACGACACCCGCTCCGCTCCGCAGCGGGACCGGCTGGTCGCCGAGCTGGGCGCGCCGACGGCGTGGGCGGAGCGGATCGGCAGCGTTCCGGCGGCCTCCTGCACGGTCACCACGTGGGCCTGGCCGCGGGAGAACGAACCCGCGTCCGCCGCCGCCACCCGGGCCGTGCGGCTCCCGCACGACTCCGACGCGCTTCTGCGGCGGCCCTGAGAGACCAGGAAGACCCGATCATGGCCGAGCCCGCCGCCCTGTCCCAGTCCGAGATCCGGCGCCGTAACCTGGCGCGCGTGCTGCACGCCCTCGTCGCCGGGGAGCCGCTCTCGCGCGCCGAGGTCGCGGCCAGGATCGGCCTGACCAGGGCGGCGGTGTCCACGCTCGTGGACGAGCTGCTCCGCGGCGGCCTGCTGACCGAGCGGGAGCCGCCCCCCGGCCGTCCCGGCGGCGTGGGACGTCCCGGCACCGGGCTGCTGATCGCCGACCGCGGCCCGTGCGGGGTGGGCGCCGAGATCGGAGTCGACCACCTGGCCGTGTGCGTCATGGACCTGCGCGGCGAGGTGCGGGTGCGCGACCGCCGGGAGACCCAACGCCGTGACGGCCACCGCGCCGGACCCGACGCCGTGCTCGGGGAGCTGACGGCGATGCTGCGCACGGCCGTGGCGGAAGCGGCGGAGGCGGGGCTGCGCCCGGCCGGGCTGGCGGTGGCCGTGCCCGGTCTGGTGGTGCGGAACACGGCAACCGTTCTGCACGCCGCCAATCTCGGCTGGCGGAACGCCGATCTGGGCGGGCCACTGCCCCGGGACCTGGGCCCGGTCACGGTGGAGAACGAGGCCAACCTCGCCGCGCTGGCCGAGCTGTGGTCGGGCCGGGGCGCCGGGGACAGCTTCCTGCACGTCTCGGCCGAGGCCGGTATCGGCGCGGCGGTCGTGATCGACGGCGAGTTGCTGCGCGGCGCCCACGGGTTCGCGGGCGAGCTCGGCCACCTGCCGGTGCGTCCCGAGGGCCGCCCCTGCCGCTGCGGCGGACGCGGCTGCCTGGAGGCGTACGCGGGTGAGGAGGCGCTGCTGCGGGCGGCGGGCCTGCGGCCCGGTCCGGGTGTCCGGGTCGGCGCCCTGGCCGCCCGCTGCGAGGCGGGCGATCCCACCGCCCTGCGCGCCGTCCGGCAGGCCGGGGCGGCGCTGGGCATCGCGTTGTCCGGCGCGGTCAACCTGCTGGATCCCCGCCGGGTGGTGATCGGTGGCGCGCTGTCCCGGCTGGCGCCCTGGCTGCTGACGCCGGTCAGCCGCGAGCTGGCCCGACGCACCACCGTGGCCGCGGGGGGCCGCAGCACGCCGGTGCCGGTGACCGTCTCACCGCTCGGACCCGACGGGCCGCTCCTCGGGGCGGCCGGGCACGCCGTGCGCGCGGCGCTGGACGACCCGGCCGCGCTGCTGCGCCCCTGACACCGCCTCGGGTGCGCCCCGTGGCGGCGACGCCTGCTTCTTGGCAGGCGCCGGGCACGCCGTCCGCATGAGAGCGGTCGCCGCGCGCCGCCCCGCCTTCCACGCGGCGGAGCGGGGTGAACGGCCGACCGTCCGTGCCCCGCCACGAGGAGGAACGCCATGGTCCCTTCGCCGCCGCCCCTCCCCCGCCCGTCGCGCTGCCGCGCTGCCGCGCGGCGGCGCGTGCTGGCGACCGGTGCCACCGCCCTGTCGGCGTCCGACGCCCGCGCGCTGGCCCGGCGCGGCGGACCCCGGAGCCGCCGTGCCGGGCGCGGAGGCCGCCGCCGACGATTTCCCAGGCGTCGTGTGGGCGCCCGCTGACCCGTCCAATCCCACGGATTCCAGCCGCCCCGCGACGTATCCGGTGCGGTGCGTCGTCGTCCACGTCGCGCAGGAGACGTTCGCGGATACCGTCGCGATCTTCCCTAACCCGGCGCGCGACGTCTCCGCGCACTACGTCGTCGCCTCCAACGGCCGGATCGCAAGCGCGTCCGGGAGGAGGACATCGGCCGGCACGCGGGGAACCGGACGTACAACTCCTGCGGCGTCGGCATCGAGCACGAGGGCTGGGTGGACGAGCCCGCGTGGTTCACCGACACGGTGGACGAGCGGTCGGCCGCCCTGACCGCGCACCTCTGCGCCGTGTACGGCATCCCCCCGGCCCCGGTCCCGGATGACCGGCCACAACGAGGTGCCCGGCGCGACGCACACCGACCCGGGCCCGCTGTGGGACTGGGATCCATGACTGGCCCTCGTCAACGCCGTGTGACAGCACGGGAATCCGGTGCCCAATCCTCCTGCGGCCAAAATTCACCCGATCCGGCGAATATCCGCCCGGCGCGTCGTGGCGGACCCGGCGCGTGCGCAGGATCGCTCCGTGATGAGACCGAGGCAGCGCGCACGCCGGACGGGAGCGATAGCCGCCTCCGCCGTCTGCGCCGCGCTCGTGGTGGCCGTCGCCGCGGGCGGCCAGGCCCAGGGGCACGGCCGGCCGCCCGACCGGTGTCCCCCGCCGACCGAGCCGATCTGGCCCCTGCTCCTCCCCTGGCCGCCGTTCCCCCACCCGCCGTGGCCAACCCCCCCGCCGTGCCCCACGCCGACGCCCACGCCGACGCCCACACCCACCCCCAGCCCCACCCCTTCCGCGGAGCCGACGCCGTCCCCGTCGCCCAGCCCGTCCCCGTCCCCGTCCCCGTCCCCGTCGCCGTCGCCGTCACCGTCACCGGGTGACTCCCCGGCGCCCGAGCCGGAGCCCTCCCCGACGCCGCCCCAGGAGCCGTCGCCGTCGCCCCCGCCCGAGCCCGATGACCCCGAGCCGTCGACGACCTCGCCCGCGCCCCCCACGCCGACGCCGTCCCCGTCGCCCAGCCCGTCGCCGACGCCCTCGCCGTCCGAGCTGCCCGCCGCCGTCCGGCTGCCGGCGGACAGCGACCCGCCCGACCGGGGCGGCTCGCTCGTCAGCCGCACGCTGTTGATCGTCGCCCCCGCCGTGCTCGCCGCCGCGGCGCTGCGTCCCCGTTCCCGCCCCGGTTCCCGCCCCGGGACCGACTAGGAGGTTCCGGTGTCCGAATGGCTTGTGCTGACTCTCGCCGTCCTGGCGACCTGCGCGGTCGTGCTGCTCGCCGCGGTAGTGCGGCAGCGCCGGGCCGGCGAGGACGACGACCCGTCCGAGACGCCCGATGTCATCGAGTACATGACAATGATGATCGGCGTGGTGTACGCCATCGTCCTCGGCCTGGCCATCGCCGGCGTCTGGGAGGCCCGCGGCGAGGCGGACGCCTGGGTGAGCCGGGAGGCCCAGGCGCTGCACGAGATGAACGAGCGGGCCGAGGTCTTCCCGGCGGAGACCCGGGACGGCATCCAGGCCGACATCACCGCCTACGTCGGCTACGCGGCGGGCGAGGAGTGGTCGCACATGGTGGACCACGGCGAGCTGACCGAGCACGGCGACGAGCTGCTCGCGCGGCTCCGGACCACCGTGCTGGCGCCGGAACCGGAGACAGTGCGCGAAGTCCAGGCGTACCAGGGGCTGGTGGACCAGGTGGCCATCGTGGACGAGGCACGCGTCGGGCGCGGGAACAGCGCGCAGCCCACCATGCCCGGCGTGGTGTGGGTGGGACTGATCGCGGGGGCGACCGTGACGGTCGGCATGGTGTTCGCGCTGCAGATCCAGCGCTCGGGCCGGGAGCTGGTGCTGGCCGGGCTCTTCAGCGCGCTGATCACGTTCCTGCTGTTCCTGATCTGGTACTTCGACGACCCGTTCGCCCACGGTCTCGGCGACTCAATCGAGGCGTACCTGTCATTCTTCCCACAGACCACCAGCGGCGACTGACCCTCCGGGGCAGGCTGCCCAGGCTCTAGCATGAGGCAGATGAGCCCTCTGTTCCCAGCCCTGGACAGCGCGCCATCCAGGCCGGCGCTGCGTTTCGGCGGCCGGATACTCAGCTACGCCGGACTGCGCGGCGCGGCCGGCGCCCTGGCGCGACGGCTCGCGGGCCACCGGCGGGTCGCCGTGTGGGCCACCCCGGAGCCCGAGACGGCCGTCGCGGTGGTGGCGGCGCTCCTCGCCCGAGTGCCCGCCGTGCCGGTCAACCCGGGGATCGGAGCGCGCGAGCTGGCGCACATCGTCGGTGACAGCGCGCCCACGCTGGTGCTGGCGCCGCCCGGCGCGGTGCTGCCCGACGCGCTGGCCACCCTGGAGCGGATCGACGTCGACGCCCGGCCGCCGGGTACGGACACCGGTGACACGCCCGCCGGGGACGCCGACCCCGACGAAGAACGTCCGGCCCTCATCGTCTACACCTCGGGCACCACGGGCCCGCCCAAGGGCGTGGTGCTCTCCCGCCGCGCGATCGCCCGCACGCTGGACGCGCTGGCCGACGCCTGGGCGTGGACCTCGCGGGACGTGGTGGTGCACGCGCTGCCGCTGTTCCATGTGCACGGTCTGGTGCTGGGCGTGCTCGGCCCGCTGCGGCGCGGCGGCACCGTACACCACCTGGGACGTTTCTCGCCGGAGGGCGTGGCCGAAGCGCTCGCCGGGGACGGCACGGTCCTTTTCGGCGTGCCCACGATGTACCACCGGCTGGCCGAGGCGGCGGGCCGGGACGCGGGCCTCGCGGCCGCGCTCGCGGGGGCGAGGCTGCTGGTGTCCGGCTCCGCGCCGCTGCCGCTGCCCGACCACGAGCGGATTCTGGCCGCGACCGGCCGCCGCGTGATCGAGCGGTACGGCATGACCGAGACCATGATGAACACGAGCGTGCGCGCCGACATGCCGCCCGCGACCGGCACGGTCGGGGTGCCGCTGCCGGGCGTCGAGCTGCGGCTGGTCGACGACGCCGGGCAGCCGCTGACCGCCGACGACGGCGAGACGGTCGGCGAGATCCAGGTCCGCGGACCGAACCTCTTCACCGAGTACCTCAACCGCCCCGAGGCCACCGCCGAGGCGTTCGACGGCGACTGGTTCCGCACCGGCGACATGGCGACCCGGGACGCGGCGGGCCGGTACCGGATCGTGGGGCGCAAGTCCACCGACCTGATCAAGAGCGGCGGCTACAAGATCGGCGCCGGCGAGATCGAGAACGCGCTACTGGCACACCCCGGCGTCGCGGAGGCCGCCGTGACCGCCGCGCCCGACCCGGATCTGGGCGAGCGCATCATCGCCTGGATCGTGCCGCGCGAGGCGACGAGCCCGCCGTCCGCGCAGGAGCTGACCGACCACGTCGCGGGCCAGCTCGCCGCGCACAAGCGCCCGCGCGAGGTCCGTTTCCTGGCCGCCCTGCCCCGCAACGACATGGGCAAGATCCTCAAGCGGGAGCTGGTGTGACGGCCGCCGCCGCCCCCGGCTGGGCGGGCCCGGCGCGGGACATGATCGCCTGGATGACGGGGACGTTCACCGAGCTGCCACACCGAGACGCGGGCGCCGCCACGGACGGCCCGATCGGCTGGGCCGGGTATGCCGACAGCAGGACGCGGGCCAGGAAGCGAACGGGCGAGTCGGAGTCGGTCGTCTGCGGTATCGGGGATGTGGGCGGCACCGAGGCGGTGCTCATCGCGTTCGAGTTCGGCTTCCTCGGCGGCTCCATCGGCCAGAGCACCGGCGAGCGCATCGAGAACGCCTTCATCACCGCCCGGGATCTGTCGCTGCCCGTCATCTCGCTGATCGCCAGCGGCGGCAGCCGGATGCAGGAGGGCATGCACGCCCTGACCCAGCTCCAGCGCATCGCCCGGCAGATGGTGCGGCTGCGGGCGGCCGGCCTGCCGCATGTCGCGGTGCTGGCCGGGCCGGTGACCGGCGGCGGCTGGGCGACGCTGGGCGCGGGCTCCGATGTCCGGGTGTCGCTGCCCGGCGTCCAGGTCGGCTTCGCCGGCTCCCGGGTCAGGCCGGACGGCGTCGATCCCTACGCCTACACGGCTGAGGGGCAGTTCGATGTCGGTCAGGTCGACCGGATCGTGCCGTCCGGCGAGCTGCCGGAGGTGGTGGCGCGCTGGCTGTCGTTGCTGACCGCGCCCGCGACGGGGCCGGTGCCGCCGCCCCGGGCGCTGCGCGCGGCGCCACTGCCGGACACCGGCTGGCGGGCCGTCGAGCAGGCCAGGGCCGCGGACCGGCCGCGCGCCCAGGCGTACCTGGAGGCGTACTTCACCGTCCGCGAGCCGCTGGCCAGCACCGACCCGGGCATCCTGTGCGGGTTCGGCCTCCGGGACGGCCGGAGCGTGGGCTATGTGGCGCAGCTCGGAACGGCGACCAGCCCGGCCGGATTCCGGGCGGCCACGCGGTTGCTGCGGCTGGCGGACCGGCTGTCGATCCCGGTGCTCACGCTGGTGGACACGCCCGGCGCGGCCAACGACGCGGCGGCGGAGCGCGACGGCGTGGGCGCGGCGATCGCGGAGACGATCACCGCCGTGGCCGGCTGCCGGACGCCGGTCACCACGCTGCTGGTCGGCGAGGGCGGCTCCGGCGGCGCGGTGGCGCTGACGTCCCCGGGGCACACGTGGGTGACGGCGGACAGCTACTACTCCGTGATCGCGCCCGAGAAGGCCGTCTCGATCCTGAAGCGCGGACCGGACGAGGTACGCGAGACGGCCGAACAGCTCCGGCTCCGGCCGCAGGACCTGGTGGAGCTCGGGATCGCGCGCGGCGTCGTGCCGGCGGAGTGACGTCCGGCGCCCGCCGCCGACCGCCCGGCTCGGCCCGGCTCGGCTACGCGGCGGACCGGCCCCGGGCCGCCGGGGCGGGTGCGGCGGCGGCGCCGAGCCCGGCGAGGCGGGCCAGCCGGCGGTAGGAGTCGAGCCGACCGGCGTCGCCGTGCGAGGTGAGCGTCAGCAGCAGTTCGTCGGCGCCGGTACGGTCGGCCAGCCGGGCCAGCGCTGTGGTCATCCCGGCCTCGTCACCGTGCAGTTGGCCGCCGCGGGCCTGCTCGAAGAAGCGGCGCTCGCGTTCGGTCATCCGGCGTGCCAGGACCTCCTCGGGCGGGTCGAGCGGCGGGAAGACGCCCCGGGTGCGGGAGTACGCCGTGGCCCACGCCTCCGGGATCTGGAGCAGCGCTGCCTCCTCGGACGTCTCCGCGACCGCCGCGTTCACCGCGAGGACCACGTAGGGCCGCTCGCCGTGCGCGGAGGGCCGGAACGCGGCGCGGTAGCCGTCGACAGCGGCCAGCATCCGTTCCTCGTCGTTCAGGTGCGCCATCACCAGGGGCAGGCCGTGCCCGGCGGCGATCGCGCCGCCCGCGCCCACCGCCAGGATGAACGCGGGCACGCGCAGCCCGCGGGCGGGCAGGGCGGTGACCGGCCCCGCGCCGTCGAAATAGCGCAGCAGCTCGGCCACCTGCTCGCCGAAACGGTCCGCCGCGTCCTTCTCGGCGCCCAGGGCTTCCCGCACCGCGCCGGTGAAGCCGACCGAGCGGCCCAGGCCCATGTCGACCCGGCCGGGGAAGAGCGATTCCAGCACGCCGAACTGCTCGGCGACGACCAGCGGCCGGTGGTTGGGCAGCATCACCCCGCCCGTGCCGACCCGGATGCGCGTGGTGGCGGAGGCCACGGCGGCGGCCAGCACGGTGGGCGCGGACCCGGCCACGCCGGGCACCCCGTGATGCTCCGCCAGCCAGAACCGCTGGAACCCGAGGGTCTCGGCCTCCCGCGCGAAGCGCACCGTCTGCCGCAGGGTGTCGGCGGGCGACTGGCCGCGGCGGATCAGCGCGCGGTCGAGGATCGACCACCGCACCGACCGCAGCCGGGCCGCGGCGTCCGTGCCGTTCGGGCTGTCGTCGCTGTTCACCCCATGGCCAACAGCGGGGGACGCTCAGGATTCCCCGCCGGCCAGCCCCGCCTCGTAGGCGAGGAGGGCGATCTGCACCCGGTTGTTGAGGCTCAGCTTGGTCAGGATGCGCGAGACGTGCGTCTTGACCGTGGGCAGGCTCATGTAGAGCACGGTCGCGATCTCGGCGTTGGACTTGCCGTGGCCGATGGCGAGGGCGACCTCCCGTTCCCGCTCGCTGAGCGCGTCGAGCCGGCGCCGGGCGGCGCGGGCGTCCCGGGCACCGGGCGCCGCGCCGGTGACGTGGTCGATCAGCCGCCGGGTGACGGCCGGGGAGAGCACCGGGTCGCCCGCGGCCACCCGCCGGACGGCGTCGACGATCTGCCCGGGCGGGGTGTCCTTCAGCACGAACCCGGCGGCCCCGGCGCGCAGCGCCCGCAGCACGTGGTCGTCGGCGTTGAAGGTGGTCAGCATCACCACCTCGGGCGGCCGGTCCAGGCCGCGCAGCCGCTCGGTGGCGGTGAGGCCGTCCATGCCGGGCATCCTGATGTCCATCAGCACCACGTCGGGCGTGTGCCGGTGCACCAGCGGCAGGACCTCCGCGCCGTCGGCGGCCTCCCCGGCGACCTCGATGTCCGCCGCGGCGCCGAGCATGAGGCGCAGCCCGGAGCGGACCAGGGGATCGTCGTCTACGAGGAGCACGCGGATGGTCATGCGGGCCACGGTAGCCAGGCGCGCGGCAGGAAGTCGCCCTCGGCCCTGCCGTGTTCTCCTGCCGCCCGTCCGGGTGACGCGCCGGGTGACGTGCCGGGTGACGATGATCGGCTACCGAAGTCGTAGGGGCCGATGCCTTCGGCCGACTCCGGGCGGGCGGGCCGTTCCTAGCCTGTGGTCATGAAGAAGATCCTGGAAGCCGCGGGCGTCCTGCTGATCCTGCAGGGCGCGGGGAGCGTCGCGCACCACTTCGCGGACTGGTTCAGGCCGTGGACGATGGTGCACCGGATCGGTTTCCTCGACGGGTACGAGGTGTTCGCCGGCGTGGTGCTGATCATGGTGGGACTGGCGGCCTGCGCGGCCTCGGAGAAGGCCACCGCCTGACCGCCGCGCCGGGAGCGCCGTCCGGTGGTACGGATGGACCATGGACTGGATCGCCCACCCCGACGCCTGGCTGAGCCGTCTGGTGCTGCAGCGGGGACTGGCCCTCGTGTACCTGATGGCGTTCCTCTCGGCCGTCCGCGAGTTCCGCGTCCTGGCCGGGGAGCGCGGCCTGACGCCCGCGCCCGCGTACCTGCGGGCGATACCGTTCCGCCGGGCCCCCAGCCTCTTCCACCTGCGGTACTCCGACCGCCTCTTCGACACCGTCGCCTGGCTCGGCGCGGCCCTGGCCGCGGCGGTGGTGGCGGGAGCCGCGGACGCGGTGCCGCTGTGGGGATCGATGGCGCTGTGGGCCGCGCTGTGGCTGCTGTACCTGTCCATCGTCAACATCGGGCAGATCTGGTACGCCTTCGGCTGGGAATCGCTGCTGCTGGAGGCCGGCTTTCTGGCGGTCTTCCTGGGCAACGACGACATCGCCCCGCCGACCGTCGGCCTCTATCTGATGGTCTGGCTCGTCTTCCGGGTCGAGCTGGGCGCCGGCCTGATCAAGTGGCGCGGCGACTCGTGCTGGCGGAAGCTCACCTGCCTCTACCACCACCACGAGACGCAGCCGATGCCCGGCCCGCTGTCGTGGTTCTTCCACCACTTGCCGCGCCGGGTGCACCGGGTGGAGACGGCGGCGAACCACGTGGCGCAGCTCGTCGTGCCCTTCCTGCTCTTCGTGCCCCAACCAGTGGCCACCTGGGCGGCGGCCGTCATCATGGTCACCCAGCTGTGGCTGGTCGCCTCGGGCAACTTCGCGTGGCTGAACTGGCTGACGATGATCCTCGCCGTCGCCGCGGTGGACGGCGCCCTGGCCGCCCGCCACCTGCCCTTCCTTCCCTCCCCACCCGCCGACCGGCCGGACGCGCCCGCATGGTTCACGGTGACGGTGGTGACCGCGGCGGCGCTGGTCGCGGTGCTGAGCTACCGCCCGGTCCGCAACCTGCTCTCGCCCGCCCAGGAGATGAACCGCGCCTACAACAGCCTCCATCTGGTCAACACCTACGGCGCGTTCGGCAGCGTGACGCGGCAGCGCCACGAGGTGGTCCTGGAGGGCACGAACGACGACCCGGCGGCGGGCGAGGCCGCCGACTGGCGGGCGTACGAGTTCCACGGCAAGCCGGGCGACGTCCACCGCCTGCCCCGGCAGTTCGCGCCGTTCCACCTTCGCCTGGACTGGCTGATGTGGTTCGCCGCCCTGACCCCGTACACCCCGTCCCCCTGGCTGCGCCGCCTGACCGACCGCCTGCTGTCCGGCGACCCCGCCACCCTCCGCCTCCTGCGCGTGAATCCCTTCCCCACCACGCCACCCCGCCACATCCGCGCCCGCCTGTACCGCTACCGCTTCACGACCCGGCGGGAACGCCGCACGACGGGCGCCTGGTGGCACCGCGCCCCGGTCGGCGACCACCTCCCCCCCACAAGGCCCACCCTGAGCGAGCGGTCCCCCGGATGCGGTATGGTTCTGATGCACGGCGACGGGGTGAACAAACCCCAGTTCAGACCGGCACCGGGACGTGGCGCAGTTTGGTAGCGCACTTGACTGGGGGTCAAGGGGTCGTGGGTTCAAATCCCGCCGTCCCGACGGTGTGAAGGGTCTTCGCAGGTCAACACCTGCGGGGGCCCTTTTCTCATCGCTCCGGTCCCGCCTTCGAGGAAGAGCACGCCGTTTCATCGACACCTTGACTCGGAGGCTTTTCACCGATGCCCCTGCTGGAACTGAACAAGATGGTTGTTGGTTTGTCGCGGGTGTGGTCGGGGTTTGTGCGGGACTGGGAGCGGTCGCTGCGGGCGGGGAACTACCCGCAGACGACCCGGTACAACTATCTGCTGGCCGCGTGCCAGCTGGCCCGGTACCTGGCCGAGCACTCCCCGGACCCCGACGCGGACGACGCGGCCGAAGACCCGGCCGCGGTGTCCAAAGCGCACATCGAGGCGTTCCAGGCCTGGATGATCGACACCCGATCGGCGTCGACCGCGCTGAACAAGCACAAAGCCCTGCAGCAGTTCTTCAAGTGGCTGCTGCTCGAGGAGGAAGAGATCGACCGCTCCCCGATGGAGCGCGTCAAACAGCCCAAGACCCCCGGCAAGCTCGTGCCGGTCAGCCCGAGGCGGACACCCCCAAGGTGCTGGCCACCTGCAAGGGCAAGGCGTTCACCCAGCTGCGGGACGAAGCGATCATCCGGCTGCTGTGCAACACCGGCGCCCGCCTGTCCGAAGTCGGCCGGCTCCTGGTGGAGGACATCGACCTGAACACCGACTCGGTGCGTTACCACGGCAAGGGCAGCAAGGACCGCCGGGTGAGGTTCGGGCCCCGCACCGCCCGGGCCGTCTCCCGCTACCTGCGGGCCCGGGACAGGCACAATGGCGCTGATCTGCCGCAGCTGTGGCTCGCCGAAAGCGGCGGACGCCCTCTGCAGCCCAACGGCATCAAGATCATGCTCAAACGCCGGGGCCTGGCCGCCGGGCTGAGCGGGGTCCACGCCCACCGCTGGCGGCACACCTTCGCCCACGCCTGGAAACGCGCCGGCGCGGACACTGCGGCATCCGGGCCAGGTAGGGCATGTGGGTCCTGGCATGATCGGCGAGGCCGGGTCCCGAAGACTCGCTTCAAACATCGACTCTAGAAAATGTCGTGCCTGTCCGCGAAGTCAGGGTCGACATAGATGTGCACCCGACTGATCAGGTTTCCTCTGAACTCAAAATGTTGCAGTAACTGCCCTCGCTTTTACCGTTCTGGGGCCATACCGTCCCGTCTGAAAGTACGCCACCCTCGTTGCCTTCGACGGCAAGGCGGTCACCCGAGTATGTGAAGATCATCGAGTTCTTGTCGTGGACGAACTCGCGTACCGCAGTGGTGAGCGTACGGATCAACTCGATAGCCGCTCCCTTTTCGCCAGCGGTTCCGATCTTAGGGAAGTAGACCTGTACGGCATCCGTGAACACATCGAGAAGTGTGGGATCGCCTGCGTCCACCTTTTCGAAGTACGTCCGAGCGATCGCTATTCGGTCTTCGGCGTTGTACTCGGCCATGTTGGTGCGATCTCAGCAGGATGCGCTTATCCTCAGCGCGCTGACCTGGGTGAGCGGGCAGGGTATGCGCTAGCCGATTCTTGACGCAGGCGGTAACTCGTGCATCGGCAATGTTGTGTTGGCAAGCCCTACTAGCGGTGGAGCAATCGCACCCAGTCCGCAGGTACCCGTCCTGCCGGCCCTGGTGCGGGCTGGTTCTGGGGGTGGCTGCTGGGCGCGGCGAGGACGGGTCCGGGCTCACGTACGTCGTTCGAGGCATAGTCCCAGAACCACTCTTCTCCGGGCTCGAAGCTCTGGACTACTGGATGTCCTGTGGCCCGGTAGTGAGCGGTCGCATGCTGCCCTTGTGAGCTGTCGCAGCAGCCGACGTGCCCACAGAGCGCGCAGCGCCTTAGGTGGAACCACCAGCCATTCGTCTCTTGGCACTCGACGCAGCCGGTGCCGCTCGGCGGGACGGTGGGGTCGATTTCGGTGTTGCTGGTCATGCTGACTCCTTGGTCACGTCGAGTTGGGATGCGGTGAGTGGAAGTAGTACCTGGAAGCGGGTGTCCCCGGGAATTGACTCGACTCGGAGGCTCCCATGGTGTTTGTTGACAACGATGCGCCAGGAAATGTCCAGACCGAGTCCGGTGCCTTCGCCCACTGGTTTGGTGGTGAAGAACGGGTCGAAGATCCGGTCCCGGATTTCAGGGTCGATACCGGTGCCGGTGTCTTGGATTTCCACGAGCAGCTGGTCGTTGGCGCGTGCGGTCCGCACGGTGAGTGTTCCGTCTCCACCGGCGCTGTTCATGGTGGCGACTGCATTATCGATCAGATTGGTCCATACCTGGTTGAGTTCAGCTGGGTATGCGGGGACCTTCGGCAGGGTCTCGTCGTACTGCTTGACGACAGTGATCTGCGAGCCGATCTTGCCCGCCAGCATGAGAAGGGTGCTGTCGAGCAGCTCGTGGACGTCGACCATACGGAAGGGCGCTCGGTCCAGCTGTGAGTACTGCTTGGCGGCGTCGACCAGGTGCGAGATGCGAGCAATGGAACCCGTGATCTCGTTCATGAGCAGTTCGGTCTCGACTGTGGAGTTGAGCCAGCCGATCGCCGCCGGCAGGGTCGGGTCGTCCACCAGCGCCGCGGCTTGGTCCAGCCACTCGCTGTCCAGGCCGGCCTGGACGAAGGTTGGCGCCATCTGCCAGCTCTGCTCAATGCCTCGGTTCTCCAGCCACTCCGTGAGGGCGTCCTCCCGGTCGGCGGCCTGAAGCGGGCTGAGTGAAGGCGCCTTGGCTACCCGTTCGGCCGTCTGCTCCTGGAACTCGATCAGCTCGGCGAGCGCCTCTCGGGTGAAAGGGCCCTCGGCGATGACGGCAAGTTCGTGGCGCATCTTGGCCACGCGTTCACGCAGCGTGGCGGTTGCCCGGGCGGCCGCGGCAGCCGGGTTGTTCAGCTCGTGTGTGAGCCCTGCTGACAACGACCCCAAGGCCAGTAGTCGTTCTCGCTGTCCGATGGCCTGTTGCGTGTTCTTCACTCCGAAGAACAGGCCCTCCAGCAGGTGGACGGCCATCGGGAACCACTCGTGCATGACGCCCGCGAACGTGTCTGCCGGCAGCACGAAGAACCGCGTGGGCTCGGTGGTACGCAGAGTGTTGTTGTAGACCTGCGGTGTCCGGTCCCCGAGGTAGGCCTGCATGGCGCCGGCGTACACCCCGGGCCGGCTGGTTCGGTTGACTTCTATGTCGTCTCCGCCGACCTGGCGGGAGAGGACGACTGTGCCCTCGAGCATCACGTAAAAGCACGTCGCGGGCTGGCCCTCGGTGTAGACGAGTCCGGGCTCGAACAGCTCCACCCGGCCGTCGGCGCAGAGCCGTCCCAGTTGCTCGGGCGTCAGCTTCTCGAACAAGAAGAGCTGCTTGATCTCCTGTGCGCTGCACGGCAGGGAGCGTCTGCTCATGACTGCTCCAGGTAACGGTGGACGAGCATGACGGCCATGGCTCCCTCGCCGACGGCGGAGGCGACGCGCTTGGCGGACTCTGCGCGTGCGTCGCCTGCCACGAAGACGCCGGGGATGCTGGTTTCCAGGTGATACGGCGGCCGGTCCAACTCCCAGTCGGCCGGGGGGCGGCCGTCGGGAGTGAGGTCGGGTCCGGCCAGGATGAAGCCGCGCCTGTCGCGCAGCACGGTGTCGTTCAGCCAGTCGGTGCGCGGGGCGGCGCCGATGAACACAAACAGCCACTGTGCGTCGACGAGTTCGCTGTGGCCGGTCTGCGTGTCACGTAGGGTGAGCTGCTGCAGGTGACCGGAGCCGTGTGCGGCCTCGACGACTGTGCCGCATCGCAGCCGGATGTTGGGTGTCTGCTCAATCTGCTGGATCAGGTAATGCGACATCGATGCTGCCAATGACGGTCCTCTAACCAGCAGCGTTACCGACTTGGCGTTGCGTGCCAGGTGCATTGCTGCCTGGCCTGCGGAATTGGCGCCGCCTACGATGTACACGTCGTGGTCTTCGCAGGAAGCTGCCTCGGTCAGCGCCGCCCCGTAGAAAACGCCGCAGCCGGTCAGTGCGTCGGCGCCCGGGGCGGGAAGCTGGCGGTAGGACACACCGGTCGCGAGGATCACGCTGTGGGCAGCAATCGCCGAGCCGTCGGAGAATCGCACGATCCGAGACGCGCCGCTGGCCTCGAGCCCCGTCACCTCGCGTGCGGTAAGGATCTCGGCACCGAACTTCGTCGCCTGTCTGCGGGCGCGGTCGGTGAGCTGGCCACCGGAAACGCCGTCGGGGAAGCCCAGGTAGTTCTCGATCCGCGAGCTCTGCCCGGCCTGCCCGCCGGTCGCCGATCGTTCCACCAGCACGGTGCGCAGCCCCTCCGACGCGCCGTAGACAGCCGCGCCCAGGCCGGCCGGACCGCCCCCGATGACGACCAGGTCGTAGAAGTCGGTGGCCGGGGTTGTCGCCAGGCCCACGCGCGCTGCGAGATCGGCAGTCTCCGGCTCCACCAGCGGTGTGCCGTCCGGGGTGATCACTATGGGCAATCGCTGTCCGTCCTGGCCCGCGGCCGACAGCAGTCGCTGTCCCTCGGGCTCGTCGGAAGAGTACCAGCGGTAGGGCACCTGGTTGCGGGCCAGGAATTCCCGAGCTTCCGAGGAACGTGCCGACCAGCGGTGCCCGATCAGTTTGGTGCTGGGCACCGGCCGGTGGTCGCCGGTGCGCCATGCCTGGAGCAGGTCGTCCAGGACCGGGTAGAGCTTCTCCCCCGGCGGGTCCCAGGGTTTGAGCAGGTAGTGGTCGAGGTCGACGAGGTTGATGGCGTCGATCGCCGCGTTGGTGTCGGCATATGCGGTCAGCAGTACGCGCCGCGCGCTCGGGTATATGTCCATGGCCTGCTCGAGGAATTCGATGCCGTTCATCTGCGGCATGCGATGGTCGGCCATGAGCACGGCCACCAGGTCACCGCGCAGTTTCAACTCGCGCAGCGCCTGGAGTGCGGACTCACCGGACTCTGCACGCACGATCCGGTACGAGGCGCCGTAGCGCCGTCGCAGGTCCCGAGCGACAGCCCGGGATACTCCCGGGTCATCGTCCACGGTCATGATGACGGTCCGCTGCGTCTCGGTGGCCTGTGTCATTTTTCCCCCATGCCGTAAGGCAGGTAGAGCGTTCAGGGAGCTTCGATATCGGCGCGAATCACCTTGATGATGCGATCGGTGATCGCCACAAGCAGAACTACTTGTTCAGGAGAGAGATGGTCGAAGAATGCTTTGCGAATTCCTCGGCGTGCCGAGGGAGGGCCATGGCGATAATGGATCGCCCTGTCTGGGTGGCAGCAACGAGAGCCCCTCGCCTGTCGGCGACGTATTCCCTCCTGACGACAAGTTCCCGTTTCACCATGCGGCCAAGTTGATGGTCAGCCTGCTTTTTCCCATCCCAGATTATTGCCCAAGTCTGAGATGTGAATCCACCCCTCAGGACCCCGAGTTAATTCTGTCAGCGCAGCACAATCCGCTTCGGATAGCCCGAACTCGTTCTGGATGGGACGAGTCGTGCGGCTGACCAGTAGTTCGTTCAACTGCAGCAGGCCACGCCATGCCTGAATTTCGGTGGCCGACAACGAATTGGTTTTGTTATCCATGGATCCACCATACGACGACGGATGCCCAAGGTCCCGCTAGCCGAAGATTCTCAAAACTGGTGCGCACAGCGTCCACCATGGTCACAGAAAGGCTGATTGGTAGATAGGCTGCATCCGCACAGTATGACCCTCGTTTCACGACGGACATGCGACGCTGTTGTTATCTGCAGGTCACCCCGAATATGCAGGCTCCCGTCCGAATGCCGCTGTATCTGAGTGGGCAGCGACGGTTCCTCATCGCGCTCCCCGGACAGGTGATACTGCAGGGCTCCGCTGGGGCAGCGCCGCACTACTTCGGCTATGTCGTTGGCCGGCTCGGCGCCGGCATCGATCCACGGCCTGCGTTCGACGTCGAAGACAGTCGGTAGGCCTTTGATGTACTCGGCCTGGTGAAGGCAGAGCCGGGACTCATAGCTGACGGAGATACCAGCACCCTCGTAGCGTTTGGATCCGGGCCGCCACGTGCCATCCCCAGGATCAGAAGGTGGCGCGGACATCAGTCGTTCACTTTGCTTCTGTTCGTGTAGACGAGCTCCCGATATTCGGGGTGCCGGGCGATCCAGCCCGTGTAGAAGGGGCAGACGGGCAGCACGGCGAGGCCGGCAGCACGTGCCGTGTCCAGTGAGGAACGGACCAGCGCTCCACCGATGCCCTGGCCTTCGTAACCCGCGTTCACCTCCGTGTGAACAAAGGCGATGAGGTTCTTGGTGCGCATGTACTCGGCGAAACCAGCAAGCTCACCGTCGACGAAGGCTTCGTACCTGTTTGCCTCTGTATTGTCGATGATCTGTGCAGTACGCGTCTGCGAGTCACTCATGCTGGTCCTAACCGTGGGTAGTTGGATGCTTGCCTTCACTCCCGATGTATTTTACGGCTTCAGCGGCGGCCGCCTGTTGGTTGTGGGCGGCCGCCGTCGGGGAGGGTCATGCGGTGGTGCTGAGTGCTTCCTTGAGGCTGGCGACGGCCAGGAGGACGGCGTGCTTGGCGGCTTCGGTGTCGTGCAGGGCGTTGACCATGAGGAAGTCGTGGACGATGCCGCCGAAGCGGGCGTTGGTCGCGGCGACGCCGGCCTGACGCAGAGGGGCGGCGTAGGCCTCTCCCTCGTCCCGCAGCACGTCGGCCTCGGCGGAGATGATCAGGGCCGACGGGAGACCGGCGAGTTCCTCGAGGCTGGCCCGCAGCGGCGAGACAGTGATCTGGCCGCGCTCCTCCTCACTGAGCGTGTACTGGTCCCAGAACCACTTCATGCCCTCGCGGGAGAGGAAGTAGCCCTCGGCGAACTGCTCGTAGGAGTCGGTGTCGAACGCGGCGTTGGTGACCGGGTAGAACAGCACCTGTTTGACGAAGCGCACGTCGCCGCGCTCTTTGGCCAGCAGGGTCAGCGCGGTGGCCATGTTGCCGCCCACCGAGTCACCGGAGACCGCGATCCGCGTTGGCGTCCAGGTTCTTGTCCGCGCCGTTGCTGACCACCCACTGCGCGGCCGCGTAGGACTGCTCCAGTGCGACCGGGTAGCCGACCTCGGGCGAACGGTCGTACTCGGGGAAGACGACCGCGGCGTTCGCCCCGATGGCCAGGTCACGCACGAGCCGGTCGTGGGTGTGCGCGTTGCCGAACACCCAGCCCGCGCCGTGCACGTACAGGATCACCGGAAGTACCGTGCCGGCCGTGCCCACGGGGCGCACGATACGCACCTTCACACTGCCGGTCGGACCGCCCAGCACCTGAGGCAGGCCAACGCCGCGTTGCACCGCAGGACGAACGCACCCGCGACTACCTGGAGCTTCGCCAACCGGAGCATGCGCAACGCTTCCACCTGCCCGTCGCCACTCTTCGGCAGCGCCCGGGCGATGCCCGACAGCGCGGCCCGGGCGGCAGCCTCGGCGTCGACGGTGTCGGTCTTGCCGCGCCGACGCCGGGCAGAGTCGATTACGGGACAGGGCCACCCATTGGACAGACCCTCGCCGCGGTTCGCGCAGTGGACCCACCCCGCCACGCCGGTCAGCGACGATCGGATGCTCACCGACATCTCGCTGTACTGGCTGACCGCGACCGCGGTCTCCTCGGGCCGGTTCCACCACGACACCCCGCGGGGACCCACAGCCGTGCCGGGTGCCACTCGGCGTGGCGGTGTTCGCACACGACATCACGCAGTCGGTGCGACCGCCGGCCGAGCGGCTGTACGACATCCGGCACTGGTCGGGATTCGACCGCGGTGGCCACTTCGCCGCGATGGAGGTGCCGGAGCTGCTCGCCGAGGACGTCCGGGACTTCTTCCTTACCCACATCACGTACGACCACCAGGTCGCCACCCGCTACACGGTCGCCACCGGCGAGCGCAGCGCCCGGGATCGGTGAGTGGCTGAACGCCGGCGCCGAGTCAGCCGTGGCCCGGGGAGACGTGCGAGGGGTGCCCTCGGGCATCCTCAGCTTCCCCACCGGACAAGGGAAAAGCGCACCGCGCGTCGTTGCCCGGAGCTCGGGATCCGGCACGGTGGAGTGGCGCACCAGCGCGGAGAAGTCGGCGTTCGTCCGCAACGAGGTGCGCCACTGGAGCGCGAGTCCGCCCGGTGGTCACTCCTCGAGTTCGTGCCGGATGCGGCGGGACGGGGCGAAGGCGTAGAGGTCGAGGACCTCGGGTGCCTCGGCCAGGCCGGGGCCGCCGTCGTTCACCCACGCGGTGATGTCGGCCACGGCATCCGGATCGTTGACCTGCCCGAGCCAGACCGGGCGGCCTCCGGCCTCGCGGCCCTCGGCGGAGGGCTGGATGACGATGACGTTGGCGCGCTCACAGACGCCCAGGCAGTCGGTACTGCGCACCGTCGCCACACCGGCCAGTGCGGTGCGCAGGTCGACGAGTTGGGCGGCGTGGTCCAGGCGGGGGACCATTCTGGTGGTACCGCAGCAGCAGCCGCGGCAGACGGCGACGGTGGGGCTGGCCGGCTTGCGGGTGGAGGCGGCCTTCTGGCTCCGGCGGCTCACTTGACGGCCCCGGAACGCTGGACCAGGACAGAAGACATGACCACACAACCCTTCGCGGCTGGAAGACGGCAGCGCACCCACCATACAGGAACATCTGAACAGATCTTCATGTGTAAGCGATAGGATGGGGCCATGGGTCACGGAGCCGACGACCAGTACACCGCCACCCCCCGCGAACGCCTGGACGCGGTGGGGGCCGCCGACGTCGCCGCGACGCTTCAGGCCCTGGCCACACCTTCCCGGCTGCGGATCCTCGCCCGTCTCCAGGAAGGCCCCTGCGCGGTGGGAGAACTCGCCGAGGCCGTCGGCATGGAACCCTCCGCCTGCTCCCACCAGCTCCGCCTGCTGCGCAACCTCGGCCTGGTGGCCGGTGAACGACGGGGCCGCTCGATCGTGTACACCCTCTACGACCACCACGTCGCCGAACTCCTCGATCAGGCCCTCTTCCACGTCGAGCACCTGCGGCTCGGCCTGCACGACGCCCCCGCGCACGAGGCCGCGCGAACCCCGGCCCAGCAGTGAGGGCAGTCGCGCGAGACCCAAAGTGCACAACCCCGCCGCCGAACTCCCCATCGAAACAGAGCTGTCCGCCCTATGGAACGCACCCCGCTCCCGATGGACCGGCCCGGCCACGCCGTCCTCGGCATCGCCGGCGCCCCCGGCGCCGGCAAGAGCACCCTCACCGCCGCGCGCGGCGCCGCCTGCCCGGGCCCTCTCGTCATCGGCCCGAGGTCTCGCCTTCCGTCCCGCATCACCAAACACCCCACGGCGAACCGTATCCGCCTGCTCAGAGCGCGGGCGTAGCGGTCATGTCCTGAGGCGCCTTCGCTCTTTCGCGGCTATTGCCGAAACATGTCATTTCGGGAAGGCCGCGGAGCTGCTGCACCATGGCCCAGCCGCCGCTCTCCCAGGCGATCCGCCGTCTGGAGTCGGATGGACACCCGTCTGCGGGAACGGCCTCGCACCCGCACCACCCGCGCCCCCCGGCTCGGAGATCTGCGTGACCACCGCCACCGGCGACATCGCCGTGGTGACCGTCGTTGACTACGCCCCCGGCGACTCGCGCAGCGCGTACGTGACCGTCGACCTCACGGTCTGGCGCGGGGCCACGCAGCTCGACTGACCGGCACGGGCACTCAGCCCGCGGCCCGACGCCGAGCGGGGCGTCCAGGCCGCAGGCCTCGCCGGACATGGTCTGCCCGGCGTAGCCGTCGACCACGCGCCCGGCCGGCCGCCGGCGTGGACACCGGCCACCAGCCCGTCCGGTTGATCCCCGCCGACGTCGTCGGACGTTCCCACCCAAAACGACCCTGCCCGGGTGCCCGCCCGGTGGGCGGGCGGATCAGCGCAGGCCGGCGAAGAGGTCGTTCTCGGGCACGGCCGCGCCGGTAGTGTCCCGGACACGGACGAAGGTCTCGACGCCCATCAACTCGGTGAACCTCTCCCGGCCCATCCTCAGGAAGAAGATGTTCTCGCCCTGGCTGGCGTGCGCGGCCAGCGCATCGAACTTCTGGCCCCCGAACGCGGTGGTGTCCACCCAGGTGGTGACCTCCTCGTCGGGAAGCCCGATCTCGGCCATCGCGGCGGCCTCGGCGGGATCCGGTTCCTGCCCACCGAACTCGCGCATGACCTCCCCGAACCGCTGCATCATCGAGCGGGGCGCCGTCGTCCAGTACACCTTCGGTGTCAGCGCGGTCATCGCCAGCGCTGCCATCGTGACGCGGTTGGCCTGGATGTGGTCGGGGTGGCCGTAGAAGCCGTTCTCGTCGTAGGTGACCACCACATCGGGCCGGTAGCGCCGCATGAGTTCCGCGAGTCGGGCAGCACCCTCCTCCACGGGTGTCCGCCAGAAGGAGCCCGGGGCATCATTGGTCGGCCAGCCCATCATCCCGGAGTCGGCGTAGTCCAGCGTCTCCAGGTGACTGATTCTCAGGACCTCACAACTCGCCTCGAGTTCCTGCC
Organism: Streptomyces sp. NBC_01803; assembly: GCF_035917415.1. Lineage (NCBI taxonomy): Bacteria > Bacillati > Actinomycetota > Actinomycetes > Kitasatosporales > Streptomycetaceae > Streptomyces > Streptomyces sp. NBC_01803. Next base: position 254,223 of record NZ_CP109073.1, read on the forward strand.
GCCGCATCAAGGCCACGGCCGCCCCATCGTGCCCGGGATCGCCCGGCTTGACGCCCCCGGGTCCGTCACCACAACCGCCGTCGGTACACGTCACGAGGACCGTACGCATGCCCTCCGCCGCGTACCGCGCGAGGACACCGCCCGTTCCCGTGGCCTCGTCGTCGGGGTGGGCGTGTACCGCCATGAGCGTCAAGGGCAGGGCGTTCATGAAGTGCTCCTCCTGGGCTGTCCGCAGGGCCTCGGTCCGAGTCCGCGGCGGGCGTATGAGCGGTCGCCCTTCCTTAGCGGATGCGGATGACCGGGCGTTCCGGGACCCGAGGGCCCTGGATCACGTCGGGACGCTGTTGCTCTCCGGGTTCCCCGCCCGCGCGGCGCCGCTCTCTCGGCGGTGCAACAGTGCCGGCCGGACCGGCTATTCCCGCCGCACACCGGAACGCCGTGGCACCGGCCCGGCCCGCCGGGCGTGCACGGCCAATGCCCCGGAGGTCGCCCGCCGGCTGCGTCGCCGCGTTCCGCTGCCTGGCCGCGGCGGTGGCCGCCTTGCCGGCCGCTGCGGGCACGGTGGCCTGGCAGACGGACCCGATTCTCGCCGGGCGAGGACCGGGCGTGCCGGGGGCGTTGAGCCAGGACGACATCGCCCAGATGAGGGGCGAGAGGGACATCGAGACGGTCGTTGAGGAAGAGCGCGTCACGCGCGGTACCACGGGGGTGTGCCGGGCAGCGGATGCGCGCGGCCATGGGGCGGGGCACCCTGCCGCGCGCGGGCGTCAGGTGGCCCGGATACCGGCCGTCCGCAGGGCCCGGAACCGTCCCCGCGTGCGCCCATGGTCTGGCCTTGTCCGAGGCGACGGGTAACGGATCCGCAGCAAATCGCACACGGGGCGTTCCCCCCACGGTCGCGCAGGAGACGATAACGCTCAGCAGCCGAGACGCACCGCACGGTCGCACACCTCGGCGCTGCGGATCGTCACCGCCCACGCGCCGTCGCCGTCCCTCCCGCGTTCCGCGCAATTCGGGGGTTCTGGGGGCAACGGCGGGGTGAAGTTGCAGGTCAAGGTGGTGGGGCTGGCCCTACGGGCCGCGAGTGCCTCGTCCCGCCCCCTCCGCACACCGCAGAACAATCTTCGCCCGCAGCGCCAGGAACTGAGCAGTATTCGCCCGCCTGGCCCAGCGCGTCAACTGGGCCCGCTCGGCATCGCTGAGCACCAGCTCAGCCTTGCGCCGGCCAGACCGCGGCATATCCACCAAGCCCTCCAGCCGATGGGCGACGAACCGCGAACGCCACTTTCTCACCGTGTCCGCGGTCACCTTGAGATCCGTCGCCACACGCACATTCGGCGTCCCGACCGCGCACGCCAAAACGATGCGCGCCCGCTCAGCAAGACGGGTCCCCACTGCCCCATCCGCCCAGCGCTTCAGCTCGGCGAACTCCTCAGCGGACAAGACGACCTCAACAGCACTCGGCCCTGGCGACATGGCAACGGCCTACAGACTTAAGCCCTCCACTTCTGGCGCATCACACTAGAACCCCACCGCCTAGAGAAACGCCCTCCAGGGCGGTCACACCCACGTCCACCCAGGTCAGCCCCCAGATCCAGTACTCCAGGCCGCCGAATTATGCGGAACGAGGCAAGGGGACGGCCGTCTGTCCGCGTCCGTCGTTGTTCACGTTGGCTGTCCTCTGCGGATGCATGACCTCACCCTCTTTGGAGCGCACCGCGGCCACCAGTTCCCGGGAGGTCTTGGCTCCGACACGGGCGCTTGCGAAGGGTTTCGGCCGAGATCGGTCGCTGGTGCTCGTGCCGATGGCGCGCATCCTCGGAGCGAGCGCGCTCCAGCGGCACCTCATCCACCGGCGATGCCTTCTTCCTGGCCGATCGGCTGCGGGACCTGGATACCGGCCGCATCTCCGGCCCATGGACCGGCCCGCCGCCACCTCCGCCCCGGCGGCCCCGCCGCCTGACGGACTCGTCCTCCCCGCCGTCCTCGCGAAGGGAGGCCGGCTGGGCTTGCACCGTCCTCAGTGCGTCAGGCATCGCGGCCTGCCTCGGGCCGGGGGAAGCGGCCCCGCGCCGCCGGACGCACGCACCACCATCGTACGTCCGCCCAGCGGCAGAGCGACGTGCGGGTCAGGGGGCTCACGAGACGAGAGCCACCTGGACCAGGTTGTCGGAGTAGACCCCGGAGTTGCCCAGCGTGCCGTGACGGTCCTGGGTGATCGAATTCACCGAGCTGCCGTGGCTGAACTTGGCCCAGTGGCCGACGTTGGCCATCACCAGGCCGGGGGGCACCACATCGGTGATCGCAGCGGGACCTTGGAACGAGCCTCGCTCGTTGAACACGCGCACCACGTCGCCCTCCGAGATGCCCCGCGCGGCAGCGTCGTCGGCGTGGATGAAGACGCACAGGTCGCCCTGGATCTCCCGCTTGTCGTCCTGGTTGGCGTACTGGCTGTTGAGGAAGGCGTGCGGCTTGGGCGAGACGATGCTCAGCGGGTAGGTCGCGGCGAGATCGGGCGAGGTCGCGGGGGACTCCAGCGCGGGCACGTAGTCGGGCAGTGGGTCGATCGGATCGCCCGGCTGCATCGCCTCGTACATGGACCGCCAGACCGGGATGACGAAGTTTCCGCCCTCGGCCAAGGACGACTTGAACTCGCACTTCCCTGACGGGGTGGGGAAGTTCCCCTCGGCGTGCGGGGCGCGCTCCTTGGGACTGCCGACGTTGAGACGGGCGTAGCCGGTCTCCATCAGGGACTCCAGCGTGATGCCTTTCAGGGCGGGCGCGTCCCAGTCGTGGAAATCGCGGAGCATCTCCTCATCGGTGCGGTCCCAGTAGTCGTCCTCGAAGCCCATCGTCTTCGCCAGGCGGCGGAAGAGTTCGACGTTGGGGACGCATTCGCCGGGCGGCTCGATGGCCGGCTGGTTGAGCGAGATGTAGAAGTGTCCCCAGGTGACCATGACATCGAGCTGTTCGGCCTGCATCGTCGCGGGCAGCACGATGTCGGCGTAGCGGGCCGTGTCGGTGATGAAGTGCTCGCTCACCACGGTGAACAGGTCCTCGCGCTCCAGCCCCTGGATGATCTTGGCCTGTGCCGGCGCCTGCGAGACCGGGTTGGAGTTGTAGACGAACAGCGACTGGATCGGGGGATCCAGGGCAAGCTCACCGGTGAGTGCCGCGCCGAGGTCGAGTTCGTTGACGACTCGGGTGCCGTCGGGGATCCAGTCGGAGCGGCAGATGCGGTCGAAGAGGGTCGGGAACTCCCAGATCGGCATTTCGACGGCTCCGCCGCCGGGGTAGCGCCACGCACCGACCAGCGCCGGGAGGCAGGTGATCGCGCGGATCGCCTGGGGGCCGCCGTAGCTGCGTTCGAGGGCGACGCCCTGCCGGATCGCCGCTGGCTGCGTCGTGGCGTACTCGCGAGCCAGGGTGCGGATGTCCTCGGCGGGAATTCCGGTGATCTCCGCGACACGCTCGGCAGGATACTGCGCGGCTCGCTCGGCGAGTTCGTCGAACCCAACCGTGTGGCGCGCCACGTAGTCCTCGTCGACCAGGTCCTGCTGGATGATCTCGTTGATCAGCCCCATGGCCAGGGCGCCGTCGGTGGCCGGGCGGATCCGGATATGCCAGTCGGCCTGGTGTGCGGTGCGCGTGCGGACGGGGTCGATGACGACGACTTTGGCACCGGCCTTCTTCGCCTTGAGGACCAGCGGCCAGACGTGGAGGTTCGTGCTGGTCATGTTCATGCCCCACACGATGATGTACTTGGAGAACTCCAGGCTCTCCGGGTCGAGCCCGCCGGTACCGCCCACGGTCATGTGCCAGGCGGTCGAGGAGCCGGATTCGCAGTAGGTCTTCTCGGCCACCGTCGAGCCGAGCCTGTTGAAGAAGGCGTCTCCGGAGGTGAGGCCGTTGAGGACGCCCTGATGCCCGAGGTAGGCGTGAGGCATGATCGCCTGGCTGCCGAACTCGCCAATGATGTCCTTCCACCGCTCGGCGATGGTCGTCAGCGCCTCATCCCACGAGATCCGCTCGAAGGTCCCCGACCCCTTCGGGCCGGTGCGACGCATCGGGTAGAGGAGGCGATCGGGGTGGTAGTGGTGGTCAGCGAAGTTGTTGGTCTTCGCGCACAGGCCCCCGCGCGTGAGCGGGTGCTCGCGGTCGCCGACGACCTCGACCAGCTGGCCCTCGTCGACCTTGTAGAGCATGGCACAGGTGTCGGGGCAGTCGTGGGGGCAGGCTCCACGCACGATCTTGAGAGCTTTGGCCCCTTCGGGGACCTCAGGACGCAGGGTGGCCGTCATCGGTGACCTCCACAGCTCGGGGACTTTGGCTCGGGCAGGTGCCTGAGGTCCTCGACATCGGAGACCGCACCTCGACCTAGGAGATAGTGTGTCAAGGACCACCGGCTGGTTGAACCGGCGAATGGAGGGTGTCAAACAATTCGTTAGACCGCGTTTGACCTGCTGTTTTACATTCACGCCACATGACCGAAACCGCGCGGTGTCCCTTCGGGACGTGTCGCGACCGCTGGCCCCGCCCACTTTCTTGAGCTGGTCGAAGAGCGCCGTCGTCGTTCACTACGCTGAGCACGGACGTGCCTTCCCGGCCGGCGCAGCAACGTCGGCCTTGCTCGGTGACCTATCGATCTCCCGGGAAGGCACGTCCTCCCGGACTGATCCACAGGTCCTGAGCATTGCTCGGTCGCGTCGCGTGTGGGATACACGGTGACCACCGGCTGCTCGTCGGTGAACAGGGTCCACTGACGTGTCGCCGGGTCGAGTTGCTCGAAAGGGACGTCGACGTCGATGCCCATGACGTCGAGGATGTCGCGCAGATTCTTGCCATGCCACGCACCCGGCCACGCGGCGATGGCACCGTCCCTGATGCTGAGTGAAGGGTCCGGGGCCAGACCGCTCTCCGAGACGCCGTAGCGGCGTCCGGTCCCCCGGCAGTCCTGGCAGGCGCCGGCATGGCTTCGCGGCGAGAACGACTCGGCCTCGAGATGCTCCGTTCCTGCCGGATAGTCCCCGGCGCGCGACATCAGAAGCCGCGGACCATCTGACGTGATCGATAGCGTCCCGACCGTTGAGCGACTGCCGGGTACAGCACGCTGCTGGCGAACCGCTACCGAAGGCGGCAGGCCGGTGATGGACCGGGCTCTGGGCCGACCCACCTGATCGATGACACGACGCGCGTACGGCGAGATCGTGTGTCAGCAGCCGCCGCTGTGCCTCGCCGAAGAGCGTGTCGAAGACGAGCGAGGACTTTCCCGACCCCGAGACGCCAGTGACCATGACGAACTTGCGCAAGGGCAGCCTGAGGGTGAGGTCCTGGAGATTGTTCTCCCGCGCCCCCGGACCTCGAGCCACTCATCCACGGCGGGCCGTTCATGCGGCGGCATCGATCCTCCGGGGTGCTGCTTGCCGGACTCGAACCGAGGCGGGGGGCCGAAGCGCCGAGGAACCCGCACACGAAGGCAGCTCGCCCGGGATGCCCACAGGACTCCCGGCGTATCCCTCGCATCCGCCAGGGGCACTCGTTAATGACGCCGAAACGCTTCCCTGTCACATTGGGCGGATCGGATGGGCAGAAGACGACACCATACGAGGGGCCGGGATGTGCTACAGCATCACTGACGTGCAAGACCTGCACGCGCTGGCGACCACGGTGCGGAAGCTGACTGCCATCAACGATCCCCGCCTGTTGGCCGTCCGCACGTGTGCCGCCGTCGCCGAGCTGACCGACTTCGGTTGTGTGGCGCTGGCTCTGGTCGATGAGCCGGGCCTGATGCGCGTGGTTGCCTCGAGCGGTTTCTCCCGCTCGCTCGTCGGGCAGACGGTCTCCGAAGGCGATGGCCTGGGCGGAAACGCGCTCAAGGCTGGAGAGTCCCTGTTGGTCGATGACGAGGTCGCCATCGACACGAACACTTTGCTGGGAGGACCGAGGGCTGACCCGGTCTTCGGGCGTCTGCTGCCGCCGGACACCCGCTACGAGGGCTTCCTGTCCGAGACCACTGCCGCCGTTGCGCAGCCCGTCATCCACGCCGGAACCGTCGTGGGGATGATCTACGCCGGCTATACCGGCGGCCAGTCACACGAACACGGCCCTCTCGCGATGCTCAGCGAGTTCAGCGCCTTTCTTGCCCCCCTGCTGGTCTCGGTCACCCACATCGGCCAACGCGAGCAGACAGCGCGGGCCGAGGAACGTCAGCAAGTCGTCCAGCAGCTGCATGACACCTCCTTGCAGCTGCTTTTCGGAATCAGGCTCTCGGCCCAGTCTCTGCTTCAGGACGACCTCTCGCCGCATGTGCGTGAAAAGATCGGAGAGATCGAGTCGTCGGCACTGAACGCGAGCAGGTTTCTCCGCGAGACGATCCGCGAGACGCTCGGAGCGCAACGGAATCTCGTAGTCACGGTACAGCGGTTCGTCGAGGCGTTCTCGGCGCGCTCGGCGATCCCGGCCCAGCTCATCGTTCTCGGCGAGCCCCGAAGCCATCAAGACGAGGTTGAACGGGCCATCCTGACCGCGGTTCGAGAGTTCCTCCACAACATCGAGAAGCATGCCCACGCGTCGACAGCCGCCGTGAGCCTCACCTACCGCGACGACATGCTCGTCGGGGTAGTCCAGGATGACGGCGTCGGTGTACCCGACGACTTCCGGCCACCGGTGATCCCGAACGCGAGCTGTGGCCTCGGCCTGGTCAACGTCGCCCAGTCGGTCGCCCTCCTCGGTGGGAGCGTCACCTGGGAACGCAACGAGGACGGCGGGACGACGGCCCGGATCTCCGTACCGACCAACCCGACGGTACGCCAAGACGTGCTCGTCGCCGATGCCCACGAGCTGCCTGAAACCCCCTGCGTTTGCGGGTTCGCTCGTGAGGCTCGCGACGACAGGGTAAGGGCATTGATCCGAGACGGACCAGGAGCGTGAGATGACCTATGTGATCACCGCCGGCTGTGCTGACATCATGGACCGCGCGTGCATGGAGCAGTGCCCGGTCGATGCGATCGTCCCCGGCCAGCGCATGGCCTACATCAACCCGGCGGACTGCATCGATTGCGGAGCCTGCGTCCCCGCGTGCCCGCAGAACGCCGTCTTCGCCGCGCGGCTGGTCCCTGCCGAACTCGCGGACTACACCGCTGTGAACGCCGAGTTCTTCGACGGGGACGGTTCCACCGATCACCCCCGTCTGGCGGAGCTGGTCGATCGGGGTCTCTGATGGGGCAGTCGGCCCCGACCAGGGCGGTCTCACGCATCGTTCTGGTGGACGACCACCCACTGGTCCTGTCCGGACTGCGGTCGCTTCTGGAGACCGCGAGCAGGTTCGAGGTAGTCGCGTCGTTCATCGATGCGTGCTCCGCCGTGGAACATATCCGCCGAGTGCGCCCCGACCTCGTGATCTGTGACGTCCGGCTCTCCAACAATGAGCTGGGACCGGACGTCTGCCGCCGGATCCTCGCTGATTCGCCTGAGACCAGAGTCGTGATGTTCAGTGCGTTCATGGACGCCAGGATCCTGCGCGCGTGCCTGGACGAAGGCGCGTCCGCCGTCCTGCTGAAGACCTCGGGGGAACTCGACCTGATGGACACGCTCACGCGCGTTCTGGACGGTGAGCGCGTGATCGACCCGAGCGTGGCCGAGGCCGTCCTGAGCGTCCAGGTGCTCTCGGTGGACGGCGCCCTGCTCTCGGAACTCAGACCCAGTGAGCACAAGGTCTTGCGGCTGCTCTCGGCGGGCCTGAGCACCCGTGAGATCGAGTGCGAGCTGGGGCTGGCCAACAGCACAGTCCGCGGGTACACGCAGTCCCTGATGGAGAAGCTGGACGCCCACTCCCGCGTGGAACTGGTGGTGAAGGCGCGTGAGCTGCGCCTGGTCTGACAACGTTCGGCCGCCGTTCGCGAGACAGGAGCAACCCGCGGCATGGCCAGCACCACCCGCGGATCGTCGCCGGGTACGACGCGGCCCCGAACGGCGAGAAGGGCGCGACCCTGCGGCGCGAGCGGCTGCCTGCACACCCCGGCGTCCGTCCACTTCGGCACCGCCGACCTGGTCCGCGAGCAGCGCGCGGTTCACCCTCGCCGAGGCGTACGCACGTCACCCCGAACGCTGCGCGCGCCGCCCCGTGCCGCCCGCGATACCCGACCAGGTCCGGATCAACGCACCGAAGCCGGAGACAGACCCCGCACAACAGTCCACCCGGCGTCAAGCCATCTCATTCGACGTGAGACCTTCCGAGGCGATCGCCAGCAGCTCGCCCCTGGTCGCGATCTTCGCCCGGGCGCGGTCTCGGCGCGCACCTCGTTCGACCTCCGCGGCGTCGATCTTCTCCCACCCTTGCTGGGTCACCGGGCACACGCCCCGGTCCGCGAGCAGAGCCCATACCGCCGCGAGCCCGCCGCGAGCCTGGTCCCGGAGCAGGGCACCGCTCTGGGTGTCGGCGAGGATCGTTTGAATGGTTTCTCGCGCACACTTCCGGTTCGTACCGAGCGCCCCCTGTGCCCCGCGCTTGAACCAGCCGGTTGCGTAGATCGGCGACGTGTCATGGGGGCCGCCCGCGGCCGCCGGCTCCCGCGGCTGGTCCGACGGCACGATCAGCCGACCTCGTTCATGCTCCACGCCACCGCCGGGCCCGAGACCGATGCCCGCCGCGGGACTGACGGCATACCCCACGGCACTGACCACGGCGTCGGTCTCCAGTGTCACAAGGGTGGGCTGCCCGTCAAGCCGACCGTGGCGAACCTGCCGTGCGACAAGCCGACACACCCGATCCACGCCCTCCACCTCCTGGCCCCCTATCTCCAGTGGTTCGGTCCAGAACCGAAATCGCAGCGTGCGGCCGCCGGGCGACGGCTCGGCGCCGCGGTCGGCCCAGCGACGGAAGATGGTCAGATTGGCCTCGACGTCACGGCTGGACGCGGCGGTCGTCTGCTCTTCCTCGGTCAGCTCGAGGTCCCGCGGATCGACCTCGATGCGGATCCCCTCGAGCTCATCGAGGTCGAGCAGCTCGGTCGGGGAGAAGCGGCTGTGCGTCGGGCCGCGTCTCGCGACCAGGTCGACTCGTGAGATCGGCTGCCTCTCGAGGGCATCGAGGACCTGCTCGGGGACGTCGGTCCGGGCAAGGCCGTCGGCCCCTCGGAGCAACACCCGGGCCACGTCGAGTGCGACATTCCCGGCGCCGGCGACGACGACCGAGGATCCCAGCTGCGGGGGCTCCGCGTCCGGGTGCCCGTTGTACCAGGAGACGATCTCGCCGGCTGAATGGTGCCCCCGCAGGGTGGCACCCGGGATCGCGAGCTTGCGAGCGGCGGAGGCTCCCAGTGCCAGGATCGTGGCGTGGTGGTGGGACGCGAGTTCCTGAAGGCTGATGGTGCTGCCCAACTCGACGTTGCCGACGAAGCTCACGCGGTCATCGGCCAAGGTCGCCCGCAGCTTGCTCTCGATCGACTTCATTCGGAGGTGGTCGGGAGCAATCCCGTAGCGCACCAGACCCATGGGGGTGGGGAGACGGTCATAGATCACGACGTGGACGTCATGGAGTGCTCCGAGGAGCTCTGCCGCCGCGAACAGTCCGGAGGGACCGGCGCCGACAATGGCCACCGTCAGGTGGGCCGGGTGGGCGTTCATGTCACATCCTTGTGGAGATCAAAGGACAGCGCGGTCGCGCGACATCGTCTCGCAGAGACGGTCAGTCCGCTGTCGATGTTTGCGTGACCGTCGACGCTGACTGCGACGGGATCGCCATGCTGGGCGGCGCGGCTCAGAGGAGTCCGCTGCGCTGGGCTGCCAGTAAGACCTGGACCCGGCTGTGCACGTTCAGCTTGCGCATCGCGGACTGGAGATAACTACGAACAGTGTTGGCGGTGAGGTGGAGTTCGTCTGCCATCGCCTCGGTGCTTTTTCCTTCGGCGACCAGACGTACGACATCGTGCTCGCGCTGAGTCAGCACCGGCTGGCCCACGGGTCGTTCCACGCCTCGGATCCCTCTTGCCGGGGTAGGCCTCAAGATAGTGCGCACACCCGAGGAGATCGTGATCCGTCCGCCGAGGGCACGGGTGATGGCCGCCGGGATGTCGCTGTCGCCGTCAGTCTTGAGAAGGAAGCCGCTGCAGCCGGCCGCGAGGTTGGACTCGACGAGTTCGCGGTCAGCCGTCGCGGAGATCAGGATGGCCTTGATACCGGCGCCCATCGAGACCAGCTCCCGGGCTGCACGGGCACCATCCGATCCGCGTAGATCGATATCGATGACGGCGACCTGTACCATGCCGGTCACTGCCTCGGCGACGACCTCGTGTTCCTCTTGGCAGGTGCGGACAACCGCCATGCCTCGGTGTCTTTCGATGGCCTCGACGATACCGCGCAGGACGATCGGGTGATCTTCCGCGACAAGAACCCGGATCATTCGGCTCTCCCTTGACGCTTCTCCCTCGGGCTGCACCGCGACCCAGCCCCGTCACCCAGTACTGCCAACCAGGCGAATCGGTGCCGCGGCCCGGCGCTGGGGCCGGCCGGACCGGCCCCAGTAGCCGGCTCAGCCGCTGATGACGAACAGCTTCTTGAACGGCTCGACCACTGTCCAGGTGCTCTTGGTGTTCTGGGCGAAGGAGTAGATGTCGCCCGGGCGGAGCGTCACTGTCTCACCGCCCTCGATGGCGACCTCGAGGACTCCCTCGAGTGCGTAGATCGTCTCATCCTCACCGAAGAAGTACGGGAAAATGCTGGGTGTGTGCCGCCACAGACCCACCAGGAGGGTCCGGCCACCGGAGCCCTCCTTGCGGATCCAGTGCACCTCCCCGACCGCGGTTCCGTCAACGACGAACGGCTCGTATGCGTCGGCGTCGGCAGTCGAGTGCTCAAACGCCGAAGCGAGGGTCTCGCTCATGTGGCTCCTGACTCTTTCCTCACGTGGTAACCGTGGCAACGGCACGTCATCACGGCACGACGATCGTGCTCAATCACCTCCAGTGGCGACACCTGCACCTTCAGGTAGTCGAGGTGGCCGCCAGTCAGACCCACGCGACTGAGGGGGAGTTCTGTGAACGGCCAGGAACGGCCGGGTCCGGCTTCACCGGTGAACACGGCACTTCGGTGGATCTGAAGCGTGGAGAACTCCATGATCCACAGGGGCCGTGTTCGCCCGCTCCCGGACTCACCGCCGACCTCAACCGACCGGCTTCGGACGAACCGGGCAAACGCCGCGGCCCCGATCCGATTACCTGCAGGTGCAGGTACGAGGTAATCGCCCATCGCACATAGGTTGCTTCCACCCTTCGCCGGCAGCCCAAGGGAGAGGCGCCGGCTCGGCCCGTGTGATGACTCCCGGGAGGAACGCACCGTGTCACAGGACGTTGAGCAGTCGATCTCGGATCGAGTGTGGTTCGACCTGGTGGAGGATCCCATCTCCCACGAGGAGGTGCGGACCTGGCTGACGACCCCCGCGTGTGGCGCCGTGGTGTGCTTCGCGGGCGTCGTGCGGGATCACTCGATGGGCCACTCCGGCGTGACTTCGATTGCGTACGAGTCCTACTCGCAGGCAGTCATGCCACGTCTGGCCCGGATCGTTGAGCGCGCCATTGTCGCGTGGCCGGAGACCGAACGGGCCGCCATCGTGCACCGAACCGGTCTGGTTGCGCTCGGCGAGGGGGCCGTCGTGGTCGGCGCCTCCGCACCCCATCGCGGCACCGCGTTCGATGTTGCTCGATTCTGTATCGACGTCGTGAAGGAGACCCTGCCCATCTGGAAGTTGGAGAACGCCGACGAGGCATCCGGCTGGGCGCTGACCGGCGTCGAAGCCCGCACGGTTGACGAGGCGAGCGACGACTGGCTTCGCCGTCACCGCCACGAGGGGCCCGTCTGCTGTCCGAGGGAGACCGTCCATGGCTGACTCGCCGTCGGTGAGAGATCTATTCGCACGTCCGCTCCGTGATCTCAGGGTTTCGGTCACGGACCGGTGCAATTTCCGGTGTCGATACTGCATGCCGCGCGAGGTCTTCGGCCCGGGATTCGAGTTCATGCGCACTGTTGATCTGCTGACGATCGACGAGATCGTGGAGGTCGTTGAGGCGGCGGCGCGGTTGGGCGTTCAGAAGGTCCGTCTCACCGGAGGCGAACCTCTGCTCCGCCGCGACATCACGCTACTCGTGGGCCGCCTACGCCGGATCGGTTCACTCGACCTCGCGATGACGACGAACGGCGTCGGCCTGACTCGGCACGCGGCAGCCTTGGCCGAGGCCGGGCTGTCGAGGCTCACCGTGAGCCTCGACAGCCTCGACGATGAGCGGTTCCGGTTGATGAGCGACACCCGCGCCGGCGTCGCCGATGTTCTCGACGGCATCGCAGCCGCGGAACGAGCAGGCTTCACCAGCCTCAAGATCAACGCGGTGATCCGCGCCGACCATCCCGACAGCGACATCCTGGACCTCGCCGATTATTTCCGCGGTACCGGTCACGTGCTCCGGTTCATCGAGTACATGGATGTCGGATCCACCAATGGGTGGCGAGCCGACCAGGTCAAGAATGCTGACCACATCGCCGGCCTCATCGGCCGGCACCACCCGCTGCGGTCGCTCGAGCCGAACTATCCCGGCGAGGTCGCGCGGCGTTACCAGTACCGGGACGGGGCGGGCGAGATCGGAATCATCTCGTCGGTGAGCAAGCCGTTCTGCACCGACTGCACTCGCGCACGACTTGCCGCGGACGGCAAGCTGTACACCTGCCTGTTCGCCACTGAAGGGACCGACCTGCGGGCGCTGCTGCGCGGCACCCGAGCCCCTGGTGACCTGGAGCGGGCGCTCGGTGGCCGCTGGCGTCGCCGCGACGACGAGTACTCGCAGACGCGACAGGACGAGACGCTCCCGACGTCCTCGCGCCGCATCGAGATGTCTTACATCGGAGGATGAAATGGCAACGATGCTGCTCTTCTCCATAGCCCGAGAGGCGGCTGGTCTCGCGACCTTCGAATGCGCGGGCTCGACCATCGAGGAAGTGCTCGAGGCCGCCCGACGCGACCTCGGGAGCCGCTTTCGGCAGGTCAGCGCGACGTGTCAGGTGTGGCTCGACGGCGAGATCGTGCGCGACCTTTCCCTGCCGCTCGAGGAAGACTCCGAGATCGCGTTGATCCCACCGGTCGCCGGCGGCTAGTACTCCAGTCGCAGATCGCTATTCCCGCTGGTCAGGGCTGTGTTTTCCGAGCCTGTCCGACTGACGTGCCGTCAGGTAGAATGAGGTCGTGACCTCGGGTGCGGCGGCGGTAGTGGCTGCCTTGGGCGGTGGCCCGGTGTCGTCGTCGCCATCTTGACCAGCTCAGTGCGTGGCCGGGGCGACGCATGCGCGTTGGCGGAGTGCGGCAAACTGCCAGGAGCCTGCGGATTTCTGCCACGGTGAGCGGGACGAGGGCGCCGGGACCGTTTCCGCGTCCCCCCTTCCGGCGTCCTGGGCGGCCATGGCGGCGAGGAAGGCATGGGCGAGCATGGCGAGTGTGATGTGGCGGTACCAGCCCGGGCAGCGGCGGACTTCGTACTCGTCCGGGCCGCACTCGTTCTTCGCGGCCTGGAACGCTTCCTCGATCGCCCAGCGGGCGCCGGCGATCGTGAACCAGCTTCTCGACGGTGGTACCGGCGGGTGCGTAGGCGACGTAGTAGGCAATCCCATCCGGTCCGGCGATGCCGCGGCGGGCCAGCACCTCCCCTCCCAGGATCCCTTACGAAGCGCATCGCAACGGAACCCATCATGCTGCGGACCGTCTGACGCTGAGCCGACCGAGTTTCCTTGCTAACGACGATCCGGACGAGTTGGTTGCTGCGTCCCTCGTTGCATACGCGTCAACGTTCCTGATCTGCCCAAGCACGGGACCGCGATGGTGCAGGCCAGCCCGTGGACAACGGCCGACGTGAGCAACGTGCCTTCGCAGTCCTCTGCCTCAGTCCTGAGCCGGTCCGCTGCTGTTGGCCTGCCTGAGTTCGACTCCGAGCAACCGCCGCAGGTCAGTGGTGATCACGCGGTAGGACCGTCCCAGCCGTAGAACCCGGCAGGGGTAGTCCCCGCGACGGGCGAGGTCGTACCCCGTGCTGCGGCTCAACGCGAGCGCGCGGTTCGCCGTTTCGAGATCGATGGCGGGCGGGAGGGCGAGCAGTTCCCTCTCGGACATGGGCGCCCGTCCGCGGTTCGGGCCTTCGGCCATGGAGCATCAGTCCTTTCCTCAGTACTGCGGGACGGCATGTGCAGCATGCAAGCGGGGGTCCCACCCAGCCACGCGCTCAGCTCACTGCGACGCCAGCCTCAGGGAGCGGAGCCGAGCGGATCGCGGGTATCCGGCGCTTCTCACGCATCTCTCACGGACTCACGGAAACACCCCCGGCCTACCCGGACTAGAGAGCAACGGTCACGGGCCCTGACCTGCGGTGCTGGACCGACCGCCACTCCCCCGCCCAACTTTCGGCCGCTGGGGGTCAAGGGGTCGTGGGTTCAAATCCCGCCGTCCCGACACGGTGCGAGGCCCGCTGAAGGGGAAGTTTCCCCAGCTCAGCGGGCCCTTCCGCTTTCCGACGCCGCCTGGTGCGATCGGCTTCAAGATCATTCTTGGGGACCATTTGGGGACCAGCCCCCCCTTGCCGCACCTTGACCGAGGCGCTGCGGGCACCGACGGGTGGCCGCCCGGAGAGGGGAAGGTCCATGGCACGGCAGACGCGGCGTGGCGGTCTCCCGATCACGGAGTCGGGCGCCGCCCCCTCCCGCGAGCGTGTGAGTGCGAGGGACGGGGCACTTTTTTGGCCCGTACGTGGGCTGTGTCGAGAATGATCCGGGAGAGGTCGAAAAGGCCCGCGGCGGCGAGTTCGTCGAGCACGGCCCGGTGCAGCCGGCCCCATACCCCGGCCCGGGACCAGATCAGGAACCGGCGGTGCGCGGTGGACTTCGAAATCCCGAAACAGGGCGGCAGATGCCGCCAGGCGCACCCACTGGTCAGCACATACACGATCGCCGCGAACACCGCCTCATCAGGCGTATTCCGCTTCCCGCCACCCTGCGGGCGCACCCGCGACGGCGGCAGCAAAAGCCGCGCGACCTCCCACAGGCCGTCTGGAACGATCCATCCCCACCGCGAACTCCCCATGCCCAAACAACGGCCAACACACCATGTAGGACACGGTCTTAGGAGTGTCGCGACCAGAAAGGCGGGAGTCTGTTGCGTGAGCCGAATCACGCCCTCCCCTGGAAGGGCGCCCTTGCGCCGCATCGCCGGAATCGGAGTTGCGATCCGGCCATGCTCCGGATGCATTTCGGGCGGACATCACGACCCAAAAGAGGTAGGTCGGCCTGAAATATTTTTCTGGTAGGCGGCTCGCCGGCAGGGCGACATGATGGGGAGTCGCACGTGGTCGCTCAGCTGGCGCCGCCAGTGCGGAAGTTCCGGCGGAAGCGTGAAGATCTCCATCACTTCGGGGCGGTCCATGCTCGCACATTAACGTCGCGATCTTGGCGCAGTCGGCTCGCCTACGCATATCTGCCCGTTGACGGCAAGTGTCCCCGCGTGGGAAAGTCGCCTTGGGGAATAGGGCTGCGGCTTCTTCGTGCCGCGCAGGGGAGGGGACACATGAAGAATCGTGCTGTCATCACGGTGTTATTCGTGCTCGCGCTGTCCGTGTGGGGGGAGCCGGTTCGGGCGGCTGACATCTCAGAGCCGCCAGTCGTGGGCGTCGTCGCGCAGTACAACGGCCGTGAAATCAATCTGGCGGATGGCTGGCAGGGGGCTGCGGCCTGCGTGGAGATCGCGGCTGATGATGTGCGCTGTTACGACAGCATCGAGGAATCGGATCGAGAGCTCGCACGTCTCGGTCTGATATCCGAAGACGGTCGAGCGGGCGAGAGCACATCACAGTCCATTGCCGACTGTCCTTGGGGTTGGGTATGTCTGTGGGAATGGACCAACTTCAACAGTGGTGGGCGCATGCTCAAATGGAGCCAGTCGGGAACGAAGAACCTTGGTGACTGGGATTTTCGCGACCAGGCGTCCTCTGCCTGTGTCTCCCGTGATCAAGGTGGCGCCCGGGCCGATGACTGGCGCACCCTGCAGCCCGACCCCAGTCTCTATCTCGGGGCCGGCTACTGCTATGAGGACTTCGGGAAGATCAGCTACCCCTACGGAGGAAACTGGAACAATAAGGCCGATTCCCTAACGATGTGACATGGAGAACTTTGAATGAGACTACGTCTGCCCATCGCTGCGGTAGTACCAGCACTTGCGGCGTGCTCCCTGACGACGACCGAGGCGTCAGGTGTCCGCACGGCCCCTCCTGAATTTCCCATAGGGGAAGTGGCGGATGAGGGTTGGGCCCACAGCCAGGCTGTCAGTTTCATGTCGTGGGTTCGACTCGAGGGCTTGGAGGAGCAGCAGCGTGCCGTGGAAGGACACATCAATCTGATTGCTGGGGACTGGTCAAGTCCGTCCGGTCTGGCGTTCATCTCCACGAACGTGACGGATGAGGGGTCGGCTATGCTCGTGGCGGAAGCGTTCTCTCAGTGGGAATCGAACTCCGAGCAGGCAGTGCGTGTCGCGGTCTATGGGGAAGACACGGAGCTTTTGTACGCGGATGATTGACTGCCTTTCACGTCGGCGACACCGATGGCACCAGACTGGTGAAGGGCCGGGGAGGTGAACCCGGCCCGGAAGGCCCCCGGTCGATCGTGCTGGCCTCGTGAGCGGCTTCGGCGTCGAGCTGACTGTGGGGCTGCTCCGTGGTGGCGGTCGCATGGCTGATCACCAAGGTAAGAAGGTCACGCAGTCTAAAGCGCGTCCTCGCAGTTCAGATCGTTTCTCGCCGATCCGGCGTGCACACTTCGCAAGGAAAACCGCAGGCGAGTCTCACCTGGTCACCATGCGTCGAAGAAGCGTCTGGGGTGCTCATGACGGAGCCTCGCCCTGGCGGATCCTGCATGACGCAAGCGCACGTCCACTAGAAGGAGGAGAGCCCCATGGCCGATGAGATGGTCCAGCAAGCACAGCGGCGGCAACGATCTGTGGTATTCCGGCAAGGCCAAGCACTTCGACGGGAACGTGCGGTTCATCGCCGCTCCGGACGGCATGCCACTGTGGGTGTCCGAGGTCGAGCCCGGCAGCGTGCACGACCTGACCGCAGCCCGCATCCATGCCCTGCCAGCGCTGTACGTGGCCGCTCGCGATGGCCTGCCGGCCCTGGCCGACCCGGGCTACACCGGCGCGGGCATCGGCATACGAACGCCCTTCCGGCCCCAACCGGACATGCCCTCTCCACTCGCCATAGACAACCGCACCCACAACCGGCTCCTACGCAGTACCCGATCTCTGGGTGAACGCGCAGCGGCAGAACTCAAACAACGCTGGCGTGCACTCCAGCACGTCACGATCAGCCCCACCCGTATCGGCACCATCGCCAAAGCCGCACTCGTCCTCAATAACTCATGGCGATGAACGCCGCTGAGAAAACCTCACTGCCCCGGAGCGATTCGAACACTGTTACCGTCAGTGACTCATCGCTTTGGAGCCAACCCTGCACTGATCTCTGTTCGCGTGATGGCCATGCGCCCAAAGTGTGCGGGTGCACAGGCATGCAGAACAGCATCCCGGCGATAGACGAGCGCGGCGGGCGTGCACTCACCCGTGCCCGACCTCAAGCCGACCTGCTAGGGGGAGGGTCTGGACGACGGACGCCCCTCCGGCCCGAGAGGAAACCTCCATGGCTGACGAGATGGTGCGCGCAGCGCAACACTTCATCAACTCCACGTATGACGACGGCGCTAGACTGGGAATATCGAAGCTGGACGAGAACGGCCAGACGAGCTGGACCGTCATGTACGCCCTCACCCGAGCCCTTCAGTACGAACTGGGCATCACCAGCCTGTCGGACAACTTCGGCCCCACGACATTATCCACGCTACAGTCGAAGTACCCGAGCATCCATGAGTCGAGCGCCCCGGCGAACATCGTCCGGATAGTGCAGGCCGGTCTGTACTGCAAGGGGTACGACGGAGGCGGGATCGACGGCACGTACCACGATCGGGTTAAGGACTCGGTCCTCTCGCTCAAGTCGGACATGGGCGTGGACATCGCCTATCCTGGCAGCGACGTGGTCCCGAAGGTCTTCAAGGGCCTGTTGAACATGGACCCGTACGTCACCGTCAACAGCGGATCCGAGCAGATCAGGGCCGTCCAGCAGTGGATGAACGGAAAGTTCGTCAACCGCCGCGACTTCTACATCGTCCCCTGTGACGGCCACCACTCCAGGACTGTCGCCACGGCTATGCTCTACGCCGTCCAGTACGCGATCGGCATGGCCGACGGCGTCGCTAACGGAAACTTCGGCCCCGGCACGAAGTCCGGCATCAGGGCACACCCGCTATCCGTGGGATCGTCCGGTACCTGGGTGCAGTTGTTCACCGCCGGCATGCTCCTCAACCAGCGGTCCGTATCGTTCAGCGGTACCTTCACCTCCGCCCTGGCTGACGCTGTCCGCTCGTTCCAGTCGTTCGTCAAGCTGCCGGTAACGGGAGAGGGCGACTTCTCCACCTGGGCCTCGCTCCTGGTATCGTACGGCGACCAGGACCGCCAGGGCTCCGCATGCGACGGCGTCACCCGGATCACCCCAGACCGGGCCGCGAGCCTCAAAGCAGAGGGAATCACCGTCGTTGGGCGCTACCTCACCAATCCGGTCCCCGGTGGTGGCAACGTTCCGGAGAAGGAGATCCAGTCCGGGGAGCTGCAGACCATCGCCGATCAGGGCATGCGTTGTTTCCCCATCTACCAAACTTTCGGCCGTGGCGCAGACGACTTCAGCTACCCTCTGGGCCGCGCCGCAGGCCAGGCTGCTATCAATGCCGCTCTCGATCACGGGTTCAAGTCGGGCGCAAGGATCTTCTTCGCCGTCGACTTCGACGCATACGACTACGAGGTCACCGACAACATCCTTCCGCACTTCAAGGGCATCGAGGATGCGATCAGGGACGACGGCGGCCGCTATTCAGTCGGTGTCTATGGACCGCGCAACGTGTGCACCCGCGTGTCGGAGGCCGGCCATGCTTCGGCGTCGTTCGTGTCCGACATGTCGTCCGGGTTCTCTGGCAACTTCGGCTACCCGCTTCCCGCGAACTGGGCCTACGACCAGATCGTCACCAAGACCGTCGGCTCCGGAAGCGGAGCGATAAACATCGACGTCAACATCGCCTCCGGGCGGGACACCGGACAGGGCTCCTTCAACGCACCCCGCGCCGTCAAGCCGGACACACGCCTGAGCCCCGACGTCACCCTGGCCATGGAGACCGATGTCGGCAAGTACATGGAGTCCCTGGGCTTCCCTCTCGATGGGGGAACACGCTCCTACCAGCACTGGAAGTGTTTCGAGCGGACCGTCTGGGCGCACGACGACCTGATCACCGAACTATCCCTGCGGCACAACATGCGCAAGGCGCTCATACAGACCACCGCCTACTGGGAGATGCGACACATCGCCCCGGACGATGAGGCGGCCTGGGCTGCGGTCATCTTGGCCTTCAACACAACAAGGCAGTACATCAGGGATACCTCTACCGGCATCGCCAAACAGCGGGCGGTCACCCTTATCGGAGCCTGGAATCACGCGCTCGACAAGGGGTACGGGTCGGGTCAGCCCCAACGAGATGTGTCCGTCGACGAGGACAAGTACAACGCGTGGAAGCAGGCATACGACAGCGAGACGTACGCACTTACCAGTGTCGCGCTGATCCACCGCTGGGACATCGACGGGAAACCCGGTGGCGATGACGACTCACCAGCGCTGCGTCCCCCAACGCTGGGCTACACCGACCAGGAGATCTACGAGGTCCTTCGCCGCTACCAGGGCCCCGTCGAACCGGCGTTCAGCGAGGCGAAGAAGCGGATGGGGCTCTACTACGTGATGGAGAAGTACAACTCCATCTCTCGCAACATGTAACAGGAGAACCGCTCATGTCGGGAGACCAGCCATACCCTAGCCATGACGGCGCGCTCCTGGTCCTGCTGATCTTGACTGGCCTCGTCGCCTTCGTATGGCTGACGGTCAGCGGGATCAAAAGACTGTTTGGAGCTGGCGCTACGGGCAAGACGCCACTGGGGGCCGCTGCCCTGCTGGCGTGGAGCGCGACGGCCGGCGTGTACACCTGGGGACTCATCCTCTTGATGTTTACCGACGACTACGCCCAATCCAGGTCGTGCAATGACGCGGTCGGACGCAGCCTCAGCGGCTACGAGCCGACTTTCGTGCCGCTGGGCTTCGGCTGCGTGACCGACGACGGGCGCGTAGTTGAGGGGGTCATCCCGTCCTATGTCAACCCTTCAGTCGCCCTGTTCGGCATCTGCGCGCTCGTCCTGACCGGACTCCTCATTGCTCGCCACACGAAGGGCACCCACACGTGACCACCCCCCTGTCCCGCCGGCAGATACTTCACCGCGCCACCTTCGTGGTCACAGGCGCCGTCCTCGGCACTCAGCTGCTCACCTCCCCCGCTCTCGCGCAGCCCGAAGGCCCGGAACCCGATCAGCTCCGCGAGGCGCAAGAGCGCATCCTGAGCGGGATCCCGTCACCCAACGGTTGGGAGACGGAGAATGCCGCGGACGCCCGCGGCCACATCTATACCAGGCCTGTACCGGGCATCCCGGTGGAAGCTGTGCAGGTCCGCATGGGAGAGGTCGAAACCGTGTTGCTCCATGTGGTCCGCCGCTTCCACTACGATGTCGAGGAGTTGCGCCGGGGCGACGTGATCGGCTGGCGCCACCCGTCGACTCTCCCCGAGGGCTTGGCCGAGTCCAACCAGGCGTCTGGTACGGCAGTGCAGATCCGCCCCGGCTCCTATCCGTCCGACGTGCGCGGGGGCTTCTTCCCTTGGCAGTTGACGGGAATCCGGGACATCCTCGACGAGTGTGCCGACGTGGTCCGCTGGGGCGGCGACGACCAGCACTCGGATGAGGCGCTGTTTTACATCGACGTCCCGCCCGGCGACAGCAGGCTGCAGCGGCTCGCTGAGGAGATCGTGGAGTGGAACTGGACCCCCGGCAAGGGAGCGGGTTCCAACGCAGTCTGACCGTGGCCTCGATCTTCCGTGACGGTCCATGGGTTTCTCCGGCGGGGCCGTTTCGGTTGTTCCGACTGGTTGTGGGCAGGCTGATGGCCAGCTGTCGCGTCGGGTGGGCGCCGGGCTCCACCGTTCCGGTCGGGCGGCGCTGGTTGTAGGGATGGGAACGTGCTCGTCAGCCGGGGTTCGGGAGAGCTTCGAGTCGTGCCAGGGCGTCGATGATCACCCCGGTCCAGGGCCACTGGCGTGCGAACCTCAGGTGCCGGGCGGCCCGTGCCCGGCAACCGCAACGACTGTGAGGCGTGGGAACTGTCCGGAGCGAAGAGCGCTGTCGGCACAGCCGCCGTGATCGCGGACGGCGGCTACCGTGGCACCGGCCTGGTCATCCCCGACCGCCGCGAACGCGGCCAGGCCGAACTCCCCGCCTGGAAGGAGGAACACAACACCTCCCACCGCAAGGTCCGGGCCCGCGTCGAGCGCGCCTTCGCCCGCATGAAGATCTGGAAGTTCCTCCGCGACTGCCGCCTCAAAGGCGACGGCGTCCACCACGCCATCCTCGGCATCGCCCGCCTCCCCAAGGAGTGCGGCCAGTCGGGGAAGGGCATCGCGTCGTTCGGTCTCCGATCGGTAGCGGCGAGCGTAGGCCCCACTCTTGGAAGATCCCGGTGGTGGCCAGGGCATCCACCACGAACGTGCGGCCCGTGAGCGGGCCTGTGGCCTGCCTGGGCGGCCGAGGGCTGCGTGGCCGCCACCGCGGACGTCATCGCCCTTCTGGGCACCACCGGACAGACGGCGATCATCGACGCCACCGAGATCCGGGGCCGCCGTCCGGCAGCGGGAAGCCCCGACCGCAACCGCTTCGTCTCCGGCAAGAGCAAGCAGAACGCCGTGAAAGCCCTGGTCCTCACGGACACTTCCGGCCGACTGCTGTTCTGCGGCGAGGCACGGCCCTGCAGTTGCGCCGACATCACCCAGGCCCGGCAGGCGGGCCTGGTCGACCTGCTCGCCGACACCATCCACCTGCGGATCCTGGCCGATGCCGGCTATCAAGGGCTTGGCGGCCAGACCTGCGGTCAGGTGGTCACCCCGCCACGCGAACGCCGAGGCAAGCACCTCGAACATCTTCAGTAGCTCATGGCCCACCACCAAGCAGCACGCTTTCGCCCACTCCTCCGCCCGCATCCCCGTCGAGCACGGCATCGCGCATCTGAAAAACTGGCGATCCCCAGCCCGCCACCACGGACGGCGAGAGCAACTGCCCGACACCATCCGAGCCGTCGCCGCACTTCTGTCCAGTCAGCAGGCAACCACCCGCACTGCCGCCGCACTCCCGCCCGGACAACCGGAATGAACCGTCGGCCAAGTCCTCGACCGAGACGACTCCACCCCAACCATGCACGAGGTCGTTAATCAGGTGAGGGGGCGTCAGCGCGCAAGTCTCTTGGCTGGGCAGTGGCGCGCAGGAGCGTCAGAGAGGTGTCCAGCGCTGCTTCGAGGTAGGCGATCCTTCCAGTGGACATGAGAATGGTCACGCCACCCTGCACCGCAGCGACGAGTGCGGCCGCCGTGCGGTCGGCGTCAAGCTGCTGGTCGACCTCGCCGGTCTCCTGCATGCGTTGGACACCGGCCCGCAGGGCGGCTTGCCATTGCTCGATCAGTTGCGCGGTGAGCGTCCGGGCCGCGGGAGTGCTGCGGCCCAATTCGTTGATCAGTACACCGAGGGGGCAGTGGATTCCCTGCTCTGCGTAGCGCCGAACGACCGCGTCGCGCCAGTCCTGCCACGCCTGCCAGGTGGCCAGGTCTCCGAGGTGGGGTTGCTGGTCCTCCAGGACGCGGTCGGCTTCCCGGGCGGTGACGGCGAGCAGGAGCTCCTCTTTGCCGCCGGGGAAGTAGTGGAAGATCTGGCTCTTACTGGTTGAAGTGCGGGCGCGAATGTCGTCCAACGTGGTGGTGGCGGCTCCTCGCTCCCGGATCTCGGCCACCGCGCCATCGATGATGCGGTTTCGGGTCGCGGCGCCTTTGTCGGTCAGTCGAGATGGAGTTCTCTTGGCTGTCGGCATGGGCAGCCTCCCGGTTTCTGGACTCTGGGGTCCATTATGCGGGATGAGTGTGGGGTGCCGATCGAGAGAGGGGTGCCGGACCACATGAGCGATCGTTGTTGTAGAGCCGGGAGAGCCGGAGAAGTCGCGGATCGCGGAGCTCGCGACTCCGGGGCCCGGTCCCGGCGAGGCCCAAGGCAGGCGGCGCGTCAGCTCGGACCGGCGGATGGGTGGGCTTCGTTCGTCCCGGGCGTGGAAGGGACCGGCTGGGGCAGCGCGCTCGGCGACGGCGTGACCAAGGCCGCCGTCGACGACCGGGTCGCCCGGCGCACGCCACGCGCAGGACCTCGATGCAGTCAACTTCTCGGCCCTGGAGGCAAGGCCGAGAAGTTACTGCAGGCGGTGGATTGGGGGCCACCGCATGTGGACTAGAGGCTGAGTCCGTTCGCTTCGAGAACAGACCTCGGCGAAAGCGTCCGGGTCTTCCTGGGGCACGTTGTGGCCGATACCAGTCAGGGTGTGGTGCGCGTAGGGACCGGTGAACTTGGCGCGGTAGGAGGAGCCGTCTCCGGCAGGCGTGAAGGGGTCCTTCTCGCCGTCGAGGGCGACGGTGGGCACGGCGATGGCGAGGCCCGCGGCCAACTGCTGCTCGAATGCGGTGTATCGGGGGTCGCCGTCGGCCAGGCCCAGGCGCCGGCGATGGTTGTGGATCACGATGCTGACGTAGTCCGGGTTGTCGAAGGCGGTCGCGGTGCGGTCGAAGACGGCGTCGTCGAAGTGCCAGGTCGGGGAGTTGAACTCCCAGACGATCCTGGCCAGGTCGTGCCGGTACTGCTCGTTTTCCAGTCCGAGCCGGCCCCGCTCCGTGCTGAAGTAGTATTGAGTACCCGGCCTACAGCCGGACTCCCTGCTTCTGAGCTCTGACCCGTCAGGTCGAGCCCGGGCAGTAGCACCGACAGTCGCAACACGGCGACTTACGCGGCGATGACGGCTGCGCCCGTGCGGCCCCCGTCGACGTCCACCACCGTTCCATGCACAAAGGCGGCTTCGTCGCTGGCCAACCAGACGGCGGCGTGTGCGACGGCGTCCGGGCTGCCGATCTCACCGGCGGGGGTCCCCTTCATCATGATCTCGCCCGGATGAGGTCCGCTCCCTTCCGCAGCTCGGGGAACGATCACACCCGGCGAGATGGCGTTCACCCGCACCCCCATCGGCCCGAACTCCGCAGCCCATGCCCGGGTGAGGGTCTCCACAGCCCCCTTGGTGGAACTGTAGAGCGCGCCGATCGGAATGCCGAGGCGCGCGACCCATGACCCGAGATTGATGATGGCACCGCCACCGGACTGTGCCATGGCCGGGGCGACGGCAGCGGTGAGGAAGAACGGCGCCTTGACGTTCACCGCGTAGACCTGATCGAAAGTCTTCTCGTCCGTGGCGGTGGTACCGGGGGCCGGGTAGATGCCGGCGCTGTTGACCAGAATGTCGATGCGCCCGCCCAAGGCCCCGCGTGCCCGTTCGGCCAGGTCCCGGGATGCCTCCGCACTGCCGTCGAGGTCCGCCACCAAGAAATCGGCACGCCCGGCGCTCAAGCGGATCCCCTCGGCGACCCGCGCCCCCCGCTCCCGGCTTCGCCCTGACACGATGACATGGGCCCCCTCGGCGGCGAACAGCTCGGCAATCGCCTGTCCGATATTGCTCGTCGATCCCGTTACCAGCGCGGTCTTGTTCTGCAGACGTTCACCCATGGCGCGATCCCTTGTCTCGCTCTCTGCGGCCGGAAAAGCCGACCGGCTCTGGACGGCGGTCCAGCGCGCTGAACCGCGAGACCAACTGTGCGCCGGAAAAAGTGGACCGGCAAGTCCAGTCCGCGAGGTGCCGCGTAACCGGGGTGGCCGTGCCGCGAGGCGAACGGATGGCTGGTCGCCCGTCATCCGGTGGGCAGGTGTGGGCCGCTGAAGTGCGTCGGCGCTGGATCCACGACAGCCCGGCCACCATGGCGGTATCCATGCCGGCCGGAGGCGGCCACCGTCGCCCGCGAGCGGTTCCGCGCCCCCTCCCTTCCCGGGAAGCCCAAGCCGCCTGGTCGATCTGCTGGCCGCCCCCGTGCCGCGAACCACTGGCCCCCCGGGACCACCGGGAGGGGATGCGTCCGACGAAACATCAGGCATCGCGACTCGCCAGTGGCCAGGCGCCGTCGCGGGTGGCCAGCGGTCCACGCCGGCGCGGCACCGTCCGTCATGACCGACGCGTTGCGAGGACATCTGGGCAGCGTTTGGAATGTTGATCAAGGTGTCACAGTGACTGGCGTATCAGGGTGAGTTGGACAGTGGCCTCATAGCGGACGGCGAGCTTGTCGTATCGGGGGGGGCCACACCGCGGGCCTGCTTGAGGCGGCCGATCCGGCATTCGGCCTTGTGGCGGTTCTTGTAGCGCTCGGTGTCGAAGCCGGGCGGGCGGCCGCCGGCCGAGCCACGGCGCAGGCGGTGCCCGGCCTGGTCGCGTTCCTCCGGGATGGTGTGCGGGATCTGCCGTCGGCGCAGGTAGGCGCGGATCTCCCGGGAGGAGTACGCCCGGTCGGCGATCACGTGAGCCGGGCGGGTGCGCGGGTGCCCGCCTCCGGACGAGCCACGCGGATGCGTTCATGACCTCGGTGAGCTGTGGCGCGTCGCCGCGCTGTCCGCCGGTGACCACCACCGCCAGGACATGCCCGGAGGCGTCGGCGGCCAAGTGGGACTTGGTGGAGCTTGGTGGCGCTTGGTGGTCAGGCCGCCGCGCGAGCGGCCCAGCGCGTGGTCCTCCGGCTCGGCCGCAAGGCCGTCCGCACCCGGCCGGCCCGGACGGTCAGCCCCCTTTCCCCGCCCCGGCAGCGTGCTGATGGGCCCGGCAGATCGTGGAGTCCACCGACACCTCCCACTCGATGAAGCCTTCCGCGTCCACCCTGACCTGGAATTCTTTCAGGATGCGGGCCCAGGCCGCCGTCGATCATCGGGATGCCCACGGTGGAGATGACGTGGGCCGTGTCGCCGACCATCTCGTCCACGCTGAAGGTCTCGACGGAGAGCTCCCCGGAATCGGTGGCGAACTGCTCGAGCTGCGCCGTGTACACGTCTTCGTCGAGCCGCGCGGCGCACCGCTCGGAGAGCGTCTCGGGAACCGGCCGGACAAGACGCCCTTGCCGTGCTCGGCGTGCACCAGCCCTTGTTCCGGGGCAGACGGGGGTACGCCCCGGCCCCGAACGCTGCCGTCCCACCGGGCAGCCGTCCGGGGCCCCGGCCCTTCCCGCGCGCGGTCCTACGCGCTCTTCTCGAACGCCACCCGCAGCTTGGAGAGGCTGCGGATGGAGAGCGATCCATTGGTCGGCGGGTTCTCGTCGACCAGCGTGAGCCGGTGACGGCTGAGCTCGCTGATCATGACCTCGTTGGCCAGCCGGGCCACCGGCGCGGCCACGCAGAAGTGGATGCCGTGGCCGAAGCCGATGTGGCGGGTGACCGGGCGCGAGAGGTCCAGCTCCTCGGGTCGCTCGAAGGCCGCCGGGTCGTGATTGGCGGCGCCCAGCAGGCAGAACACCTCTTCGCCGGGCTCCAGTTCGACCCCGCCCACGTCGGTCTTCTCCAGGACCGTGCGGTTCATGATCTGAAGGGTGGTGTCGAACCGGATCAGTTCCTCGGACGCACTGGCGGCCTGGTCGAGGTGATCGCGCAGCCAGGAAAGCTGGTCGGGGTTCCGCAGCAGGGCCAGGGTGGACAGCCCCATCAATCCCTGTGGCGCGAGGAATCCGGGCAGGAAGAGGACAGCGGCGGTGGTCAGCAGCTCACTGGTGGTGAGGCGGTCACCGTCTTCCTCGGCGGCGATGAGGTGACTCATCAGGTCATCGTTGGGCTTCGCCCGGCGGGCCACGATCAGTTCCCGGGCGATGTCCATGTACCCGTCCCGCGCGTACGTGCGATTCTCCTGCTCCTCGGGGTTCAGGGTGTAGGTCGGGTCGAGCCCTCGCTCAGCGGCCTTGGCATACTCGATGGAGCGATCCAGGTACTCGGCCGGAACGCCCATCAGGACGTTCACCACGTAGGTGCCCAGCGGCCGGAAGAACTCCGAGACCAGGTCGACGGGCTCGCTGTCGGCCCGGGCGGCGAGCGCGGCCATGCGCTCGGCGGCAAACCGCTCCGCCTGGGGACGGAGGCGTTCCACCGTCCGTGCGTTGAAGACCTTTGTCACCAGCTTGCGTATCCGGGTGTGATCCGGCGGGTCCATGAACATGAAGGCCCGCTGCGGGCCCTCGTCGGTCATGACGAGCGTGTCCTGTACCCCCGCACCGTCACCCCGCCCGAGCTTACGGTCCATCATGACCTGGGAGGTCTCGGCGAAGCCGAGAACGGAGATGCCCGCTGGCGTACGGATGACGTTCCCCTTCTCCTCCCTCAGCCCCTTGAAGACCTTGTACGGGTTCGCGTGGAATTCGGGGTCGAACGGGTTGTACGGCAGGACCTGAGGGGCGTCGGGGTCGAGAGCCGTCGCGTAATCGGACATTTTCCTATTCCTCCTGTGGGATACGGTCACCGGTGTGATCAATGCGCGATGAGTTCCAGGGGCGTGTCCAGCACCACGGTGTGCTTGTCGCTGGGTTGATGGGTCACGGGGCCGGGCCGGCGGATCTCTGCCACCTGTCCAGCAGCACGTCCAGCAGCATCCTGATCTCCAGCCGGGCGATGTCGTTCCCGAGGCAGAACGGGCTGCCGTACCCGAAGGTCGGATGCGGGTCGGGAGACCGTCGCACATCGAAGACGGACGGATCGGTGAGTGCGGCCTCGTCCCGGTTGCCGGACGGCCGTCCAGAACGTCACCTCGCCCCCGGCCCGGATCAGCTCGCGGTGGATCCACATGTCACGGGTGACGGCTCGCCGCGCGCTCGAAGACGCGGAAGGCGCGGTGGGCCGACAGTCCCAGCCCACCCAGCGCGGCCTGGTTGCCGAGTCCGAGAGATCCGCGCGACTGGACCGCGGTGAGCACGTCCGTCGGCAGGTCGCGTGTCCGGTCCACATCCTCCGGGTCCAGCTTCTCGGCGAGGAGTGCCTCGACCTCGTCCGCGGTCTTGCCGCCCATGCCCAGCTCTTCGGTGTCCTGCTCAAGAAAGGCGCGCAGTGTTTTCCACTGAATCCGGCCGGATTCAAGACTCTTCAGGAAAATCGGCGGGGCCGCCGATAAATTCCCAGAAGATCCTGACCTCATGCGTGGAACCCTTCGGAAGAGCGGTCCGGGGATAGGGTGGACGGGCAACGGGATTACTTGTGTGGAATCGCATGGCAGCCCTACGTCGCAGGTGGGCGCGGCGACTTCGGATGGCTGATGCGCACGGACAGGTTCACCAATTCGAGCGACTTGCCCGTGCCTTCGAGGGTAGTCATGCGCTGCCCCTATTGCCAACCCCTGAGCCGTCGGCATTGCCCCTATGCCGCACGGCCAACCGCATGACTCACCGAAAGAATCGGTCCGTGGAAAACAATATCGCCCCCACGGGATTCCACCCCGGTCTGAGGCCCCCCGCAGTGAGCGGCCGGCATCGGCGGCTCGGGAGCTGCCTCTCACACGGTGGGCGTCGGCGCCCCCTTCCGCGGAACGACGCCGGGAACGGTTTCCTCATCCGCACCAGGTGCCGGCGTCCTCAGCGCCGGCGCGACCAGTCCCCGCGATGACGGGCGGCAGCCGCGCGGGCAGGCCGGCGTTCCGCAGCCCGTCGACGGTCTCCTCGGCGGTCGGACCGGGAAGCGTGTCGAAGTCCGGTCCGGCGTTGGCGACCCCCACCAGGACGGCCGGCCCCGTGGCACCGCCGATCTGCTGGGCGGTGGAGGCCACGGCCGAGGCGACACCGGCTCACGCTCAGTCACACCGGCGCCCGCCGAGGTGGACACAACGGTGAAGGCCATGCCGCCGCCGAAGTCCCGGATGGTAACGCCCGGCACCAACGCCCGGTACGAGCCTCTGGGACCTGCCCGGCGGGCGGATCGCGCCGGGCTCAGACGGGAGGGTTGCCGTGCTTCCGGACGGGAAGGTCGGTGTGCTTGGCGCGGAGCATGGCGAGGGAGCTGATGAGGACGGCGCGGGTGTCGGCGGGGTCGATGACGTCGTCCACCAAGCCGCGTTCGGCCGCGTGGTAGGGGTGCATCAGCTCGGCCCGGTACTCCTTGACCAGGGCGGCGCGCGTGGCGTCGGGGTCGCCGGAGGCGGCGATCCGCTTGCGGAAGACGACGTTGGCGGCGCCCTCCGCGCCCA
The DNA here is from genome assembly GCF_035917415.1 of Streptomyces sp. NBC_01803. Classification (NCBI taxonomy): domain Bacteria; kingdom Bacillati; phylum Actinomycetota; class Actinomycetes; order Kitasatosporales; family Streptomycetaceae; genus Streptomyces; species Streptomyces sp. NBC_01803. Next base: position 283,580 of record NZ_CP109073.1, read on the forward strand.
TCACGGCGATCTCGTTGGTGGGCCAGGCATAGCAGAGGTCGGCTCCGACGGAGCGTGACTCCATGACGATGTACGCGCCGCCGTATGCCTTGCGCAGCACGACGGAGACGCGGGGCACGGTGGCGTTGCAGTAGGCGTACAGGAGCTTGGCGCCATGCCGGATGATGCCGCCGTGCTCCTGTTCTACGCCGGGCAGGAAACCGGGGACGTCCACCAGCGTGATCAGGGGGATGTTGAAGGCATCGCAGAACTGGACGAAGCGGGCGGCCTTCTCGCTGGCGTGGATGTCCAGCACGCCCGCCAGGGCCAGCGGCTGGTTGGCGACGATGCCGACGACCTGGCCGTCGAGGCGGGAGAGGGCACAGATGATGTTCCCCGCCCAGCGCTCCTGGATCTCCAGGAACTCCCCGCCGTCCACGATCTCCTCGATGACCGCCCGCATGTCGTAAGGCTGGTTGCCGTCGGCGGGGACCAGGTCGGTCAGGGCTTCGCACCGACGGGTGGCCGAGTCGTCGGGTGGGGCGGCGGGCGGGAGTTCACGGTTGTTGGCCGGCAGCAGGGACAGCAGGTAGCGCACTTCCTCCAGGCAGGACTGCTCGTCGTCGAAGGCGAAGTGCGCCACGCCGGAGGTCCCGGCGTGGGTGTCCGCGCCGCCGAGCGCGTCGTGGGTGACCCGCTCGCCGGTGACGGCCTGCACGACGTCGGGGCCGGTGAGGAACATCTGGGACGTCTCGCGGATCATGAACACGAAGTCGGTCAGCGCCGGGGAGTACGCCGCGCCGCCCGCGCACGGGCCGAGGATCACGCTGATCTGCGGGATCATGCCCGAGGCGCGGGTGTTGCGCAGGAAGATGCCGCCGTATCCGGCCAGCGCGGTGACGCCCTCCTGAATCCGGGCGCCCGCGCCGTCGTTCAGCGAGACCAGCGGCGCGCCGGCCGCGAGCGCCATGTCCATGATCTTGTGGATCTTCTCGGCGTGCGCCTCGCCCAGCGCGCCCCCGAAGATCCGGAAGTCGTGCGCGTAGACGAAGACCGTGCGGCCGTGGACCGTGCCCCAGCCGGTCACCACGCCGTCGGTGTAGGGCCGCCGCCCTTCCAGGCCGAAGCCGGTGGCGCGGTGCCGCCGCAGCGGCTCGACCTCGGTGAACGAGCCTTCGTCCAGGAGGAGTCCGATCCGCTCCCGGGCGGTCAGCTTGCCCCGGGCGTGCTGCGCCGCCGTCGCCAGGTCGCCCGGGCCGTTGCGGGCCTCGTCCTTGATCCTCCGCAGTGCGGCGGCGGGCGCGGCGCCGGACTCCCCGGCGACCGCCGTACCAGGAACCGTCATCTCCCCCAACTCCTCATCGCCGGAGCCTTCGCCGGCCCGCCGAAAAGGCTAATTGCGGCGCCCGCCCGTGTTAACCCCTAATTCTCTTCCCCGGCGGACGAAAGGGGGGCCGCGGGTGGTCCGGCCCGCCCGGAGGATGTGCCGGGAGTGCGGAGACCGCCGGGAATAGGGGGGCGCCCGCCGCGCGAATCTGGGGTTGGCGATAGGGGCAGGGCGTCACTAGCGTGAAGGACGACGATCGGCCCAGAATTCCTTCTCGGCCGCCTGGCGAGAAATGCCCGGACGTATTCCCGGTCGCGTCTTCGGCTCTCTTGTGAAGGGTTCCTCATGACCTCAGAACCTCGCACGCACACGGCTTCGGCCGCCCCGAGTTTCCTGACCGGTCTCGTCGCCGGGCGACTCCCGCTGGAGATGCTGCGGGCCTTCCCCGAGCAGGACCCCGACGACGCGCGCGCGGGCGAGAAGGTGGCCGCCGAGCTGCACGGGCTGCTCGCCGAACGGCTCGACCCCGGGGAGCTGGACCGCACCGGCGAGCTCCCGGCGGGGCTGCTCGGCGAGCTGGGCGCGCGCGGGTACTTCGCGCTGCGGAACGATCCGGAGCTGGGCGGCCTCGGCCTCTCCGACCACGCCGCCTTCCGCGTCGTCGAGCGGGCCGCCCAGTGGTCGGTGGCGCTCGCCCAGATCGTGGCGATCCAGAACGCGGTGGGCGTGGCGGCGCTGCTGCCGACGCTGCCGCCGGGCGAGGGGCGGCAGCTGGTGCTCCGCCACATCCGCGAGGCCACGCTGTCCGGCTTCGCGTCGAGCGAGCCCTCCGGGCAGAACAACGCGTGGCCGGGCACGACGGCCGAGCCGACCGCCGACGGCTCGGCGTACGTGCTGAACGGCGAGAAGCTGTTCATCGGCAACGCGACGGTCGCCGGCGTGCTCGCCGTCGCCGCGACGCTGCGGGTGGACGGCGAGCGGCGCCTGGGCGTGTTCCTCGTGGACACCGCCGACCCCGGGTTCCAGGTGACCGCGCGGCTGTCGTTCATGGGTAGTCACGGGCTGCCCAACGGCGGTTTCCGGCTGAACGGGGTCCGCGTGCCGCGCGAGCACGCCCTGACCGGGGGACCCGGCGGCGGCCGGCTGCCCACCTCGGTGATGGCCGTGGCGCTGCTGAGCGCCGTCTACTTCAACGGCGCGCCCGCGCTGGGGATCGCGCGGGAATGCGAGCGGGGTCTGCGGGAGTTCGTCGCCCGGCGTTCGATCGACGGCCGGGCGCTGATGGAGTACGAGGCCGTCCGGCGTCGCGTCGAGGCGACCCGTGCCGAGATCTTCGCCGCGGAGAGCGTCGCGCGGTGGACACTCCTCACCGCGGACCCCGCCACCCGGGTCTTCGAGCTTCTCCTCGCCAAGAACATCTGCGCCGCGACCGGCTGGGAGATCGCGGACCGGACGGTGGGCCTCCTGGGCGGGGAAGGTCTGGAGACGGCGGACAGCAAGCGCCGCCGGGGCGCCGTACCGTTCCCCGCGGAGCGGCTGCAGCGAGACGCGCGCGGGCTGCGGATCTCGGGCAACGTCGACTTCCTGGTGGACATCCAGGCGGGGCAGTTCCTGCTGTCGGCCTTCGCCCGGAACGCCGGGACCGCCGCCGCCCCCGCGGCCGGATCGCGGGAAGCGCCGGACGCCGGGCTGACCCCGGTCAACGCCGGGCACCTGCGGGCCGCCGACGAGGACATCCGGCGGCTGGCACGGTCCTGCGCCGAGCTGGTCCGGCGGCACCCGGACCAGGCCGAGCTGATCGCCCGGGAGGAGACGCTCCGGCTGCTCGGGCGGATCTCCGCCGAGTTGCTGACGATGTGCGCCGTGCTCGGCCGCGCCCGCCGGGGCCCCGACAGCCAGGACCTCGCCGACGCCGTGTGCTCCGCCGTCCGCGTCCGGCTGCTCGGACTGTGGGCCCACCTGGCCGGGGAGACGGAGCCCGGCACCGCACCCGACCCCCAGCGCTGAGGAGACCAGATGTCCGACCAGGTGACCGCGACCGGCGCACTACCGTCCGTCCTTGACGGGTTCGACCTGACCGACCACAACGCGTTCGCCGCGTCGCCCGAGGGATTCCCGCACGGGCTGTTCGAGCGGCTACGGCGGGAGGCGCCCGTCCTGCGCCACCCGCCGGGCCGGTCGGTCGACGCGGAGAGCTTCTGGGTGCTCAGCCGGCACGCCGACATCGCTGCCGCCGCCGGAGCCCCCGAGGTGTTCTCTCCCCAGGGCGGCGGAGGCCGCGCGGGCGGCGGTTCGCACCTCGACGACATGCCCGTGGGGGTCTACGCCGGGGTCATGCTCCCCATGATGGACAACCCGCGCCACGACCTGATCAAGGATCTGCTCACGCCGGCGGCGACCGGGCCGGTGGCCGCCGCCGTGGAGAAGGAGCTGCGGGGCGCCGCGGCCGGCGTGGTGGAGGCCGCCCTGGACCGGGGCACCTGCGACCTCGCGACCGACATCGTCCAGCGGCACACGTTCCTCGGCATCGCGGTGCTGCTCGGCATCCCGGCCGAGGACCGGGACCGGCTGGCCGACTGGGCCGCGCACTCCACGGGCCTGCTCAACCGCAGGACCGGGCTCCCCGACGAGCGCGCCATGGACGCCTGGCAGGGGAGCCAGGAGTACATCGGGGACCTGCTCGCCGCGCGGCGCGCCGAACCCGCCGAGGACCTGGCGTCGGTGCTGGCCAACGGCCGGATCGCCGGGGACGGGGGCGAGGCGCCGCTCACGGACCACGAGCGGCGGGTCAACGCCCAGTTGCTTCTGCTGCACGGCGGTGAGCAGCCCCGGAACACCTTCGCGTCCGGCCTGCTGGGCCTGGCCGGGCACCCCGGCCAGTGGCGGGCCGTGCGCGAGGACCGCGCGCTGTTGGCGCCCACGGCGGAGGAGGTCCTGCGCTGGGCCCCCCCGAACCCCTACAACCGCCGGACGGCCACCCGCGACGTGCGCGTCGGCGGCGAGCTGATCCGGGCCGGCGAGAAGGTCACGCTGTGGTGGCCTTCCGGGAACCGCGACGAGAACGTGTTCCCCGCCCCGTCCACGTTCGACCAGCGGCGGTCACCCAACCCGCATCTGACGTTCGGGCACGGCGGCGGCTTCTGCCTGGGCGGCGCGATCGCGCGGTTCGAGCTCCGCATCCTCCTCGACGCGCTGCTCGACCGTGTGGCCGAGATCCGGCAGGCCGGGGCCGTCACCTATCAGCCGAGCAACAAGCACACCGTCGTGCTGGACATGCCGGTCGAGCTCATCCCCCGATGACCGCCGGCCCGCCCCCCGGACTACGAATCGAGGAAGACACATGTACGACTCCGCCGCGGCGCCCACGCGATGACGTCAGCGATCGAGAACGACCTGTGGTTCCGGCGCTTCCCGTCCGCCGCCCAGGGCGCGTCGCACCGGCTGATCTGCTTCCCCCACGCGGGTGGCGCCGCCAGCTCCTACGCTCAGCTCGCCCGGGCGCTGTCGCCGGCCGTGGAGGTGGTGGCGGTGCAGTATCCGGGTCGGCAGGACCGGCGGGGCGAGCCGCGGCTGGAGAACGTCCAGGTGCTGGCCCGGGCGGTGGTCACCGCGCTGGGCGACCCGCCGTCGGTGCCGCCGTATGCCCTGTTCGGGCACAGCATGGGCGCGATCGTCGCCTACGAGGTGGCCCGGCTGCTGGCCGCGCGCCCCGGCAACGGCGCCGGGGCACGGGGACCGGCGCGGCTGTTCGCGTCCGGCAGCGACGCGCCGCAGGCGCGCCGCGACGGGACGGTGCACCGGCGCGACGACGCGGGGGTGGTGGCCGAGCTGCGGCGACTCAGCGGCACCGACAGTTTCCTGTTGGGGGATCCGGAGCTGCTGGCGATGGCCCTGCCGGCGATCCGTTCGGACTACACGGCGATCGAGACCTACCGGTGGGCACCGGGCCCGCCGCTGTCGTGTCCGATCACCGTGCTGACCGGCGACACCGATCCGCAGACCACGCCGTCCGGCACGCGCGCCTGGGAGACCTGCACGTCGGCCGGGTGCGACGCGCAAGCCTTCGAGGGAGACCACTTCTTCCTCGACCCGCATGTCACCGGTGTCGCGCGGCTGATCCGCGCCTCGCTGGGCGTGGCGGGAGGCCCCGCGTGAGCGGGACGTCGCCGCCGGCCGGGCACCGCGCGACCCCGGTCCGGGCGTTCCCGTCCCGAGGCCGCGCGGGTACGCGGGGTGCCGGTGGCGCGCGGTGGGCGGCCCGTGCGATCAGGTCATCAGGCAGTTCATGTCCATGGCCAGCGGCAGGTCGGTCCTGCGGCTGACCTCCAGCTTGCGGTAGACCCGGGTCAGGTGCTGCTCCACGGTGCTGACGGTGATGTGGAGCGAGCCGGAGATCTGGCGGTTGCTCATGCCCTGGGCGGCGAGCACGGCGACCCGCAGCTCGGCCTCGCTGAGCTGCGTCTCACGGACCGTCTCCCGGGACAGCAGGGGGGATCCGGACTTCCCGGGATGGTGGACCAGGGTGCGCGGTGGCTCCTCGGCGCCGCACTGCCGGGTGACGCGGTGGGCCCGGCGCAGCTCCGCCTGGGCCTCGCCGTCCCGCCCGAGCGCGTACAGCGTCATCCCGAGGTCGGTGAGGGCCGCGGCGTATTCGAGCCGGTCCTCGCTGCCCCTGAGCATCGTCACAACCTCGCGGAGCGGCGTCAGCCGGTCCTCGGGCGCGCGCTGGACGGCCAGGACCCGCAGGGCGGCGGCGCGCGACCGGTAGGACTCCACCCCGGACAGCCTGAGCTGGGCCTCCGCCAGCTCCCGCGCCTCCCGGGAGCGGCCCAGCTTGAGCGAGGCATGCGCGGCTTCGATCCGCCAGGGGAAGAGCACGGGCAGCTCCAGTCCCCAGTCGTCGGTGAGCCGGGCGATGGCGCTGAAGTCCTCGAGCGCCGCGTGGAACTGCCCGTTCGCGTGGTGGTACCGGCCGCACGCCAGGAGGTAGCGCAGGCCGAACGGGGTCTGGAACATCGCGTCGGGGACCGGGGTGCGCAGGTGCTTCACGGCCTCCTCCAAGTTCCCCATGGCGGCGTTGGCCTCCAGCAGGGTGCCCAGGGGCAGCCCCACGGCGACCCCCCAGCTCTTCGCCTCCAGCAGCGTCAGGGCCCGGAGGGCGAACCGCTCGGCCGTCGGGAGGTCCGAGCGCCGCAGCGCGATCTCCGCGTAGAGGGCGCTGTAGACGGCCTGCCAGGTCGGCACGCCCATCGCCTCACTCTCCTCCACCAGCCCCTCGCACCACCGGGCGGCGGACGCCAGGCGGTCGTGGCGGATCAGCGCGATGATGGCGGTCGCGAGGAATGACAGCGTCCGTTCGTTGAGCCGGTGCTCCTGGAGGATGCGCTCGGCGCGCTCCACCGATTCCTGGCCGGCGCCGCGCCGCAGCGCCTCCGTCATGAGGACGACGGCCCGCAGCGGGTGCATGGTCCGGGCGCTGTCCCCCACCTGGTCGGTCAGCAGATCGGCGGACAACTCGGCGGCCGTGGGGCCGTCGGGCTGCGCCCCGGGATACAGGTAACGCCGCCACAGGCGGAAGGCGTGGACGTTGCAGGCGAGGTCGGGAGCCATGTCGGGCAGGGCCCGCTCCAGCCGGCGCAGTGTCGCGTCGGCGCGCTCCAGTTCGCCGAACCACATCAGCGGTACGAGAGGAACGACCACCTCCGTGACGGGCATCCCGGAGTCGTCGTCGGGGTCGCCCATGGCGCAGGCGCGGCGCAGCGCGGCCGAGGGGTCGAACCACCATTCGGCGCGGGCCAGCATCGCGGCGGTCTTGGCCCGGACCTGCTCGTCGCCGCCGATCTGCTGGGCCATCCGCAGGAAGCGGAGCGCCGGGCCGATGTCGCCCTCCGCGATGCTCTGGTCGGCCGCGTCCTGGAGCACCGCGACCGCGCAGTTCTCCACGTCGCTGACATCGGCGCCGAGCAGTTGACGCGCCACGATCCGGGACGGCTCGCCCTCGGCGTACAGCAGCCGGGCGGCCCGGGTCCTGGTGGCGCCGCGGGCCTCCGGCTGCATGCCGTTGAGGATGATCCGGGCGGCGTCCGGGGCACGGAACCAGGAGTCCTCGACCAGGCCGATCTCGCGCAGGGCGGTCACGGCAAAGGAGACGACCTCGGGGCGCTCGTCGGCGAGCTGTCCCACCAGCACCGGCTCGGCCGACTCCCCGAGCACGGCCAGGGCACGGGCGACGGAGATCACCGGGGAGGGCGAGCGGTGCACACAGTCCAGCAGAGCCTGGGAGAAGTTGTGCCCGACGACGGGAGGGGGCACCTCGCCGGGGGTAGTGGTGCGGGAGTCCGCCATCAGGCCGCGCAGCAGCAGCGGATTGCCGCCGGTGAGGGCGTGGTATTCGGCGGCGCGTTCGGCGGCGCCGCGAGCACTCATCTGCCGGGCCAGCAGCGTGGCCGTGCCTTCCGGGGAGAGCATGCCGAGCCGGATGCGCTCGCAGTGCGGCTTGGGCAGGGGCTCGCCCTGGAACAACGGCGCCGCGTGAGAGTAATGCGTCGATTCTCCCAGGGCCAGCAGGAAGGCGTGCCGCACGCGGAGCCGTTCCACCAGGGTGTGCAGCGCCATCGCCGAGGGGAGGTCCGCGAAGTGGGCGTCGTCCACGATGACGACCAACGGCCTTCCCGCTTGTTCCACGAGCTCAAGGAGGGCCATGGTGACCCTGTAGAGAATCTGCGCCGGGACCCCTCCGGCCCCTTCCCCGCCCAGGTCCGCGGTATCCGCTTCATCCGGAAGGACCATGGCGCGGCGCACGCGCTCGGCGGCCGCCGCGTTCGGGCGAGAGCTGCGCAGTAGTTGGTTCAGGACCCCGAAGGGGAGGTTTCGTTCTGACGGCAACGCGGAGGCGTTGAGCACGATCGCCCCGAAGGCAGCGGCCTCCTGCGCGAACGCGAACAGGAGCTCCGTCTTGCCGCTGGCGGCCGGGCCCGAGACCACGACCCCGCGGCCACGGTCGTCATGGCTCTCGTCGAAATATGTGCGTAAAATTGCGAGCTGGTCTTCTCGTTCTATCAACACTGCCACATTCCCCCTGCAAACCAGTGCGGAATTTCAATGTCTCACCACACGGTGCCATCGTGACGAAGAGCGGCAGGTGGACGGCCGCAGACGGAACGGCCGCACGGTAAGTCCCCCTCTCTCAGCCCGCGCCCCCTTCAATGTCGAGGCTCTCCGCGAACGTCACCCGACGTCACACTAAGTGAGACCAGGTGATCTTACCAGTGCGGGCGACGCAACTGAAAGCAAAAGGGGCGAAGTCACAGGACGACCCAGGTAACCTCACATTTCTCCATTCGCCCTTCGGGATGGGCACGCATGAAAAAGGCAGCCGGGACGCGCACCATAAATCGCTTCCGATATCGCGGGAGATGGGCTACATTCCCGCTCTCCTCCGCTATTCCGCGGCCAACTCCTCATCATCAGGGCGCGACAAGGACCGGATTGGCGCGGCACGTGCCGCGCCGAATCGGCCACCCAAGGCGTTGCGATCACGAATCAGCACGTTTACGCCACGGTCAGGGCATCCAGCAGCTCCGTCACCCGGCCCAGCTCCTCCGGGGTCACGCCGGTCAGGGCGATGTAGCCGTCGGGGCGCAGCAACAGGAAGCCCCGGCCCGGACCGCGCCGCGCCGCGTGCTCGTGGACGAGGTGGTGCGGGCAGCGGTCGGCCAACTCCCGTGCCCGGCCGGTCAGCTCGCCACCGGACGGGCCGAGCGTCAGCAGCCGGAAGCGGTCCGCCGCCGTGTCGTCGGGCACGGGCACCCAGTGCGGGGTGCGGGTGCCGGGCGCGGGCAGCAACCGGGCGCGCAGGGCCGCGGCGCCCGCGCGCTTCGGCGCCCCGCCCCACAGCGGCCCGGGGTGGCTGATCTGCCAGCCGGCCAGCAGGGGGACGAACCAGCGCCGCAGCACGCCCAGGGTGTCCAGGCTGTGCCAGACGGAGTTCCGCACCCGGGCGGCCCTCGGGCCGAGCATGAACATCTTGATCAACGTGTGGGTGGTGCGCACGATCTGCTCGGCCGCCGCCCGCCGCTCGGGCTCGTAGGTGTCCAGGATCTCCGGGCGCAGCCGCCCGGAGATGACCCCGGCCAGCTTCCACGCGAGGTTCCGGACATCCTGGAGACCGAGGTTGAGGCCCTGACCGCCCAGCGGCGAGTGGGTGTGCGCGGCGTCGCCGACCAGGAAACAGCGGCCCTGGCGCAGCCGGGAAGCGATCCGCTCGTCCGCGGTGAAGGTGTTGATGTTGTCCAGCCGCCGCACGTGGAGGCCGCCGGGGCCGCGCTCGTCCAGCAGCCGCTGCACGGTCTCGGGGGTCAGCGGGGTGTCGGCCGCGATCGCCGCCGAGAGGCGGGAGCTGCCGTCCGGCATCGGCGCGAAGACGAGCGAGCCGGTGCGGCCCAGGAAGTAGTGCACGACGTCGCGCCGGAAGCCGCCGGCGATGTCGCCCTCGGCGAGCAGGAAGAGGGTCGGCACGGGCCGGCCGGGGAAGTCGATGCCGAGCTGCTGGCGGACGGTGCTGCGCGAGCCGTCGGCCCCGATGAGCCAGTCGGCCGAGATGACCTCGGTGCCGTCGGGGCCCTGCGCCTTGACCGACACCCCGTCGTCCGCGGTCGATAGGGCGGTGACCCGGGTCGAGCGCTCCACGCGCACGCCCTGCCGCTCCAGCGCGGCCTCCAGCAGCTCGCAGGTCTGCTGCTGCGGCAGCATCAGCGGCTCGTTGACCGAGCCGAGTTCGACGTTCAGCTCCCGGCCGCCCGCCAGGTGGTAGGTCAGGGCGGGCAGCCGCCTGCCGCGCTGTTCGGCTTCGGCCAGGACGCCGGTCTCGCGGAGGATGTCGTTGGTCGGCGGCCAGAGCTGGATGGCCCGGGTCCCGCGGGCCGGTTCGTCGGCGGCCTCCACGATGCGCACGGTGACGCCGAAGCGCCGCAGCGCGCAGGCCGCGGCCAGCCCGTTGGGGCCGGCGCCCACGATCAGCACCTCGGTCTTCTGGGTCATGTCGGGCTTTCCTTCCGTTGGGCCGTTGGGTGAGTTCGCCGGGGGCGGGGCCGCCCCCGCCCGTCAGGCCCGGCCGACCAGCCAGGCGTCGATCGCGTGGGCGGTGGATTCGGCGTGGGTCTCGATGACGGAGAAGTGGTCGCCCGGGACGTCCGCGCGGGTGTGCGGGCGGTCCCAGCCGGGCGGCCACTCCGCGCCGGGCGTGCCGGTGGCGCCGGGCATGCCGGGAAGCGGCAGCGGGTCGGCGGCCCGGAGCAGCAGGACGGGTGCCTTCACCTCGGCGGGCTCCCACCCGGCCAGCAGCCCCAGATAGCCGCCCATCGCGGTGAGCCGGGTGTCGTCCAGGTCGGGCAGCAGGTCGGCGCGCTCGGCGAGGCCGGTGAGCACCACGTGACCGATCCCGGCGAGCGTGTCGTCCCCCAGGGGGAAGGTGTCGATCAGCGCCACGCCCTCCGGGTAGACGCCGGCGCCCTCCAGCCGTTCCGCCACCAGGTGCGCCAGCAGCCCGCCGGAGGAGTGGCCTGCCAGGACGAACGGCTCCTTGCCCATGTGGGCGCGCACCGCGTCGGCGGTGGCGGCGGCCCACGCGTCGAGGTCGCGCGGGAGGCGCTCCCCGGCGGCGTACCCGGGCAGGGTCACGGCGGCCACGTCCCGCCGGCCCGCGAAGTGCGCGGCCAGCCGCGCGTACTGCGTGGGCGCGGAGCCGGCCAGGACGGTGGGCAGGCAGATCAGGGCCGTTGCCCCCCCGCCCGTGCCGCTGGTCAGGGGAACGATCGCGGGCCGCTCGGCGGGGCCGGGCCCGCCGAACACCGGGCGGAACCGGGCGGCGGCGGTGAGGAATCCGAGGAACTCCCCGGCCCGCTCCTGCCGCACGGACTCCAGGAACAGGGCGCCGAGCGAGTCGGGCGACGCGCCGCCCATCCCGGCCGCGGCGTCCGGGGCGGTGGCCGGTCCGCCGTCGCCGCCGCCCAGCAGGGCGTTCAGCCGCCCGGCGAGCGCGGCCGGGTCGCCGGCGTCCAGCACCGTGCGGGGCCCCACCCGCCGGCCGACGGCGGCGCTGAGGCGGTTGGCCAGCTCCACGGTCGTCAGCGAGTCCATGCCCTGGGCCAGGAAGCCGCGCCGCGCGTCGACGGCCTCGGGGTCGGCGTGGCCGAGCACGGCCGCGATCTCCGCGCGCACCAGGCGGAGCAGCGCGCGCTCCCGCTCGGCCGAGGGCAGGCGGGCCAGCTCCCCGGTCACGACGGCGGGGACGGCGGACGCGGCGCGCTCCCGCAGGCGCCGCACCTCCGGCTGCTCGGCGAGGAGCGGGCTGGGGCGCCCGGCGGTGAAGCGCGGGTGGAAGCGCTCCCAGTCCAGGCCGACCACGGCGATCGCGGTCTCGTCGTGGTCGAGCGCCTGGCGCAGCGCCGCGACGGCCGTGTCGGGTGCGAGCGCGGGCAGGCCGCGCTGCCGCAGGCGGTCCTGCCGGGCCTGTTCGAACTCCGCGCCGCGCGACTGGGTGGCCGAGCCCGCCCAGTAGCCGTAGGCGATGGACGTGGCGGCCAGGCCGCGCGCCGCCCGGTGGGCGGCGAGGGCGTCGAGGTACGCGCCGGCCGCGGCGTAGGCGCCGAGGCCGGCGCTGCCGCCGAAGGTGGCGGGGAAGGAGGAGAACAGCACGAACGCGGACAGCGGCAGGTGCTCGGTCAGCTCGTGGAGGATGCGGGCGGGAGTGGCCTTGGCGCGCAGGACACGCTCGAAGGAGGCGGGGTCCAGGTCCTCCAGCAGTCCCTCCTCCAGCAGTTCGGCGCAGTGCACGACGGCGGTCAGCGGGTGCCGTTCGGGCACGGCGGCCAGCACGGCGGCCAGCGCCCCGGGGTCGGCGCAGTCGCACGCGGCGACGGTCACCGTGGCGCCCAGGGCGGCCAATTCGGCCTCCAGCTCCCGGCGGCGGGCCTCAGGCACCGGCCGGCTCTCGGTCAGCAGCAGGTGGGCCGCGCCCTGCCGGGCCAGGTGACGGGCGACGTGGGCGCCCGCGAGGCCGGTGCCGTCGGTGATCAGGACGGTGCCGTCGGGCCGCCAGGAGCGGGCGGGCGGGGCGCCCTTCAACGGCGCGGGGACCATGCGGCGGACGAACACGCCGGTGGGCCGCACGGCGAGCTGGTCCTCCTGCCCGTCGCCGCCACTCGTGAGCACGGCCATCAGGCGGTCGGCGGCGGTCTCGTCCAGGGTGGGCGGCAGGTCCACCAGGCCGCCCCACAGACGCGGGTGTTCCAGGGCGGCGACCAGGCCCAGGCCCCAGACCGCGGCCTGCTCCGGGTGGTCGACGCGGTCGGTCCTCTCGGCCGCGACCGCGCCCCGCGTCAGGGACCACAGCCTGGTGTCCAGTCCGCTGTCGGCCAGGGCCCCCAGCAGCAGCACGGTCTCCGGCAGGCCGCCGGTCACGGTCGACGGAAGCAGCGAGATCACTCCCGGTGTCCGGTCGTCCCCGGCCGCCCGCCGCAGCAGTCCGGCCAGCTCCTCCCGTCCGGGCGGCCGGGCAGGGTCGAGGGCGACGCGGGCGGTGGTGCCGCCGTGGGCGGCGAGCGCCTGGCCGAGGGCGTCGGCGCCGTCGCCGGCCGCGTCCCCGGGGCCGGTGACGATCAGCCAGGTGCCCACGGCGGCGCGCGTGCCCGGCCGGCCGCCGAGCGGGCGCCACACGACGCGGTGCCGCAGGGCGTCCAGCGCGGTGCGCTCACGGCGGCCCCGGTGCCACGACGCCAGATGCGGCAGCACGCCGCCCAGCGCGTCGGCGTCGGCGTCGGCGACCCGGAGGGTGTCGGCCAGGCCGGTCAGGTCCTCCCGCTCCACGGTCTCCCAGAAAGCCTCCTCGACGGCGTCGGCCCCGGCGCGGGCGCCGGAACGGCCCTCCGCCCAGTACCGGCTGCGCTGGAAGGCGTAGGTGGGCAGGTCGACCGGGCCGGTGGCGCGGCCGGCGAAGACCTTCGGCCAGTCCACGTCGGCGCCCAGCGCCCACGCCTGTGCCAGGGAGGCGTGGAAGCGGGCCGGTCCGCCTTCGTCGCGCCGCAAGGTGCCGACGACGGCGACGTCGGGGCGGCCGGGGGCCTCGTCGGCGGTCTCCTGGACACCCATGATCAGCACCGGATGGGCGCTGGACTCGACGAAGAGGCCGTAGCCGTCGGCGAGCAGGGCACGCACCACCGGCTCGAAGGAGACCGGGCGGCGGCAGTTCTCGTACCAGTAGTCGGCGGTGAGGGTCGAGCCGTCCAGAGCCTCGCCGGTGACGGTCGAGTAGATCGGGACGCGGCCGGCCACGGGCCGGACGAAGGACAGCGACTCCAGCACCCGGTCGCGCAGCGGCTCGACCTGGACGCTGTGCGAGGCGACCGTCGCGGGGACGACCCGGGCCCGCACACCCCGGGCCGTCAGGGTCGCCACCAGCTCGTGCAGCGGTTCGGGAGCACCGGCGACGGTCACCGCGTTGGGGCCGTTGATGCCCGCGATGGACAGGCTGTCGCCGTAGGGCTCGATCAGCGCCTCGGTCTCGGCGGCCGACAGGGCCAGGGAGGCGACCAGGCCGCGGCCCACGAGCTCGTCGGCGAAGAGCTGGGAGCGTTGGACGACGACACGGGCGGCGTCGGCCGGGGTCAGCGCGCCGGACACGCAGGCCGCCGCGATTTCGCCCTGTGAGTGGCCCACGACGGCGTCGGGGCGCACGCCGTACGCCTCCCACAGCGCGGCCAGCGCCACATGCACGGCGAACAGCACGGGCTGGACGACCTCGATCCGCTCCAGCGAGGGCGCCCCCTCGGCCTGCCGCAGCACCGCTTCGACCGACCAGTCGACGTGCTCCTCGATGAACGCGGCGATCTCGCGCAGGCGGGCGGCGAACTCGGGCTCGGTGTCGAGGAGTTCACTTGCCATGCCCGTCCACTGGGAGCCCTGGCCGGGGAAGATGAACACGGTCTTGCCCCCGTCGTGGGCCACGCCCCGGACGACGCCGGCCGCCGCCGTGCCGTCGGACAGCGCGGCCAGGCCCGCCAGCAGAGCGTCCCGGTCCGCGGCGACGACGGCCGCGCGCTGCTCCAGCGCGGAACGGGTGGTCGCCGTGGCCAGGCCCACGTCGGGCAGGGCCAGCTCGGGGCGATCGGCCAGGTGCCGGTGGTAGGCGGCGGCCTGGGCGCGCAGGGCGGTCTCGCCGCGCGCCGACACCAGGACCGGCGACACGGCGTGGACGGGGAGCGGGCCGTCGCCCACCTCCGGCGGGCCGGGGGCGGGCTCGGCCGGCGGGGCCTCCTCCAGGATGACGTGCGCGTTGGTACCGCTGACGCCGAAGGCGGAGACCCCGGCGCGGCGCGTCCGGTCGCCCGGCGGCCAGGCCACCGGCTCGGTCAGCAGCGACACGGCGCCGGCGGACCAGTCCACGTGCGAGGTGGGGCGGTCCACGTTCAGGGTCCGGGGCAGCAGCCCGTTGCGCAGGGCCAGCACCGTTTTGATCACGCCGGTGACGCCGGCCGCGGCGCCGGGGTGGCCGAAGTTGGACTTCACCGACCCCAGCCACAGCGGGCGCTCGGGGGTGCGCGCGCGGCCGTAGGTGGTCAGCAGCGCCTGGGCCTCGATGGGGTCGCCCAGCGGCGTCCCGGTGCCGTGTGCCTCCACGGCGTCGAGGTCGGCCGGGGACAGGCGGGCGTTGTCCAGGGCGGCGCGGATGACGCGCTGCTGGGAGGGGCCGTTGGGCGCGGTCAGGCCGTTGCTGGCGCCGTCCTGGTTGACCGCGCTGCCCCGCACCACCGCCAGCACCTGGTGACCGTGGCGCCGCGCGTCCGACAGCCGCTCCACCACCAGCACGCCGACCGCGTCACACCAGGCGGTGCCGTCCGCGGCCTCCGCGAACGCCTTGACCCGGCCGTCCGGCGCCAGGCCGCGCTGTCGGCTGAAGTCGACGAACGCGCCGGGCGTCGAGATCACCGACACGCCGCTGACCAGGGCCAGGGAGCTCTCCTTCAGGCGCAGCGACTCGCACGCCAGGTGCAGCGCGACCAGCGACGAGGAGCAGGCGGTGTCCACCGTCACCGCCGGCCCCTCCAGGCCCAGGAGGTAGGAGACACGCCCGGACACGACGCTGCCGGCGGCGCCCGTCATGCGGTGCGCCTCCAGGTCGTCCCCGGCGTCGGCGAGCAGCAGGGCGTAGTCGAGGGTGCTGCACCCCGCGAACACGCCGGTGCGGGTGCCGCGCAGCGCCGCCGGGTCGATGCCCGCGTGTTCCAGCGCCTCCCAGGTGGTCTCCAGCAGCAGCCGCTGCTGCGGGTCCATCGCCACCGCCTCGCGGGGAGAGATGCCGAAGAATCCGGCGTCGAACTCGGTCACGTCGGGGATGAAGCCGCCGTGCCGCACATAGGTGGTGCCGGGCCGGTCCGGGTCCGGGTCGTACAGCCCGTCCAGGTCCCAGCCCCGGTCGGCGGGGAACGGGGACACCGGGGAGCCACCGGCGACCAGCAGCTCCCACAGGTCCTCGGGGGACCGCACGTCGCCCGGGAGCCGGCAGCTCATGCCCACGACGGCGATCGGCTCGTGTCGGGCGTCGTCGGCCTCCTGGAGCTTCCGGCGGGACTCGGCGAGCTCGATGGTCACCCGTTTGAGGTACTCGCGCAGCTTGCTCTCGTCAGACATAACGATCCTTAGGAGTCGTGTGGGGGCGCGGTGTCTGTCCGTCGCGGCGGGTGCCGCGGTCAGGCGGTGCCGAGCTCCCTGTCGATGAAGCCGAAGATGTCGTCGTCGCTGGCGGACTCCAGCCGGGCGGCGAGGGACTCCCCGTCGTCGCCGCGGTCCTGGCCGCCGTTGAGCTGCTCCACCAGGGCCTGGAGCCGTGTGGCGAGCCGGGAGCGGGCTGCGTCGTCGCCGTCGGCCGCCAGCGCGGACAGCCGGTCCAGCTCGGCGTCCACGGCCGCGGCGTCGTCCTCCGGGGCGTCGGGCAGGACTTCGGCCCGCAGGAACGCCGCGACGGCGGCGGGCGTCGGGTGGTCGAAGATGAGCGTCGTGGGAAGGCGCAGCCCGGTGGCGGCCCCCAGCCGGTTCCGCAGCGTCACGGCGGCCAGCGAGTCGAGCCCCAGCTCCTTCAGGGCCCGGTCGGCGCCGATCTCCACGCCGGAGGAGTGCCCCAGCACGGCCGCGATCTCGTCGCGCACCAGGTCGAGCAGGCGGCGCTGCTGGTCGGCCGGCGGGAGGCCCGCCAGCGCGGACCCCAGGTCGGGCGCGCGCACGGTGTCCGCCACTCCGGCCCCGTCCCCTGCCGTGCCGCCGTTCCCCGTCAACGCGCGCCGGGCCTCGGGCAGTTCGTCGATGAGGGTGGCGGCACGGACGGCGGTGAAGGCCGCGGCGAAGCGTTCCCAGTCGATCTCGGCCAGCAGCACGGCGGTGTCGTCCTGTCCGAGGGCGATCCGCAGGGCGGCCAGCGCCCGGTCGGGCGCCATCTCGGCCAGTCCGCGCCGCCGCAGCCGCTCGCGCCGTTCGCGCTCCTCGGCCGTCTCCCCGGGGCCACCGCCGACGCCGGCCCACAGGCCCCAGGCGACGGCGGTCGCGGGCAGGCCGCGCCGGCGGCGGTCGACGGCGAGCGCCTCCAGGAAGGCGTCGGCGGCACCGACGGCTGCCTGCCCGCCGCCGCCCCACACCCCGGCGGTCGAGGTGAACAGGACGAACGCCTCCAGCGGCTGACCGTCCAGCAGCTGGTCGAGGTGGTCCGCGCCCGAGACGCGGGCGCCCAGCCCGTGGACGAGAGCCGCCTCATCGGTGTCGGCCAGTGCGGTGGACGGTCCCGCGCCCGCCGCGTGCACCACGGCGGTCAGGGGGAACTCGGCTGTCAGGCGGGCCAGTTCGGCGGCCAGCGCCTCCCGGTCGGCGAGGTCGGCCGTGGCGACTGTCACCCGCGTCCCGGCCTCGGCCAGCTCGTCGAGGAGTCCCTGCTCCGGCCCAGCCGGCTCGCCGGTGAGCAGCACCAGGTGCTCGGCGCCCTCCCGGGCCAGCCAGCGGGCTGTCTCGGCGCCCATACCGGTCTCGGCGCCGGTGACCAGCACCGTGCCGTGCGGTGTCCAGGGGGCGTCCGCGCCGCGGTCGGCGCCCGCCCGGACCAGGCGCCTGGTGAAGACGCCGGAGGTGCGCAGGGCGAACTGGTCCTCGGCGCCGGGCTGCGCGAGCACCCCGGCCAGCCGTTCGAGCGCGCGCGGGTCCGGCGTGGTGGGCAGGTCCACGAGGCCGCCCCACAGCTCGGGGTGTTCCAGCGCCACGGTCCGGCCCAGGCCCCAGACCTGGGCCTGCCCCGGGTGCTCCGGCCGCTCCACGCCGTCCACGGCGACGGCGCCCCGGGTCACCGACCACAGCCGGGTCTTGCCCGCCTCCTCCCGCAGCGCGTGCACCAGCCGCAGGGTGCCGGTCAGCCCGGCGAGCGGGGTCTCGTCCAGCGCCAAAAGGGACAGCACGCCCTCGATCAGGGAGCCGTCGGCGGCCTCGGCGACCTGCCGGGCCAGCGCCGGCCCGGTGTCCTCCGGGACGATCAGGATCGGGCGGGCGCCCCGCGCGGCGAGGGCGCGGACGCAGTCCTCGGCCAGCGAGTCACCGGCCGGCGCGGCGGGGGCCACGACCAGCCAGGTGCCGGACAGGGCGGCCGAGGCCGGCTCGCCGACGGGCCGCCACACCACGTGGTAGCGCAGGGCGTGCAGCCGGGACTCCTCCCGGTGCCCGGCGCGCCAGGCCGAGAGGGCGGGCATCAGCTCGGCCAGCGGGCCGGTGTCGTCCAGTCCGAGGGTGTCGGCCAGGGTCCGGGCGTCACCTCCCTCGATCACCCGCCAGAACGCCGCGTCGGTCTCGTTCTCCGCCGTCGGCGTCGGGGCGGCTGCGTGGGACTCCAGCCAGTACCGCTGCCGCTGGAAGGCGTACGTCGGCAGGTCCACGGCGCGCGCGCCGTATCCGGCGAACGCCTTCCGCCAGTCCACCGCGCACCCCTGGGTCCACGCCTCGCCCAGCGCCGCGTGGAACCGCGCCAGGCCGCCCTCGCCGCGCCGCAGCGTGCCGACGACCACGGCCCCCGACCCGGCCTGCTCGATGCCCTGCTCGATGCCGATGGCCAGCACCGGGTGCGGGCTGACCTCGACGAACAGGTCGTGGCCCCGGTCCAGGAGCGACCGCAGCACCCGGTCGAACCGAACGGTCTCACGCAGGTTGCGATACCAGTAGGCGGCGTCCAGCGCGGTCGAGTCGTCCAGCAGGCCGCCGGTCACGGTCGAGTGGAACGGGATGCCCGGCGGCTGCGGGGTGATCGCGGCCAGGCCGTCGAGCAGCGCCTCCCGGATCGCCTCGACGTGCGCCGAATGCCCGGCCTGGTCGGCCGGCAGCCGACGCACCCGCACCCCCTCGGCCTCGTATGCGGCGAACAGCTCGTCACAGGCGTCGATGTCGCCCGAAACGACCACGGCGGACGGCCCGTTGACCACGGCGAGCGACACCCGCCCGTCCCACTGGGCCAGCCGCTCCTCGACCTGCTCGGCGGGCAGGCCGACCGACACCATGGCGCCGGCGGGCAGACCCGAGATCAGGCGGCTGCGGAGGGTCGCGACGCGAGCCCCGTCCGTCAGCGACAGCGCGCCCGCCACGCAGGCGGCGGCGACCTCGCCCTGCGAATGGCCGACGACGCCGGACGGCTCGACACCGCAGGACCGCCACAGCTCGGCCAGCGACACCATCACCGCCCACAGCAGCGGCTGGACGACCTCGACCCGCTCCAGCATCGCGGCGTCGCGCAGCGACTCGGCCGGGGACCAGTCCACGTGCGGCGCCAGGGCCTCGGCGCACTGCTCGAACCGCGCCCGGAAGACCGGCGACGACTCCAGGAGCTCCGTCGCCATGCCGACCCACTGGGAGCCGTGGCCGGGGAAGACGAACACCGGCCGGTCCCGCTCGGCCGCGGTGCCGCGCACCAGCCCGGCGGCAGACTCGCCCCGAGCCAGCGCCGCCAGCGCGTCGCGCGGGTCGCCGCCCACGACCACCACCCGGTGCTCCAGCGCGGAGCGGGTGGTCGCCAGGGAGAACGCGATGTCGGTGGCCGCCGTTTCGGGCCGCTCCGCCAGGAGTGCCAGCAGCCGCTCGGCCTGTGCGCGCAGGGCCGTGTCGCTCTTGGCGGAGAGCGGGAACGGCAGCGCGTCGGGGACGTCCACCGGCTCGGCGGGGGTGGGCTCCGGCTCCTGGGTGGCGGGCGGCTCTTCGAGGATGACGTGCGCGTTGGTGCCGCTGACGCCGAACGACGAGACGCCGGCGCGGCGCGGACGGTCGCCGCCGGGCCAGGCCACCGGCTCGGTCAGCAGCGACAGCGCCCCTGAGGACCAGTCCACGTACGGAGACGGCTCGTCGACGTGCAGGGTGCGCGGCAGCACCCCGTTCCGCATCGCCGTCACCATCTTGATGACGGCCCCGGCCCCGGCCGCCGCCTGGGTGTGGCCGATGTTCGACTTCAACGAGCCCAGCCACAGCGGCTGTCCGGCCGAGTGCCCGGTGCCGTACGTCGCCAGCAGCGCTTCGGCCTCGATGGGGTCGCCGAGCGGCGTCCCGGTGCCGTGTGCCTCCACGGCGTCGATGTCGGCCGGCGAGAGGCGGGCGTTGTCCAGGGCGGCGCGTATGACGCGCTGCTGGGAGGGGCCGTTGGGCGCGGTCAGGCCGTTGCTGGCGCCGTCCTGGTTGACCGCGCTGCCCCGCACCACGGCGAGCACCGGGTGTCCGTGGCGCCGCGCGTCCGACAGTCGTTCGACCAGGAGCATCGCCGCGCCCTCGGCCCAGCCGGTACCGTTGGCCGCCGCCGAGAACGCCTTGGAACGGCCGTCGGGGGACAGCGCGCGCTGTCGGCTGAAGTCGACGAAGGTGAAGGGCGAGGAGAGGACGGTCACGCCGCCGGCCAGCGCGAGGGAGCTCTCCCCCTGGCGCAGTGACTGGCAGGCGAGGTGCAGCGCGACCAACGACGAGGAGCAGGCGGTGTCCACCGAGACGGCGGGCCCCTCAAGACCGAAGGTGAAGGCGATCCGGCCGGTGCCGACGCTGCCGGTGTTGCCGATGGCGAGGTAGCCCTCCAACTCGCCGGGCTGGCTGGGCAGTCGGCTGACGTAGTCGTGGTACATGATCCCGGCGAACACGCCGGTCGGGCTGCCGCGGAGCGCGGCCGGGTCGATACCGGCCCGTTCGAATGCCTCCCAGGACAGCTCCAGCAGGAGCCGCTGCTGCGGGTCCATGGCCAGCGCCTCGCGGGGTGAGATGCCGAAGAACTCGGCGTCGAAGTCGCCGGCGTCGTAGAGGAATCCGCCTTCGCGGGTGTACGAGGTGCCCATCCGGTCGGGGTCGGGGTCGTACAGCCCGTCCAGGTCCCAGCCCCGGTCGGCGGGGAAGCCGGAGATCGCGTCCCCGCCGGACTCCAGCAGCGCCCACAGCTCTTCGGGACTGCGCACGCCGCCGGGGAAGCGGCAGCTCATGCCGACGATCGCGATCGGCTCGTCGTCGCCGCGCGTCGCGACCGTGGCGGAGGCGGCGGGCACGGAGGCCCGGTCGGCGGCCAGGCCGAGGCGGGCGAGGAGATCGCGGCCGAGCTCGGCGGGCGTCGGGTAGTCGAAGGCGAGGGTGGCGGGCAGGCGGAGGCCGGTGGTCTTGTTGAGCCGGTTCCGCAGCTCGACGGCGGTCAGCGAGTCCAGCCCGAGGTCCCTGAAGCCACGGGAGACGTCCAGCGTCTGGTCGCCTCCGTAGTTGAGCACCGCGGCCACCTGGGCGCGGACGAGGTCGGTGAGGGTCTTCTCCTGTTCGGCCGGGGGGAGTCCGGCCAGCCGCTGGGCGAGGGAGGTGCCGGTGGCCGTGTCCTGGGCGGAGGCGGCGGTGCGGCGGGGACGGCCGGGGCCGGCGAGGGACCGCAGGACGGCCGGCACGTCGGCGCTCTCCCGGCCGTGCAGGGCGGCGAGGTTCCAGTCCACGGCCACCACGTGCGCGGGGGCGTCCGGCACCAGCGCGGCATCCAACAGCTCCAGCCCTCGCGCCACGGTCAGCGCGGTCATGCCCGAGCGGGCCAGGCGGACCTGGTCGGCCTCGGTGAGTGTGGCTGCCATGCCGCCTTCGGCCCAGGGGCCCCAGGCGATGGAAGTGGCCGGCAGTCCCTCACTCCCCCGGCGCTGGGCCAGGGCATCGAGGAAAGCGTTGGCCGCCGCGTAGTTGGCCTGCCCCGCCCCCCCGACCGTGCCCTGGACCGAGGAGAACAACACGAACGCCGAGATACCCCACTCCCGCGTCAACTCATGAAGATGCCAGGCCGCATCCACCTTCGGACGCAGCACCCCCTCCACCCGCTCCGGCGTCAACGCGGCGAACACACCATCGTCCAGCACACCCGCCGCATGCACCACCGCACCGACCCGCCCACCCGGCGCCAGCGCCAGCGCACCCGCCAACGCCTCACGGTCAGCCACATCACACGCGACCACCGACACAGCCGCACCCAACCCACGCAACTCAGCCACCAGCTCCGCCGCACCCGGCGCCTGAGCACCACGCCGACTCAGCAGCAACAGATCCCGCACACCACGCTCAGCCACCAGATGCCGGGCCACCACACCACCCAGCGCACCCGACGCACCAGTCACCACCACCGCGCCCTCACCGAACACGCCCTCCCCGGCCCCGCCCACAGGGACACGCTCCAGACGCGGAACCAGCAACCCCTCACCACGCACAGCCGCCTGCGGCTCACCCGAAGCCACCACACCCGCCAGCGACACCACATCCACAGGACCCGACCCCCGCGGATCGGCATCCACCACAACCACCCGGTCCGGATTCTCCGTCTGCGCCGACCGCAACAACCCCCACACCACCGCCTGCGCCAAATCCACCACACCGTCCCGCTCATCCACAGCGACCGCCCCCCGGGTGACCACGACCAGACGCGAACCCGCAAGCCGATCCTGCGCAAGCCAGGACTGCGTCAGCTCCAGCGCCCAATCCACCAAGGACCGCACACCGGCAGGCACATCCACCCCGCCACTCGCAGGAGCCACCGCCACCGCGACCCGCGGCACCCCCCCACCGGACTCCACCGACGCGGCCAGCGCCGCCACATCCGCGAAAGCCGTGAGCCCACCACCGCCATCACCACCCAGAAGAACCCAGCCCTCCCCGACCACCCCGGGCCCGGCACCACCCGGAACAGCCACCCACTGAAGACGGGTAAGACCACTCCCCACAGAACCCGAAACACGCAACTGCCCCGGCGTGACCGCCCGCAGCGCCAGCGACTCCACCTCCACCACCGGCTGCCCGGCCGCATCCACCGCACGCAGCGACACCGCATCCACCCCGACCGGCGCCAGCGTCACCCGCAACACCCCCGCACCCACCGCATACAGCCGCACCCCGCTCCACACGAACGGCAACCGCGTCACACCACCCTCCTCGGGCAGCACACCCAGACCAATCGCATGCAACGCCGCATCCAGCAACGCCGGATGCAACCCGAACGACCCCGCCTCCCCAGCCCCCTCCCCACCCAGGACCACCTCGGCGAACACCTCACGCCCACGCCGCCACACCGACCGCAACCCCTGAAACACAGGCCCATAACCAAAACCCAGACCCGCCAACACCTCATACCGGCCCACCACATCCACCGGCACCGCCCCCACCGGCGGCCACACACCACCACCCACACCAACAAAACCACCAGAACCACCAGAACCACCAGAACCACCCACAACCAACACCCCAGACGCATGCCGCATCCAGGGCGTTCCCTGGGTTTGGTCGTCGGGGCGGGAGTAGATGGCGACCGGTCGCCTGCCGCCGTCATCGGCGGTGCCGACCACCACCTGCACCTGGACGGCTCCGGTCTCGGGGATGGTGAGGGGGGCTTCCTGCGTCAGCTCCTCCAGTTCCGGGGTTCCGGTGTGTTCGGCGGCGTGGAGGGCGAGTTCGACGAACGCGGTCCCCGGCAGCAACACCGACCCCAAAACAGCGTGATCGGCCAGCCACGGATGCGTCTCCAGCGACAACCGCCCGGTCAGCACAAACTCATCACCCCCCGCCACCGCCACCACAGCCGCCAACAGCGGATGACCCGCAACACCCACACCCAACGCGGACGCCGACACCGCACCCCCGGCGTCATGCCGCAACCAGAACCGCTCCCGCTCAAACGCGTACGTCGGCAGATCCACCACCGGACCCGCGCCCACCACAGCCGGCCACTCCACCCCGACACCACGCGCCCACAACCGGCCCAGCGCCACCACCGCACCAGCCACCTCATCCCCATCACGCAACCCGGGCACGAACTCACCCGCGTCCTCCCGCGACAGACACCCCGGCCCCAGCCCCGACAACACACCACCAGGACCAAGCTCCAGGAACGTGGTGACCCCGTCCTCCTCCAACGCCCGCACCCCATCGGCGAAACGCACCGCCTCCCGCACATGCCCCACCCAGTACTCCGGCGACGACACCTCCCCCACCGACACCAGACCACCCGACACGTTCGACACAAACCCCAACCCCGGCTCAGCGAACGACAACCCCGCCACCACCGAACGGAACTCCCCCACCATCCCGTCCATCAACGGCGAATGAAACGCATGACTCACCCGCAACCGCCGCGTCCGACGCCCCACCCCACGCCACACCCCAGCAACCGCCTCAACACCCTCCTCAACACCCGACACCACCACCGACACAGGACCATTCACCGCCGCGATCGCCACCCGCCCCTCCCACGGCACCAGCGACCCGGCAACCTCCTCCTCCGAAGCCTCAATCGCCACCATCGCCCCACCCGGCGGCAACGCCTGCATCAACCGACCCCGCGCCGCCACCAGCACACACGCATCCGCAAGAGACAACACCCCCGCCACATGCGCCGCGACAATCTCCCCCACCGAATGACCCGCCACACAATCCGGCCGCACACCCCACGAAGCAAACAAACGAAACAAAGCCACCTCAAACGCGAACAACGCCGGCTGCGTCATCCCCGTCTCATCCAGCCCCTCACCCGTCACCACCGCATCCGAAACCGACACACCCACCAACGGCTCCAGCAACCCGCACACCTCATCAAACGCCTCAGCGAACACCGGGAACCGCTCATACAACTCCCGGCCCATACCAGCCCGCTGACTGCCCTGCCCCGTAAACAGGAACGCGACCTTCCCACCACTCACCGAACCCTCGGCACCACGCCCGAGCGAACCGCCCGAAGCCAGCACCGACAACTCCTCCACCACCGCACCCCGACCAGCAGCCACCACCACCGCACGATGCTCAAAAGCCGCCCGCGACACCACCAGCGAACGAGCAACATCCCCCAACCCCAACCCCGGCCACGCCACCAGATGATCAGCCAACCGCCCCGCCTGCCCCCGAAGCGCGGCCTCGCTCCGCGCCGACACCACGATCGGCACCAGACCCTCGTCCGGAGCGGGCTCATCCTGCCCGGACCGCTCCTCGCTCTCCGGTGCCTGTTCGAGAATGATGTGCGCATTGGTGCCACTGATCCCGAACGAGGACACCCCCGCCCGGCGCCGACGACCACTGTCCGGCCAGCCCACCGACTCCGTCAGCAACCGCACCGCACCCGCTTCCCAATCCACGAACGGCGACGGCTCATCCACATGCAGGGTCCGCGGCAGCACCCCATGCCGCATCGCCATCACCATCTTGATCACACCACCCACACCGGCCGCGGCCTGCGCATGACCGATGTTCGACTTCAACGACCCCAACCACAACGGCCGGTCCCCACCAGAACGCTCCCGCCCATACGTCGCGATCAGCGCCTGCGCCTCGATCGGATCACCCAACCGCGTCCCCGTGCCATGCCCTTCAACCGCGTCCACATCTCCCATGGACAACCGCGCATCCGCCAACGCGGCGCGGATGACACGCTGCTGAGAAGGACCATTCGGAGCCGTCAGACCATTGCTCGCGCCGTCCTGGTTGACCGCGCTGCCGCGCACCACCGCCAGCACCCGATGCCCGTTGCGCACCGCGTCCGACAACCGCTCCACCACCAGCACACCCGCACCCTCGGCCCAGCCGGTGCCATCAGCCGACGCCGCGAACGACTTGCACCGCCCATCAGCCGACAACCCACGCTGCCGCGAGAACTCCACAAACGTCCCCGGCGACGACATCACCGTCACCCCACCGGCCAACGCCAGCGAACACTCACCCCGCCGCAACGCCTGCACCGCCAGATGCAACGCCACCAACGACGACGAACACGCCGTATCCACCGTCAACGCCGGCCCCTCAAGACCCAGCACATACGACACCCGCCCCGACAACACACTGCCGAGACCGCCGGTGAGGCGGTGCCCCTCGATGCCCTCCACGACATCGTGGAGGTGAGGTCCGTAGTCGTGGTACATGAGGCCGGTGAAGACGCCGGTGTCGCTGCCGCGCAGCTCACCCGGGTCGATCCCCGCCCGCTCCAACGCCTCCCACGACACCTCCAGCATCAACCGCTGCTGCGGATCCATCCCCAACGCCTCACGCGGTGAGATCCCGAAAAACTCCGCATCGAACTCCGCCGCCCCATGCAGGAACCCACCCTCACGCGTATACGACGACCCCGACCGCTCCGGATCAGGATCGAACAACCGCTCAAGATCCCAACCCCGATCCACCGGAAACCCCGAAACCCCGTCCGCACCCGAGGCCACCAGATCCCACAACCCCTCCGGCGACTCCACACCACCCGGAAAACGACACCCCATCCCCACGATCGCCACCGGCTCATGGGTCGTCTCGACGAGGTGGCGGTTCTGCTCCCTGAGCTTGCTGACCTCCTTGAGGGAATCCCGGAGAGCCTCAACGACCGCTTCTGCTGACGTGTTCGACATTTCTCTTCTTTGCCTTTCAGCTCTTCAGGATTCGAGGCTGGTGCGGGCCATGCGGATCAGGTCGTCCACATCCATGGCGTCGATATGCTCGGCATCGGCCGGTGACGCGGTCGGCGGCGCGGCGGCGTCCTGAGGCTCGGCGAGCTTCAGGAGCTGGTCGAGCAGGCCGGATTCGCGGATGCGGCTGAGCGGCAGAGACGCGATGACCCTGCGGAGCGCCCCCTCGTCGGCGTCGGCCCCGGCCACGGCAGCTGCCGTGGACACCGGGTGGCCCGGCACCGCCCCGGCGGGCGCCAACTCCGCCCGCAGGTGCTGGATCAGCAGGTCGGGCGTCGGGTAGTCGAAGGCGAGGGTGGCGGGCAGGCGGAGGCCGGTGGTCTTGTTGAGCCGGTTCCGCAGCTCGACGGCGGTCAGGGACCCCAGCCCGAGGTCCTTGAAGCCACGGGTGAGATCGAGCGTGTTGGGGGTGCCGTAGTTGAGCACCGCGGCCACCTGGGCGCGGACGAGGTCGGTGAGGGTCTTCTCCTGTTCGGCCGGGGGGAGTCCGGCCAGCCGCTGGGCGAGGGAGGTGCCGGTGGCCGTGTCCTGGGCGGAGGCGGCGGCGCGGCGGGGACGGCCGGGGCCGGCGAGGGACCGCAGGACGGCCGGCACGTCGGCGCTCTCCCGGCCGTGCAGGGCGGCGAGGTTCCAGTCCACGGCCACCACGTGCGCGGGGGCGTCCGGCACCAGCGCGGCATCCAACAGCTCCAGCCCTGTCTCGGGCGAGAGGGCCCTCATACCGCTGCGGGCGAACCGCGCTTGGTCCGCTGCCGACAGGTTGGCTGCCATGCCGCCTTCGGCCCAGGGGCCCCAGGCGATGGAAGTGGCCGGCAGTCCCTCACTCCCCCGGCGCTGGGCCAGAGCATCGAGGAAAGCGTTGGCCGCCGCGTAGTTGGCCTGCCCCGCCCCCCCGACCGTGCCCTGGACCGAGGAGAACAACACGAACGCCGAGATACCCCACTCCCGCGTCAACTCATGAAGATGCCAGGCCGCATCCACCTTCGGACGCAGCACCCCCTCCACCCGCTCCGGCGTCAACGCGGCGAACACACCATCGTCCAGCACACCCGCCGCATGCACCACCGCACCGACCCGCCCACCCGGCGCCAGCGCCAGCGCACCCGCCAACGCCTCACGGTCAGCCACATCACACGCGACCACCGACACAGCCGCACCCAACCCACGCAACTCAGCCACCAGCTCCGCCGCACCCGGCGCCTGGGCACCACGCCGACTCAGCAGCAACAGATCCCGCACACCACGCTCAGCCACCAGATGCCGGGCCACCACACCACCCAGCGCACCCGAAGCACCAGTCACCACCACCGCGCCCTCACCGAACACGCCCTCACCGAACACGCCCTCCCCGGCCCCGCCCACAGGGACACGCTCCAGACGCGGAACCAGCAACCCCTCACCACGCACAGCCGCCTGCGGCTCACCCGAAGCCACCACACCCGCCAGCGACACCACATCCACAGGACCCGACCCCCGCGGATCGGCATCCACCACAACCACCCGGTCCGGATTCTCCGTCTGCGCCGACCGCAACAACCCCCACACCACCGCCTGCGCCAAATCCACCACACCGTCCCGCTCATCCACAGCGACCGCCCCCCGGGTGACCACGACCAGACGCGAACCCGCAAGCCGATCCTGCGCAAGCCAGGACTGCGTCAGCTCCAGCGCCCAATCCACCAAGGACCGCACACCGGCAGGCACATCCACCCCGCCACTCGCAGGAGCCACCGCCACCGCGACCCGCGGCACCCCCCCACCGGACTCCACCGACGCGGCCAGCGCCGCCACATCCGCGAAAGCCGTGAGCCCACCACCGCCATCACCACCCAGAAGAACCCAGCCCTCCCCGACCACCCCGGGCCCGGCACCACCCGGAACAGCCACCCACTGAAGACGGGTAAGACCACTCCCCACAGAACCCGAAACACGCAACTGCCCCGGCGTGACCGCCCGCAGCGCCAGCGACTCCACCTCCACCACCGGCTGCCCGGCCGCATCCACCGCACGCAGCGACACCGCATCCACCCCGACCGGCGCCAGCGTCACCCGCAACACCCCCGCACCCACCGCATACAGCCGCACCCCGCTCCACACGAACGGCAACCGCGTCACACCACCCTCCTCGGGCAGCACACCCAGACCAATCGCATGCAACGCCGCATCCAGCAACGCCGGATGCAACCCGAACGACCCCGCCTCCCCAGCCCCCTCCCCACCCAGGACCACCTCGGCGAACACCTCACGCCCACGCCGCCACACCGACCGCAACCCCTGAAACACAGGCCCATAACCAAAACCCAGACCCGCCAACACCTCATACCGGCCCACCACATCCACCGGCACCGCCCCCACCGGCGGCCACACACCACCACCCACACCAACAAAACCAACAAAACCACCAGAACCACCAGAACCACCAGAACCACCAGAACCACCCACAACCAACACCCCAGACGCATGCCGCATCCACTCGGTGTCGGCGCCCGCGCCGCTGGGTCGCGAGTAGATCGCCAGGGCGCGGCGTCCGTCGTCGTCCGGGGCGTCGAGAACGAGTTGGAGGTCCACGGCCCCGGTGCCGGTCAGGATCAGCGGGGCTTCGAGGGTGAGCTCTTCGAGCAGGTCGTCTCCGGTGTGTTCGGCGGCGTGGAGGGCGAGTTCGACGAACGCGGTCCCCGGCAGCAACACCGACCCCAAAACAGCGTGATCGGCCAGCCACGGATGCGTCTCCAGCGACAACCGCCCGGTCAGCACAAACTCATCACCCCCCGCCACCGCCACCACAGCCGCCAACAGCGGATGACCCGCAACACCCACACCCAACGCGGACGCCGACACCGCACCCCCGGCGTCATGCCGCAACCAGAACCGCTCCCGCTCAAACGCGTACGTCGGCAGATCCACCACCGGACCCGCGCCCACCACAGCCGGCCACTCCACCCCGACACCACGCGCCCACAACCGGCCCAGCGCCACCACCGCACCAGCCACCTCATCCCCATCACGCAACCCGGGCACGAACTCACCCGCGTCCTCCCGCGACAGACACCCCGGCCCCAGCCCCGACAACACACCACCAGGACCAAGCTCCAGGAACGTGGTGACCCCGTCCTCCTCCAACGCCCGCACCCCATCGGCGAAACGCACCGCCTCCCGCACATGCCCCACCCAGTACTCCGGCGACGACACCTCCCCCACCGACACCAGACCACCCGACACGTTCGACACAAACCCCAACCCCGGCTCAGCGAACGACAACCCCGCCACCACCGAACGGAACTCCCCCACCATCCCGTCCATCAACGGCGAATGAAACGCATGACTCACCCGCAACCGCCGCGTCCGACGCCCCACCCCACGCCACACCCCAGCAACCGCCTCAACACCCTCCTCAACACCCGACACCACCACCGACACAGGACCATTCACCGCCGCGATCGCCACCCGCCCCTCCCACGGCACCAGCGACCCGGCAACCTCCTCCTCCGAAGCCTCAATCGCCACCATCGCCCCACCCGGCGGCAACGCCTGCATCAACCGACCCCGCGCCGCCACCAGCACACACGCATCCGCAAGAGACAACACCCCCGCCACATGCGCCGCGACAATCTCCCCCACCGAATGACCCGCCACACAATCCGGCCGCACACCCCACGAAGCGAACAAACGAAACAAAGCCACCTCAAACGCGAACAACGCCGGCTGCGTCATCCCCGTCTCATCCAGCCCCTCACCCGTCACCACCGCATCCGAAACCGACACACCCACCAACGGCTCCAGCAACCCGCACACCTCATCAAACGCCTCAGCGAACACCGGGAACCGCTCATACAACTCCCGGCCCATACCAGCCCGCTGACTGCCCTGCCCCGTAAACAGGAACGCGACCTTCCCACCACTCACCGAACCCTCGGCACCACGCCCGAGCGAACCGCCCGAAGCCAGCACCGACAACTCCTCCACCACCGCACCCCGACCAGCAGCCACCACCACCGCACGATGCTCAAAAGCCGCCCGCGACACCACCAGCGAACGAGCAACATCCCCCAACCCCAACCCCGGCCACGCCACCAGATGATCAGCCAACCGCCCCGCCTGCCCCCGAAGCGCGGCCTCGCTCCGCGCCGACACCACGATCGGCAGCAGACCCTCGTCCGGAGCGGGCTCATCCTGCCCGGACCGCTCCTCGCTCTCCGGTGCCTGTTCGAGAATGATGTGCGCATTGGTGCCACTGATCCCGAACGAGGACACCCCCGCCCGGCGCCGACGACCACTGTCCGGCCAGCCCACCGACTCCGTCAGCAACCGCACCGCACCCGCTTCCCAATCCACGAACGGCGACGGCTCATCCACATGCAGGGTCCGCGGCAGCACCCCATGCCGCATCGCCATCACCATCTTGATCACACCACCCACACCGGCCGCGGCCTGCGCATGACCGATGTTCGACTTCAACGACCCCAACCACAACGGCCGGTCCCCACCAGAACGCTCCTGCCCATACGTCGCGATCAGCGCCTGCGCCTCGATCGGATCACCCAACCGCGTCCCCGTGCCATGTGCCTCCACGGCGTCGACGTCGGCCGGCGACAGGCGTGCGTTGCTCAGGGCGGCGCGGATGACACGCTGCTGAGAAGGACCATTCGGAGCCGTCAGACCATTGCTCGCGCCGTCCTGGTTGACCGCGCTGCCGCGCACCACCGCCAGCACCCGATGCCCGTTGCGCACCGCGTCCGACAACCGCTCCACCACCAGCACACCCGCACCCTCGGCCCAGCCGGTGCCATCAGCCGACGCCGCGAACGACTTGCACCGCCCATCAGCCGACAACCCACGCTGCCGCGAGAACTCCACAAACGTCCCCGGCGACGACATCACCGTCACCCCACCGGCCAACGCCAGCGAACACTCACCCCGCCGCAACGCCTGCACCGCCAGATGCAACGCCACCAACGACGACGAACACGCCGTATCCACCGTCAACGCCGGCCCCTCAAGACCCAGCACATACGACACCCGCCCCGACAACACACTGGCGGCGCTACCGACCATGCGGTGGCCTTCGAGTGCTTCGGGAAGCCGGCCCTGGGGCTGTCCCTGACCGTCGTCGTGGAATCCGAACGTTCCGGTGAAGACGCCGGTGTCGCTGCCGCGCAGCTCACCCGGGTCGATCCCCACCCGCTCCAACGCCTCCCACGACACCTCCAGCATCAACCGCTGCTGCGGATCCATCCCCAACGCCTCACGCGGTGAGATCCCGAAAAACTCCGCATCGAACTCCGCCGCCCCATGCAGGAACCCACCCTCACGCGTATACGACGACCCCGACCGCTCCGGATCAGGATCGAACAACCGCTCAAGATCCCAACCCCGATCCACCGGAAACCCCGAAACCCCGTCCGCACCCGAGGCCACCAGATCCCACAACCCCTCCGGCGACTCCACACCACCCGGAAAACGACACCCCATCCCCACGATCGCCACCGGCTCGTCGTCGGAGGCCGAGAGCGTGGCGGACCGGTCGGTGTCGGTGTCGCCGCCGAGGGCCAGGCCGGTGAGGTAGTCGATCACGGCCTCGGCCGACGGGTGATCGAAGACGAGGGTGGCCGGCAGGTCGAGGCCGGTGGCCTCGCCGAGCCGGTCGCAGAGTTCGACCCCCATGAGGGAGTCGAAACCGAGGTCCTTGAAGGACCGGGTGGTGTCGAGCGTGCCGGGGGCCTCGTGTTCGAGAACGGCCGCCACCTGGGCCCGGACCAGGTCCCGGAACGCCGCCACCTCCTCGGCCCGCGAACGCCGCGCGGGGGCGGGGGTGGTCTCCGGCGCGGGAGTCGGCACGGTCTCCGGGGCGGTCGCGCGAGCCGGCCGCTCGATGGGCTGCGGCGTGAACAAGGTGCCGTCCCGCAGGGCGAGTTCCGGTTCGTCGGCGGTGATGGCGAGGCGTAGGTTCCGCAGCGAACCGCGTGCGTCGTTCAGGTCGAGGAGGGTCACGCGCCCCGGCCACTCCGCCTGGATGGGCCGCACGGCGGACCATACGGCGGCCGACACGGGGTCGGACGGCTCGGCGCCGGGGTCGGTGGCGACGGCGTCATGGGTGACCAGGACCAGCCGGGAGCCGCGGAACCGGTCGTCGGCGAGCCAGGCCCACACCAGGGCCCGGACCCCCGCGAGCGTGGCGCCGAGGCGGTCCGGCCCGTCCTCGACGCGCGGGTGGGCGCACACCACGTCCGGGGCCTGGCGGCCGGAGCGCAGCGCGCCGGTCAACGCGGCGAGGCCGGGGTGGTGCTCCACACCGCTGTCGGCGGTGGTGAGCGCGGCGCCGAGGCCGAGCGGGTCGGGGCCGAGCACGGTGCAACGGCCAGGTCGTTCGTTGTCCGGTCCGGGTACGGACAGGGGGGTCCAGGTCCGCGGCTCGTGGACGGACAGCGGCGGGGCGCTCGCGGTTCCGGTCGCCGGGGTGCGCAGCCAGAAGGGCCGGCGCTGGAAGGCGTAGCCGGGCAGGGGCACGCGACGGCCGCCGTGGAGGGCGGGGTACCGCTCCCAGTCCACGGGGACGCCACGGACATACAGTTCGGCCAGAGCGCCCAGCAGGGTCCGTTCCTCGGACCGGTTGGCCCGGATCGCGGGAACGAGGCGGGTTCCGTCGCCGGTGACGCTGGCACGGGCCATGGAGGTGAGCACAGCGTCGGGGCCCAGCTCCAGGAACGTGGTGACCCCGTCCTCCTCCAACGCCCGCACCCCATCGGCGAAACGCACCGCCTCCCGCACATGCCCCACCCAGTACTCCGGCGACGACACCTCCCCCACCGACACCAGACCACCCGACACGTTCGACACAAACCCCAACCCCGGCTCAGCGAACGACAACCCCGCCACCACCGAACGGAACTCCCCCACCATCCCGTCCATCAACGGCGAATGAAACGCATGACTCACCCGCAACCGCCGCGTCCGACGCCCCACCCCACGCCACACCCCAGCAACCGCCTCAACACCCTCCTCAACACCCGACACCACCACCGACACAGGACCATTCACCGCCGCGATCGCCACCCGCCCCTCCCACGGCACCAGCGACCCGGCAACCTCCTCCTCCGAAGCCTCAATCGCCACCATCGCCCCACCCGGCGGCAACGCCTGCATCAACCGACCCCGCGCCGCCACCAGCACACACGCATCCGCAAGAGACAACACCCCCGCCACATGCGCCGCGACAATCTCCCCCACCGAATGACCCGCCACACAATCCGGCCGCACACCCCACGAAGCGAACAAACGAAACAAAGCCACCTCAAACGCGAACAACGCCGGCTGCGTCATCCCCGTCTCATCCAGCCCCTCACCCGTCACCACCGCATCCGAAACCGACACACCCACCAACGGCTCCAGCAACCCGCACACCTCATCAAACGCCTCAGCGAACACCGGGAACCGCTCATACAACTCCCGGCCCATACCAGCCCGCTGACTGCCCTGACCCGTAAACAGGAACGCGACCTTCCCACCACTCACCGAACCCTCGGCACCACGCCCGAGCGAACCGCCCGAAGCCAGCACCGACAACTCCTCCACCACCGCACCCCGACCAGAAGCCACCACCACCGCACGATGCTCAAAAGCCGCCCGCGACACCACCAGCGAACGAGCAACATCCCCCAACCCCAACCCCGGCCACGCCACCAGATGATCAGCCAACCGCCCCGCCTGCCCCCGAAGCGCGGCCTCGCTCCGCGCCGACACCACGATCGGAAAAACGACGTCCGTGGGCTCAACGGGGGCGTCGGAAACCCCGGCCACGGGGGCAGCCGGGGTCCAGTCCGACAACACCAGATGGCAGTTGGTGCCGCCCATGCCGAACGAGGACACCCCGGCGAGGATCGGTTCGGGCGCGGCGGCCAGGGGCCGGACGGCGTCGTTGACGTCCAGCCGCAGCGTCTCCAGCGGGATGCGGGGGTTGGGGGTGCGGTAGTTGAGGCTGGGGACGAGGGTGCGGTGTTCCACACAGAGCACCGTCTTGATGAGTCCGGCGATGCCGGCCGCGCCCTCCAGGTGTCCGATGTTGGTCTTCACCGAGCCGACCCGCAGCGGGTCGCCCGGGGCACGGCGGTCGCCGCCGAGGACGGCGCCGAGGGCCGCCGCCTCCACGGGGTCGCCCACGGGGGTGCCGGTGCCGTGGAGTTCGACGTAGTGGACGGAGCTGGGGTCCACGCCGGCGCGCTGGTAGGCCAGGCGCAGGACGTCTTCCTGGCCCGCGGTGCGGGGCGCGGTGAGCGCGTCGCCACGGCCGTCGTTGTTCACGGCGCCGCCGCGGATGACGCACCGGATCGGGTCGCCGTCCGCGAGGGCCTGGCGCAGTGTCTTGAGGACGACGACGCCGCCGCCCTCGCCGCGGACGTAGCCGTTGGCGCGCGCGTCGAACGTGTAGGCGCGGCCCTCGGGTGAGAGGGCTCCGAACTTCTCGCCGAGGTGGAAGCCGTCGGGCAGCAGGTTGAGGCTGACACCGCCGGCGAGCGCGGCGGTGGTCTCGCCCTTGAGCAGGCTTTCGCAGGCGAGGTGGACCGCGACCAGGGAGGAGGACTGTCCCGTGTCCACGACGAGGCTGGGGCCGTTCAGGCCGAGGACGTAGGAGACGCGGTTGGCGATGACGCCCCGGCTGACGCCGGCGAGGGTGCTGTGGCCGATCGCGTCGGGGCCGCCGTCATGGGCGAGGGTGGCGTAGTCGTCCCAGATGGCGCCGAGGAAGACACCGGTCCGGCTGTCGCGCAGCGTCGCGGGAAGGAGGCCGGCGTCTTCGAGGGCCTCCCAGGCCAGTTCCAGCGCGAGTCGCTGCTGCGGGTCCATCGCCGCCGCCTCGCGCGGTGAGATGCCGAAGAACTCCGGGTCGAACCGGTCGACGTGGTCGAGGAATCCGCCCCTGAGCCGGGTGCCGGAGGCCAGCAGGCCGGCGCGGTCGGCCGGGGGGGCGGAGAGCGCGTCGCGCCCCTCCTTGAGAAGGCCCCAGAATTCTCCGGGGGTCGCCGCTCCGGGCAGTCGGCACGAAAGGCCGACGACCGCTATGCCCTCGCCCGTGGCGTCGTCGGCGGGCAGGTGGTGCTCTCGCTTTTCGGCGGCGGATTCGGCGGACATCCTGCTCCTCTTCCTCTGCACGCGCGGATGGGCCCGGCGCGTGCGCGTCATGCTGGGAATTGCGGTGCGGTGGACGGCGGTTCCGGCGGTGGGTGGCCCGGCCTGCCGTCACGCGTACCGGTAGAAGCCCCGGCCGTTCTTCTTGCCGTGCAGACCGGCCTCGACCATGCGCAGCAGCAGCGGTGGTGGCGCGTAATGGGGTTCGAGAAATTCCTCGTACAGGGCCTCGGCGACGGCGGCCACCGTGTCGAGCCCGAGGAGGTCGGTGAGTTTCAGCGGACCGATCGGGTGGGCGCAGCCCAACTCCATCCCCTTGTCGATGACTTCGGGTGTGGCGAAGCCGGATTCGACCATTCTGACGGCGGAGAGAAGGAAGGGGATGAAGAGCGCGTTGACGACGAATCCGCCGCGGTCGCTCGCCCGGATGACCTTCTTGCCGAGGACCCGTGCGGAGAAGTCGGCGGCCCGGTCGCTGACGGCGGGGTCGGTGGCGAGCGAGCTGATCAGTTCCACGAGGGGGTTGGCGGGTACCGGGCTGAAGAAGTGGGTGCCGACGACGTGGTCGGCGCGATCGGTAGCGCGCCCCAGGCGCATGATCGGGATCGACGAGGTGTTGGAGGCCAGGATGGCGTCGGGGTCTTCGACGATCCGGTCGAGGGCGGCGAAGAGCTCCACTTTCCTGGGTTCATCCTCGCGGATGCTCTCGATCACCAGGTGCCGGTCGGCCAGGTCCTTGAGGTCCTCGGTGAAGGAGATGCGCTCCATGGCCTCGCCGCGCGCGGCGTCGGTGATCCGGCCCTTGGCGACGGATCGCCCGAGCGAGGCGACGATCCGTTCCCGGCCCGCTTCCCGGGCGGCGGGCCGGGATACGACGACGGTCACCTCGAGTCCGGCGACCGCGCACACCTCGGCGATGCCGGAGCCCATGAGCCCGCATCCGACGACGCCGACGCGGGTGATGTCCCCGTGGTCCGTGGTCGTCATCAGGCGGCCACGCTCGCTTCGAGCCGCATGCGGCTGAGCCGCTCCTCACCGATCCGGGCGCGCAGGGCGGGGTCGGTGACGCCGAGGCCGGGTTCGGGGGCGAGCGAGAGCACGCCGACCTTGCCGTGGTGCCGGTTGAGCTGGACCAGCCGGGTGGCCTCCGCGACCTCGTCGAGGGGGAAGACCGACGAGAGGACCGGGTTGAGGTGCCCGAGCTGGACGAGGCGGTTGCACTCGGCCTGTTCCTGATAGTTGGCCGCGTGGCTGCCGATGATGCGCTTGAGGTTCATCCACAGGTAGCGGTTGTCGTACTGGTGCTGATATCCGGTACTGGAGCCGCAGGTGATGATGGTGCCGCCGCGGCGGGCGACGAAGACGGAGATACCGAACGTGGCGCGTCCGTTGTTGTCGAAGACGATGTGCGGGTCCTCGCCGACCTCACGGCGGATGACGCGGCCCAGCCGCTTGCCCTGCTCGATGATGTCCTGCGGCGTCGGCGGCCCGTCGTTGTGGCCCAGTCCGATCTCGGTGCGGTTGATCACGACATCGCAGCCCATGTCGCGCAGCACCCGGGCCTTGGCCTCCGAGCTGACGACCCCGACGGCGATGCCGCCGCCGTTCTTCACCAGCTGCACGGCGAAGGCCCCGAGGCCGCCGGTGGCGCCCCAGATGAGGACGACGTCGCCCTGCTTCATGCGGGCGCCGCGGTCGCTGGCGAGCATCCGGTAGGCGGTGCCGGCGCACAGCGGGATGCTGGCGGCTTCCTCCCATGTGAGGTGGGCGGGTTTGGGCAGGAGCTGGCTGGCGCGGACCACGGTGTAGTGGGCGAGGCCGCCGAAGTTCGTCTCGAAGCCCCAGGCGCGCTGCTCGGTGCCGAGCATGCCGTCGGCGTGGGTGGCCGGCTCCTGGTCGTCCACCTGGACGGGATTGAGGACGACGCGGTCGCCGATGCGCCAGCGCCGCACTCCGGCGCCGGCGCGCACGATGACGCCCGAGCCGTCCGAGCCGAGGACGTGGAAGGGCTGGTCGTGACGGGTGGCGAAGCCGCCCGTGGCAGCCAGCCGCTTGAGGAAGTTGAACGTCGGCAGGGGTTCGAAGGTCGCGGACCAGACGGTGTTGTAGTTGATGGCGCTGGCCATGACCGCGACCAGCACCTCGTCGGGGGCCAGCTCGGGCATGGGGACCGCGCCGATCCGGAGGGACTTGCGGACGTCCTTGTCCGTCACGCCCTTGAACATCTCGGTGTCTTCGGCGCGGATATGGGCGGCCGTGTAGTGGGCGGGCACCTTTTCCCGCGCCAGCTCTTCGGGCGTCGCGCCCGAGACAACCGCTTCGGCCAGAGAATCCATGTATCGCCCTCTCCATCGAATGGCTGCGGTCACCGAATGGCACGGGTGCAGTGGCTACGCCGCGCACAGGCCGGGGAGCTCTCCATCCCACTGCGCAAAAAGCGACTGCGGGCGACATCTGAAATGCCCTGGAAAAGAGAAAGAAATCAGTGACCGGCGAAAACCGGTATTCGTTTACCCGCGGCTTGTAATGTAGGTCACAGTTCATTGCACAAGTTCGTCCAGCACTCAAAACAGTAAACGGGTGGCACTCCGTGCCCAACCCTTAACCCCCCCCTAAGATGCGACACTATTGTGGGGTTCCGGGTATCGGGGTAGCGACTGGGGTATTCGTTTCCGAAGTGTTTCGTGGGTCGAGTGGCCGGATGCGGGAATGTGCGAGCGGGAGGGGATGCGCCCCTGCCTCATGGCGCACGCCCATCGGGCGGCGGCCAGGTGGGCTCACGACGCGGGGATTCCGGCGCCGAGCGGTTCGGCCGCTGCTCAGGCGGAGGCCGGCCGGTGCTTCGCGACCACGACTCATCCGGTCGGGTTAAGCGCGATCACGGTAAAATGACACCCATGGCAGGGCCGAAGCAGAGTCGTCGTGAGCGCCTCCGGGCGGAGACCGCAGCGGAGATCAAGACGATCGCGCTCGCGCACATGGTAGAGGGGGGCGCCGCCGCGCTGTCACTGCGTGCCATCGCGCGCGAGATGGGGATGACCGCGGGCGCCATCTACAGCTATTTCGACACGCGCGACGACCTCATCACGGCCCTGATCGTGGATGTCTACACCTCGCTGGCGGACCGGCTGGAGGCCGCCCATGCCGGAATGCGCGACGGCGACCCGGCCGACGGGATCGTGGCCCACGGCCTGGCGTACCGGGACTGGGCGATCGCGAACCGCGAGAAGTTCCAGCTCGTGTACGGCGCACCGCTACCCGAGTACCACCAGCCGGAGAACGGCCCGGCGGCCGCGGCCGGGCACCGGGTGTGCCGGATGCTGGCCGACCTGATCGGGGCCGCGGCACCCGCCGGGCACGAGGAGGCCGGCGGCCCCTACGACTGGTCCGACTTCGACCCCCGCCTGGTGGAGAGCCTCGGCGAATCCCACCTCGGTCT
Organism: Streptomyces sp. NBC_01803; assembly: GCF_035917415.1. NCBI lineage: Bacteria > Bacillati > Actinomycetota > Actinomycetes > Kitasatosporales > Streptomycetaceae > Streptomyces > Streptomyces sp. NBC_01803. The sequence goes on from NZ_CP109073.1 coordinate 322,422, forward strand.
GACGCCTGACCTGCTGGCGCTCACGGTGCGCACCTGGGGCCGCATGCACGGCCTGGTCACGCTGGAGGTGTACGGGCATCTGCGGGACCTGTCGCGCGATCCCGCGATGCTGTTCCGTTCCGAGATGCTCGACCTCGTGCGGTCGCTGGGCCTGGCCGGGACGACCGGCGGCCCGGACCGCGCCGTGCCCGTCACGGCGTAGCCCCGTCCCGTCCCGAGGGGGCGGAACGGGACGGGACGGGGAGCGGTGCCCGACGACAGGTCGCACGCCCATGGTCGCCGCCGGGGGAACGTGGACCATGGACGTGCGAGTCAGTGCGGCGCCGTCCTAGTTGGGGACGACGGCCTCGTCGGTCGTCTTGCCCTGGGGGGGCGTGATGTCCGCCACCACGATGGCCGGCTGCACCGGCGCGACCTTCATGGCCATCGCGACGGCCGCCGCGATGACGGGCAGAGCTCCCGCGATCAGTCCGGCGTTCTGGAGGCCGTCGACGATCTCCTTCGCGGTCGGGCCGGGCAGGGTGTCGAAGTCCAGACCGGCGTTGGCGACCGCGACCAGGGCCGCCAGGCCCATGGCGCCACCGATCTGCTGAGAGGTGGAGACCAGGGCGGAGGCGACACCCTGCTCGTGCGGGGCCACTCCGGCGCCGGAGGCGGTGAAGACCGCGGTGAACGCCATGCCGCCGGCGAAGCCCCAGATGATGATGCCCGGGACCAGGGCCCAGTAGGAGCCGCCCTCGGACATGCCGAGCGCGAGCGCGCCCACGCCGATGCCGTTGAAGAAGCAGCCCACGGCGAGGGTCATGCGGAGACCGACCCGGTCCAGCAGGGCCGTGGAGGCGATGCCGCCGCCCATCGACGTCGTGATCGCCAGCGGCAGGAAGGCCATGCCGGCCTTCAGCGGGCTGTAGCCGAGCACCGGCTGCAGGTAGGTCGTGAAGATGTAGAACGCCGTGGCGAGCGTGCACATGAAGAGGAACGCGACGATCATCGTCGGTCCCTGGCTGCGGTTGAGGATCAGCCGCAGCGGGGCCAGCGGCTCCCGGGTGCGCGCCTCCACCACGACGAACCCGACCAACAGCAGCACGCCGACGATGATCGAGCCCATGCCCTGGAGCGAGGTCCAGCCCTCTTCCGGGCCGCTGGCCAGGCCGAAGACCATCAGGGTGACACCCACGGTGCCCAGCACCGCGCCCGGCACGTCGAAGCTGCCGCCGGTACCGCGCGCCGGATCGGCCGGGAGCAGGCGCGGGGCGAGCAGCAGGCCGATGAAGGCGAGCGGCACGTTGACCAGGAAGACCGCTTCCCAGCCCCAGGCGTCCGTGAGCACGCCGCCGAGCAGCGAGCCGGCGGCGAGACCGGCGCTGCCGGTGGCACCCCAGACGGCCATGGCCCGGTTACGCACGGGCCCTTCCTCGAAGCCGATGAAGATCAGGGCCAGCACGGCGGGGAAGAGCAGCGCGCCGCCGATTCCCTGGACGGCACGGGCCGCCACCAGCACACCGGAGTTGGTGGCGATGCCGCCGACGAGGGACGAGGCGCCGTACAGGGCCATCGCCAGCATGAACATGCGACGCGGGCCGAGCCGATCCACCGCCCGGCCACCGAACAGCAGCAGACCACCGAAGCCCACGGCGTAGGCGCTCACGACCCACTGCAGCGACTGGGCCGAGAAGTCGAGTCCTGACCCGATGTCAGGCAACGCGATATAGACGATGTTGTAGTCGATGGCGACGATGAATTGCGCGAACGCCAGCAGCCCGAGCATGAGCCCGGCCCGCGGCCGCGGGGGCGCTTGTGTGGTGCCCACAGTCGAAGACTCTCTCCATGACGATCCGTCATCAGCCCATGCATGGCTGACGATTCCGGGAGGCAGGCACCCCTCACGAGGAGCGGACGCCGAACCGATACACCATCCAGAGAGTTGCATGCCGTGCAGTTCCTGAACGGTGTGTAGCTTTCGGGCGTAGTCTAGAGAGTCATCACGGGACGATGTCAAGGCGCATCGGCGTACGGCGAACTGAGGGGCACTCGTACAGACCGCAACAGCCGGGGCTGCCAAGCCCGTTCATGCGCCGCTGTCTTTCTGCGGGAGCGTCAATGTCCCGGCGCGGGGCGCCCGGTTGTTCATCACCGCGCATGCGCCGGGGCTCGCGGCACGGCCTCAGCCCCGAGGAGATCGGCGCCGTCCCGCTCCAGACCGCCGTCTCCTGCGGAGTGCCCGCGGCCAACGCCGCCTTCGCGGTGGCCCGGCGCGTCCTGACCGGCACCGGCCCCGGAGGGCGGACGGAGGGAGACGTGGGCCGTTCAGGAAGGGCTTCGCGCGCCGGCCTCCGCCGCGCGGACCTGGGGCTACGGGGTCAGGTCCTCCCACTGGTCGAGCAGGTGGTCGGCCAGCTCGGGCCCGGCCGCAGCGCCGCTCTCGACGGACTGCTCGGTCCAGATGACCTTCCCCGTCCGGGTGTAGCGGGTGCCCCAGTGGTCGGCGAACTGCGCCACGAGGAAGAGTCCGCGTCCTCCTTCCTCGGTGACCCGTGCGCGGCGCAGATGGGGTGAGGTGCTGCTGCCGTCGGAGACCTCACAAGTGAGGGTGCGTTCGTAGAGCAGGCGGACCCGGATGGGCTCGGCGCCGTAGCGGATGGCGTTGGTGATCAGTTCGCTGAGGATCAGCTCGGTGGCGGGGGCGATCCGCGTCAGACCCCAGGAGGAGAGCCGGCGCAGGCACTGGCCGCGGATGGGGGCGACGGCCGCGGGGTCGGGGGCAACGTCCCATTCGGCGACGCGGTCCGGGTCCAGCAGCCGGGTGCGGGCCACGAGCAGGGTGATGTCGTCGCTGGGGCGCGCGGGCAGCAGGGCGTCGAGGACGGCCGCGCAGATCTCCTCCGGAGTGCGGTCCGCGCTGGTGGCCAGGGCGGCCCGCAGGAGCTCCAGGCCGGTGTCGAGGTCGCGGTCGCGGTTCATGACGAGCCCGTCGGTGTACAGCACCAGCCGGGAACCCTCGGGCAGCTCCAGCTCGGCCGACTCCACCGGCACGCCGCCGCCGAGGCCCAGGGGAGGCGAGACGGGCACCTCGGGAAAGGAGACGGCGCCGTCGGGGAGGACCAGGGCGGGCCCCAGGTGGCCGGCGCCGGCCACGGTGGCCCGGCCGGTGACCCGGTCGTAGATGGCGTACAGGCAGGTGGCGCCGGTGACGCCCGGACTGTTGCGGTCCCGCGTCTCGTCGCTGTCGATCCTGCTGACCAGTTCGTCCAGGTGCACCAGGAGCTCGTCGGGTGCCAGGTCGAGGGCGGACAAGGTGTGCACGGCGGTGCGCAGACGGCCCATGGTGGCGGCGGCGTGCAGCCCGTGGCCGACGATGTCGCCGACGACCAGCGCCACCCGGGCGCCGGGCAGCGGGATCACGTCGAACCAGTCCCGCCCCACCCCGGCCTGGGCGGGGAGGTACCGGTGGGCCGCCTGAAGCACGGACTGCTCGGCCGGGGCCTGGGGCAGCAGGCTGCGCTGGAGCGTGACGGCGGTGGTGCGCTCCCGGGTGTAACGGCGGGCGTTGTCGATGGCGACCGCCGCCCGCGCCGCCAGCTCCCCGGCGAACGACACATCCTCCGCCTCGAACGGCTCCGGGGTGTCCCGGCGCCAGAAGTCGGCCAGCCCCAGCACCACGCCACGGGCCCGCAGCGGCACGGAGAGCAGTGAGTGGATGCCGTGGTCCAGCATCTTCCTGGCCCGCTCCGGATCCTGGGCGCGCCAGCCCTCGGCCGTGCGCATGTCGGCCTCCAGCAACGCCTGGCCGCTGGTGATGCTTTGGGCCTGCGGGGTGGTGGGCACATAGCGGATCAGTTCGCCCACCGGGTACAGCGGCGTATCCGGCCTGACGCCCCTGGCGGCCGTGCGGCGCATCTCAGTGGTCCCGCCCTCCGGATCCCCGCCTCGCAGGACCGGCTCCAGGAGCTCGACCGTGACGATGTCCGCGAAGCGCGGGACCGCCACCTCGGCCAGCTCCTCGGCGGTGCGCGCCACGTCCAGGGTGGTGCCGACCTTCACCCCCGCGTCGTAGAGAAGCCGCAGACGCTCCCGCGCCGCCTCGGCCCTGCCCGCCAGCGCCCGCAGCTCGGTGGAGTCCCGCAGCGTCACCGCGCTGCCCGCCGGCCCGCCGTAGGGGGCGGTCAACCGCACGTTCACCGCCACCAGGCGTTCGCCGGCCAGCCGCACCTCGTCCGTCGCCGCCCGCCCCGAGACCAGCAGCTCGACGAGGCGCGGATCCAGACCCAGATCGGTGACACGGCGGCCCTCCGCGTCCTCGGGCAGGTCCAGCAGCCGGCGCGCCTCGTCGTTGGCCAGCAGCAGCCGCCCGTCCTCGCCGACGATGAGAACCCCCTCCCGCACCGCGTGCAGCACCGCGTCGTGATGCTCGTACATCCGCATCAGCTCATCCGCGCCGAGCCCCCTCGTCTGCCGCCGCAGCCGCCGGCTGACCACGGCCGTCCCGGCCGTGGCCACCGCCAGTGCTCCGGCCGCGGAACCGGACAGGAGCGGAAGCTGCCGCGCCACCCGGTCCTCCACGTTCTCGACCGTGATGCCGACCGACACCAGCCCGACCACCGAGCCGCCGGAGTCCCGGACGGGCACCGTCGAGTTCACAGCGGGTCCGGCGGGCGACCGGGAGGTTCTCGTGATCGGCCGGCCGGCCAGTGCCTGGGAGTAGTCGCCGATGACGTGCCTGCCGATCTCCTCCGGATCGGGGTGGGTCCACCGGAACCCCGCCCGGCTGAACGCGACGACGTAGTCGACACCGGAAGCCTTCCGGATCCCCTCGGCACGCGGCTGCAGCAGCGCGGTGGGGTCCGCCGCCATCATGGCGCTCGCCGTCCCCGGGGCCTGCGCGAACGCCTCCGCGCCGATGAGCGAACGCTCGCGGGCTTCCTGCGTGATGGCCCTCCGGCCCTGGAGGACGAGGGCCACCAGGGCCGCCGAGACGAGGAGGACGACGATCACGAGCTGCAGCAGGAACATCTGGCCCGCGACGGTACGCACCCGCGGTAGGAAACGTCCACGCTCCCGCCGGGAAGGCGGCGCCCCCCGGCCACTGCCCCGTTTCCGCCGCGCATACCATTTATCCGAACCACCCGACATATGCCACTTCTAGCACTGGCCGCCATCCGGGCGCCGCCCGCCACACTGCACCCAGGCCCTCCAGTCCGGTCCCCGGGGGGCCCGAACGGAACAGGATCGCGGTCCGCGCGCGTGAGGACCCGGCGGACGGACAGCAGACAGCGCCGAAACCCGCCCGCCGACGTGTCGACCTCCGCCCGGCTGACACCGCGTCCAGCAGGCCGTCCAGCAGGCCGCACGCGCGGTCACGGCCGGACAAGATCCTGGCCGGTTCCACGGATGGGGCATCCGCCATCGATCTCACGATCACCCGTGGAGAGGTCGCGGAGAGGGGGAACGGGAACGCGCTTCCCCGCGTGCGGTACTTCCTGACGCCTCTGGCGCGGGTCGCCCCTCAAGAGAATGGGAGGTTGCGCCGGCGCCACAGGCGCGGGGTGGTGCCGTAGACGTCGCGGAAGCGGCGTGAGAAGTAGCCGGCGTTGGTGAAGCCCCAGGAGCGGCAGATGGCCTCGATGGTGCGGTGTGCGTGCTCGGGTGCGGCGAGGTCGCGGCGGGTGCCTTCGAGACGGCGGCGGATGATCCACTGTTCGAGGCTGAGGCCGCCTTCTTCGCAGGCCCTGTACAGGCTGCGCAGCGAGACGCTGTGGACGTGGGCGATGCGCTGCGGGGTGAGAAAGGGGTCGGCGAGATGGGCTCGGGCGTAGGCCAGCACTCGGTTGAGGAGCGTTTCCTCGGCGATGGCACGCCGGGTGGTGCGGTCGCCGGCGACCGAGGCGACCAGGGCACGGGTGAGGTCGAGGGTGGCCTCGCCGACCGCGTCGGCGCCTGGGTCGGCGGCCAGCCGGTCGGCGTCGCCGTGCACGGCGCGGATGTGGCTCAGCAGGAGCGGGCCCATGCTGCTGGAGGCCACCATGGGGATCGCCGTGCGGACCATGTGCTCGGGGAGCCCGAGCTGGTCGGCGTCGACCATGAACGCCACCGACAGCCCCGGCCCGGACCAGCCGTACTCATACCCGGCGGTCTTGTGCGCCAGCACAAGACCGCCGGTGGTGACGCGCTGCTGGTAGCCGTTCCAGGAGAAGGCGCCGTCACCGGTGCTCTGAGTGATGACCGAGATGGTGTTCGTCGAGTCGACGCGCGCCTGGTTCCGGGTGCGCCAGATGCGCATACCCGAGCCGTGGGTGGCGAACAAGGTCAGCGGCCCGAACCGCCACACTTCCAGCCGCTTCCACAGGCGGTCGCCGACGTCCTCGTGCTCGATCGAGCACCTTCCGCTCTCGCCCGACGCGATGGCGTGGAACGCCTCGGCACGTTCCGCGACCGGCATCGTGGCGGTGTCCAGAACCAGCATGGCCCAGCTCCCGCGCTCCTGCGATGAAGATGACCTCCCCCGAGGTCCTTGCCCGATCTTTAACCAATGCCTGCCTGGTCCGCAATAGACCTTTCACGTCCTGAGTAGGGGATGTTTTCCGAGCTCGTGGGCCTTTCGGCCCGCCAGGTACGGCCAGGCACGGCGGCACACACCTGGGAAAGCAGGGCACTGGAGGAGAAGAAGCTGACGTGTGGGGAGCAGAACCCACCGCCCCCGACGAGATGCGATCGCCGCCGTCGGCGTGCCGTCGGCGGCAGCGGTGGCATGCCGAAAGTCGGGTCCGACAGCGTTGCCGGCGAACCCGACTCCTTCTGCGGATCCCGCAGCGTCCGGTGTTCGCGAGGCCGGACCTACACGGTGATGGTGGCGGGAGCACCCGGGGTCAGCCAGGTGACGGCGTCGGCGAAAGCGGAGGGCGCGCCGGTCCAGGTGTCGGTGATGGCCGGTCTGCCTTCGTCGAAGTGAGCCCACCCCTCGTAGTGGACGGGCAGGACGTTGTGGGGGTGGAGTCCGGCCATCAGCGCGAGCGCGTCGGCCGCGCTCATCGTGTAGCGGAGAGGGCCGGTGAGGGGGAACCGCACCGAGCCGAGGTGCAGGAGGACGGTGCCGGGATCGAGGGCGGCGGCCGCTTGCTGGAGTGCGGGGTAGAGGACGGTGTCGCCGGTGACCCACAGGGGGCCGTGCTCCTGGCCCGGCCAGGTGAGCGCGAAGCCGATGACATCCCCGACGAGCGGGTGGCTGAACCTCGGCCCGTGCCGGCAGGGCGTGGCGGTGATGTCGATCGACGGTCTGCCCGGTGCTTCCAGGCGCGTGGTCTCGCCGGTCCGCAGTCCCCGGGCGGACGGACCCAGACGGCGGGCGCCGGAGCGGGTCGTGACGACCGTGCCGACCTCGCCGAGCAGGGCTCGCCCGGCGTCGTCGAGGTTGTCGCCGTGGTGTTCATGGGTCAGGAGGACCGCGTCGACCGGTCCGATCTCCGCGACGGCGAGCGCGGGACCGGTGAGTTTGCGGGAGGAGGTCCCCCAGCCGAACCCGTAGGTCCGGCCGGGGGCGTCAAAAGTCGGGTCCGTCAGCAGCCGCCAGCCGTCGAACTCGATGAGGACGGTCGGACCGCCGATGTGGGTACCCGTGACGTCCGTCATGCGCTGCGTTCTTCCGTCCTTGTCAGCTGTGGTCGAGGGCCCAGGCGAGGGCGGCGTCGGCGATCTCCTCCCAGCCCTGCTGCGCGGGCATCAGGTGGGAGCGGCCGGGGAACTCGATCACCTCGGTAACGGTGGCGGACTTGTAGTGCTTGGCGTTGGATCTCTGGACCTTCGGCGGCATGAGGTGGTCCTTCTCGCCGGCGATGAACAGCAGTGGCGCCCGGTCGTCGTTACGGTAGTCGACCGAACTGTCGGCGCGGCCGGGGTGGATGTTGGCCAGGGCGCTGCCCCAGAACACGTGGCCGGACGCGGGGATGTGGTAACGGTCGTAGGCGGCGCGGGCCTCGTCCTCGGGGAACGTGTTGGTGAAGGCGTACCGCCACTGATCGTAGGTGAATCCCACGGCCTTGTGCCTGTTGGCCGGGTTCTTCAGCACCGGGAACGTCGCCCTCAGCTGGGACAGCGGGACGACCGCGACGCCCTCGGTGGGGGCGGAGTTGATGGCGACACCGACGGTGCCGTAGCCATGGTCGAGGAGGATCTGAGTGAACACGCCTCCCGCGGAGTGCCCCATGATGATCGGCTGCCGGTCGAGACCGTCGATGAGCTTCTCGATCGAGGAGATGATCTCCGGGACCGACAGGCGTTCGATCGGAGTCGGGTCGGCGTTGAGGGCTTCGACTTCCACCTCGAACCCGGGATAGGCGGGGGTGAGGACGCGGAAGCCCTTGGCCTTGTAGTGCGTGACCCAGTTCTCCCAGCTGCGGGGGGTGACCCAGAAGCCGTGGATCAGGATGATGGTGTCGGGTTTCTCGCCCATGGGGTTCTCCCTACTTGGTGGCGGCGTGGGCCGCGAGGATCGTGGCCGTGGCCGCGCCGGGGTGGGAGATCATGACGACGTGGGAGGAGTCGATCTCACGGACGTGGCTGCCTGCTCGCTCGGCCATGAAGCGCTGGGCGTCCGGCGGGATGACCCGGTCCTGGGTCGGGATGAGGTACCACGACGGGATGGTCTCCCAGGCCGGCTCGCCGCTGGCTCCGGCGAGCCCGTTGACGCTGCCGGGTCGCTGAGTGGCGGCCATCAGCCGGGTCTCGGATTCGGGCAGGTCGGCGGCGAACACCGCGCGGAACTGGGCGGGGTCGATGTAGCCGTCGGTACCCTCGGTTCCGTCCGGCAGCGGGTAGTGGCGCGCGACGAGAGCGCCGCCCAGCTCGCTGCCCGGGAACTGCGAAGCGATCTGGAGGGCACTCTCACCCTCGTCGGGTGCGAACGCCCCGAGATAGACCAGGGCCTCGACGTTGTCGTGCCCGCGGGCGGCGTTGGTGATGACGACGCCGCCGTAGGAGTGGGCGGCGAGAATGACCGGCCCCGGGATCGTGTCGATGACGCTGGAGATGTAGGCCGAGTCCCCTGCCGTGTCGCGCAGCGGGTTGGCGGGAGCGATGACGGGGAAGCCCGCGTTCTGCAGCCGTGCGATGACCTTGTTGAAGCCGGAGGCGTCGGCGAACGCGCCGTGCACCAGCACCACCGTCGGCTTGGGCCCGCCTGTCACTTCCGTCTGCGCCTGGGCGGAGACGATCCCCGTGAGGGTGAGGACGGCGATGGCCAGGGCGGCCGACAGCCGTCTGAGAAAGGGAATACGCATGGTCGAATGTCCTCTCAGGAAGCCAGGAAGGCGAGCAGGTCGGCGTTGAACTCGTCCTTGAACGTCCCCACGAGGCCGTGCGGCCGGCCGGGGTAGATCTTGAGGGTGGCGTCCTTGACGAGCTTCGCGGATTCCAGACCGGCCGCGACGAGGGGGACGATCTGGTCGTCGTCGCCATGCGCGATGAGGGTGGGGATGTCGAACCGCTTGAGGTCTTCGGTGAAGTCGGTCTCGGAGAACGCCCCGATGCAGTCGAGTGCGCCCTTGATCCCGACCTGCATGGACCACGACCAGAAGGCGTTCGACACTCCCGGCGACACCTCGGCGCCTTCCCGGTTGAACCCGTAGAACGGCATGCTCAGGTCCTGGTAGAACTGCGACCGGTCGGCCGAGACTCCCGCCCGGATTCCGTCGAACACCTCGATGGGCAAGCCCTGGGGGTTGGCGTCGGTCTTCAGCATCAGCGGCGTGACCGCGCCCAGCAGGACGGCCTTCGCCACGCGTGACGTCCCGTGCCGTCCGATGTAGCGGGTGACCTCACCGCCGCCGGTGGAGTGTCCGACCAGGACGATGTCGCGCAGGTCGAGCGTCTCGATCAGCGCCGCCAGGTCGTCGGCGTAGGTGTCCATGTCATTGCCGTTCCACGGCTGGCTGGAGCGGCCGTGGCCGCGCCGGTCGTGGGCGATGGCCCGGTAGCCGTGGGAAGCGACCAGATGGAGCTGCTCGTCCCAGGCATCGGCGTTGAGCGGCCAGCCGTGACTGAACAGCACCGGCTGCCCGGCGCCCCAGTCCTTGTAGAAGATGTCCGTGCCGTCACTGGTGGTGATGAAGCCCATCTCAGCGCCCCTCTCATCGTCGGCGGATTCCGCCTGGACTCACGATGGCAAGACAGGAAGCGACGCATTGGACTGACCGTGTCGGCTTTTTGACCCAGCCTGCCACGGGCCGGGCAGCGACGGGCCGAAGACCGCGCGCCGCCGTTCCAGCGCTGGGTGTAGTGGCCGCCGGGACGGGAGTCCAGGCCACGCATCTCCCGGGTGACGTCGGCGGGCGGCGGCGGGCTGTCGGGAACGGGCGGGCTGACCTGGGACAGCTCGGCGTACCAGCGCACGCCCTCGGCGGAGTACAGCTCCTCCTGGGTGTGCGGCCGGGGCATCGGCGGTCCGGCGCCCGGCCGGGGCAGGGGCGCCGAGTTCCACGGGGGCAGCGTGCTCACGGGAGCTGAACGCCCGGTGCGTGCGGGATGGGATCGGCGGGTCAGCCGCGCGGGGCGCCCCGCCTGTGACCCTGTTCGCCGGCGGGCCGGAGCTGACGGTCGGGAGGTCGCCGCCCGGTCGGGGCTCGGCGTTCGACCGCCTCGGAGCACCTGTCGCCGCCGCGCGGGGGTGGGCTGCCGCGGGCCGAGAAGGGCGGCAGGCAGGTGCGTTACCGGGCCGACGGGGCGCGGATCGCGGAACGCCTCGCCGCGCTCCAGACGTTCCTGGCCCGCTGCTGCCCGCCGGGCTGAAGCAGGACCCGCATGTCAGGTGCCGCGCAGGTCGAGCATGGCGGCCATCGCGGCGACGACGGAGGGGGCGACCTGGTAGTAGACCCAGGTGCCGCGCCGCTCGGAGGTCAGCAGGCCGGCCTCGCGCAGCTTCTTCAGGTGGTGGCTGACGGTGGGCTGGGAGACCCCGACGTCCTGGATGTCGCACACGCACGCCTCGCCGCCCGGGTGGGCGGCGATCTTCGAGAACAGCCGCAGGCGCACCGGATCGCCCAGCGCCTTGAACATCACGGCCATCCGCTCCGCGTCCGCCCGCGACAGCTCCCCCGCGGTCAGCGGCGGGCAGCACGGCACCACGTCTTCCGGGCCCGCGTCCCCGGGCGGGAGCGGCGGCAGCTCTACCGGCTTCGTATTCGACATGCGTCTATGTTGACATCCGTCGATACCGGAGGCAAGGTTTCCTGCATCGATGGATATCGATCCATCGGGACGCAGCCTGAAGACGCCACAGTGAAGGAGCCCTTCATGTCGGAGACCACCGGCCTGCCCGTCGTCGTCATCGGCGCCGGCCCCATCGGCCTGGCCGCCGCCGCCCACCTCGCCGGGCGCGGCCTCACTCCGCTCGTGCTCGAAGCGGGCCCCACCGCCGGTGCCGCGGTGCGGGAGTGGGGACACGTCCGCCTGTTCTCGACCTGGGGAGAGCTGATCGATCCGGCCGCCGCGAAGCTCCTGGCCCCCACCGGCTGGACCGGTCCCGCGGCGGATGCCTACCCCACCGGGGCCGAATGGGCCGGGCGGTACCTCCAGCCGCTGGCCGACGCCCTCGGCGACCGGGTGCGGTACGGCGCCCGGGTGACCGGTGTGGCCCGCGCCGGCCGCGACCGCGTGGTCGACTCCGGCCGCGACACCCAGCCGTTCACCGTCCACCTCGCCACCGGCGCACGCGTCACCGCCCGCGCCGTGATCGACGCCTCCGGCACCTGGACCGGGCCCAACCCGCTGGGCGCCGACGGCTACCCGGCGGCGGGCGAGAGCGCGGCGGCCGACCGGCTCACCTACCGCGTACCGGACCTGGACGACCCGGCCGTCCGCCGCCGTTACGCCGGGAAGCGCACCGCCGTCGTCGGCACCGGCGCCTCCGCGTTCACCGCGCTCGCCGGCCTGGCGGACCTGGCCCGGGAGGCGAGCGGCACGCACGCGGTGTGGGTCCTGCGCCGGGGCATCGGCGCGGACACCTTCGGCGGAGGCGAGGCCGACCAGCTCCCCGCCCGCGGCGCCCTGGGCCTGCGCGCCCGGGCGGCGGTCGAGGCGGGCCACGCCTCCGCCGTCAACGGGTTCCGCACCGCCGCCGTGGAGCGCGACGGCGAGCGGCTCGTCCTGGTGGCGGACGACGGCCGCCGCACCGGGCCGGTCGACGAGGTGATCGTGCTGACGGGCCTGCGCCCCGACCTGTCGTTCCTCTCCGAGGTCCGCCTCGGCCTGGACGAGCGGCTCTCCGCCCCCGTCGCGCTGGCGCCGCTGATCGACCCCAACGCGCACTCCTGCGGCACCGTCTACCCCCACGGAGTCAAGGAGTTGTCCCACCCCGAACAGGGGCTGTTCCTGGCGGGGATGAAGTCCTACGGCCGCGCCCCGACGTTCCTCGCGATGACCGGTCACGAGCAGGTCCGCTCGATCGCCGCCGCGCTGGCGGGCGATCACGAGGCGGCGGAGCGTGTGGAGTTGGCCCTGCCCGAGACGGGAGTCTGCGGCGGCGCCGGTCTGTTCGACGAGACCGGCGCCGAGAGCGCGGGCGGCTGCTGCGCCCCGGCGCCCGCCCTGGTCCAGCTCGGCTCCGGCACCGGTGCTTTCCCCGTCTCCGGCGGCTGCTGAGCCAGCACGTGACGACTCCCCCGCGTGGCGGCGCCCCGGCCGTGACCGGCGACCGGAACCTCCGGTCGCCGGTCACGGCCGCGCGCCGTGTTGCCCGCGCTGTGCGCGACTGGGATCACGAGCTGGGGGCCTTCTCTCCTACGCGTTTCCCGTCCTGCTGCCGGAGATCACCGCGGAGACCGGCTGGTCCCACCACCATGACCACGGCCGTCTTCTCGGCCGCGCTTGTGGTGTCCGCGGCCGTCGGCATACCCGTCGGCCGGCTTGTGGACCGCGACGGTCCCCGCACGGTGATGACGGCCGGTTCCGTCGTAGCCGTCGCCGCACTCCTCGTCGTGGCCGCCGCGCCGCACCCGGTGGTCTTCGCCGCCGCCCGGCTGATGGCCGGAGCCGCGATGGCCGCGACCACGCCCTTCGCAACCGCCGCCTTCGCCGGACCGTCCGGCGGCTACGCGCCTCTCCTCGCCGTCCTCTCCCTGCTCTCCGCCCTCGCCGCGGGGCTCGCGCGGGGCACCGGTCCGCAGGGCGCCCGGACATCGTTCACGAGGAGTTGATTCGCTGGATCTCGGTCAGGACCCGCTCCTTCAGGCCGCGGCCCATCGGAGCGTAGCCGAGGTCGGACGCGAAGCGGTCGGCCTCGGCGTCCGTCAGGGCCCAGGCCCAGAAGTCGCGCAGGACGTCGGCCGTGTCGTTGTTGTAGCCGCACTCGTAGGCGAGGACCCAGTTGGCGCCCGTGATCGGGTAGCCGTCGCCGCCGATGTCATCGATGGAGAACTGGAAGTCGTCCGGGATCTCCGCCTCTTCGGAGGCGGCGGTGGTGGCGGCCAGGGTCGGTTCGATCGGGGTGCCGTCCTCGTTGACCACCCGGGCCGTCGCCAGGCCGTTGCGCAGCGCGTAGGACTGGTTGACGTACCCGAGGCCGCCGGGGCTGGCCCCGACCGCCTGGGCGACGCCGTCGTTGCCGTCGCCGCCCACCGTGTCGTCGTGCCAGTCGATGTCGGTGCCCCCGGCGTACTCCTCGGCCCAGAAGCCGACTTCGTTGGCCAGGTAGCTCGTGAACACGTAGGTGGTGCCGGAGCCGTCCGAGCGGTGGACCGGGACGATCTCGCGGCCCGGGAGGTCCAGGTCCGGGTTGAGCTCGGCGATCGCCGGGTCGTCGTACCGCGTGACGCGGCGGTCGTAGATCCCGGCGATCACCTCGGAGTCGAGGATCAGGCCGTCCAGCGCCGGGTCGTTGAGCGCGATCACCACCGCGCCGAAGACGACCGGGAACTGCACCGCCTCGCAGCCGCGCACCTCACGGGCCACCAGCAGCTCGCTGGCCTGGAGATACCGCTCCGAGGAACCGAAGTCCACCTCCTGGGCGAGGAATTGCTCGATGCCCTCGCCCGATCCGATGGCCTGGTAGTCGATCGACGTGCCCGTCTCGATCGAGGTGTTGTAGTAGGACATCCACTGCTGGAAGAGCGGGTCCGGGAAGGTGGCCCCCGACCCCAGGATGTCCCCGGAGAGCGTGCCCCTGCTGACCGCGCTGCCGCTGCCCTCCACCAGGCACCCGGTCAGGAGAAGGGGGAGGAGGGCCGCCGCCCCGGTGGCGGCGGCCCGTGCAGACTGGTTGAGCATCGCGCCAGTCCCCAGTTCTCAGCCGAAGCGGCCGGAGATGTAGTCCTCGGTACGCTGCTCGGAGGGGTTGCTGAAGATCTTGCCGGTGTCGTCGTACTCCACCAACTCCCCCGTGCGGGTCCCCTTTTCCTCGTCGGTGCTGACGCTGAAAAACCCGGTCATGTCCGAGACCCGGGCGGCCTGCTGCATGTTGTGGGTCACGATCACGATGCTGAACTCGCTCTTCAGCTCCTTGATCAGGTCCTCGATCTTCAGCGTGGCGATCGGGTCGAGGGCGGAGCACGGCTCGTCCATCAGCAGCACTTCGGGCTTCACCGCGATGGCGCGGGCAATGCACAGCCGCTGCTGCTGACCTCCGGAGAGCGCCAGCCCGCTCTCCTTCAGCTTGTCCTTCACCTCGTCCCACAGCGCGGCGCCGCGCAGCGCCCCCTCCACGATGTCGTCCATATCGCCCTTCATCCCGACGGTGCGCGGGCCGAAGGCGATGTTGTCGTAGATCGACTTCGGGAAGGGGTTCGGCTTCTGGAAGACCATCCCGATCCGCTGGCGGACCAGCACCGGATCGACCTTGGGCCCGTGCAGGTCCACCCCGTGGTAGAGCAGGTCACCGCGCACGCGGGCGCCGGGGATCAGATCGTTCATCCGGTTCAGGCAGCGCAGCAGTGTGCTCTTGCCGCAGCCGGACGGTCCGATCAGGGCGGTGATGTTGCGGCGGTAGATGTCCATCGTCACGTCCCGCACGGCCGTGACCTTGCCGTAGGACACGGAGACCGTCCGCAGCTCGAACACCTTGTCGCGGTGCTCGACCTTACCCGCGGTCCGCGCGGTGTCCGGGCGCACGGAGATCGGGGCTGTCAGAGCCTGCTCTCCAGCGCTGTCCGCGGCAGGCGCCGCGTCCCGCGGCGCCATGTCCTCGGGTGCCGCGGTGGCCTCCTGGGGTGTGTCGTCACCGGTCGGTTCTGTGCTCGCTGCCACGTCGGTCTCTTCGGTCTGTGCGGTCTTCTCGGTCAGTTTCTCGGCCACGGTTCCCCTACCACTTCCGCTCGTACCGGTTGCGCAGCCAGATGGCGAAGGAGTTCACGGCGAGCAGCACGATGAGCATCACGATGACGCCCGCGGCGGCCAGCACGCGGAACTCGTCCTGCGGGCGGCCGGCGTAGTTGAAGATCTGCACCGGCAGCACCGAGTAACCGCCGTCCCAGAACTCCGGGTCGTACGGGACGAAGGTGGCCGCTCCGACCAGCAGCAGCGGCGCGGCCTCGCCCAGCGCGCGGGAGACCGCGAGGATCACCCCGGTGAGGATGCCCGGCAGCGCCGAGGGCAGCACGTTGCGCCAGATCGTCTGCCACTGCGTGGCGCCCAGCGCCAGCGAGCCGGCGCGGATCGATGAGGGCACGGCCCGGATTGCCTCGCGCGAGGCGAGGATCACGGTCGGCAGGACCAGCAGCGTCAGGGTCAGCGAACCGGCCGCGGCGACGAAGCCGAGGCTCAGCGGCCCACGCACGATGAACGCCAGGCCCAGGATGCCGAAGACGATCGAGGGCACGCCGGCCAGGTTCTGGATGTTCAGCTCGATCAGCCGGTTGTACCAGCGCGTGTTGTCGGCGTACTCCTCCAGATAGATGGCCGCGCCCACACCGATGGGGACGGCCAGCATGATGACGCCGCCGATGACGTACAGGGTGCCGAGGATGGATGTCTTGAAGCCCGCCATGGCGGGCAGGATGGTGTTCGGTCCCTCGGTGAACAGGTCCCAGCTCAGCCTCGGGCCGCCCTCGACAGCGGACCAGGTCAGGATCGTGACCAGGCCGATCAGGGCGATGCCTATGCCGAGCAGCAGCAGAGCGAAGAACAGGGCGTTGCCCGTCCTGCCGCCGCGACCGCCCTCCCTGAATATGCTCTCGCTCGCCGCCCGGGCACCGGCCACGGCGAGCCGGGTGCGCTCGGAGACGCGTGGTGTCTTCTCCTCGGTGGACATTTACTCGTACACCTCACGGAATCGGCGGACCAGGCGAATGGCGAACATGTTCATCGCCAGAGTCATCACGAACAGCAGCGAGCCCACGGCGAAGATCGTGTCGTAGACGATCGTGCCGGTGGCGATGTCTCCCGTGGCGGTGCGGCCGATATAGGCCGTCATGGCCTGAGCGCTTTCCAGGGGATTCCAGACCAGTTCCGGGTTGCCGGCGCCGCCGACCATCAGCACGACCATCGTCTCGCCGACAGCCCGCGAGGCGGCCAGCACGATCGCGGCGACGATGCCGGAGATGGCGGCGGGGAAGACGACGCGGACCGAGACGCGCATCTTCGTCGACCCCAGGGCGTAGGCGCCCTCACGCAGCCCCGACGGCACCGAACGCATCGCGTCCTCGGAGATCGAGGCGACCAGCGGGATGATCAGCAGCCCCACCGCGACACCGGCGACGCCGATGGAGAAGGGGCCCTGCCACTCCAGGAACGGCAGCACGTCCTCCGCGAGCGGGCGCAGGAACGCGAAACCGAACAGGCCGATGGCGACGGTCGGGATGCCCGCCAGCACCTCCAGCGCCGGCTTGAGGATCTGGCGCACCCGTCTGGGCGCGTACTCCGAGAGGTAGATGGCCGACAGCAAGCCGACCGGGACCGCGACGAGCAGCGCGGTCACCGTCACGATCAGCGTGCCGGCCACGATGGGCAGCACTCCGAACTGCGCTCTGGCCTGTCCCGGCGCCCATTGGGTCCCGGTCAGGAAGTCCGAGATCGAGACCTCGCCGAAGAAACTGAACGTGGGCTGCAGAAGCGAGATGACGATAGCCGTCGTCACCGCCACCGACAGCGCCGCGCAGAGCGCCAGAAGCGCCTTGATCGCCTTTTCACCGTAACGCGGGCGCGCAGCCCCCAGCGGCCGGTGCGGATTTTCCGCACCGGCGCCGGAGGCCACGTTGCCGCTGCTGAGAGCTGGCATAGGTGGGTGTCCTACTCCCTGTTCGCTGTTCGCTGTTCGTTTGTTTCGCGAAGGTCAGCTGCCAGCGAGCTCTTCGATGGTGGCGTGACCCGCGTCGATCTGCTCCTGGGTCATCGGGACGAAGGTCGCGGCCTCGGCGATGTCGGTGGAGTTGTCCAGGTAGAACCGGAGGAACTCCACGACCTCGGGCTTCGCCAGCGCCTGGTCGCTGCCGTAGACGTACAGCGCGCGGCCGAGCGGGGCGTAGCTGCCGCTCTGCACGTTCTCCAGGGTCGCGTCGACACAGCCCTCACCGTTGTCGATCTGGAGCGACTTGACGGCGTCACCGGCCTGCTGGACGAAGGAGTAAGGCACGAAGGCCATGGCGGCCTCGTCGCCCTCCACACCGGTGATGGCGGCCTGGTCGTCCTCGCCGATGTCGGTGTAGTCGGTGCGGATGCGGCCCTCTTCGCCGTTAATGGCCTCGGTGAAGTAGTCGAAGGTGCCGGAGTCGGTGCCCGGGCCGTACAGGGTGACCTCGCCGAGGTCACCGGCGTCAACGCCCTCGATGTCGCTCCAGTCGCTGACCGGCGAGTCCTGGTCCCAGATCTGCCGGGCCTGCTCGACCGTCAGGCACTCCACCGGGTTGTTCGGGTTGACGATGATCGACAGGGCGTCGTTGGCGACCTGGACGGCGTCGAAGCCGATGCCGTTGCCCTCGCAGGCCGCGATCTCGTCTTCCTCGATCTCACGGGAGGCGTCGCTCAGGTCGGTCTCGCCGTTGCAGAACTTCTCGAAACCGCCGCCGGTGCCGGAGGTGCCCACGGAGATGCGGACGTCCGGGTTCTCCGCCATGAACAGCTGGGCGGCGGCCTCGGAGAGCGGCGCGACCGTGCTGGAACCGTCGATGGCTATGTCGCCCGACAGGTTCTCACCGTCGCCCCCGCTGCCCCCGTTGCCGCTCTCGTCACTGTCGTCGCTGCTACAAGCGGAAAGGGCCAGGGCGGACACCGCGACGATCACGGCGGTCTTGGCGCGCCAGTTGCGCATGGCCTTTGCTCCTTGTTTCAACCCCGGCCGCACCGGCCGGGGTGTAGATGACTTGAAGGTGTCGGGGAGAACGTAGGAGGGGGCAGCGAAGCAGCGGGGGCCGGAAGGTGAACAGCCAGATACGTTCCGCGAAACCGGCAGTTTCACAAAAAGAGTTGGAATCGTTAAGAAAGGGCTCTGGCCGCGGAGACCTCAGACAGCACCGGGCCCGGCGACGTTCAGCCGGGCCCGGGAGGGGCTCTGATCAGCCAAGGGGCGGTACCAGCCGGTAGCCGATACCTCTCACCGTCTGAATGATTTCCGGGTGGTGGGGATCATCGCCGAGGCGCTCCCGGAGGCGGCGGATGTGAACAGTGATGGTATTGGAGGTGCGTTCTGTCTCTCCCCACAGTTCGGCACGGATCCGGTCCCGACGGATGACCTTCTCAGCGTTCACCATCAGCAGGTGCAACAACTGAAACTCACGCAAGGCGAGCCGGCCGACGAGCTTGCCGCGCAACCGCACCTCGTACGTCTGCGGATCCAGGGTCAGCTCCCCGCAGACCAGCAGCGGCTCATAACCGCCCTGGCTCCGGTCGGTCAGGTTGAGCAACTGCGCCACCTCGCGCGAACGGTAGGGCCGGGCCACGCAGGCACTGGCCCCCGCGGCAAGCGCCGGCCCCACCTGCGCGGCGTCGTTCGGCCCGACCCCCAGGACCACCGGGACGTTCAACCGGGAGCGCACCGCGCGCAGCACCGTCGCGGCGTCGACCACGGGCAGGTCCGCGGCGAGCAACATCACGTCGGGCCGGTTGAGGCCCACTTCGAGCAGGGTCGCCACACCGTCGGGGCAGTGGACCACGGACACCCGGTACCGGGCGAGCTGGGCGCTCAGCCCCTGCCTGACGCGTTGGTCGGGGTCAGCCAGCAACACCACCGGATGGGCGCCGAGAGAGAACGCACCCGGAGCCGGAGCGGGGGAATCGGTTACGGGAAGCATGCGGTCATCCACGTGATCAGCCGAAGCGACCCGATATGTAATCCTCGGTCCGCTGGTCGGCGGGGCGGTTGAAGATCTTCTCGGTTCCGTCATACTCAACGAGGTGCCCGTACCGCTCCCCGGCCTCGTCGACCTCGGCCGTGAAGAACGCGGTGCGGTCGGAGACCCGGGCGGCCTGCTGCATGTTGTGGGTGACGATCACGATGGTGAACTCGTCCCTGAGCTGCGTCATCAGGTCCTCGATCTTGCCCGTGGCCACCGGGTCCAGGGCGGAGCACGGCTCGTCCATCAGCACGACGTCGGGACGAACCGCGATAGCGCGGGCGATGCACAGTCGCTGCTGCTGACCGCCGGAGAGAGCCAGCCCGCTGCTCTTCAGCTTCCCCTTGACCTCGTCCCACAGGGCGGCGGACTTCAGCGCCTCCTCCACCCGGTCGTCCAGCTCCGACTTGCTCAGCTTCGCGCCCCCGGCCGCGTTCACCCGGGGCCCGTAGGCGATGTTGTCGTAGATCGACTTCGGGAACGGATTCGGCCTTTGGAACACCATCCCGATCCGGCGTCGCACCTCGATGGGGTCCACCTCGGGGCCGTAAAGATCATGGCCGCGATAGGAGACCTTGCCCGTGACCCGGGCACCCACGACGAGGTCGTTCGTACGGTTCAGGCACCGCAGAACCGTCGACTTGCCGCAGCCGGAGGGGCCGATCAGCGCGGTGACCTCCCGCTCGTGGATCGCCATCGACACGTCACGCACGGCGCGATGACTGCCGTAGGCCACGTCCAGCCCGCCCAGGTCGAACACGACCGGGGCGTTCTGGGACGGCGTTCCGCCGCGCCGTGACGCAATGGATGTTGAAAGACCAGCTGCCATGGTCCGGCTCCCGGAAGCGTGGGGTGTCGGTGTCCGATGAGGACGTTCACCATGTAACGAGCCACGGGTAGCCACTTTCACATAATCTGGTGAACCGTGGATGAACAGCGACGTTCTCCACCGTGCGATCCACCGAGAGGCACCCTTGACAGCCTCAGACCGCCGACCGCCGACCGCCGACCGCCGACCGCCGACCGCCGACCGCCGACCGCCGACCGCGAACGATACTCGCCTGGACGGTCACCGACGCCGTCGCGGGGCGTGAGCGAGGACCGCGAGGGCGTGCAGGACTCCGGGTACGGCATGACGGGGGCCGCGCGGCAGCGCACACCACCCAGGAGGACAGGCTCGGCGCATTGACCACGAGCGTTGTTGGCAGTCCGCTGCCCGCGACCGCCGCACGGACACAGGATGAGTCGTGGCAGCGACACGGCGGTTACCCGGTCGCGATGGTGAGCTTGCCGCCTCTGCATGGACAGGTGCGTTCGAGCTCCGCGCATGCCTTGATCACTCCGCGAACGGCGCAGTGAGCGATCGGCAGCCGCGACGCGCCCCGGTAGGGGACTTCGTCGACCAGCGGGTGCAGGGCTGGCCGAGCGTGACCGGTCGGGTGGTGGCCGTCTGGACGACGAAGTCCTCGTCGTCAGGACTGAGCAGGCGGGCACGGGCCTCCCGCCCACTGAACAGCGGCATCGAGGCGCACCGCTTGGCCGGGTTCATGACGATCCACCCCCGTGCGATCGCGTTCGGGGGGTGTGGTGAGGAGCTGTCGGGCGGCGGCGGCGTAGCGGATGGCGGCGCGTTCGCTGGTGCCGTAGACGGTGGCGAGCGCGCGATGGTCCCCGTTGCCCTTCGTCACCACCGATGACGGAAGGGAGCCGTTCGATTTACCGTTCCGGCTGCTGCTGGCCGTGGTGTCAGTGTGCTGGGAGGGCCTGGGAGGCGGCTTGTTCCCACAGGGCGGGGACGCGGTGGAGTCCGGGGAGCGCTTGGTCGGTGACGAAGTAGACGCTGGTGGTGCCGTTGTAGGTGCACGCGGCGACTGAGACGGGGTGGTGGCGGGGAAGCCAGGTGAAGCCCTGGATGTGGACGACGGGAGTGCCGTGGAGGTGGAGGGGCTCGGGGAAGACGACGTGGGAGGTGTCGACGATGGCCCGGGAGGGGCTGGTGAGTCGGCTGGCGAGCGTGTGGAAGGCGCGTGCTGGAGTGTGGTCGGTGATCGTGCGCATGGCCGCGCGCTGGGCTCGGTCTTTGGGCCCGCGGGTGGCGGCGATGACGGCGTCGAGGCGGGCGTCCGGAGTCGGCAGGTCGACGGGCAGGGCGACAGGGGAGAAGGTGAAAGCGTTCCCCGGGCGGTGGCGTTCGCCGGGGCGGCTGAGGTCCACCATCATCACGGCTGGAACGGGCCGGTCGGTGATGCGTGGCCAATGTTCACGGCTCCAGGCGCGTAGCGCGCCGGCGAGGGCGGCGAGCAGGGCGTCGTTGGCGCTTCCGCCGCGTGCGGCCCCGGTGGCGCGCAGGGTTTCGGTGGGTACCTGTGCCCAGGCGCTTGCCCGGTTGCCGTGCAGGGGGTGTGCCGGGTCGTCCCAGCAGTCGTTGGTGTTGAGGGAGCTGAGCATTCCCTTGAGGGTGCGGGTGTAGGCGCGGAGGGTTGCCCGGGGCGCGCGGGCTGCCGGGATGGGCGGCGGTGCGGTGCCGAACAGGGTGTGAAGGGTGTTGATGACGCCGCCGCCGTCATGGGTGGTGTGGTGGGTCCGGTAGCAGAGGACGTACCGGTCCGGGGCGTAGCCGTGCAGCAGCCACAGGTCCCAGGGCGGCCCGTTGTCGGGTAGCGGGTGCGTCAGCAGGTCCTGGAGGGCCGTGTCCAGGGCCGCTTGGCCGGGCGGAACGCGGTGTTCGCGGATCCGGCGGTCGAGATCGGGGGCAGGGTCGTGGGTCCAGCGGGCTTTGAGGCCGGGCCCTGCCAGGTAGTGGGTGAGACGGGGCAGCCGGTGCAGGTGGTCGCTGACGTGGGCGCGCAGGGCGGCCAGGGGTGGGGCGGTGCCCTCCAGGTGCAGGTTGACGCCGATGTGCAGGAGCAGCGCCGGCTGGTTCTGGGCCATGGTGTGCATGGTCAGGTCCATGGGTGTCGGGCGTGCGGGGACGGCCACGGTGGCTTCCTTCGGGGTGGGCCGAGCGGACGGCGGTGTGGTGGCCGATGACCGGGGTCACCGGCGAGCGGAGGGTTCCCTCTTGGGAGAGGGAGGCGCGGCCCGGGTCCGCTCCTGCGGTGCGGGGCACAGGCGGCGGGTGAGGTGGCCGAGGGCGAGGAGCGCGAAGATGTCGGCAAGTACGGGGACGGCGAAGCCGAAGGGGCGGGGCCCGATCGAGTCCGGGATGCTGGTGATCGCCCCGTCGGCGCGCTGCTGGCTGAGCAGATAGGCAACGCCCCGCGCGACGGCCGGAGTTGGCGCACTCTGCGTGCTGAGGGTGTTCAGGGCGTAGGCGGTGCTCAGGGCGTCACTGGCATCTCCGTCCTGCTGACCCCAGCCGCCGTCCGGGTTCTGGGAGGTCCGCACCAGCGTGACGGCCCGCTGGATGACGCGCTGTGCGGGGCTTCCGGTGGTCGTCACGCCGGGGTGGCGGCCGGCGGCGAGGGCCGCTCGGAAGACGGTGTGCAGCCGGCTGCTGCTCCAGTCCGGCGGGAAAGAACCGTCCGGGCGCTGCTGGGAGGCAAGGTAGGCGAGTGCCGTGTCCACCATGGCCTGGTGTGCCGGCCCTTGAGTGCTGAGGGCGTTGACGGCGGCGGCGGTCATGCCGGCTTCCGATGGTGCCCCGGCCAGGTAGGTGGGAAATCCGCCGTCTTCCCCGCGCAGGTGGCGCAGGACGTCCAGGGCGTGCCTGGCCGGTGTGCGGTAGGTGTCGTGGCCTGCCAGGTGGAGGACCTCGATGGCGACCGAGGTGCAGTCCACGTCGGCGAGTCGGGCGCCATCGGTGTAGGACCAACCGCCGCCGGGATGCTGAAGGCGCACCAGGCGCCGGGCGATGGCGCCCACGACGGGTGCGGGGGCTGCGGCGGCGTGCAGGGCGATCCCGGCCGTGGCGGTGACCCAGGTGTCCTCGTCACGGATGAACGGCATCCCGCCATCGTCGCGCTGGTGCTCCAGCGCGGTGCGTATCCCCTGGGAGACCAGGCGGTGCTGGTGCGGCAGCGGGGCCAGTGCGTGCAGGGTGGACAGATGGATGAGAAGGTTGCCCTCCCACACCTTCCCGGCCCGCTGGGTCGAACGCAGGAGTTCCAGGTCACGCTCCTCGATGCGGTGTGGGTTGCCGCTTGCGAGGGCGAGGATGACTTTGACCGCGGTGACCTGGACGCACGCCCAGATGTGCAGGCCGTTCAGGGAGAACGCTTCCGGGGCGGGGAGCCGTGCGGTGGGGGTGGCGCCGAGCAGCACG
Source organism: Streptomyces sp. NBC_01803 (assembly GCF_035917415.1). Lineage (NCBI taxonomy): Bacteria > Bacillati > Actinomycetota > Actinomycetes > Kitasatosporales > Streptomycetaceae > Streptomyces > Streptomyces sp. NBC_01803. Next base: position 345,930 of record NZ_CP109073.1, read on the forward strand.
AGGACCGCGTGCAGCAGGGCGCGCTTGCGGGGGCCGGTGAAGTCCGGTGCTTGAGCGACGAGTTCCTCCACGTCCAGCTCGTCCCTCGCTGCCCGGCCGTCCAGGGCGGCCCGTGCGAGCAGCCGGTCGAGCGGCTTGGGCGCGTCGCGGTGCGTGGACAGGTAGGCGGCCAACCGGCTCCGGGCGGCGGGTTCCAGGCCGGTGCGGTCCAGGAGAACCAGCATCAGGGCGGTCTCCAGGACGCGGCTGCCGCACGGGCCGCGCACCCCACCGTCGGGCCCGACCCGGGCCACAAGACGGTCGCGCAGCCGACCGGTGGCAGGAATCAGACCGGAGGGCAATGCGGTGGGGGGCCAGCACGGCAGGCCGCTGGGGGCCGGAGGGATTCTCATGGGGTCCGTCCTGGGCGTCATCGCTTCGCCGGTCCGGTGACAGGGACCCGGCCGGCAAGCTGGCGGATCTGCCGGCCTAATCGGATGTATGCGCCGGGGTGTCGGGAGCGAAACGGCCGGTACTGGCGAGCCAGCGCAGCGTCGCGGCCATGAACGTCTCCACCAGATCCACGTAGCGGCGCACCTCTTCTTCCCGCTCCCGCGGCAGGCCAAAACCCGCCCGCAAAGCCTCCGCGGTGGTGGCGACACCGGAGCGGCGTTCCCTGATCATGGCGGCCACGCGCTCGCGGGCCTGTGCCGTGGAGCAGGCGTGCTCCCGGGCCACGACCGCCACCAGGTTGTCCTGGCCCACCGCCGCGTCGTCCGCCTGCGAGGCCACGTCGTTCACCCAGCCGGCGATGTCGGCCACCGCCCACCGCAGGTCCCGTACCTGCGCGTGCACTTGCGGCGCCGCCACCCAAGGAGCGTGACCGGTGTGTTCCAGCACATCCAGCATGGGCAGCAGGGTGATCGTGCGACGCCGCAAGTGAATGTACTCCGTCAATGCCAACCGGGCCCCGGCACGGCGCAGGGCCACCTCCTCCTCGGACGCGTCCAGGAAGTCGGTGTAATCCGCGGCGAAACGCTCTCCCCACTCGGCAGACATGCCCGCGGCTGTACGTTCCCAGAGCCCTGCCAGCACCACCGCATGCGGAGCCGTCGCCATGCGGTCCCGGCCGCCGGGGGCGAGCACCTGGCGTAACGGCGCGGTGAACCGTTCCAGCTCACCCGAGGCAGACCCCAGCCCACTCCGGTCGATGTGATCGTCCACCCAGCAGATGAACGCTGCCCACTGAGCCGTCAGCGCAACGTCCGCCGCGCGGCCCTGCGGCACAGCGCCACTGGCCAGCACCTCCAGCCGCATCGCCGCCAGACGCCGCGCCTCACGGGCATCCGTCACCAAGCCCGCCCCCCGCGCCCACGCCGTCAGCGCCTCGGATTGCGGGACCGTACCCACTGATGAAGAGCCAGCCATGCCAACGATCCTGTCAGAGCACCGCTGGCATCCCCGCCTGGCGGTGGGCCGAGCCCTTCGACACCGTCTGGATCGACCTCAGCGAGGGCGTGGGCGCCCCGGTCGGGGCCGTGCTCGCGGGTCGGAGGAGCTGATCGATCGGGGCCGGCGGCACAAGCAACGGTTCGGGGGGCGCGACGCGCCAGGCGGGGATCATCGCGGCCCCGGATACCTACGCGCTCCGGCACCATGTCCAGCGCCTCGCCGACGACCACGGGCGGGCACGCCGACTCACCGAGGGGCTGACCGACCTACTCGGCGCGGAGGCAGCCACGGCGCCGGAGACCAACATCGTCGTGGTCGACCTCGATCAGGCACGGGCCCGGCGGAGTCGTTCGTCGACCTCGGTGGCCAGGTGGGTACATTCGGGCCCGTTGGCCTCCTTCGCCGACTCCTTCTTCGCGTTGAACACCAGAACCCACAGTCCCGCCGCCCACGCCACCTCGCGCTCCTCCCGCGTCCATGCCTGGCCCCGGGCGCGTTCGTAGGCGTCCAGGAACCGCTCGCTCGCCGGGAGCGGGGTGGTCTCGCCGGGTGCGCCCGTGGTCCCGAAGACGGCCGCCGCCTGACCCGCCAGAGCGGCCTCGGGGCGGGCGACCGCGCTGTCCCAGTCGTGCACCGCGTGGAGCTCGCGCCCGCTCCATCGGGTGTTCTGCGACTCGAAGTCGCCGTGCCCGACGACATCCGGAAGGTCGCTGTCCGCGAGTCGGGCGCGTACCCGCCGCGCGGTCCGGGCCAGCCAGGCGGGTTCGGGCAGATCGTTGAGATCGATGTCCATGTCGTCGGGCCACGGCCAGGGCCGGGAGTCGTCGTGGTCCCATCCGATCCAGGGGGGTGCCGGCGCGAGAGTGTCGACGGCGGTGACGGCGGGCGCTGCCGCCACGAGCCGGGCCAGGGCGGCGGCGAACAGCTCGGGCGCGTCGGGATGGTCGGCGAGCAGGGTCCCGCCGGGCACGAGTTCCTCCGCCGTCGCCTCCAGGTCATTGAGCCCTGTCGGCCGCACGAGGGGACGCGGACAGGGAAACCCCGCCGAGTACAGGTGCTGCTGGACCTGGAAGCAGCCCCGCAGCCGCTGGGCCGCCGGCCGGGCCTTGACGACGACCCGTCTGCCGTCGGCCAGGCGCAGACCGACGGCCGCGGACAGGTGCACGTGTGCGAAGAGCTGTTCGGCGGCCGGGGAGCCGAGGTGCTGTTCGCACCAGCGGGACAGGTCATGCGAGGACGGTGTCTGCACGGCGGTTTCCTTCTCTCGCGGTGGGTGGAGGGGGAGTCACGGCGCCGGGCTCAGCGCCCGACGACGGGGTCGGCGGCGGACGAGCGCGGCGTTCGCCACCGGCGCGGATCACGGCTGAGGACCGTGCGGCGCGGGCCAGCGGTCGGAGCCGTCATCGCACGGCCGGAAGGGGCGGCGGCCGTGAACGGTCCGGTAGTTGTCGATCAGGACGATGTCTCCCGATTCCGCCCGGTTCGGTCACCACGTCCCGCGGCCGGGCCGCCAGACGCCGGCACAGGGTGCCCAGTGCGGCGTCCGCCCGCACGCAGCCCGGGACCGCGGCCGTGTACGGAGGGTCCAGCCGCAGGAACGGCCTTGACCTTCTCCACGCGAGCCCCGCCCGTCACAGCGCTCGCGCCAGCCGCCGCAGCAGGCCGCGCCAGGGGGTGTCGGAGAACGCGTCGCGCACCAGTGCGCGGTTCCTCTCCAGGCCGGCCGCGACCGCGTGCCCGGTCCGGTGGGGGCCGATCACCTCCAGGAACTCCGCCGCCGCTGCCCGGATGCCGTCCCGAGTGAGCCCGACGTGGATGCTGGAGAAGTGCTCGCCGTAGATGCCGCGGAAGACCTCGTAGGCGGTGACCGCGACCGGCAGCCCGGCGATGGCGGCCAGTCCGGGGGCCAGTCCCACGGTCTCCACGTCGGTCACGCCGGGGGTGAACACCACCCCGCCGGCGGAGGCTTGGGCGAGGCGCAGCAGATCGACCTCATCGAGCTGCCAGCCGCGGTGCGGGTCCTCGAAGCTGGCCAGTGGCACGCCGTCCAAAAAGATCACATCGCCGTCCATCCCCAGGTGCCGCGCACGGGCCATGACCTCGGCGGCATAGAGCGGGTCCTCGGTCAGGCTGCCGAACACCAGCAGATACGGTACGGCCGTGCTCCGGGCGGTGGCCAGGGACTTCATGGCGGCCGTCAGCTCGATCGCCACCTCGACGCCCTTGACGCCGAAGACCCGGACCGGGGCGAGCAGGATGGGCCGGCCCCCCACCAGGCCGTGCTGACGGGCCAAGGCGTGATGCCGCTTTCCCAGCGGGCCATCGGGGACGCGGGGCAGGATGTTGGGGACGATGTCGGGAGTCAGCCCGGTCGGGTAGGAGCGGGCCTCCCGGGCCAGCGACTCGGAGACGACGGCCCAGCGCGTGAACGCGTTGGGCCGCGGTACCGGCGTGCACCGGTTCGGCTGTTCGGGGTACAAGCGGGCGCCGGAGGCTTCGTCATGGATGGCGCAGCTGCCGAAGAGGTCGTGATCCCAGAACAGGACTCCGCCGGGCCTGGTCGCGTAGTACTCGGCTGCCGCGCGGTGCAGGGCGAGGGTCACCGGGACCGCGTCCGACAGCGTCATGTTGAGGGCGAACACCCAGTCGACACGGTGCTTTTCCAGCCAGCCGAGGAAGCCTCGCCGGTATGGCTCGCAGACCGCCTCGATCCGGTCTTCCAGCGAGGTCCGGCCGACCGGTGTGAGCTCGTCGTGACGCGCCACATCCGCGCGTATCCGCGACAGTTCCCGCTCCCGCGCGGTCCAGTCGATGTCCACCGACGAACCGGTGTTCTCGACGACCAGCCAGTCGGGCGCGTAGGCCCGGGCGGGGCCGTGCGGAAAGAAACCCGGCTTGTCCGGGCGCCAGGTGAAGCCCAGATCGGCCGGCACCGTGTCCTCGACCAGGCCCATCTCGCGACCCAGATCCCTGACGTTCCGGAAGATGGTCAGCAGCCCGGAGACGGGCAGTCCATCACCTGAGATCAACCCGACGCGCACGATGTGTTCCTCTCACTGGGGGTGCTCTCCCCTGACATGGCGGCGATGGCTGCCGGTCACCGGATCTCGGCGTTCATGATCGCTTCCACGAGGGTCATTCCCACGGGCGTGAGCGCGACGGTCCGCGCGGCGGTGTCCACGGTGACCAGACCCCGGTCCGCGAGTGCCCGGAGGGCCGGGCTCCACCGTGCCCCGAACAGGGAACTGCCGGGAAAACGCGCCTGGTGAATGTCGTCGCGCAGCGGCTGGCAGGTGGACAGCGCCATGCGGACCGCGCGCACCTCGCGCTCGTTGGGGCTGATGGAGGTGACGGTCTCCAGGGGGATGCGGCCCGCGGCGATGGCCTCCTGGTACCGGCGCGGGTCGCTGACCACGTTCGCCTCCGACAGGCTGCTCCAGGTGTAGCCGCCCAGTCCGATCCCGACCTGCGGGTACTGCCGTTCCTGGTCCAGGTTCAGCGAGCGCCAGTGCTGCGGGCCCGCGTCGTCGTGGGGGAAGTAGGTGGTGGGATGTTCGGAGTACCCCGCCTGGTGGAGCCGGCTGACCGCTGCCTCGCGCATCTGGTACTGCTCGCCCAGCGAGGGCCAGCGATGCCCGGATTCGGCGATGCGCCGGCGCACCTGGGCACTCTCCCAGGGCGTGGGCGCGACGTGCCCGATGGCCGAGGTGACCTCGCCGAAAGACCGCAGATGCAGCTTGATGGCCACGATCGTGTCGAACCCGAGGTCGATCATCCGGTGGATGTCCGACAGGAAGGAGGGGACGTCCTGGCCGGGCAGGCCGTACACCAGATCGCCGTCGACGCGGGCGAATCCGTGTTCCCGGGCGTGGCGGAGAGCTTTTTCCGCCTCCGTTCCCGTGTGGCGGCGGTTCGCGAGTTCGAGCAGCCGGTCGTCGAAGGACTGGATGCCGTAGGTGAGGTTGGCGAAACCCATACCGCGTAGTCGGGCCACCATGTCCGGTGTCAGCGTGTCGGGACTTCCCTCGGCTCGCAGCGACGTCTGTGGCGTGAAGTTGAAGTTCGTGGTGTAGAAGTCCATGAGCCGCTCGATCTGCGAAGCGGCGATCGCCGTGGGTGTGCCCCCGAAAAGGCAGAATTCCCCGACCGGAGCGGATGCCAGTGACGGTACCGCCTCCAGCCACAGACGCGCTTCGGCGATATTCGCGTCGACCCAGCGCCTGCCCGCCTCGGCGGATCGTTCCTCATCGGCGCTGAGCACCATAATGGGGAATTGGCAGAAGTGGCACCGGTAGCGGCACAAGGGCACCAGGGTCCACAGATGGTAGCTCGGCGTCGACGCCAGTTCCTCGTCCAGCTCGGCGAAGAAATCCCGCGGAGGGTGGCCGGCCCGGTCTCCCGGAAAAACATGGGTGAAAGCCTCTGAGAAGACGTAACCCAGCAGTTTCTCATTGGCCGGATCGCGCAGGATCTCCGCCGCGGCGCTGCGGGGGAATCGTGAGTCGTGTGCCGCCAGGCTTTCCAGAGCGGCGGCGCGGGAATATAACGCGCTGGGCATGAAATGCATGTCGGACAAGGCCGCTCCCTCGCGGTAGGTCGACGTGCCGGAAGGGCCGCCGCGGCCACGACTCGCCGGTCGCGACACTCCGCCCCATTTTCTCGGCGGCCCGCGATCCATTTAGGCATGCTTACTTTTGGTCGTCAAGGAAGCAAACGAGGTCCGGTCCCGGGGGCTGCCCGCAGGCGTCGTGGCGTCGGCCACCCGGCTACTGCCGTGCCGCGGGAGGAGGTTGGCGCCTCGTCACGTGCGGTGCTCACATAGCCGAGCCGCACCATCGACGCGGGTCGAGCAGGTATTCCTTCAGAGCCGGGATCATCGGCTGCGGCGACATCTTCGCGCGCCACGTCCGCGGCATGCGGCGCTTCAGCCATCTGCGTGCGGGGCGCTGCGCCGACCTGGACACCGACCGTGCCAGCGGGAGGTACGGCACCGCGCCGGACTCGGCGGGGAGCCAACCGCTACCTCCGGGTCGGCGGTGACGGCGGGACTCAGCCGAGAAGTTGCCACAACTGGAGGGTGGCGTCGGCGGCGGAGGCGGCGAGGAGTGTTCCGTCCGGGCTGAACGCCACCGAGGTGACCGAGGTGGGGTGGTCGATCCTCAGCAGTTCCTCGCCGGTCAGGGCCGACAGGATCCGTGCCGTGCCGTCCGATCCGGCGGTGGCCAGCATGTCGCGCGGGCCGTAGGCCAGGCTCAGCACCCCCCTGAGCGTGTCCAGTCCGAGGAGCCGCCCGCCGGTCCGCGTGTTCCAGAGGTGGACCCGTCCGCCGCCGCGTAGCGAGGAGAGGCGTACGGTCGCCAGGGTGGACCCGTCCGGGCCGAAGCTCAGGTCCGGGATCGCCACCGCCCGCGAGATCCTGATCCTGAGTATCTGCGCCGGGTGGTCGCCGGTCACGTCGTAGACGCGGACCTTGTTGCCGTCGCCGATCGCCAGCCGCGTCCCGTCCGGGCTGAACGCGGGGGTGCCCCGCCAGAAGCCCCTGGGCTGGTCCGACCGCCGGATCGTCTCGCTGTAGGGGTATCCGGTCTCGGGGTCGCGCAGCCGGACGACGCGGTCGGCGTCCGCGGTGGCCAGCAGCCTGCCATCCGGGCTGAACACGGGCGCACCCACCGTCGCCCGCTGGGCGACGCGCCGCAGCTCCCGGCCGTCGGCGATGTCGAAGAAGCGCAGGGTCCGGTCCCGGCCGGCCACCGCCAGGTGTTGCCCGTCGGGGTGGAAGGCCGCCGTGGCCTGGTCGGCGACCGCGCTGTCCGGGGGCCCGAGGAGCTGCTCCCGGCCCGTCAGGTCCGTGACGCGCAGGGGGCCGTCGTCGCCGGTGAGGAGCAGTTGGGTGCCGCTCGGGGAGAAGGCGACCTTGACCGGCCTGCCGACGGGGAACGTCCTCAGACGCCGGGCGCCCGGCGTTTTCGGCGTTCCGCGGGGCTCGGGCGCGGACGGCAGCCGGGTCCTGGTGTCCGCGTCCGGGTCGGTGCCGTCGTCCGGGCGGGCCGGACCGCCCAGCAGGGTCGGGGTGTAGCCGGGCACGAGCGGGACCGCGGAGCGCCGTTCCAGTCGTCGCAACTCCTCGGCGACGGCCGCCGCGGACGTGTACCGCTCCCCGGGGTCCTTCCGCAGCAGCCGGAGCACCACCGCGTCCCATCCGGCCGGCACACCGGTGGAGACGGCGCTGGGCGCGGGCGGTGTCTCGGTCAGATGCGCCGTGAGGTAGCCGACCGCCTCGGGCGCGGTGAACGGAAGGCGGCCGGTGATCATCTCGTAGAGCACGCAGCCCAGCGCGTAGAGGTCGCTGCCCGGCTCCGGCCGTCCCCGCGCCTGCTCCGGCGCCATGTACTGCGGGGTGCCGACCATGAACCCGGTCCGGGTCAGCCGGTCCCCGGTGACCGACGAGTCCGCCGCTCGCGCGATGCCGAAGTCGAGCACCTTCACCGTTCGCGCCGGACCGGAGCCGGCGACAAGGATGTTGGCGGGTTTGACGTCCCGGTGCAGGACGCCCGCGGCGTGCGCCTCGGCGAGCGCGTCGCAGATCTGCGCGCCCCAGCGGGCCGCGTCCGGCGGCGCGACGGTGCCCTCGCGGAGCACGGCGTCCAGGCCCCGGCCGCGCAGCAGTTCCATCACCAGGAACGGCGTGGCGCCCTCCGCCCCCTCGGCCTCGCCCAGATCGTGGACGGTGATGATGTTGGGGTGCTGGAGACGGGCCGTGATCCGGGCCTCCCGCAGGAAACGGGCCCGGGCCTCACCGCCGCCACTGCCTCCGCCGGCGAGCACCGAGATGAGCTTGACCGCGACATCACGCCCGAGCCGCTCGTCATGGGCCTGCCACACCTGCCCCATGCCGCCCTCGCCGAGCTGCCGCACCAGCCGGTACCGGCCCGCCAACACCTCGTCCGGCATCACGACATCCTCTACTCGGCACCGACTTGCCCCGGCCCCGCATCCTAGGCCCACACCGCCACGGTCCCGCGTTGCGAGGTGGGGCACGGGCGACGCGCCCGGCGCCCCGGCGGGTGAACGGGCCCCCTGTCCGCGTCGGCGGGCGCGGGCCGGGGCCGTCCTGCCTCGCGGGGCCTACCAGCTCTTGCCGACGCGCAGGAGGTGGTCGCGGACGAGCGCGACGTGCGGGTTGGCGGGGACGCCGGGCCGCTGGACGAGGAAGCCGGTGTTCAGCGGCGCGTCCGCCGGGACGTGCAGCGGAACGAGCGCGCCCGAGGCCAGCTCGGCCAGGCACAGGTAGCGGGGCAGCACGCTGAACCCGGCGCCCGCGACCACCGCCGCCAGTACCCCGCGCAGGTCGGGCACGGTCACGGCGGCCTGCCGGGTGAGCCGCTGGCCGAAGACGTAGCGCCAGTACCGGCGGGCGATGGGCAGGTCCTCCGCGTACGTGATCAGCGGTACGGCGTCCAGCGCCGCCGGCCCCTCCTCCGCCACCCGCCGCGGGCCGCCGATCCGCCGCGCCCACACGGGGGCGGCGACCAGGACGAACTCCTCGTCCAGCAGCGGCATCGCCTCCAGCGTCCGCCCGCGCGGCCGGGTGCTGGCGATCACCAGGTCGTGCCGGCCGGCACGCAGCTCCGCCAGCAGCGGATCGGTCAGGCCCAGGGTGATGCGCAGCCGCACGCCGCGCCCGATCAGGTCCGCCAGCTCGGGCAGGACACGCGCGCCCATCAGCTCGGCCGGCCCGGCCAGGTGCACCGGGGCCACCGGGGCCTCGCCGGGGCCCCGGTCCGCGCCCGCCGCCGTCGCCAGCGCGTCCAGCGGCGGCGCGAGCCGGGCGGCCAGCTCCTCCGCGTAGGGAGAGGGCGCCACGCCCCGCGGCAGGCGTTCGAACAGCTCGCGCCCGAGCCGCCGCTCCAGCGCGCGGATCTGGGCCGTGACGGTCGGCTGGGAGAGGCCGAGCAGGTGCGCGGCGGCGGTGAACGACCCGGCCTGGTGCACGGCGACGAAGGTGCGCAGGAGATTGAGGTCGATCAGCCCGTCCGCCGCCGCGGTCTCCCGCTCGGAGGCGGGACCCGCCGCCGGCGCGGATTCCTCGGGGTGTCGGTGCGGCACGCGGACGACTCTAGGCCCTCCCGGGCGGAAGCGTACCCGCCCGGCGCGCGACCGGCCTTCCCATCGGGATTCCGATGGCAGACATCGTGGACACTATTGGCATCTCTGGGGCAGTCCGTCCTACGGTCAGGGCATCGGCACCCTGACGGACCGCGCACACGGGGTCAGGGCGCACAGCCCGGAGACACCGTGCGGCGGCCGGTCGGTCCCCCGAGGGGGACCGACCGCCGGGAGACAGCCGAGAGACAGCCGAGAAACCCCCCGAGAGACGCGGAGCACCGCACATGTCGAAGATCCTGTTCGTGATGACCGGCGTGGACCACTGGACGCTGACGGACGGAACCAAGCACTCCACCGGCTTCTGGGCCGAGGAGGCCGTCGTTCCCTACCAGGCGTTCACCGCCGCCGGCCACGAGATCACCGTCGCCACCCCGGGCGGTGTCGTCCCGACCGTGGACCGCGCCAGCCTCGCGCCGGAGGTCAACGGCGGCCCCGAGAAGGCCGCCGAGATGGCCGCGGCCACGGCGGCGATCCCCGAGCTGAAGCGCCCGGTCAGACTGGAAGACGTCGAGGTGGCGGACTACGACGCCGTCTTCTACCCCGGCGGCCACGCCCCGATGGAGGATCTGTCGGCCAGCGCCGACTCCGGGCGGCTGCTGGTCCGCGCGCTGGACACCGGCACGCCCCTGGCCGTGGTCTGCCACGGGCCGGCCGCCCTGCTGGCCGCCACCCGCGAGGACGGCACCAACGCGTTCGCCGGCTACCGGCTGACCGGCTTCACCAACGTGGAGGAGACCCAGGCGGGGCTGGCCGACAAGGCGCCCTGGCTGCTCCAGGACCGGCTGGTCGAGGCCGGGGTCGACTTCGCCGAGGGTGAGCCGTGGGCCCCGCACGTGGTCACCGACCGCACCCTCGTCACCGGCCAGAACCCGGCCTCCTCCGCGCCGCTGGCCGACGAGCTGCTGCGAAGGCTGGCCTGACGCCATGGCCACCGCCCGGCTCGACGAGGTGCTGGACGCCGCCTCCACCAGGCGGCGGGCGCCCGGCGCCGCCGCGCCTCGCCGTCGGCGAAGCGAACCGCGCCCGGCCGGGCGTGCCGGGCCGGGCGCGGGCAATGGACGGTCACTGGTGCGGGTCGGCAGGAGGCCCGCGTCGGCCGCCCGGCAGCCTCACCACGAAGCAGCGTCAGGTATGCCAGGGCCGTTGCGGTCCGCGGGACGATCACGCGCCCGCGGATCACGCGCCTCACGGTCAGCCGTCCCGACCTTGTCGACCGGGATGAGCGAGCCATTCGTAGCGTTGACTCACCCAGGGCGCTGGGTGTGGCTTTCAGTCGTCCGCCGTGTCTGTGGCTTCCCACGATTCGCCGCCCGGCGCCCCACGACGACTCGGCCGCTCATCAGGAATCGCAGGGACGATCGCAGCAGGAGGGGGCGCGGTTGACGCAGATGGTGACGGTGTCGGTGTTATTGGCGGGGTTGGGGTCCTTCTCGTCACCGTGCACAGTGGCGGTGTTGGTGAGAGGGCCGGCCGTGGTCGCCTTGGCCCGCAGGGTGAGGGTGGCGGTGGCGCCGTTGGCGAGGTCGCCGATGCTCCACAGTCCGGTGTCCGGGTCGTAGGTGCCGGGCGAGCCGGTGGCGGACAGGAAGGCGAGGGCGTCGGGGAGCGGATCGGAAACGGTGACGCCGGTGGCCTGGTTCGGGCCGGAGTTGCGGACGGTGAGGCGGTAGGTCACGGTCTGGCCCACGGTGACGGTGGTGGCGTCGGCCGCCTTCACCACGGTCAGGTCGGCGGCCGGCCGGACCTCCGTGACGGCCTCGTCGGACGTGGCGGTCAGCGGCTCGGGGGTGGGTCCGAGATGGTTCTCGTAGGTGGCGGTGGCGGTGTTGGCGATCAGCCCGCCCGCGGCGGCCTCATCGATGGTGACCCGGTACTCCACCGTGGTCCCCGCGGGCAGCGTCTCGGTGTTGGGCAGGCTGCCCGGCTGCCCGCCGGTGGCGCCGTTGCCCAGATGGAAGACCACCCGGTTCTCCTGGGCGTCGAAGTACGCCTCGTCATCCCCCTCCTGGTCGCTCTTGGGGCCGGCGTTGGGACCCTCGACGATGCGCAGGGAACCGGGCAGGTACGTGGTGCCGGCCGGGATGACATCGGTCAGCGTGAGGGCTTCGGCCGCGCCACCGCCCTCGTTCCTCGCGGTGACGCGATAGGTGATCACGTCGCCCACCTCCAGCGGGCCGACGGGGATGGCGGACTTGGTGAGCACCACAAGAGGAGCGGTACCGAAGAACACCCCGTCCAGGAAGTTCCCGATCCCCTGGTTTCCGCCGGCGGCCGACACGGAACGGAAGGCGAACCGGGTCGTCGTCTGGCCCGCCGGCACGGTGTAGGTGCCGGTGTAGTGACCCCAGGTGGTGTTGCCGTCGGTGAAACGTCGCTGCTCGACCACCGCGCCCGGGGCACCGATGTCCAGCGCCATGGTGTCCTCGCCGTTGCGGCCACGGTGGTACAGCCGCCAGTACAGAACCGTGCCGGGTGTGGTCGGCAGGTCCTGGTAGAGCGTGGCGACCTGGTTGGCGTTGAGCTCGGCGAACTGGGCGCCGTCCGCCGCGGGCACGCCCTGGAAGCCGGAGTGCCACAGCTCGATCATGTGATCGGTCGCCGTGGTGAGCCAGCCGGGGACCCGCTTCGGTGCCTGCGCCTGTGAGGCGTCCGGCAGGATCTCGTAGTTGGTGACGACCGGCTGCTCGAAGCTGCCGTTGACGAGCGCTACACGGATCGGGATGGGGATGGTCACTGACTTCCCTCTCGGCTCGGCACTGCCTGGTCGCGCCGCCGGCCGGACGCGGGGTCCGGAGCGGCGCTGGTGGCATGGGAAGCACAACGCATGCGGCGCGGAACGGGAAGTGACCGGGGGTCGTCCCGGCCAATCCCACCCGGGCGGGTTTGCCCGGCCCGCGTCCCGGTGGGTGAACGGCGTGTCGCCCGCACCGATCACGGGGGCCGCGCCGCCGGCGCACCATCGCCTCACCGAAGCCAGCGGCGACGCCTCGACCGAATGGCCGAAACGCCTACCGGGGCTGGTGGCACATATCCCCCACGCGAGTGAAACATACCCGGCGGTGAGTTGACGTGCTTTTCGGCCAGACCGGTGACATCGGGCCGGGATGGCTTCGTTCACGTTTTAGAGGCAGCGATTTTGATGATTTTCAACGGCGGGTCATGATCAACGAGTTCGTGGATGTTCGCGAGAAATGACGCGCTGAGTCAGCACCAGATGTGTCCGGTGTCGGCCGTCAGCCGGACGGCCTCATTGACAATGCGGGCACCCGCTGCTCCACCACCGGCATGGTCGGCGACCTGAAGGCACTCGTGATCGGCGCGACAGGAACGGCCGGCCGTGCTGTGCCCGTCGGGCCCGAACGGCCGTTTCGCGCCAGGTCGGGCCAATGCCCTGGTCACCGGCCATCACATGTGCTCCCTTTTCGCGTTTCACCCGCCCCGCCTCCCTCGTACGGGTGAATGCAGGCGTACCCCCGAATGCAACAGCAGCCCGATAGGTGGCTCATTCGGGGATCTGGAGAGAGGACACACCTGCCATGGCTACAGTGGTCACCACCGGTACCTGGGTGCTTCCCAAGGTGAACGCGTCGCAGTTCACCGTGAACAATGAACACATCACATGGGGCGCTGTCGCGGACAGTGTGAAAAGTGGTTACGTCTTCCAGGGCGGCCCCGTCCCCGTGAGAGTCGACGGCACCGAATTCGTGCTGGGCACGTTCACGCACCACAACTTCCCTATCCCGCCATTACCGCAGGACCAGTTCGACGTGCGTCTCGCGGTGAACGTGGCCTTCGAGGAGGGGACCGAGATCGACTTCGTCCTGCGTTTCCACCACAACGAGACGCCCAACCAGGGACCGCGACCGGAGGATCTGGTCGACCTGCCGGTCGTCCATCCCCAGCAGGAGGTCGTGACGGTCGACGGTGCCGCCTACAACGTGCTGATCACCGGTTTCTGGCAGAACCACAAGCACGTCCATCAGTTCGTCAGCCCCGAGGGCAAATCCAACAGCGCGGACATCTACGCCTTGCTCACCCCGGTCCCCGTCAAGCCGATCCTCCACATCTCGCGCGTGGAGGCGATCGGCAACGCGTCGACGGGGCAGTCCGACGAGTTCGTCGAGATCCTGAACCGCGGTGCCGAGCCGGCCAACATCTCCGGCTGGACGCTGAGCGCCGACGACGCCGGTCAGGACTTCACCTTCCCGCCCGGCACGGCGCTTGAGCCCGGCCGCCGGATCCGGGTCCACACCAACGAGGTCCGCCCCGAGGACGGCGGCCATTCCTTCGGCATCGGGCGCCCGATCTGGAACAACGAGGGCGACACCGCGCGCCTGAGGGACACCAACGGAAACGCGGTGTCGGTCTTCGCCTACGGCGACCACGACCCGACCGCCTCCGGGAAGTAACCGCGACAGACAGTCCCGTCGTCCACCGCTGTCACCGTTGTCACCGCCGTCACCTCCCGGGCCGTCGTCCGCGCCGGCCCGGGAGGTGACGGGGCGGTGCCGTCACGGCGAGCGGTGGGGGGACGGATTCCTCATCGCCCCCACGACGGTCTGATGTCGGGTGCCGCCGGGTGCGTCCTGGGAGCGTCGTCGGGTGCTCACCACGGGATGACGTCGTCCAGGGAATGCGGGCCGCGGAAGACGCCGGTGGGGTCGTCGGCGGAGATCGTCGCGAGCAGGACCGGCCCTTGACCAGGCCGTGGCACGGGTGCCCGCCTCGCCGACCGCGTTGAACGTCCGGCCCGGTGCGACGTACCGCCCGGTAGTCGACGCGGCGCCGTACCAGACCCTGGCCCTCTGGCCGGCGGGCAGCCGGTCGCCATGGACCGCCCGATTCCTCCGGACAGCGCTGGAGGAGGTGAGCCGACGGCATCCCGCACCGCGGCCCGGCCACCTGAGCGCGGCACCAGGCCGGGGTGAGCCCCCGGCGCCGGGAACGTCGGCGGACCCACCGCCGGGCCCCACACCGGCACGCCTCCCTCACCGACGAGGGCGGACGCGGGCGCAGCGCGGCGGAATTCGACGCCCGGGGCCATGGGGCGGCGCTCGCCCGCCCCGGGGAGCGGAGCCCACGCTTCACGCGCCCGGTGATATGCCCTGTGGTCGTACCCCTGCCCTCCGTAATGTTCGAGCGGGCGGTCGCCACCCCCGGAGGACCGTCAACGCATCGGCCACACGCGGAGGTTGAGATGCAACGCAACCGGATCATCGTCTGGGCGACGATAGCGATTCTCACGGTCGGCATAGCCCACGCAGCCGCCCAGGACGGCAGCGAGAAGCCACCCTTGGGGGACGGCGCGGCACCGATGGCGGAGTACACCCAACACTCCGGCGACTACATCGACCTGGCGCCGGGTGGCATCGGCACGGCCACGGTGACATGCCCGGGCGGGTCCCAGCCCACCGGAGGCGGCTTTCGGACCTCCGCCTTCGACATCCACGTGACCGACTCCGCGGCGGACGGCTTCGGCTGGTCCGTCATCGGGAGGAACGTCGGTTCCACGACCGAGTCCCTGCGGGCCACGGTGATCTGCACCGTCCCCTGATCGGCCTCGGTCACCCGGCCGGGAACCGCCGGGACTCGGGGTCCGGACGGCACCGCCGAGGACGTCCAGGCCGGCCCGGCGGGGGCCGGCCTGGACGTCGTGATCAGACGCGGTCGAACCGGTCGAGGTTCATGACCTTGTCCCACGCCGCGACGAAGTCGTGCACGAACTTCTCCTTCGCGTCGTCGCTCGCGTAGACCTCCGCCAGCGCGCGCAGCTCGGAGTTCGACCCGAAGAGGAGGTCGACGCGGCTGCCGGTCCACTTGACCTCGCCCGTGGCGGCGTCGCGACCCTCGAACGTGTTCGCGTCCTCGGACGTCGCCTTCCACGTCGTGCCCAGTTCGAGCAGGTTGACGAAGAAGTCGTTGGTCAGCGTCCCGGGGGTGGTGGTGAGGACGCCGAGCGGCGACTGCTGGTGGTTCGCGCCCAGGACGCGGAGGCCCCCGACGAGGACCGTCAGCTCGGGGGCGCTCAGGGTCAGCAGGTTCGCCCGGTCGGTCAGCAGGAACTCGGCCGGCAGCCGGTTGCCCTTCCCGAGGTAGTTACGGAAGCCGTCGGCGGTCGGTTCGAGCGCGGCGAACGATTCCACGTCCGTCTGCTCCTGCGACGCGTCCACGCGGCCCGGTGCGAAGGGCACCTCGATGGCGAAGCCGGCGTCCTCGGCGGCCCGCTCGACGGCCGCGCCACCGGCGAGCACGATCAGGTCGGCGAGCGAGACCCGCTTGCCCCCGGTCTGGGCCGCGTTGAAGGATTCCTGGATGCCCTCCAGGGTGCGCAGCACCGTCGCGAGCTGGTCGGGGTCGTTGACCTCCCACCCACGCTGCGGCTCCAGGCGGACGCGCGCGCCGTTGGCGCCGCCGCGCTTGTCGCTGCCGCGGAAGGACGAGGCCGACGCCCACGCCGTGGACACGAGCTGGGAGACCGACAGGCCCGAGGCGAGGACCTGGCCCTTGAGGGCGGCGATGTCCGCGCCGTCGATCGGCTCGTGCGTCACCGCGGGGAGGGGGTCCTGCCACAGCAGCGTCTCGGTCGGGACCTCCGGGCCGAGGTAGCGCACGATCGGGCCCATGTCGCGGTGGGTCAGCTTGAACCACGCGCGGGCGAAGGCGTCCGCGAACTCCTGGGGGTTCTCCAGAAAGCGCCGCGAGATCTGCTCGTAGGCCGGGTCGAACCGGAGCGAGAGGTCCGTCGTCAGCATCGTCGGGGCGTGGCTCCGCGCCGGGTCGTGGGCATCGGGGACGGTACCCGCGCCGGCGCCGTCCTTCGGCCGCCACTGGTTCGCACCGGCGGGGCTCTCGAACAGCTCCCACTCGTAGCCGAACAGGGTCTCGAAGAAGCTGTTGTCCCACGCCACCGGGGTGTGGGTCCAGATACCCTCCAGACCGCTGGTGATCGTGTCGCCGCCCTTGCCGGAGCCGAAGGAGCTCTTCCAGCCGAAGCCCTGCTCCTCCAGCGGGGCGGCCTCGGGGTCGGCGCCGACGTGGTCCGCCGGGCCCGCGCCGTGGGTCTTGCCGAAGGTGTGGCCGCCCGCGATCAGGGCGACCGTCTCCTCGTCGTTCATCGCCATCCGGCGGAACGTCTCACGGATGTCGCGGGCGGCGGCGAGCGGGTCCGGGTTGCCGTTCGGACCCTCCGGGTTGACGTAGATGAGGCCCATCTGGACCGCGCCGAGAGGGCTCTCCAGCTCGCGGTCGCCGGTGTAGCGCTCGTCGCCGAGCCAGGTGTTCTCGGGACCCCAGTAGACATCCTCCTCGGCCTCCCAGACGTCCTCACGGCCGCCGCCGAAACCGAAGGTCTCGAAGCCCATCGACTCCAGGGCGACGTTGCCGGCGAGGATCATGAGGTCGGCCCAGGAGAGGCTCTGGCCGTACTTCTTCTTGACCGGCCACAGCAGGCGGCGGGCCTTGTCGAGATTGCCGTTGTCCGGCCAGCTGTTGAGGGGGGCGAAGCGCTGCTGACCCGCCCCGGCGCCACCGCGGCCGTCGCTTATCCGGTAGGTGCCCGCGCTGTGCCACGCCATCCGGATCATGAACGGGCCGTAGTGGCCGAAGTCGGCCGGCCACCAGTCCTGCGAGGTCGTCAACACCTCCGCGATGTCCCGCTTCACCGCCGGGAGATCGAGGGACGTGAACGCCTCGGCGTAGTCGAACTCCTCGCCGAGGGGATTGGCCACGGCGGGGTTCTTGGCGAGGATCCTCAGGTTGAGCCGCTCCGGCCACCATTGGCGGTTTCCGCCGCCCTGAGTCGGATGGGCGGCGCGCCCGTGGGCGACGGGGCAGCCACCTCCGCCCTCCGTCTTCGCGTCTACGACGATTGCATCATGGTTCTCAGACATGGAAATCCTTCCGGCCCAGGCGGACGATGGTGCTAGGGAAAACTGCGGGCGGTGGAACAGTCGGGGCACGGGGCCCCGGTGGATGACCTCGCCTCTCGTCGGCCGAGAAGCCGTGGTCGTCGGACGCGGTCGGGCAGCGGGACTCGTCGACCGCGCGGCCGGCGTCAGCGACGATACGACGCCCCTCCCGAACCGGGCGAGCCGCCGGCCGTTCGAGGTGATCGCCTCGACGCCGAGGGGGTCACCGCCCCGGACGGTCTCGGGCAGCTCGACACGAGCGGCCGTCACTCGCGGGCCGGCACCACGGGCTCCTCAGCGGTGGTCCCGTCACGTCTCTGTCTCCTGCCGTACCGGAGTCTTCCTGCCCCTTGGCTTTCGCCGGAGCAGATCTTACTTTAGACAGGGTTCAGGTCAAGAAGCGCACCAACCCCCCCTGCCCGATCGGAACCCGGACGTCCACTGGTTAACCTGAGATGTCCCACCGAGCCTGAATAGGTGAACCGATATGAGCGACCTGCTGGAGCGGCTGCGAGGGCGTGGCTGGCGGATGACCTCCCAGCGGCGTGTCGTCGCGGAGGTCCTCGACGGTGATCACGTGCATCTCACGGCCGACGAGGTGCACGCCCGCGCGGCACGGCGGCTGCCCGAGATCTCCCGGGCGACCGTCTACAACACGCTGGGCGAGCTGGTGTCCCTCGGTGAGGTCATAGAGGTCGCCACCGACGGCCGCGCCAAGCGCTACGACCCCAACGCGCACCACCCGCACCAGCACCTGGTGTGCTCCGCCTGCGGCACCGTCCGCGATGTCCACCCGGCCGGCGATCCGCTGGCCGCCCTCCCGTCGGAGGAACGATTCGGTTTCACGGTGTCCACGGTCGAGGTCACCTACCGCGGGCTGTGCCCGTCCTGCGTCTAGGTGTGTTGTCCCGGGACGTTGGTGACACGCGTGCTGGGTTCTTGAACGGGTGAGGGCCTCCCGGTTCGGTGTGGATTGCGACATCTACATCGACCCGAGGAGGCCCTCGTGCCCCACCGTAATGCCCCGCTGACCGAGACCGGGCGACTTCGTCTGGCCCGCCGCGGTCCGCGGTGGGTCTTCCGCGCTGTGGGGTGCCGGAGGCGCCGATCCGGCCGGCCACCACGGCGCGGTCGCGCACGACCGCGTCGAACGGGAGCGGTGGATCACCCCGCACGTGGGCGACACGATCCGCCGGGTCGGATCACCGCGCGGTACGCGAGGGCGTTCCCGGACACGCGGATCAACGCGGTGGAGCCCGGCTTCCCCAAGACCGACCTGAACGGGAACACCGGCATCGAGACCGTCGAGCAGGGCGCGGAGATCATCGTGCGCATGGCGCGGGTGGGCCCGGACGGCCCCACCAGGCTACTCCGACGCCGAAGGCACCCTTCCCCGGTGATCCGAAGCGTCGGGCACCCGGCTGAGCGCCCGCACCGTCCGGCATCAGCGGGTTCGGGGGGTTTCAGCGGGTTTCGGGCGGACCGGTCCGCGCGGGTTTCGGGCGGACCGGTCCGGGATACTCGGCGGGGTGGCGAGCCGCCATCGGTCCGCCCTGGGAGGACCGATGCCCACTTCAGCCATCGAGGACTACGCGCTGATCGGCGACCTGCGGACAGCCGCCCTGGTGGACAGGGACGGCTCGATCGACTGGCTGTGCCTGCCGGACTTCGACTCGGCGGCCTGCTTCGCGGCATTGCTGCACGACGAACGCGCCGGCCGCTGGCGGCTCGGCCCGCGGCGCGGGGGGCCGGCCACCCGCCGGCGTTACCGCGGTGACTCTCTGGTGCTGGAGAGCGAGTGGGACACGCCCGAGGGCGTGGTGCGGGTGGTGGACTGCATGCCGCCGGGCCGCGCGGCGCCCGCCGTGGTACGCGTCGTCGAGGGGATCTCCGGCCGCGTACCGGTGCGCACCGACCTGTGCCTGCGCTTCGACTACGGGCACATCAGACCGTGGGTGACCAGGGAGGACGGGGACCTGCGCGCGGTGGCGGGCCCGGACGCGGTATGGCTGCACACCCCGGTCGGCACGCACGCGGGGCCGAACACGACGACCTGGGCGGACTTCACCGTCGAGGCGGGGCAACGTGTCCCGTTCGTCCTGACCCACCAGCGCTCGCACCTGCCGGCACCCGAGCCGACCGACGGGCTGAGGGCGGTGTCCGACACCGAGCGTTTCTGGACCTCCTGGATGACCGCCTGTGACTACGACGGAGAGTGGGCAGCCGAGGTGCGCCGCGCCCTGGTGATCCTGAAGGCGCTCACCTACGCGCCCACCGGCGGCATTGTCGCCGCCGCCACCACCTCGCTCCCCGAGCGCCTGGGCGGCACGCGGAACTGGGACTACCGGTACTGCTGGCTGCGCGACGCGACGTTCACCCTCCAGGCGCTGCTGGGCACCGGCTTCGTGGCCGAGGCGTGGGCCTGGCGCGAGTGGCTGCTGCGCGCGGTCGCCGGCGACCCGGCGGAGCTGCGGATCATGTACGACCTCGACGGCTCGCGGCGGGTGCCCGAGCAGACCCTGGACTGGCTCGACGGCCACCATGGCTCGGCGCCGGTGCTGATCGGCAACGCCGCCGCCGATCAGCACCAGCTCGACACGTGGGGCGAGGTGCTGGAGAGCCTGCACCTGGCCAGGGAGACCGGGCTGGCCCCCTCCGAGTCGGCCTGGAATCTCCAGCGCGCCCTGCTGGAGCATCTGGAGGGCCACTGGAACCAGCCCGACAACAGCCTGTGGGAGGTGCGGGGCGACCGCCGGCACTTCGTGCACTCGAAGGTGATGGCCTGGGCCGGGTTCGACCGGGGGGTACGCGCGGTGCGCGATCTGGGCCTGCCCGGGGACGTCCGGCGGTGGGCGGCGCTACGCGACCAGGTGCACGCCGAAGTGTGTGAACGGGGGTATGACAGCGAGCGGAACACCTTCACCCAGTTCTACGGCTCGCGGGGCGTGGACGCCGCGCTGCTGCTCCTCCCGCGCACGGGTTTCCTGCCATGGAGCGACCCGCGGATGCGCGGCACGGTGGACGCGGTGTCGCGAGAGCTGGGCGAGGACGGGCTCGTGCGGCGCTACGCCAACGAGGCGGACGACAACGTGGACGGCCTGCCGGGTGGCGAGAGCGCCTTCCTGGCCTGCAGCTTCTGGCTGGCCGACGCCCTGCACGGGACCGGCCGCGCCGATCAGGCGCGGGAGCTGTTCGAGCGGCTGCTGTCGCTGCGCAACGACGTCGGTCTGCTGAGCGAGGAGTTCGACGTGCGGGCGGGGCGGCAGCTCGGCAACACCCCCCAGGCGTTCAGCGCCGTCGGCCTGGTCAACACCGCCCGCTACCTCTCCGGCAGTCCCATCGCCACCCTCGCCGGCGGAGAGTGAGCGTCAGCGGGTCGGGGAGCCGGTGGTCCGGGCACACGCGCGGCAGGGCGAGCACGACCTCGACGCACCGGGGCGACGGACCCTGCTCGGGGTGGGGAAGCGCGGTGCCGTCGAGGGTGGGAGTGGCGTGGAAGGCGTCGGCGATCCGCCGCGCGGCCTGGTCGTTGACGGGCCACCGTGTGCCGATGACATCCGGTGTCCCGCCGGCTGGAGAGCGGAGGTGAAGTGGATCGCCTCGTCGTGGAGGGCGCGGAGTGGCGCCGCGGGTCGTGTCGCACGCCGACAGGTGGGCGAGAGCGGCCCCCGGCAGGTGACTGTTCGCCACCTCGATCACGGTGAGGGAAGGCGGCGTAGCCGTGGAGCAGGACGGCACCGGAGTCGGGGCTGCTCCAGTCGCCGACGTCGTGGCAGGCGAAGTGGATCACGCTGTGGTTCACCGGTGCTGCCGGGGCGGCGCGGTGGCCCCCGCCCACGCCGCTGAGGAGCGGGGAGTCCGGGATCGGAGGCGCACCCGCCGCGCCTCTCCGCTGACCGAGCCTTCGGGGAACGTCAGCCGGTCATTCCTATGACGGTGTCCGGGGGGCGCTCGCCGGTTCGGCCGGGAGGGACCTGTGAGATGGGCTCGGGCGGACCTGCGGAAGGCCGCGAGCAGGCGGTTGTGATCGTCGGCGCGGGTCGCCAGCACGACGTGGCCCGGTGGCCCGGCTCGAGGCCGTGCAGGGGGACCGTGGTGAGGTCGTGACGGAGGGTGGCGTGGAGGCCGGCCGAGACGATGGCCATGGCCTGCCCCGCGGCGATGAGTTCGAGCTTGTCCTCGATGGCCTCGACGGCCTCGACGAGAGGACCGTCCGGTGCCGGACTTCCGTCGGGTCGGGGGTCGATGCGCCAGAAGGCGTTCCAGGTCGGGTCGGGCGCCCGGGGCAGGGGTTCGTCGGCGATGTCGTCCAGAGTGACGGATTCCTTGCCGGCCAGCCGGTGGTCGCGAGTCGAGCCCATAGCCGGGGGCGGGCGCGTGGGGCGGAATGACTTCCGCGGTGACTCTCGCGAGGGCGCGGCAGGATGCCGGTGGAAGATGCGCCCGGGAACGACAACCGGGGGAGGCGCAGGGGCTATGCTACGAGTAACGTCCCAGACCCCGGCGTGGCCCATGCTGTTGTCGTACAGGTGCCTGCGGGGAGCGGATGATCCATCGAAACGCCGCCGGCACATCTTTCGAGGCGAGGCGGTTTCCACTGGCGGTCCTGGACCGCAGGGTTGCCGAGGCAAAGCTTCGCCTGACCTGATCCAGGCGTCCGACCACAGGGAACGCGTGCCAGGCGGGTCGGGGATGCCCCGGCCCGAGCCGGTGTCGCGCCTGAGGTCACAGGAACTGAGGCCCTATGCCTGTTCTGCCCAGCTTGAACCTCTACCGGCGCGACTGCGGATACCAGACAACGATCACCCTGGCGGGTGAGCTCGACTTGCACGAGGCGCCTGCGCTGCGCGTGATGGTCGGGGACTGCCTGCGCGAGGGAATCCGCGCCATCGACATCGACCTGACCACCCTGGCGTTCTGCGACGTCAGCGGCCTCAACGCCCTCCTGGCCGCCGCCGAGCGAACCGCCTCGGCAGGGGGCCTCCTTCGCCTGCACCATCCAACTCCCCCGATGGCCCGGCTCCTGAACCTGAGCGGCACGGGCTTCCTCCTCCGCACACCGCACACCGCACCCGCCTGTCCCCGGGTTCCGGATCCCATGGCCGCCGCGCGTCCCAGACAGGTGGCCTCATGACCAGGCCGGGGGCCGCGAACAAGGAACCGCCCGGCTTCGACGGCGGTGCCGGGTGATCAGCGACAGCATGGCCCGGATCCTGCGCGTGCTGCAGCCCACAGAGGGGTCCGACACCATCGCCGACGTTGTCACCGCGGCCGGCGCCCGGGCCATGGGCGTGGACGGCCTCGCGGTCTCCCTGGTCACCGAGGGCGATCTCGCCGAGCTCCTGTGGTGCTCTGACGCCACGACGCGCCGCTTCGAGGACCTGCAGTTCACCCTCGGGCAAGGGCCGGGCCCCGACGCGATCCGCACCGGGGCGATGGTGTGGGCACCAGACCTCGCCCAGGTTCCCTTAGCCCGCTGGCCCGCCCTGGTCATGGAGGCCCCCGCCCTGGACACCCGCGCCGTCTTCTGCTTCCCCATGAGCATCGGCGCCATCAACGTCGGCGTTCTGACCGCCGTACGCCGCACCCCCGGACCGATGACCGCCCAGCAGACCGACGATGCCACGATCCTGGCCGCCGCGCTCACCGCCCGCTGCCTGGGCAGCAGCACACCGCAGCCAGGCACCCCGTTCCCGGCGGACTCCCCCCACTCTCTCCAGCACGCGGTGGTCCACCAGGCAACCGGCATGCTCAGCGTCCAACTCGCCCTGACTCTGCCCCAAGCCCTGCTGCGGCTGCGCGCGCACGCCTACGGCAGCGGGCGTTCCATCACCGACATCTCACAGGACGTGGTGGACCGGCGCCTTCACCTGGACCCAGGCGGCAACAGCACGCCCCCGACCGCCGAAGACAAGGACTGATCGACATGACCCGCGAACAGCGCATGACCGAGGTCTTCGTGGAAGTCGCCGACTCCCTGACCGACGACTTCGACCTCATCGACTTCCTCCAGCAACTCTCGGTGCGCTGCGTGGAACTGCTGAACGTGGCCGCGGTCGGCATCCTGCTGGCCGACACCCACGGCACCCTGCAGACCATGGCGGCCTCCGACGAGCACACCCGGCTGCTGGAACTCTTCGCCCTGCAACACGACCAGGGCCCCTGCGTGGACTGCTACCACAGCGGCCAGGCCCGCACCAACATCAGCCTTGCCGACCCCGAAACCACCGCGCGCTGGCCTCAGTTCGTCGCCCGCGCCACGGAAACCGGGTTCGTGGCCACCAACGTGATCCCGCTGCGGCTGCGCGGCCGGATCATCGGAGCCCTCGCCCTGTTCCAGACCGACCCCGCCCCCCTCAGCGACCAGGACATCACCCTGGCCCAAGCCCTCGCGGACATCGCCACCATCGCCATCCTCCAGCAGCGCACCCTGGACCACAGCCAAGTCGAGCGCGCCCAACTCCAGCACGCCCTGACCAGCCGCATCGTCCTGGAACAGGTCAAGGGCATCCTCGCGGAACGCTGGCACGTCTCCCTGGACGACGCCTTCGCCACTTTCCGCGGCTACGCCCGCGCCCACAACCTCCAGCTCGCCTCGCTGGCCCGCGAGATCGCACGCGGCACCTTTGACACCACTGCGATCCCACACCCCAACCGCACAACATCGTGGAACTGACCGCCCGGCGCACCACAGATGCCGGACAGCAGACGGCGCACCGAGCAGCCGCCAAGGACGGTCAACGCATGAGCGTTCCGAAGGTTCGGATACCCGACTCCACCGACCCGATGCTGGAGCCCGCCCGGAGGGAAGCGGACAGGCTCCTGGCAGAGCTTCGGACCCCTCGTTGACGGCGGTCACGCAGCACCATCCGGTAGCGCAGGATCGTCTCACCCGTCATCTCGCCGTCCCCCCTCGCCATCCGCCCAGAACAGCAGGCGGACCCCCGCGAGGCCGGCCGGCCTCCGCGCCCGGGCGCCGATGGCGCCGTGCTGGATCCGGCGGGGTACCTGGACCCGCACTCCGCGTCCCGCGCGTTCCCGGAAGAGGTGCGACTGCCCGCCGCCACCGCGGCCCTGGCCGGAGCGATGATCCTCATCTCGACGATGCTGTGGCTGACCGCTGACTGACCGCCGGTGAGGGAGCCGAGGGCCCCTGCCGCCGTGAACGGGGGGCGGCAGGGGCCCTCTCACCCGCACCCGCCCGGCGAAACAGAACCCGGCCCGAGGCGAATCGGGCATCCAGCGGCCTCGCGGTCCGGCCGGCGCGTTCGTCGTGGTGGAGGGCCACGCCGGGCCGGGGACGCTCACCGTCGCGGGATCGGATCCGATCAATGACAGCCGGTCATGGCGCGGGCGTCGGTCATCTCCGGCGCGCACCGCGGGTGTGACGGTCTGTAGGTGACTGGCGGACGCGATGTGATACGGGGCACGTGGGCCGCGTCACCTACGAAGCGGGACAGGAGACACCCGCGCGGCCGAGGCGGGGCGGGCGGGGAGTGACGAGCCGGGGCTACGAGCCGGGGTCGTAGATCACACCTTTGCCCGGGGGGCCGCCGCTTCGCACACTGACGAAGCCGCCACGAAGACGGCGTCTCCCCGATGCGAATGAGGTACTCCTTCATGCCCGCGACCAGCACCCATGGCCTTCGCTCGACCGTGAGCCGCAAGGTCTCGATGGCCGGCGTCGCCGCCGCAGGCGCTGCCGCCCTGGCTTTCTCGATCATCCCCAGCCCCGCCACCGCCGCCGAGCCGGCGACGACCGAGACCACTACCTCCGTGACGTCCACCGCCGAGGCCGACAGCTTCACGCTCAACACGCTCAGCGACGCCATCAGCGGAAAGCGCGCGCCCCTCCAGACCCAGGCGGCCGAAGCCGACAAGCAGGCCGAGGCCACCTACCCGGACACCCTCGACGGCTGGATCCGCGAGGCCCTGGACATCATGAAGAAGCACGACATCCCCGGCACCTACGAGGGCATCCACCGCAACATCATGCGCGAGTCCAGCGGCGACCCCCACGCCATCAACACCTGGGACATCAACGCCATCAACGGCATCCCCTCCAAGGGACTCCTCCAGGTCATACAGCCCACCTTCGACACCTACCACGTCGACGGCACCGCCAACGACCCCTACGACCCGGTCGCCAACATCGTCGCCGCCTGCAACTACGCCGCCGATCGCTACGGCTCCATGGACAACGTCGACAGCGCGTACTGACCGAACCACGGCCAAGCGACTTGACCGCGCACGCCCGCACGCCAGAACACGCCCCGCCCCACGGCGGGGCGTTCCGCGTGGCACCGCCGTCACCCCCCGCACCGCTACCGTCCGTCGCAGCTCCGTACCTCCGCACCTCCGCACCTCCGCACCTCCGCACCCCGCACGCCGCACCTCCGCACGCCGCCGACGCGGAGCGAGCCACCACTCCCCCTGCCGGGCACCGCGCCGCCCCAGCCCACGCGGGGCGAAGCCGCCTCCGGCGGCCGGCGGCGCGGTGCCCGGCAGGCTCGAAGGGGACCCGGCCGTAGCGGCCGATCAGCGGACGGCGAGCCAGCGGACGAGATCCGCACGGAGACCCGCCGGGTGAACCCCGGGACGCTGTGCCCGGCCCACGCCGAGAGCACCACGTCCGGCTCACCCCGAAAGCGGCGGACGCGGTCCACGCCTCAGCCGCCGCCGGGCGTTCCCGGTGCTGGAGCGCGCGCGGGGAGCGCCACGATCCCGGCGTCCGGATCGGCATCGATCCCCGCGACGGCCCGCAGGCCGATGCGCGCTGTCCGCCGCGTCCCTTTCGCTCCTTGCGCCGGGTTATCTCCTGGCGTGCCCCCCACACAGCGTGCGTGCCCCATCGCGACCGGTGTGAGGTAAGTAAAAAATGCTCGCCAGAGTTTGAAGGAACGGGTAAGGGCTCGCTAGGGTCTGGCGTCGAACCTTCGCGCGGGAGTCCACTCATCCGGGGTGGCTGTGGAGGTACCGCTGAGTCCGCGTCAGTCGCGGAGCCGGGATCACGTGCGAGACCCGGTAGGCGGTTGAGGAAGAAGGAGCTCGCCCCAGTGGCGTCCCACCGTCGTCCCAAGCAGCCCAGCCGGGCCCGCGTGACCATTTTCGGCGCCACCGCAGCCGCTACTGTCGCGATCACCTCCCAATCCGCCCAGGCGGAGCCCGAGCCGACCATCGAAGAGGTGCAGGACGAGGTCGACCGGCTGTACGAGGAGGCCGAGGCGGTCACCGAGGAGTACAACGGGGCGAAGGAGCAGGAGGAGCAGCTCCAGGCCGAGGTGGACGATCTGCAGGATTCCACCGCGCGTGGCCAGGAGGAGCTGAACGAGCTGCGCTCGGGCGTCGGTTCGGTGGCGTCGGCCCAGTACCGCAACGGTGGTATCGACCCGTCGCTGCACCTCTTCCTCTCCGCCGACCCCGACGCCTATCTCGACCAGGCGTCCACGCTGGACCAGGTGAGCGGCAAGCAGGCCGAGACGCTGCGGCTGATCGAGGACCGGCAGCGCAACCTGGACCAGCAGCGCCAGGAGGCCACCGACAAGCTCGCCGAGCTGGAGGAGCTGCGCGGCCGGCTCAGCGACCAGAAGGAAACGATCCAGGACAAGCTGAACGAGGCGCAGTCGCTCCTCAACCAGCTCACCGAGGAGGAGCAGGCCAGGCTCGCCGCCCAGGAGCAGGCGGAGGCCGATCGCGCCGCCGAGGCCGCGCGCGCCGACCGTTCCGACGACCGCGCCGACTTCGTCGACGTCCCCGGCTCCTCCCGCGGCTCGGCGGCGCTCTCCGCCGCCGCCACCAAGCTCGGCTCGCCCTACGTCTGGGGCGCCACCGGCCCCAGCTCCTTCGACTGCTCGGGCCTGACCTCCTGGGCCTACGCCCAGGCCGGCGTCTCCCTGCCGCGCACCTCGCAGTCCCAGGCCGGCGTCGGCACCCGGGTGGGCATGAGCGAACTCGCCCCCGGCGACCTGGTGTTCTTCTACAGCGACCTGCACCACGTCGGTCTCTACGCCGGCAACGGCCAGGTGATCCATGCCCCGCGGCCCGGCTCCGTCGTGGAGTACATCTCCATCAACGCCATGCCGTTCCAGTTCGGCACGCGGGTCGGCTGACGTCCCGAGTCCCGTGCCCGCCCCGGCCGGGGAACCCCCCGCACAGGGACTTGTCGTCAGTGCCCGTCGCGGTGGACGTGAAACGGCGCGTACCGCGGTCGAGGCCGAACGGCACGACGGAGCGGCCCCGTTCCGCCACCTCCTTCCGCCGCCCGCCCGTGGCCGTGGCCGGTCCGGCGAACAGCGTCACGGCCACGGCCGCGCCCCCGGCCACTCCGGACGTGGCCAGGGCCGGCGCCGACCAGGAATGCCCGGCGCCTGTTCCTCACTCGTCCAGCGCCTCGACGAGGACGCCAAGGGAGTGGAGCACGCCCGCCCGTTCGTGCTCCGGAATCGATCCGAGCAGTCGGCTGAACCGCTCCCGTCGCGCGGTCGCCAACTCCTCAGCGGCCCGCTGCCCGGCGGGCGTGAGCCGCAACACGACACCGCGTCCGTCAGCGCGGGCCGAGGATCGCTCCACCCACCCACGGGCGGCGAGCTGCCCCACCAGGCGGCTGACCGTGCTCTTCACCAGGCGCAGCCGTCGGGCCAACTCGACCTGCCGCAGCTCCCCTTCGCGGGCCAGCTCGCCCAGGGCATGTGCCTCGGAGACCGGGATCGGCTGACCGTGCGGCGTCAACTCCGGCTGGTGCAGCCCGAAGGCGCGGATGAAGGTCCCCATCGTCTCCTGGAAGACGGCCGGGTCGTCGGTCACACGATCCTTCCCCATGGTTCGATCATACAACCATCTCATCAACTCTCGAACGCGAGTCCGGGCGCCGCCGCGGCGGCCCGGCCTCAGGGTGATCGGGACGACGCACGGGCGATCACGTGCGGCCGGCACCGCACCGGCTCCGGAGTGGCGACCGGGACGCGGGGGACGGACGGGGGGTCCGTACGATGGTCCTCATGTCATCGCAGCGCCCGTCCGCCGCCTCGCCCGTCCGGGCGGGCGCCGGGCCGACGCTGATGGCGCTCGCCGTCCTCATCGGCCTGATGGCCATGCACGGGCTCGCGCCCGGTACCGCCACACCGTACGCGCCGTCGGGGACCGAGCACGCGATGGCCTCCGCCGCCGCCACGGGCGCTCAGCCCGATGTCGAGCACGCGCACCCGGGGCAGGGCGGGCACGCGGAACACGCCGACGCGGAATGCGCGGCCGGCGGTGTGGCCTCCGCCCCGCCGCTCAGCCCCCCGCCACTCGCCGTCCTGCCGCCCGGCACCGCGAGCCCGCCGCTCACGCGCTCCTTCGTGGACGAGCCCGGCGGGGGACGGGCCCCGCCATCCCTGAGCGAACTGCAACTCCTGCGCATTTAGGCGCCTCGCGCGGCACGGCCCACGATCGGCCGGTGACCGCGCCCAGGCACGCCAGTCATCACCTTTACGCAGAGAGTCACATGATCATGACCATGAAGCATTCCCACCGTTCCGCCGTGCGCCTCGCCACCGCCGCGGGCGCCGTCACCATCGCGCTGGCACTGACCGCCTGCGGGAGCGACGGCGGCGGCCACGACGAAGACAGCTCCGCGCCCAGCGGGTCCAGCACGACTCCCGCCGAGGACGGAGAGCAGAACGCGGCCGACATCTCGTTCGCCCAGGGGATGATCCCGCACCACCAGCAGGCCGTGGAGATGGCCGACCTCGCTCTGGACCAGACGACCTCGGACGAGGTGCGGACGCTGGCGGAGCAGATCCGGGCCGCGCAGGCCCCGGAGATCGAGACCCTGTCCGGCTGGCTCGCCGCGTGGGGCGAGGCGATCCCCGAGGAGGGGATGGATCACTCGGACCACGACATGGGCGGCGACATGGACATGGACGGGATGATGTCCGCCGAGGACATGACGGAGCTGGAGAACGCTTCCGGCACGGCCTTCGACACCGCCTTCCTGGAGATGATGATCGAACACCACCGAGGCGCGGTCGAGATGGCCGAGACCGAGCAGGCCGACGGCTCCTACCGGCCCGCGCTGGACATGGCGGAGGACATCATCTCTTCCCAGACCGCCGAGATCGGCGCCATGAACGAGCTCCTCGGCGAGGGCTGACACCCGCCGGGGCGGAGGCGGCCGGACCGCCTCCGCCCCGGCTCGGGCTCCGGCTCGGCGGTCGCGGATTCCGGCAGACTGCGCGGGGCTCAGGGTATGGGGGCACCACGGGCCGTCCGCCCGATCCGCGACGAGCTCGACGCCCGCTGACCGCCCCGACCGGGCGAACGGCCAGCACGGCCCCGGCGGCCACACCTGAGCGGTGTCCGGTCAGCGGGTGGCCTGGACCGCTTCCCGGATCGCCAGACAGGCCGCGCCGCGGGCCCACAAGTCGTCGTCCGCCGGATGCGTCACCAGCTCGCAGTCACTGGCCGCGGTGGAGAAACCGTGGACAGCCAGCGCCTCGCGGCACGCCGGGCCGAAGAGGTCCCAGGCGATAAGTCCCTCCCCGGTCAGCACCAGCTTTCCCGGGTTGACCAGATTGCACAGCGTCGCCATGGCCCGCCCCAGGGCCGCGCCCATCTCCTCGAAGGCCGTCAGCACCGCCCGCTCCCCCGCCCGGGCCCGCACCAGCGCATCGGCGATCGTGGCGCTGGGCAGGCCGGTGGCCCGCTCGATCGCGGCCAGCACCGCGCCATCGGAGGCCACCGCCTCCAGACACCCCGTGTTCCCGCACGAGCACACCGGCCCGCCGGGCAGCACCGGGATGTGACCCAGCTCCCCGGCCAGTCCGGTCGTCCCGGTGAAGAGCTCGCCCCGAAGCATCAGCCCGCAGCCGATGCCCGCGCCGACCGTCACCACCGCCAGCGACTCGCAGTCCCGGCCCGCGCCGAACCAACGCTCCGCCACCAGCAGCCCGTTCGCGTCGTTGTTCACCACGACGGGCAGCTCCAGCGCCGTCGACAGCGGACCGGCCACGTCGACGCCGTCCCACCCCATGACCCCGGAGTGGACGCACCAACCCCGGGACGCGTCGACATGCCCGCCCAGGCCGACCCCCACACCCAGCAGCCGGTCCGCCGAAGGCGCGTGGGCCCGCAGCAGATAGGAGGCGGCCTGTCCGGCGAGCGCCAACACCTCGGCGGGACCGGCGTCCGTTGCCACCGGCAGCCCGCTGCGGGCCACGACGGTCGCCTCCAGATCGGTGAGGACGGCCGTCACGGCGCGCGGGGCCAGCTTCACTCCCACCACAAAGTGCCGTTCCCGCGTCACAGCCACGATCCGCTGCGGGCGGCCACCGGAGGACGACCGCACGCCGACCTCCCGGAGGTAGCCGCGCTCGATCAACGGGTTGACGGCACGCGTCAAGGTCGACTGGGACAGGCCCAACCGCTGGGACAGCTCGGTCCGGGAGGCCGGTCCGCCCGTCAGCAGCTCGGCGAACACCACGGCTCGTGTGTTCTCGGCGACTGTGCCCGGTGCTGCGGATCCCCCCACGACCTGGCGGAATCCCCCCACGACAGTTTCCGAGGACATGCGAGGAGTCTAGTGGACCGGTGCTACCCCCCTGGCGGCTCGGCTCCGCCTCCGCGACCGGTCGGCATCGAGCCGACCGCGGGGCGGTGCCGCGTCCGCGCGACAGGCACGGGCGGCGTGGGCAGGGCGGTGGGCGGGGCGGTGGGCGGGTGGGACTACGGGGCGATCGGGCGGTCGGACAGGTGGGCGAGCTCGGTGAAGAAGGCGCGGTAGAGGGGCTCGTCGGTGGTCGGGATCTCGATGGTGACGAACAGGTGTCTGGAGCTCGTCGTGCTCGCGTAGATCGGTTCGTCGAGCGGCTCGACATTGCCGAAGTGCAGCCGGGTCAGACCACCCTTGCGCGCCTCGGCGCGCACCTTCACCCAGCTCAGCGGCGTCCGGTATGACCCGATGACGCGATTGCGCCGGAACAGCTCGAAGATCCCGTGATCGACCCGCAGATGCACGTCGTCATGCTCGAAGACCTTGGGCTCCACGTCAGACCACCCGCCGGCCGGCGAGCGCGGCGACCTGGGTGAAGTACGCGCGGAACAACGGCTCGTCGCCGGGCGGCACCCGGACCGCCTGTGAGCCGGCGAACCTGAAGGCGAGCCGGTCGGTGCCGTAGAGCGCGGCGTTCGGATCACGCACGACACCGAAGAACAACTCGCCGGGTTTCTCCGGCTTCTTGTAGTGCGCCGACTTGTAGTGCGCCAACGCCCCCAGCCAGCGCGGTGGAACCCGGAACGCGTGGCCGGCGCTGCCCAGGTCGAACAGCTCGAACACCCCCCGGTCCCCACGCAGATGCAGGTCCTCGTAGTCAAACGCGAGCGGCTCCATGCCGGAGAAGGTAGCGCGATCCGGCACCGCTGATCGCCGGGTGGCCCACCGCGGTGGCCGTACGAGGCGGGTCGGCATCGCCCGAGGTATCCGGGGGGCCGAGACGTTGTGGGGTGAGCGACGTGGAGGCCGGGACGACATCGGCGGTGCCGTCCCGGGACTCCCCCGCGCACTGGTGGCCGAGCCCGACCGGGAATCAACCGCCCGCACCGCGTCACGGGGGTACTCACCGGTGTTCTCGTTCCCGGAAGTGGCGTCGCCCGGTGCGGACTGGGGCCGCCGCGGTCAGCAGGCGTCGTAGCGCCACTCGCCGTCCTCGCGCACCCAGGGCTGTCCGACCAGGCCGCCGTCGATCATCGGGACGCCCACGGTGTAGGTGACGTGAGCCTCATCGCCGTCGATCTCGTCCACGCTGAACGTCTCGACGGAGAGCTGCCCGAGGTCGGCGGCGAACTGTTCGAGCTGCGCCGTGTACTCGTCCTCGTCGAGTTCGTCGGCGCACCGCTCGGAGAGCATCGCGTAGGCGGCGGCCGGATCGGTGAAGTACGCCTCGGTGTGGTCGCGGACGGCCTGTTCCAGCGCGGCGGCCTCTTCCTCGCCGCCGTTCTCACCGCCGCCGTCGTCACTACCGCCGCACGCGGCGGTGAAGGCGAGGGCGGCGGCGAGCGCGATGGCTATGTGTATGCGGGATGGGGTCATGCGAACCAGCATGTCACCCTCAGTCACTCCGGAGGTATGGGGGTCACCCATCCGGTAAGGGGCGACTCTCCGGGCGGTACCGGCGCGCCTACCGGTAGCGTGCCGTTCATGACCGTGAACTCGGGTGCCGGTGCCGGTGTCGAGGCGTTGCTCGGCGAGAAGATCGTCCCTCTCGCCGCCGCGACGTTCGTGGCGACGTTCGCGGGGGTGGGGCTCGGGCGTGAGCGAGCCCGGAACCGGGTGGACAAAGAGCTCCACCGCCGGTTCGGGAAGCCGCGCGGAAGCGACGCTCACCATGCCTACCAAGCCGTCATTCTGCAGATCGTCCTGATCTGGGAGCGGGCGGGGGTCGCGGCGCGAGCCCACTCGGGCGTTCTGATCCTGCTGCCCGACGGCGCCCGGCTGCTCGACGCCACGGACGTGGCCGACAAACTGCGCGCCCTTCTCTGACACCCGGGACCCGGACCCCGGACCCGGTCCCGATCTCGCGGAAAACGCCGCGGACCGCGCCAGTTCCGTTGCCGTCCCGGCACAACGGCTTCGACCGG
Source organism: Streptomyces sp. NBC_01803 (assembly GCF_035917415.1). Classification (NCBI taxonomy): domain Bacteria; kingdom Bacillati; phylum Actinomycetota; class Actinomycetes; order Kitasatosporales; family Streptomycetaceae; genus Streptomyces; species Streptomyces sp. NBC_01803. Next base: position 379,049 of record NZ_CP109073.1, read on the forward strand.
CGGCCGTGCGGGCGTCTTCCGTGCCGGCCGCCCCGACCCGGACCGGGTCGGCCGGCACCCCCGGAACGCCGGCAGGCGGCAGGCGGCAGGCGGCAGGCGGTCCCGGGTCACTGGGGGACGCGGAACCCGAACTCCCGCAGGACGTCAACGCAGAGTCGACGGAGAGAAGCCCGGCCGGGTGCGGGCCCCGGGTTTCGCCCTCCGAGCCTGGGGGTCCTCTCGGCCCCGCCGCGCGGCAGCGGAGGGACACACAGCAGTGTGATCCACGTCACTGCTCCGGGATGGCGCAGGGCGATGACTTCGGAACGGTGTGGCGGTCTTTATCTCCGTACGCCAAAAGTGAGGCCGTACACCGGCAGTGAGAAAGAGGAGCAATCCCATGCGCATCGTGATCATCGCGTTCATCAGCCTGGACGGCGTGGTGCAGGCGCCGGGGGGACCCAAGGAGGACACCGACGGCGGCTTCGCCCACGGCGGCTGGTCGCACCCGTTCTTCGATCCGGAGATCGTGGGCGGTGCCTTCGACGACGCGATGACCGGCGCCGAGGCGCTGCTGTTCGGTCGCCGCACCTGGCAGACCATGGCCGCGGCGTGGCCCGCGCGGGCCGGCGACCCGTTCGCCGACCGGATGAACGCCATCCCGAAGTACGTCGTGTCCCAGACCCTGGGCGACGACCAGCTGACGTGGCACAACACCACCCGCATCCCCGGCGAGGAGGCCGTCGCCCGCATCCAGAAGCTGCGCGAGAGCGACGGCGGCGACCTGCTGGTCATGGGCAGCCCCACCCTGGTGCGCACCCTGCTGGGCGAGGGCCTGGTCGATGAACTCCGCCTCATGATCGAGCCGGTGCTCCTCGGCGGCGGCAAGACGATCTTCCCCGACGACGGTGGGCTCCGGACGCTCGAATTGGTCTCCACCGTCACCAGCCCCGCCGGCGTGCAGGTTTCCACCTACCGACCGGCCACCGAGAAGTAGGCACGACGCAGCGGGGCGCCGAACCCTACGGTTCCGGCGCCCGGCGCGAGCGGCGAACCACGGCTCCCCGGGGTTCCTACCAGTCCGTGCCCACCTCCCGGGCCGCGCCTGTGTGCGGCGGACATCGACGTACTCGGGGTGTCGTCCGAGAGGGCACCCGGCGCCGAAGTCGCCTCGCGCCGGGGCGTCCGCCGTGAGAGTGGCCAGGAGCCACGCGGTCGTGAGACCCCGGAAACGTCCGCCGTCCTTCGTGCGGACGGACGCGAAGCGGCCCCCGCCGCCACGCGGTCAGACCTCCCGGCGGGCGGCAAGGGCGTCGGAAAGCGTCGCCACGGAGCGGATGGCGCCGCCTATGCCATAGGCGTTGTTGAGCAGAAAGACAATCTTCATGGCCCCTAGGTCGTGATGCGATGCCGAGGGCACGGCATCCACTCCCGATGTGACTCCCGAGGTGAGCGAACAGTTGCCCTCACGTGGCCGGACGCCAGGCCCGGTGAAGCGATGTGAGAGAAGGTGAGGAGTGGCCGGCACGCCCGCGTAGGATTGCCGGACGCGAAGCACCACACCGCGGCAGCTCCGCCACCCTCCCCCGGCGGGCGCCTGTTGCCGGCGAGTCCCTCGGCGCCTCCGCGCCCGCGTCCCCCGGTCCGGCGCCCGCCGCGACCCTAGGACGCCGTTATGACACCCTCATCGAGCGATTCCGCCAGGATCAGCCCCACGGCCCACTACACGGGGTACGTGTGGGCGCGCCACGGCGTCGGGGCTCGCGAGTTCGCCACCTCGCAGGGCCGCCTGGCGTGGTATGGGCTGAGGCCGCTGATGGCGGCCAGCAGAGCCTTCGGAGGTCCCACGCTCGAAGGGCTGCTGCTGGCCCGGCACCGGGTGATGGACCATCTGCTGACCGAGGAGATCACCTCCGGCCGGGTCGGGCAGGTGCTGGAGCTCGCGGCCGGCATGTCGCCGCGCGGGCGGTCGTTCGCCACCCGTTTCGGGGACCGGATCACCTACGTCGAGGCCGATCTGCCGGGCATGGCCGAGCGCAAGCGCCGGACCCTGGCCCGGATGGGCCCGTCGGCCGGCCGGCACCTCGTGGAGGCGGTGGACGTGCTGGAGGAGAGCGGGCCGCTGAGCCTGGCGGAGCTGTCCGGGCGGCTCGACCCGGAGCGGGGTCTGGCGGTGATCACCGAGGGGCTGCTGAGCTATCTGGAGCCCGCCGCCCTCACCACGCTGTGGACGCGGATCGCTCAGCTCACGGGCCGCTTCCCGCACGGTGTCTATCTGTCGGACCTGCATCTGGGGCAGGAGAACAGCGGGCCGCTGGAGTCCGCCACGAAGCGGGTGATCTCCACCGTGGTCCGCGGGCGCCTGCACTTCCCGTACACCGCCGCCACCGACGCCGAGGCGGCGCTGCGGGGGGCGGGCTTCGCCACGGCGACGCTCCACCGGCCCGCCGAGTTCCGCGACATCCTGCCCGGCGTCGACGGTCCCGGCGCCGACCGCGTCCGGATCATCGAGGCCCGTGCCCCGAAGCCGTGAGGCCGTGAGGGTCGCCGGTTTCCTGTGCGGCCGATGAGCAACGCCCGGGCTCGCTTGGCCGGGTGCGCACAAAGAAGACGACCGGGCGTGGTCGGGTCCCGGGAGGCTCCTATCGTGGTGGCTTTCCGCACCTTCGGCCGGGGAGAGGTCCGGGACCGTGCACATAGCCATGACCGGCTTGGGAAGCAGGGGCGATGTCCAGCCCACCGTGGTCCTCGCGGCCGAACTCGCGAGGCGTGGGCACGAGGTCTCGGTGGCGCTGCCCGCGGACCTCCTGGACTTCGGGGCGCGACTGGGTCTGACGACCGTCTCCATCGGGGTCAGGGCGAAGGACTTCCTGGAGTCCGAGGAGGGCCGGCGGCTGCTGGCGGACGGCCAGAGCGGCAAGTACGTCAAGGGCCTGCTCGCTTACAAGCTCAAGGTCGCCGACGGGCCGCAGGCGGTGCTGACCGAGATGGCGCGCGACGCCGATGTGATGGTGACGGGGCTGATCACCGAGGACGAGACGGCGTGCATCGCCGAGGCGCGGGGCATTCCGCTGGTGTGTCTGCACCACGCGCCGAGGCGCCAGAACGGCGCGTTCCCCTCGGTGTTCGTCCCGCAGCACCGCTACCCGCGTTTCGTCAACCGCCTGACGCACACCCTCGCGTACCACGCCGAGTGGCGGATGACCGGCGGCTACGTCAACCGGTTCCGCGCGAAGCTCGGCCTGCCCCCGGCCGAAGACCCCACCCCCGTCCGGCTGGCGCGTTCCGGCGCGGCGGAACTCCAGGCGTACAGCCGCCACATCGTCCCCGAGCTCGCCGACTGGGACCCGCACCGCCCGCTCGTCGGCTTCCTCGGGCTGTCGCGGGAGCAGCGGCGTCTTCTCGGTGAGGACGCCGTGGACCCCGCGCTGGCGGAGTGGCTCGCGGCGGGGGAGCCACCCGCGTTCTTCGGCTTCGGCAGCATGCCCGTGCGGGATGTTCCCGGCACGCTCGCGGTGATCGAGAAGGTCAGCCGCACGCTCGGGGTGCGTGCCCTGGTCGGCGCCGGGTGGAGCGCGTTCGACATCGGTGCCGGGGGCGTGGACCCGGCGCGGGTCCGTGTGGTCGGCGGCTTCAACCACGACGCCGTCCTGCCCCGCTGCCGGTTCGCCGTGCACCACGGTGGCGCGGGGACGACGGCCGCGTCGATCGGGGCGGGCCTGCCGACGGTCGTCTGCTCGGTCGCGTTCGACCAGCCGTTCTGGGGACGCCAGTTGGAACGGCTCGGGGTGGGCCGCACGCTGCTGTTCACCGACCTGAGCGAGCGCGCGCTGACGCGCGCGGCGGCGGCGGTGCTCGCCCCGGACGTCCGCCGCCGCGCGCGGCGGCTGGCCGCGCTCTTGCGCGGCGAGGACGCCGTCGGGCGGGCGGCCGACCTGATCGAGAAGACCGTCGCCGAACGGTGAGGCCACTGCGGCGGTCCGGAGTGAGCCCCAGCGGCCGTCCGTCAGCCGTGCCGCTCGCACCACCGGAGGACGGCGTCGCCGCGTGCCGCGGGCCGCGGGCCGCGGGCCGCCGTGGCCGAAACGCTCCCTCAGATCCTGGGCCCTGCCCCTTCCGGACGCCCAGGTCGGCCGATGTCCGCCCGGTCCAGGCGGGCGTCGCAGGGGCCGGACGCGGCGAGCAGGCGGATCCGCGCGGCCTGGCTGGTGGTGGACCAACTGCCCCGGGCCGTACGGCTGTGGCTGCGCTGACGGGCCGCCGACCGCGCCGGCCCGGGGCGACGCTCACCTCGTCGCGCGTCGGCGCACCGTGCGGACCATGCCCGCGCCGAGTGCCAGGGCGACGTGGTGGACCAACTGCCCCGGGCCGTACGGCTGTGACTGCGCTGACGGGCCGCCGACCGCGCCGGCCCGGGGCGACGCTCACCTCGTCGCGCGTCGGCGCACCGTGCGGACCATGCCCGCGCCGAGTGCCAGGGCGACGGCGCCGGCCGCGGCGAGCGGCGCGAGACCGGTGGACGAGCCGGTGGCGGCGAGTTCGGGCTCCGGGGCGGCCACGGGCGTCACCGGTGTCGGCTCGCCGTCCCCGGGGGTGGTCGCGCCGCCGGTGGCCGGCTCGGGCTCGTTGCCGGGGGCCGGCTCGGCGGTGGTGACGCCGAACTCCAGGTCACTGGCCGAGCTGTAGCAGACGCCGTACCCGGCGGGCCAGGTCGCCGAGAACGCGGCGGAGCCGATGGTGCCCTCCGGGGGGTCCGCCTGGAGCCGTGTCCTGATCCGGGCCTCGGCGTGTTCGCCCGGCAGCAGGGGGCCGGTCTCGCCGAAGTAGACGCCCGTGTCGACCTGTCCGGGCTCGATGGGGACCCAGGCACCGTCGACGTACCACTGGTTCTCACTCGCGATGTCCGCGCCCGATGAGGAGTCGTAGGCGCCGACCTCGACGAAGGTGTAGAGGGTGTCGACCGGGTGGTCATAGGTGTTGGTGACGCGGTAGGTGGACTCGGCCCACTCGCCCGCGACCATGGGATCGGGGACGCCGATCAGTTCCACGGTGAGCGCCTCGTCGCGCGTCAGGTCGGCGCACTCCTGCGCGCCGGTGCCCGGCTGGATGTCCGTTGCGTGGGCCGGGGAGGCGATGAGCACGGCGGCGGACGCCATGGCCAGGGTCAGCGCGGCGCTCGCGGCGCTGCGGCGAAGTGTCATGGATGCCCCGTAGGTGAATCGATGATGAAGAGTCGGACGTGCGAAGGTGACGACCCGCGGCGTTGGCCGGAGGTTGTGCCGGGGCGGTGATCCGCACAGAACCGCCACGGCGGGCGCGCCCCGCGCAAGGGACCGGCCGGTGCGGTCCACGCACCGCGGACCGGATGTCGACGACCCGGCCGGGTTCACCTTCCGGCCGGTCGGGCTTCTCGCGACGGAACACCCCAGGTTCTCCTCATTCGCCATCGCGACGGCTGACGCACCGGAGAGCTCACCCGAGACACCCTCCGGCGGCGAACTACGGCGTTCGGAGGCCGCCACCGAACGCGGCGGTTTCCCGCACCCAGCACACTGACTCGTTCCCCATGGTGAACGCGGGGGACGAGGGCGCCCGTGAAGCGCGGGGCCGGGTCCGCCTCGCGCCCCCGGAGGGATGACCTTGGCGCCGTCCGGCCCGGCGGCTCGACATGGGGGCCGGTGTCCGGGAAGGTCGATCACGAGTTATCTTGACATCGAGACGAAACACGTGGAGCGGAGTATCGGTGACTGACTCGACCATCATCTATACACACACTGACGAGGCCCCGGCCCTGGCGACGTACTCGTTCCTGCCGGTGGTCCAGGCGTATGCCGCGACGGCCGGTGTCAGCGTCGAGAGCCGCGACATCTCCTTGGCGGGCCGGATCATCGCCGGCTTCCCCGAGCGTCTTGAGGAGACCCAGCGCATCGATGACGCGCTCGCCGAGCTCGGTGAGCTGGCCAAGACGCCCGGGGCGAACATCATCAAGCTGCCGAACATCTCGGCCTCGATTCCGCAGCTCAAGGCGGCCATCGCCGAGCTGCGGGAGCAGGGTTACGCGCTGCCGGACTACCCGGACGACCCGAAGACCGACGAGGAGCGGGAGATCCGCGCCCGTTACGACAAGGTCAAGGGCAGCGCCGTCAACCCGGTGCTGCGCGAGGGTAATTCCGACCGCCGCGCGCCCGCGTCGGTGAAGAACTACGTCAAGGCCCACCCGCACCGGATGGGCGCCTGGACGTCCGGCTCGAAGACCAACGTCGCGACCATGGCCGCCGACGACTTCCGCTCCACCGAGAAGTCCGCGGTCATCGCCGAGGCCGGCTCGCTGCGCATCGAGCTGGCGGGCGACGACGGCGGCACCACCGTCCTGCGGGAGTCGGTGCCGGTGCTGGCGGGCGAGGTCGTCGACGCCTCCGTCATGCGCGTCGCGGCGCTGCGCGAGTTCCTGGCGGCGCAGGTGGCCCGTGCCAAGGCCGAGGGCGTGCTGTTCTCGGTGCACCTGAAGGCCACGATGATGAAGGTCTCCGACCCGATCATCTTCGGCCACGTGGTGCGCGTCTTCTTCCCGAAGACCTTCGCCGCGTACGGCGAGACGCTCGCCGCGGCGGGCCTGACGCCGAACGACGGGCTCGGCGGCATACTCCAGGGACTGGAAGCGCTGCCCGGGGGCGCGGAGATCAAGGCGTCCTTCGAAGCCGAGCTGGCCGAGGGCCCCGCCCTGGCGATGGTCGACTCCGACCGCGGCATCACCAACCTGCACGTGCCCAGCGATGTGATCGTGGACGCGTCCATGCCGGCGATGATCCGCACCTCCGGCCACATGTGGGGCCCGGACGGCCAGGAGGCGGACACCCTCGCGGTCCTCCCCGACAGCAGCTACGCGGGCATCTACCAGGTCGTCATCGACGACTGCCGCGCCAACGGCGCCTTCGATCCCGCGACGATGGGCTCGGTGCCCAACGTCGGCCTGATGGCGCAGAAGGCCGAGGAGTACGGCAGCCACGACAAGACCTTCGAGATCCCCACCACGGGCACCGTGCGGGTCGTCGACGATGCCGGGAACGCGGTGCTGGAGCAGGCGGTCGGCGCGGGCGACATCTTCCGCATGTGCCAGACCAAGGACGCGCCGATCAGGGACTGGGTGAAGCTCGCCGTCACCCGCGCCCGCGCCACCGGCGACCCGGCGGTCTTCTGGCTCGACGAGGGCCGCGCGCACGACGCGACGCTGATCGAGAAGGTCCGGGAGTACCTGCCGGAGCACGACACCGACGGTCTGCGGATCGAGATCATGGCGCCGGTCGACGCGACCGCGTTCTCCCTGGAGCGGATCCGCCGGGGCGAGAACACCATCTCGGTCACCGGAAACGTGCTGCGTGACTACCTGACCGACCTGTTCCCGATCCTGGAGCTGGGCACGAGCGCCAAGATGCTCTCGGTCGTCCCGCTCATGAACGGCGGCGGCCTCTTCGAGACCGGGGCCGGCGGCTCGGCGCCCAAGCACGTCCAGCAGCTCGTCAAGGAGAACTACCTGCGCTGGGACAGCCTGGGCGAGTTCCTCGCGCTGGCGGTCAGCTTCGAGCACCTCGCCCAGACGACGGACAACGCGCGCGCCCAGGTGCTCGCCGACACCCTCGACCGCGCGACCGCCACCTTCCTCAACGAGGACAAGTCGCCCAGCCGCCGCCTGGGTGGCATCGACAACCGCGGCAGCCACTTCTACCTGGCGCTCTACTGGGCGCGGGAGCTGGCCGGGCAGACCGACGACGCGCGGCTCGCCGAGGCGTTCACCGACCTCGCCCGGACGCTCACCGAGCAGGAGCGGACCATCATCGACGAGCTCCTCGCGGTCCAGGGCTCGCCGGCCGACATCGGCGGCTACTACCAGCCCGACGCCGCCAAGGCGGCGGCCGTCATGCGTCCGTCGAAGAGCTTCAACGAGGCCCTGGCGACTCTCGGCTGACGGAGTCCACCGGGACGGTCACGTCATCAACGGGGAAGGGCCGAGGGCCCTTCCCCTGTTGTCCCCCGCGGGCGCCGGCCCCCGCCTCGCCCCGGTCGCACGTCCCACGTCCCACGTCCCACGTCCCACGACAGGACGGTCACGGACGCGGCGGTCTCCTGTGCGCGTTCGGGCACAACCGACGGCCGGTGGTGGTCCGGGGGCCGGTGGGACGCCAGAATGTGCGGCACGATGACTTCCGGCCGACCGGACCGGACACTTCAGGGGGTTGCGAACGATGGTTCTCACGTGGGCGCGCCGGGCAGGAGCCGGGCGGTGAAGCCGCTGGGGCCGACGGATCCACAGACGCTGGGCGCGTACCGGCTGCTGGGCCGGCTGGGCACCGGCGGCATGGGGCAGGTCTTCCTCGCCCGGACGCCGGACGGGCGCACCGTGGCCGTCAAGCTGATCCATCCGCACTTCGCGCACGAGCCCGAGTTCCGGCGCCGTTTCCGCCAGGAGGTGGCGGCGGCGCAGCGGGTGGCCGGGGAGTGGACCGCGCCGGTGCTGGACTCCGACACCGAGGCGGAGATCCCGTGGCTGGCCACGGGGTTCGTCCCCGGCCCCTCGCTGACCCACGTGGTGGACGAACTGCACGGCCCCCTGCCCGGGTTCTCCGTGTGGCGGCTGGCGGAGGGGCTGGCCCGGGCGCTGACGGCCATTCACGCCGCCGGGGTGACGCACCGTGACCTCAAGCCGTCGAACGTGCTGCTCACGCTGGACGGCCCGCGCGTCATCGACTTCGGCATCGCCCGCGCGGCCGAGGCGAGCATGGCGACCCGGACGGGCGTCTCGGTGGGGTCACCCGGGTACATGGCGCCGGAGCAAGTGCGGGGCGAACGCTCCACCGAGGCGAGCGACGTCTTCGGTCTCGGCGCGGTGCTGGCCTACGCCGCGACAGGGACCGGGCCGTTCGGCGGCGGGGACTCCGCGGCGCACGCGCTGATGTTCCGCGTCGTCATGGAGCCGCCGCGGCTGGACGGGCTCGCCGCCGGGCCGCTGCGGGAGCTGGTGGAGCGCTGCCTCGCCAAGGAGCCGGCGGACCGGCCCTCCCCGGCGGAGATAGCGGCGGAGGCCGCCCGGCACGACGACCCGGACAGCGCGGAGGGCGTCTGGCTGCCGCCGACCCTGACGGCGCGGCTCGGCCGGGAGGCGGCCGGGCTGCTGGCCCTGGAGGGTCCGTCGCCGACGACGGTGAGCGCCGTTCCGCCGGTGCCGACGGCGCATAACGTACCGACGATGACCTCGGCGGCCAGCTTCACCCCACCGCCACCGGGAGCACATCCGTCCACCACGATCTCCACTCCGCCCCTCCCCCCGCCCGTACCCGCGTCCCGACGCCGGGGCCTGGGCGTGGTGGTCGGGGCCGCGCTGGCCGTGGTGGCCGTCGCCGGGCTGGTGTACGCCGTGGGCGGCGCCGGCGAGGGCGACGGTGGGGACGGACAGGACGAGGCGGCCGATGTCGGCACCGAGCCCGAGGACGAGCGGACGGCGGAGCAGTCCCCGCCGCCGGAGGAGTCCGGCACCGACGAGGAGCCCGCGGACAACGGCTCCGCCGGGCCGGAGACGGCGTTCGACTTCACCGGCACTTGGGAGGGCACGGTCGACGAGGGCGACGGCACCCCGCCGTACGACGTGATCGTCGAGTACAGCGGCGGCGAGGTCGGCGAACAGGTCGCCACCGTCGACTACACGCGGCTGGAGTGCGGCGGCACCTGGACGCTGCGCGAGGCGACCGACTACCGGGTCGATGTCCTGGAGCACCTCACCTTCGGGCAGACGGAGTGTGTGGACGAGGTGGACATCACCCTCACCCCGGTGGACGAGAACACCCTGCGGTACAGCTTCGTGAATGACGCCGGTTTCTTCGAGACGACCGGCAGCGCCGACCTGCGCCGCGGGTGAGCGTCCAGAGCGGGCGCGGCGGAGCTCGCCGCCACGCCCGGTCGTCGCGCCCGGCCCGGCCCGACACGTCACGTCACGGGACGGGACGGGACGGCCTACCGATGGACCTGGGCGCCTCCTGGATCCGGCCGTTCACGCGCTTCGTGCCGGACCCGGCCGCGCCGGCGACCGTCGCGGAACGCGTCAAACGCGTCGTGGTGCGCGGGCGGCCACGACTCGCGCGCCCGGACCGTCCACCGTTCGGCGGTCCTCCTCGCCGAGCGGCTCGCCACGAGCTGACGGAGTTCCCCGACAGTCACGTCGGCCGCGCGACCTACCCGGACGGATCCGCCGAGCGGCCGTCCGGGTGCTCACCGGCGCGGCGGAGCAGGCTGGAAGGAGTAACCGCGCACGCCGATCGGAGTGAAGGAGCGCGCGCCCGCCGTTTCCCTCGGCCGCCGGAACGGGATCGTGCCGCACTGTTCTCGGCAGATCCGGGTACCTGGGTCAGTCCCCGTCAGTGACGACCCGAATGGAGGAACAGATGGCCCAAACACACAGTGACGCCGCGGGCACGGACAACGACGTGGTGGCCCTGCTGATGCGGCAACACCAGCAGATCCGCGAGCTGTTCACGCTGGTGGAGGAGGCGACCGGCGACACGCGCCAGGAGGCGTTCGGCCGGTTGCGGCGGCTGCTGGCCGTTCACGAGACCGCCGAGGAGGAGGTCGTCCACCCGGCCGCCCGCAAGACCTTCGCCGGGGGCGACCAGGTGGTCGACCAGCGCTTGGAGGAGGAGCGGAAGGCCAAGGAGGTGCTCAGCCGCCTGGACGACATGAACCCCGGTGACCCGGACTTCATGCCGCTGTTCCTCTCGCTGCGGGACGCGGTGCTCGAACACGCGGAGGCCGAGGAGCGGCTAGAGTTCAGCGAACTGCGGGCGCACACCGACCCCGAGCGGCTGGCGAAGATGGCCAAGGCGGTCAAGGCCGCCGAGGCTACGGCGCCGACCCACCCGCACCCCGGCGCGGAGAGCGGGAAGAAGAACATGGCGCTCGGCCCCCTCGCATCGGTCGTGGACCGCACGCGGGACGCCGTCCGGAAGGCGATGTCAAAGGACTGACGCCACGAGCCCGGGCTCCCCCGCCCGCGTCACCCGCCGTTTGGGATTCGCGGCCGCGATGCCGTACAGTTCAGCGTGTCGACGCGGGGTGGAGCAGCTCGGTAGCTCGCTGGGCTCATAACCCAGAGGTCGCAGGTTCAAATCCTGTCCCCGCTACGAGAGAAGGCCCGGATCCGATGAGGATCCGGGCCTTCGTCGCGTCCGGGCAGGCCCGGCCGTTGTCGTCGGGCGCGTGGCGAGCGGAAGAATTTTTGACATGGACACTTCTGATGAGCCGGATCACGCGGTAGAACAGTTGCCGCAGCGATCCTGCCCATGGAGGTTCCGTGAGACTCACCCGGTCCCTGTCAGCCGTCTCCCTGCTGATATTCACCTTCGTACTCGCCCTGATGGGAACGGGCCCGGCGCAAGCCGCCGGGCCCGCCTACGTGGCCCTGGGAGACTCGTACTCCGCCGGCAACGGCGCCGGGAGCTATATCGGCTCCAGCGGCGACTGCCACCGCAGCAACAACGCCTACCCCGCGCGGTGGGCCGCCGCGAACAGCCCCTCCTCGTTCTCCTTCCCCGCCTGTTCCGGCGCCGTGACCACGGACGTGACGAACTATCAGCTCAGCTCGCTGAGCTCGTCCACCGGGCTGGTCAGCGTCACCGTCGGTGGCAACGACGCCGGTTTCGCCGACGTCATGACGACCTGTGTGACCGGCTCCGACAGCGCCTGCCAGAACCGCGTCGCCACGGCGCGGAACTACATCAGCAACACGCTCCCGGCCCGGCTCGACGCGGTGTACCGGGCCATCCGCTCCCGGGCGCCCAACGCGCGCGTCGTCGTCCTGGGCTACCCGCGCATGTACATCGAGCCGTCCTGGTGGTGCCCCGGACTCGGCGAGGACCAGCGCGAGGCCATCAACGACGCCGCCGACCTGCTGAACTCCGTCACCTCCTCACGCGCCTCCGCCCACGGCTTCGTCTTCGGCGACGTGCGCGCCACCTTCTCCAGCCATGAGCTGTGCTCCGGAGACGACTGGCTCCACGACCTCGCCTACCCGACCTGGGAGTCCTACCACCCGACCTCCCTGGGTCACTCCAACGGCTACCTGCCCGTCCTCAACGCCAAGGACTGACCGGGCCCGACCGCTCGGCGCCGGCGACGTCCGGCGCCGAGCCCCCGGCCCGGCACGGTCCGGCGCCGGTACCGGATGCTCAGCCGAGGTCGTAGGCGGTGACTTTGTCGATGCTGGTGAACGCCCCCGGTGGTCCACCACGACGGGCAGTCCCGTTTCCTCGACACCGGGCAAAGCCTGCCGCTCGGCACGGGCATCGTCACCACCCGCGCCGACGCCGCCGTCTCCCCCGCCGCCCCGGTCCACCGTGGTCCTCTCCACCGACGGCCTGGTCGAGTCCCCCGGGCACCCCCTCGGCCAGGGGGCTGGCCGGCTGCGGCGGCCCGACGTCCCCCGGACGCCTTCCGCGACCCGCCGCTGAGCCGCGTCCGGCCCGCCGACAGCGAGGACGACGTCGCCCTGCTCGCGCCGCGCGTGCCCGCCCCGGCTGAACCGCGCGACCCCGGCCCGCCGCGCACAATAACCGTTGAACGCCGACGAAGATGCGCGAGGAGTGAAGGTCCGGGTAACGCGCGGCAACCGCCACCGATATCCTCTGCAGCAGGGGCGAACGGGGGGACTTGATGGGGGATCAGCTATACGGCCAGGAAGCCTTGTTGGACGGCCTGGTGCCACGGCTGGTCGGGGTGGAGCGACTCGGCGACGCCTGGGTCGCCCGTGAATTCCCCGGCGGCGGCCCGGTGGTCCAGATCGTCGGCGGCCGGGGCGCCGGCAAGAGCGCGCTGCTCGACGCGCTGTCCGCCGGCTACCGCAACCGCGTCCCGCTGGCGCTCGCCGACCTGGCGGCGCCCGGGTTCGGCGAGCCGGGCCTCGCCGATGTCGCCGGGGAGGAGTCGGCCAACGCCTCGCCGGTGACGCACCTGCTCTACCTTCTCTCCTACAAACTCGGCCTGCCGGCCCGCTCCTTCCGCCGCCGGCTCTTCTTCCCCCGGCTCTCCTGCGGCCTGTTGCCGACCACCGCGTGGCAGCCCCCGGACTCCGGCCTCACCCCGGACGCCCTGGCCCAGGCCCAGAACGAGCTGCGGGCCCTGCTCAAGCAGCCGCAGCCCAACGAGCGGCGGCTGCGGGAGACCGTCCGGCAGTGGCTGGACGCCCTCGTCCCGTACCTGGCGAGCCTGCCCGGCCTGCCCGGACTTGAGGCGGTGGCCACCGCGGTGCTGCAGACCGCCCGCGGTCCGCTGCTGTCGAGCTGGGCGGACCGGGGCGCGCTGCGCTGGTGGCGCGGACGCCTCACCCAGTACCAAGGGAGCGCCGAACAGCGGCTGTTCACCATGGTCGGTGACTTCCAGATGCAGGACGACGGGCGCCGCGCGGTGGAGGAGCTGCTGATCGAGGCGTTCCTCGCGGACATCGCCGACCACTACGGCGCGCTCAGCCGGACGTTCGGCGCGGCACGCCCGCTGGTGCTGCTGGACAACGCCCACACGCCGGTCGGCGCCCGTTTCCTGGAGCGGCTGCTGAGCGCCCGCCGGGCGCTGGCGGACGCCGCGGGCGACCCGCGCAAGCCGACCGACCTGCCCGTGGTCGTCGTCACCTCGCTGGGCGACGGGACCGCGCCGCCCACGACCCGCCAGGTGGGCCGGAAGACCCCGGAGCCCGACGGGCCGCTGCTGCGGCTCGGCATACCGCGGGCGGGCGCCGACGACATCCGCGCCATGCTCAGCGCCCGCCGGGCCCCGGGCGACGCGGGCTATCCGCCGCATCTCTCCCGACTCATCGCCCGGTTCAGCGGCGGCCGGCCGGGCTGCGCCGGGATCATGGTGGACGCGGTGGCGGACCGCAAGCGGGCCGGCGGCGAGCTGCGCGGACCGGAGCTGCTGGACATCCCGGCCTCGGAGCGTGCCCGGTCCGTCGCCGACCGGCTGGCCGAACTGCTGCTCCCCGACCAGCGGTTACGGGAAGACCTGACGCTGCTCGCGCCCGCGCTCGACGAGCAGGCCGCGCGCCGCCTCTGGCTGGCGCTGGGCGACCGCGACCCGGACCCCGCGCCGAACCCGGGCCCGGACCCGGACCCGGACCCGGAGCTGGGCGCGCGGGCCGCCGACCGGCGGCTCGCGGCGGTCACCGCCGAGCTGGCCGGCGACCACTGGTACCAGGCGCCCTGGCCCTGGCCGACGGAGCCGGCCGGTCCGTCGGCCACCGAGACCCCGTTGATCGGTGACCGGGCGCTGCGCGCCCTGCTCCTGCACCGGCTGACGCGCCGCTCCTCACCCGACGAGTGGCGACAGACGCACCGCCTGCTGCGCGCCGTCCACAACCCGTCCCACCTGCCCGAGGACACAGTGGGCCACCGGCTCGGCTATCTGCACCACACCATGGCCCTGGGCCGGCTGGAGATCGTCGTCCGCTGCCTGCACCAGCGCCTGGCCGCCGCCGACATCGGGCCGCGCGCCTGGCTGGCCTCGGTGAACGTCGTCTGCGCCGCGCCGCACCCGCCGTGGGGACCCGCCCCGGAGCCGGTGCCCGGCCTCGGCCCCTGCCCGGCCTGCGCGGGAGCCGACGGGCCGGTGGTGCACCGGGCGATCAGCCGACTGGTGCGCGGGGTGTGGCAGGCGGCCGACCCGCTGACGGCGGTGCCCGACGAGGACGACGTGGAGCGGGTGCGGACCGGGCTGCTGACGCTCTCCATGCTGCACGACGACGAGGTCTGGCGGGCGGCGCTGCACGCCTGGCCCGCGAGGCTGACCGAGGGCATTCAGGCGCCGGACCTTCCGGTGCCGATGGGGGGAGGGGACGACACATGAGGATCATGGGCGTCATGAGGGGCTGGCCGCCGCGGGTGCGGGTGCTGGCCGTGGTGCTCGCGCTGGCCGTGCTGGGGGCGACGGGCTGGCTCGGGTACCGGGTCTTCGGACCCGACGACTCCTGCGCGCCGGGCGTGGTGTCGCGCGACGGCGAGTGCGTCGGCGTGACCGACGGCTCGTATGCCTTCGGCGAGGAGTACCTGCGGGATGTCTTCGGCCGCGTCGCGATGGAGAACGCGGAGGTCGAGAGCTCGGGCCTGCCGTATGTGACGGTCGCGTTCGTGCTGCCGTTCACCGACCCCGACCCCGTGCAGAAGGACCATGTGCTCACCCAGGTGCAGGGCGCCTACCTGGCGCAGTACCGCGCCAATCACCGGGAGAACGAGGCGCCCCCGCTCATCCGCCTGGTCCTCGCCAACCCCGGTGAGCGGAGCGTCTGGTGGGAGCCGATGGTCGACCAGCTCGCGGAGATGGCCCGCTCCCCCGAGGACAACCTGCGGGTCGTCACCGGATTCGACGTCAGCATTCCCGAGAACAAGTCGGCGCTGCGCGAGCTCACCGACGAGCACGGCATCCCCGTGGTGACCGGGCCGGTGACCGCCGACGACATCGGCAACAGCCCGGAGGAGCCCGACGCCTTCCCGGGCCTGGTGAAGGTGGTGGCGGACAGCGGGGACCAGGCCGAGGCCCTGATCGACTTCGCCGGCGGTGTGGATCCCGAACGCACCCTGCTGGTGGCGGACCAGCGGGAGGACGACAACTACGTCGCCTCGCTCCGCGAGGTCTTCCGCGCGCGGACGGAGGGCACCCCGCGCACCGAGGAGCCGTTCACCTCGCCCGAGGACTACAACCAGGAGGGGAATCTGCCCAACGTCTTCGACCGGATGGTCAACAACATCTGCGACGCCGAGACCATCGACACCCTCTACTTCGCCGGGCGCCCGGTCCAGCTCCGGCTGTTCGTCAACGCCCTGGGGCGGCGCGGGTGTCAGGACCAGACCTACGACGTGATGACCATCTCCGCCGCCTCCACCCTGGCCACCGACGACGAGCTGGACCTCGACGCCCTGCGCAGCGGCGTCGAGGTCATCTACACCGCCCACGGCCATCCCGAGGAGTGGTCGGGCCCCGACGCGCCGGCCACGGGCGGCTCCGAGGAGCAGTACGACGACTTCCTCACGCTGATCGACGACGCCGGCCTGACCGGCCGGGTGAACCTCGCGGACGGCCGGACCATGATCATGCACGACGCGGTGCGGACCGCCGTGACCGGGATCCGCAACGCCACCGTGGACGACGTGACCATCCCCGCGCTGTCCGACATCAGCGAGGGCTGGCCGCAGGTCCGCGGCGAGGACAACCGGGTGGCGGGCGTCACCGGCTGGATCTGCCTCGACAACTACGGCCGCGCCCACAACAAGGCGGTGGCCGTGGTCCGACTGAGGGCCGGCGAGGGCGACACCACCGAGATCGCATTCGAGGGCGTCGCCTGGCCCGAGGGCGCTCCCCCGCCCGCCGACTGCGCGGTGGCCAACCGGAACTGAGCGACGCCTCACGAGCCGACGGCGAGCGCGCCGGGGTCAGCCGCCGTAGAGCTCCTCGATGTCCTTGGCGTACGCCTCCGTCACCGCCTTGCGCTTGACCTTCAGCGACGGGGTCAGCAGCCCGTTCTCCTCCGTGAAGTCGCCCTCCACCAGGATGAACTTGCGGATGGACTCGGCGCGCGAGACGGCCTCGTTCGCGTAGTCCACCGCCCGCTGCACGTCGGCCAGGAGCTGTTTGTCCTGCTTCAGCTCCTCGAACGGCGTGTCCAGCGGACGCTTGCGCACCGTCAGCCAGTGGTGCAGCGCGTCCGGCTCCAGCGCGATCAGCGCGCCGATGTACGCCTGCTTGTCGCCGACCACCACGCACTGCCCGACCGGGGGGCGGCTGCGCAGCCGGTCCTCCAGGACGGCGGGGGAGACGTTCTTGCCCCCGTTGGTGATGATGATGTCCTTCTTCCGGCCGGTGATCTTCAGATAGCCGTCGGCGTCGAGAGCGCCGAGGTCGCCGGTGGAGAACCAGGAGTCGGGGTCCAGGGCCTCGTGGCTGGCGGCCGGGTTGTTCCAGTACCCCCCGAAGACGGTGCCGCCCTTGATCAGCACCTCGCCGTCGTCGCCGATCCGCACCGAGTTCCCCGGCACCGGCTGGCCGACCGTGCCGGGGCGCGGGGTGAGCGGCGGGATCAGGGTGACGGCCGCCGTGGTCTCGGTGAGGCCGTAGCCCTCGTAGATGACGATGCCGCAGGCGAAGAAGAACAGGTTCAGCCGGGTGTCCAGCGGGGAGCCGCCGCTGATGGCGTAGCTCATCCGGCCGCCGAGCGCCTTACGGATGCGGCGGTAGACGAGCAGGTCGTAGAGGAGCCGCGCGGCGGCCAGGCCACGGCTCGGGCCGGGGCCGGTGCCGAGGTACTTGCGCAGTGCGGCCTCGCCGTACTTCACGGCGATCCGGTCGGCCCGCTCGAACGACGAGCCGCGGCCGATCTTCTCGGCCATGGCCCGTCCGGTGTCGTGGATCTTCTCGAAGAGATACGGCACACCGACGACGAAGGTCGGCTTGAAGATGGCCAGTTCGGGCCGCAGGTCGTCCGGCTTGATGCTCGGGCAGTGGCCGATCTCGATGCGCCCGGACAGACAGGCGATCTGGAGGGTGCGGCCGAGGATGTGGGCCAGCGGCAGGAACAGCAGCGTGGAGGGCGTCTGCCGGGTGACCTCTTCGAAGACGGGCTTCAGCAGCTCGACCAGGTTGGCGGACTCGGCGTGCAGGTTGGCGTGGGTGAGCACGCAGCCCTTGGGGCGGCCGGTGGTGCCCGAGGTGTAGACGAGGGTGGCGATGGTGTCCGGCCGGAGCGCGGTGCGCCGTTCGGTCACCTCCGCGTCGGCCACGTCCCGGCCGAGCGCGGTGAGCTGGGCCAGTGCCCCGTCGTCGATCTGCCAGAGCCGGGGGCGGGGCAAGTCGGCCGGCAGGGCGGAGATCCCGGCGTCGGCGGTGGCGGCGTGGTCGGCGGTCTCCACGACGATGAACGCCGTGCCGGAGTCCCGCAGGATCCACTCGATCTGCTCGGCGGAGGACGTCGCGTAGATCGGCACGGTCTCGCCACCGGCGGCCCAGATCGCGAAGTCCAGCACCGCCCACTCGTAACAGGTGCGCGCCATCACGGCCACCCGCCCGCCGGGCACCAGACCCGCCGCGATCAGCCCCTTGGCCGCGTCCGTGACCTCCCGCGCGAACGCCGAGGCCGTCACCGGGACATAGCGGTCGCCGACCTTGCGCCGGATGACCACCGAACCGGGCGCCTCCGCCGCGTTGGTGAACGGGATGTCCCCGATGCTCCCCGAAGCCGGCGGAGTGACCAGCGGCGGGACACGCACCTCGCGCACCACACCGTTCTCGCTGATCAGCTCGGGTCTGACCCGGACGGACAGATCCGCGCGCCGCTTTGCCCGTTTCATGTCCTTGAGTACCCGCGCGTACATGTCAGCCCCTTTGCTGGCCATCCGGCTCTACCCGACTGCCCAGTAGGCTTACTCCTTGGTAAGGAAAAAGCAATGCCCGGTACCCGCTTGTTTGACCCGTCGGCCACCACCACCGGCCGTGCCTCCCGCGGCGACCGCCGCGAAGGGAGCGTCACCGCGCCGCCGCCCCTTCCGTGTGACGGATCCGTCGCCACCGGGGCGGTCCGCGGCGGCACTTCGTTGTGGTAGGCATGCGTCCGTGGAACTCCCCATAGCGCAGACGACGCACGGTGCGGTGCGTGGCCGGAACGAGAACGGCGTCAGTTCGTTCAAGGGCATCCCGTACGCGGCGCCGCTGGACGGTCCGGCCCGTTTCGCGGCACCCGGCGAGCCCGAGCGGTGGGACGGAGTCAGGGAGGCGCACCGCTTCAGCAGCGATCCCCCACAGGTCTCCCTCTTCCCGGACAGCGACTCCGCGTGGAGCCCGGGCGATTCGGCTGACTGCCTGAGCGTCAATGTGTGGACCCCCGACCCCGGCGGGCGCGGGCTGCCAGTGATGGTCTGGATCTACGGCGGGGCCTACATCCTGGGCACCTCCCGGGCCTCCGACTACGACGGGGCGAACCTCGCCCGGGGCGGCGTGGTCGTGGTCACCCTCAACTACCGCGTCGGCTTCGAGGGCTTCGGCTGGCTGCCGGACGCGCCGCGCAACCGCGCCCTCCTCGACCAGCTCGCCGCGCTGCGCTGGGTGCGGGAGAACATCGCGGCGTTCGGCGGCGACCCCGACACGGTGACGCTCTTCGGCGAGTCCGCCGGCGCCGCCTCCATCGCCGCCCTGACCGCCGCCGAGGCCGGGCGGGGGCTGTTCCGGCGGGCGATCGGGCAGAGCGTCGCGAGCGGCTTCCAGCCGGAGGAGCGGGCCCGGCGCGCGGCCGAGCGGATAGCGGGGGCGCTCGGCGTGCCCGCGACGGCGGAGGCGTTCGGCCAGGTCGCCTCGGAGGCGATCCACGCCGTGCAGAGCGTCCCCGGGATGCTCACCCCCTTCGGGCCGCTGGTCGGCGGCGACGATCTGGTGCCCGACCTGCCGTGGCGCCGGCTGCGCGCCGAGGTGGACCTGATCGCCGGGTTCAACCGCGACGAGTACACGCTGTTCGCGCTGCTGGAGGCGCCGGAGCGGCAGGACCCGGTGGTGGCCGCGGAACGGCTGGGCCTGCCCGCCGGGGCCGTCGCGGAATACCGGGCGGCCCGCCCCGGGATCTCCGACCAGGACCTGTACGTGCTGATCATGTCGGACGGTCTCTTCCGGATGCCGTCGCTGTGGAGCGCGCGGAACCACCCGGGGCGGAGCTGGTGCTACGAGCTGACCTGGGCCACCCCGGCGCTGGGCGGAGCCCTGCGGGTGTGCCACGCCCTGGACGTCCCGCTGGTCTTCGGCAACCTGACCGGCCGGCCGCTCGGCCAACTGCTGCTGGGTGACCCGGCCCCCGCCGAGGCGGAGACCCTGTCGAAGGAGATCCGCAGGGCGTGGACCTCGTTCGCGACCACGGGCGACCCCGGCTGGCCCGAGTACCGGGCGGGGGAGGCGCTCACGCGCGTCTGGGACCTGCCGGTCTCGGTGGTCTCCGACCCGGAGGCGGTGTCCCGCCGGATCTGGGAATCCGCGGGCTGATCGAGCGGCCGGGCGGGCAGCGGGCCGCCCGCCCGCTCACCCGCTCACCGGCCCGCGCGGTCACGCGGTCACGCGGTCACGCGGTCACGCGCTACTCGCCGATGGTGCCGAGCCGCGCGTGGCCTTTCAGGAGGTTGCGCGCGATGGTGCGGCGCTGGATCTCGTCGGTGCCCTCGAAGATGCGCAGCAGGCGCAGCTCGCGGTACCAGCGCTCGATGGGCAACTCCTTGGTGTAGCCCATGCCTCCGTGGATCTGGAGCACGCGGTCGACCACCTCGTTGGCCATGATCGCGCCGTGGATCTTGGCGATGGAGGAGGCGTGGCGGGCGTCCTTGCCCTGCTGGACGCGCCAGGCGGCGTGCAGGGTCAGCCACTTGGCGGACTCGATCTCGATGGCGGAGTCGGCGATCATCCACTGGATCGCCTGGTAGTCCGCGATCGGGCGGCCCATGGACTGCCGGATCTTGGCGTAGTCGATGGCCATCTGGAGCAGCCGCTCGGCGGAGCCGATGGCCCGGGCGGGGATCATGAAGCGGCCCTGGCCGATCCACTGCATGGCCAGCGTGAAGCCGCCGCCGACCTCGCCGAGGACGTTCTCGTGCGGCACGCGGACGTCCTGGAAGACGAGCGCGGCCGGGCCCCACTCCCCCATCGTCGGGATGGCCTCGGATTTCCAGCCCATGTCGCGGTCGACCAGGAAGCAGGTGACGCCGCCGCCTGCGCCCTTGTCGGGGTCGGTGACGGCGAAGACCATGACGAAGTCGGCGTCGTTGCCATTGGTGATGAAGGTCTTCTCGCCGTTGATGACCCAGTCGCCGCCGTCCCGGACCGCGCGGGTGCGGATGTTGCGCGCGTCGGAGCCGGCGCCGGGCTCGGTGATGGCGAAGCAGGACTTGCGCTCACCCTCGATGGTGGGGATCAGATAGCGCTGCTTCTGCTCCTCGTCGGCGGCGTAGAGGATGTTGTCGGCCGAGCCGCCGAAGCGGAACGGCACAAAGGTGCGGCCCTGCTCCATCGCGACGATCGCGTTCATCACCGCGCCGAGGGCGGCCCCGCCGTACTCCTCGGGGGTGTCGATCCCCCACAGGCCGCTGCGCCGGGCCTTGGCACGCAGCTCGCGGAGCACCTCCGGGTCGAGCCCGGGGCGGCCCTCGCGCTCGTTGCGCAGCACGTCGGGCTCCAGCGGCACGACCTCCTTCTCGATGAAGGACCGCACGGTGTCGCGGATCTGCCGCTCCTCCGGTGAGAGCGAGAAGTCCATGTCGGGGGCCTGCCTTCCGGATTCAGGTTTTCTAGAACGCACTTCCAGGAATGCTGTCAGCTTCCGCGTCCGGCTCGGCGGTGTCAAGGGATACGGGGACACATACGGGAACGTGTTTCTGGAATCTCCGGCGCTAGGATCCCTCGGGGGAAAGCCGAGCGGCCCCGGGAGGGAATGAGCGCGATGGGACGCAAACCGTCCGCCGGCCGGCGGGGCTCATGGGAGTGGAGCCGCACGGCGCAGACCCGGCAGACCATGCTCCGGGCCGCCCGCGAGGTCTTCACCGAACACGGCTTCGCGGAGGCCAGCATCTCCCAGGTCATCGAACGGGCCGGGTCCAGCGTCGGCAGCCTCTACCACCACTTCGGCGGCAAGACCGAGCTGTTCATCGCGGTGTGGGAGAGCTTCCAGGACGCGCAGGAGGAGGCCGCCGCCGCCAGCGTCGCCGAGGCCAGGAGGGACGGCGTCACCGACCCGCTGGAGCTGTTCGCCGTGGGCTCGCGCACCTTCCTGGAGAACGCCTGGCGCCACCGCGACCTGGTGCGCCTGTTCCTGCACGGTGACACCCCGCCCGGCTTCGAGCTGACCCGCCGGGCCCGCGCGCGCGGCTGGGTCCGGCAGAACGCGGCCCTCCTCGGCGCCGGCGACGACCCCCTCAGCCGCCTCACCGTCACCGTCATGAGCGGTCTCATCGGTGAGGCCATGTGGGAGGTCGCCACCAGCGACGACGAGGCGGAGGCGAGCGAGGTGACCGACGCCGCGCTCACGATCGTCCGCCGCTTCGACTTCCTGGCGAACGGAACGGACGCGGGGAGTGGAACGGACGCCGCGAGCGGAACGGACCCCGGGAACGCGGGGGACGCGGCGAACGGCACCGACACCGACACCGACACCGGGAACGCCGCGAACGCCGCGAACGGCACCGACACCGGGAACGCCGCGAACGCCGCGAACGGAACGGACACCGGGCACGTGGCGGACGCCGGGGAGCCGGAGGCGTAGTCCGGGACTCAGGGGCGGGCGGTGCCGAAGGCCCGGCGCAGGTGCCCGGCGGCGTCGGCGACCGCCTCATCCGCCCGCGCGAAGACGCCGACCTGCGGGAAGAAGCCGTGGAAGACGCCCGGGTAGCGCTTGGCCGCGCACTCCACGCCGTCCTCGCGGAGCCGGCGGGCGAAGTGCTCGCCGTCGTCGCGGATCGGGTCGTACTCGGCGGTGATGACGAACGCGGGCGGCAGGCCGCGCAGGCTCGGGGCGGTGGCGGGCACGGCGAGCGGGTTGGCGCGGTCGGCCTCGTCCCGCAGATACTGCTCCCAGAACCACACCACATCGTCGCTGGTGAGCAGCGGGCCGTCGGCGTACTCGGTCCAGGAGGGGCGCCGCACGGCGTACTCCATGGCCGGATAGGCCAGCAGTTGGAAGACCGGGCGCGGTCCGCCCCGGTCACGGGCCAGCAGGCAGACGGCGGTGGCGAGGTTGGCACCCGCGCTGTCCCCGCCGATGGCTATCCGGCGCGCGTCGGCGCCCAGTTCGGCGGCGTGCGAGGCGACCCATGCCAGGGCGGCGTGGCAATCGTGCGGCGGGGTGGGGAACTTGTGCTCCGGGGCGAGGCGGTAGCCCACCGAGACCACCAGACAGCGGGCCCGGCTGGCCAGGGTGCGGCACAGGGCGTCGACGCGGTCGATCCCGCCCAGCGTCCAGCCGCCGCCGTGGAGGTAGACCAGCACCGGCAGCCCGCTCCCGGGACCCGGCCGGTACAGCCGCACCGGGATCTCCGCGTCCACACGCGGGACGACATGGTCGGACACCTCATGCACGGACGGTGGCGTGCCCTCGGTGGCGCGCCCGCCGAAGAACTCACGGGCGCCCGCGAGGCCCATCCGGTGGATCGGCAGCGGCAGCAGTTCCTTGAGCAGATCGGCCGCCGCCCGCGCGTCGGGATCGAGTTTCACGGTGCCTCCGGAGGTCGGGGGCGGGACGTCCCGCCCTCTCCTCAGACCGTGACCGCGACCGGCGGCCGGAAAACGCCCAACGGACCTGATCACATAGGCAACTGATAGAGAATCAGGCACGGCGGCGCGCACGCCGCCGCGCGCGGGTGGGTCACTTCTCGGCGGGCGGCTGCGCCTCACTGGGCTGGACGACCACGAACCCGTCGCCCTGGAGCATCAGTTGGAACGCCTCGCCCGAACCGCCGCGCAGCATCGACTTGATGCTCTGGCCCCGGTGAATCGACGTCCGCAGCTGGCTTGTCCAGCCGACGACCGCGTCGGTGTCAACGTAGACGGGGGCGTTGGAGGTCACCGGGATGACGATCGGTTCGCCGTCGGAGATGAGGCCGATCCGGCCCTGCCCGGCGAACTGGCAGTTGAACAGACCGCCGCCCGTCATCCCGGCGCCGCTCACCATCTTGATGTCGTAGCTGAGCGTGGGGTCGAAGCACAGCACGTTGCGGCCGTTGATGGTCAGCGCGTCCTGGGGATCCAGCTCTATGACGAAGCAGCTCTGCGCGTTGTGCGCGAACCACACCTCGCCCTGGCCGCGCACGGCCATCAGGGAGAGCCCCTCGCCGGTGACGGCGCGCTTGAGGAAGTTCCCCACCCCCTGGGACTTCACCTCGAACTGGAGATTGCCGCGAAAGGCCACCATCGAGCCCTGACGGGCATGGCACTCGCCGTTGACGACATACTTGATCGCCTTGGAGTGCTGGAGGGACATCCCGCTCGCGGCGGGCGCCTGGGCCTGATATTCGGATTTAAAGAGATCGCTTCGCACGGCGCGATCATAGAGCTTGACCCGTTCGAGTGACGGAGAATCGCCGGTGTGGCGCGCGGAAGCGAGGGGTGTGCGGGGGCATGGGGGCTGGGCGGTCGCTGGGGCGGCGATTCCGGTGGCTGTGGGCGGCGTACGCGGTCAGCACGTTCGGCACGTGGCTCGCGTTCCAGGCGTTCCCCTTGACCGCGATCCTCGTGCTGGACGCCGGGCCGACGCAGGTGTCGGTGCTGGCGGCCACGGGGCTGGCGGTGGGGGCGGTCGTATCGGTGCCGCTCGGCCCGTGGGTGGAATTCCGTCGCAAGCGGCCGGTGATGGTCGCGATGGATGTGACCCGGTTCGCGGCGTTGATGAGCGTCCCCGCCGCGTTCGCGCTCGGCCGGCTCAGCTTCGTCCAGCTCCTGGTCGTGTCGGTCGTCGTCGCCGCCGCCGACATCACCTTCAACGCGGCCGGCGGCGCGTTCCTGAAGTCCCTGGTCCCACCGGGGGACCTGCTCGTCGCGAACGCGCGGTTCGAGGCCACGACCTGGACCGCCACCGTGCTGGGACCGCCGCTCGGCGGCACCGCGATCGGGCTGTTCGGCCCGGTGATGACCGTGGTGGCCGACGCGGTCAGCTATCTGCTCTCGGCGGTGGGGATCCACGCGATCGGCGGGAAGGAGCCGCGCCCCGCGCGAACCGACGCACCGGCACGGCCCCGGGCCGGCGACCTGCTCGACGGGTGGCGGTACATCCTGGCGGATCCGGCGCTGCGCCCGCTGTTCTTCAACACGATCCTCGTCAACAGCCTGATCATGGCGGCCTCGCCGCTGCTCGCCGTCCTCATGCTCAGCGACCTCGGGTTCGCCCCCTGGCAGTACGGTCTCGCCTTCGCGGTGCCCTGCGTCGGCGGCCTGATCGGCTCACGACTGGCCCGCCGGCTCGTCGCGCGGTTCGGGCAGCACAGGGTGATGCTCACCGCCGGGGCGCTGCGGGCCTGCTGGCCGATCGGGCTGGCCTTCATCCGCCCGGGCACCGCCGGGCTCGTGCTCGTCATGGCCGTCGAGCTCGGGCTGATCACCTGCATGGGCGTGTTCAACCCGGTGCTCGCCACCTACCGGCTCGACCGCACGGAGACGGACCGAGTCGCCCGAACCCTGTCCGCCTGGTCGGCCACCGGCAAAGCCACCATCGCGGCCACGACCGGTCTGTGGGGCCTGCTGGCCGGCCTCACGAGCCCCCGCACCGCGATCGCGATCGCCGGCCTCCTCATCCTGACCACCCCACTCCTGCTCCCCCGCCACATCGACGCGCCGCAGCATGAGCGGGAAGCGGCCGGAAGCCACCCATGACACCCCGCAGGTCATACCCCGGCGTGCGCGGGGACCACACGCGGGGTGGATGCGGCCCGGTCCGGCAAGATTCGCCCACCTGAGTGGCCACAGCAGGACGGCCCCGCCGTCAAGGCGGGGCCGTTCGCTGTTCCCCCAACTCCCGTCAGGGGTACGGTTCCGAGTGCTACCACGGAACCTGCAACACGGAGATCAGCTTGCCACATCCTGCTGACGACCACACTGGCGCGCGTATCGCCGATCACCGCAAGCTCCGCCAGCTCACCCAAGCCGGTTTGGCTCAGCGGGCGTTCCTCTCGCGCGGCACCATCGCCAAGGTGGAAGCCGGGCTCACCCCTGCCACTCCGGCGATCGTGGCGGCCGTCGCCAGAGCGCTGGAAGTCGAGATCGCGGTACTCAACGGTCAGCCCTACATGGACGAGATGCGCCAAGACCGGCTGGACCGCATGGTCGCGCCGCTGTCCGATGTGCTCGACATGTACGACCTCGGCCCGGACCCGTACATCACACCGCGCCCCCTGGGCGTGATCGCGGCCGAGGTGGACGAGCTGTGCGCGCAGACCTGCGCCACCGAGTACAAGGGCGTGGGCGAGAAGCTGCCGGGCCTGCTCGGTGAGCTGACCACCGCCGTGAGTCTGCTCAACGGGGCGGAGCGGCAGCAAGCGGCCGGGGCGCTGTCGTGGCTGTACTGGGTGGCCTACGAGTTCGCGTACCGCCTGGGCTACCACCAGCTCGCCGCAATCGCGTTGGAACGCATGGGCTGGATGGGCGAGCAGGCGCAGGACCCGTTGCTGCTCGCCACGCGGCTGACGAAGCGCTCATCCATGCTGCTGCGGCGCGGCGAGAACGTCATGGCCCGGCGCGTGCTCGACCGCGGCCTGTCTCTCGTCGGGCAGCACGACGCCCCGAGGGGCGTGCCAGCGCTCGCGGTGGAGGGCACCCTGCACCTGGCCGGCGCCATCGCCGCCGCGCAGGCGAAGGACGGCGACACCGTCG
This sequence comes from Streptomyces sp. NBC_01803, assembly GCF_035917415.1. Lineage (NCBI taxonomy): Bacteria > Bacillati > Actinomycetota > Actinomycetes > Kitasatosporales > Streptomycetaceae > Streptomyces > Streptomyces sp. NBC_01803. The sequence continues at coordinate 405,422 of NZ_CP109073.1, forward strand.
ACGGGTACATGGAGGAAGCGCGGCGCACGGCGAAGGCGATCGGCCGCGACGTCCCGCACGTGTATTGGGGGTCGTTCGGGCTGACCAACGTGCAGCACTTCGCCGTCGCCACCGCCGTCGAACTCGGCCATCTGGGCGACGCGATGAAGGAAGCGAAGGAGCTGCACTTCCCGCCTCAGCACCCCAAGATGCGGGTCGGCCGGTACCACATCGAGATGGCCCGCGCCTTCGCCCAGATGGGCAGGCACCCGCAGGCGGAGAAGGCGCTGCACCTGGCGCGCGAGGTGGCGCCGCAGCAGGCCCGCTACCACCCGTTGATGCGGGAGACGATCGGTGTGCTGGTGCGCCGTCAGAGGCGCGCTCCACAGGGGCTGACGGCGCTGGCGGCGTGGGTGGGTATGTAGCGCGGGACGTGGTCGGGAGTGTTCCCGAATCGGGAACACCAGGGGCCTTCCCCTCCACCACAGTGATGACTGTCAGCGCACGGCAGCTCACTGGAGAGCCGATTATGGCGACGATCGCCCCCGCACTACCCCCAGCGGTACCCGAGTGGATTCCCGTCGGCCGGTACCCCGAACTCCGGCCCACCGGCCGGTGGTTCGATGCCGTCACGGCCTACAGCGTCGAGGGCGTCCGCGCGATCGCGCGGCTCGGCGAGCGGTCCGGGCCGGTGATCGATGACCCGGAGCAGGGACTCGTCACGTGGTTCGTCAGGCCCGGGTCGGCCGTGGGCTGGTCGTTGCCGTGCGTCGGGGTCCTCGGCGCCGGTTGCGAGATCGTCGTTCCCCCGGCGGCCGTTCCGGACAGGGCGCTCCTGCGCTGGGTGATCCCTCCGGCCGGGGACTGCCTGACCTGTCCGGCGCTGCTGTACGACACGCTCGCCCTCGTCACCGGCGGACGGAGACCGAGGGCGAGCGTGTCCACCTTCACGTCGCCCGAGTGCCTCTTCGGCGAGCACGAGGCGTGCACCAAGGCCGAGGTGCCCTCCTCCCCGCAGGACAGCTCGGTGATCTACGAGCCGTGCAACTGTGACTGCCACGCGGGGGCCGGGCGGTGAGCCGGATGATGACGCTGGCCCTGCTCAGCGATGAGGCGCTGGCGCGGGCGGGGGACTCGCACCCGGAGTTGTGCGTCCGGCTCGTGGTCACCGGCATCCGCCACGACCCATCCGGCCGGACACCGCCGTCGCGGCTGGAGCTTCGGATGTCCACAGGCAGGCGGCGGGGCGCTCCCGCCACTGACCAACGCCTCGCGATGCCCCGGGCGCCCGGCCTTCCTCGTGAAGGCGGGCGCCCGGGGGCTGTCGTCATTTCCGGGGCTTCAGGCGTGGGCAAGTTGCCATGTGCGGGCACGCTCGTCCAGGTCAGCGGCTCTCCGGGCCCCCCGCCGCAGCACCGGCCGGAGGGTCCGGCGCATCCCGGCAACCGCGTCGACGCCCCGGGACGAACGCACTCCCTCCAGCATGTCCAGCGCCCTGTCCCAGGTGTCGCACGCCTGCTCGACATGGCCCTGGGCGGCCTGCTCACGTCCTTGTGCCGCGATCGTCAGCGCGGTGATCCGCCGGTACTCCGGCGAAGGCCGGGACCGCGCGGCAGCGGCGTAATGCCGTTCGGCGGCCGAGTGGTCGCCCAAGGCCACCATGGTCTTCGCGCTGTGGCTGGAGACACAGGCCCGTGCCGAACCCCACAGTGCCGCCCAACGGGGCATCTCCCGCTCGTCGCCGCGCAGCACGAGGTCCTGCGCGGATCTCAACTGGCGGGTGGCTTCGGTGCGTCGGCCAGCGTTGGCCAGTGCGCGAGCGCGCGTGACCTGGAAGAGCGCCTCGGTGCACGTGTCGGCTTGGCCGTGGACGCGTCCCAAGGCGGCGTCGGCCAGTTCGAGGGTGTGTCCTGGCTGCCGGATGTCCATCCCGTTGTGCGCCATGATCCGCAGTATGAACGCTTCGTGCAGCCGGTCATCTGCTTCGCGGGTGAGCTGGAACGCCTGGAGGTAGTAGCGCTGCGCGAGGCCGTGTTCGCCGGCGTCGTACGCTTTCCAGCCGCACAGGTAGGCCAGTTCGGCTGCGGCGCCCAGCATCGCGTTGCGGTAATCCTGGGTTGCGAACGTCGCGCGGCACAGCCGGGCGACGTCCGAGGTGAGGTACTGGACCACGGCGGCCCGCCCGTGCTGTCCGCCGTGCCGTTCGTCGATGGCGGTGAAGAGCGCGGTCATGTCCCGGACGGCGTCGATCTCCGCGTGTCCGGCGCGCTGGCCGGTGGCCCGTTGCTGGTACTCGGCTGCCTGCTCGATACCCAGGGGCAGCGCGGCTGCGGCGACGCTGTAGGCGGCCCCGGTGATGAAGCCCCTCCGTTCGATGTCGGCCTCGCCCAACTGGCGCAGCAAGGTCACCGGATCAGGCCCCAGGCGCAATCCGAGACGCGCCGGGGCCTGACTGCTGTCCACCAGTCCGAGGTCGGCGGGCTCCACCTGGCGCCCCAGTCGCCTGGACAGTGCTTCTGCGATGTACGAAGCCGTCCGCGGCACCGGGCGCTTCCCCCCGATCCAGTGGGCCACAGCGCTCTTGTTCGTCAGAAGGCTGTCTCCTGTCTCTGCTGCCACCGCGCGGACCGCGCGGGCGAGTTGGTCATAGCTGTATCCGGCCTCGACGACGGCGTCCCGCAACGCCTGATTCGACGTCCGCCTGTTGGTCACTCTCTGATCACCCTCCCGAGCAGGGCGTTAAACCTGGTATACCGTTCCGCAGCCGTAGCCGCTAGTCGCAACCACCCTACGGGGAGTTGTATCCGCTGTAACCGATCCACCGAATCTTCAGCCCGAGGGGGCAGTAGGTGCCGATCACAGCAGCGGGCTGGCCACCGCCCGATGACCCCGACTCCGAACTCACCCGTGTCTCCGAGTGGATTCCCGTCGGCCGGTATCCCGAACTCCGGCCCACCGGCCGGTGGTTCGATGCCGTCACGGCCTACAGCGTCGAGGGCGTCCGCGCCATCGCGCGGCTCGGCGAGCGGTCCGGGCCGGTGATCGATGACCCGGAGCAGGGATTCGTCACGTGGTTCGTCAGGCCCGGGTCGGCCGTGGGCTGGTCGTTGCCGTGCGTCGGGGTCCTCGGCGCCGGTTGCGAGATCGTCGTTCCCCCGGCGGCCGTTCCGGACAGGGCGCTCCTGCGCTGGGTGATCCCTCCGGCCGGGGACTGCCTGACCTGTCCGGCGCTGCTGTACGACACGCTCGCCCTCGTCACCGGCGAACGGAGACCGAGGGCGAGCGTGTCCACCTTCACGTCGCCCGAGTGCCTCTTCGGCGAGCACGAGGCGTGCACCAAGGCCGAGGTGCCCTCCTCCCCGCAGGACAGCTCGGTGATCTACGAGCCGTGCAACTGTGACTGCCACGCGGGGGCCGGGCGGTGAGCCGGATGATGACGCTGGCCCTGCTCAGCGATGAGGCGCTGGCGCGGGCGGGGGACTCGCACCCGGAGTTGTGCGTCCGGCTCGTGGTCGCCGGCATCCGCCACGACCCATCCGGCCGGACACCGCCGTCGCGGCTGGAGCTTCGGATGTCCCCGGGCCAGCTCAGGGACCTGATGGCGCAGGGCCGCGCGGCCCAGGTGGCGCACGTCGCCCAGGCCCGCGCCCGCGCCGGGCGCGCACAGGCCGCCGGGGCCGCCGCCGAAGTCGCCACCGACGGGACCCGCGTCGACACGGGCGTCATCGAGCGGGTGGCGATCGCCCTCCACGAGTACCAGCCGCCGGCCGCGTCGCCGGCCCCGGCCCGGCCCGGCCCGGCCCCCCACCCAGCCCCGTCCGCCCACTCGGCCAGCGACCGCCACCAGCCCCGTAGATCCCCCTGCCAGCCCGGGGAGCCACTCGGAGGCTCCATCCAAGGCCGGGCCGGCAGGGTGTCCCCGCCCCTTTTCGCTGACGACCAGGGGGCGGGAAGGCGACCCCGCCTGGGGAGGCCAGGGGTCGCAGGGTCCCGGCCGCCTTTTCCCCCCGTCGGGCGACCGGGACCCACTCCCCTCCTCATCCTCTTCATGGACCGGCTTCCGGCTCCAAGCACTCGACGAAGGAGAACCACCCCATGCACGCCACCACCGTGATGCCTTCCCCCAGCGCGCTGCCCACTGCTCAGCGGCCGTTCGTGCTGGGCCTGTTCACCGCTGACCCGTCGCCCGCCGGCCAGGATCGTCACCCGCTGAGCAAGCCGCGGTTCGACCCGGTGCGGCAGGTGTCCGTCCTCGCGGACGGCACGCCCCGCGTCAGCACGCTGTGGGCGGACCCCACCAAGACCCACGCCGTGCGCGGCCACCGGGGAGAGCTGGAGTCCCTGATCCTGTGACCCGTCCCGGCGGGGCCGCTGTGACGCGCACGGCCCCCCGGCCCGGCCCGCCCGACCAGATCCAGAGTGAGGAATTGAAGATGCCCACGACCACCGCTGTCCCCGTCACGGGCCCTCAGACATTGCCGCCCGCCCGCCGGCCGTTCGTGCTGGGCCTGTTCACCCCCAGCCCCCGACTGCCGCTGGACACGGGGGCGTTCCGGTTCGACCCGGTGCGGCAGATCGGCGTCCTGGCGGACGGCACGCCCCGCGCCGACGCGCCCGGGGACGAGCGCAGCAGGACCACCGGCGGCCTGAACTCCCCGACCGAGCTGGAGATCGACGGCACTGCCTCGGACGGACTTCCGCTGTGACGGCGGAGTCTGACCGCCCGGTGGCGGTGATCACCGAGCCGGACAATCTGACGGCCGACCGCGTCGTGCTGGAACTGGGAGAGCTGGGCGTCCCTGTGGTCCGGTTCGACCTGGCCGACTTTCCCCGGGACATGACACTGAATGCCTCCCTCAGCCCTGCGGGCTGGCACGGCACCCTGTCCGTACACGGCCGGACCGTGGCGCTCCAGGAGCTGCGTGCCATCTGGTGGTGGCACCCGGGACCGCCAAGGATCGCCCTGGACGGGCTGTGCGCGGCGGAGGCCGAGTGGGCGCGGGAAGAGGCCATGGCCGGTGTGGCTGGGGTGCTGGCCGCGCTGGAATGCGAGCATGTCAACCACCCGTCGCGCACCCGGGCGGCGCAGTCCAAGCCGGGCGCGCTGGCCTCCGCCGCGGCCTGCGGCCTGAACGTGCCGGCCACCTGGATCGGCAACCACCCCGGCGCCGCGCGGGGCTTCGCCCGGGAGACACCCGGCGGGGTGGTGGGCAAGGCCCTCACCCGCCCGTGGATCGCCTGCCCGGACGGCACCTCCCGGTCCCTGCACACCACCCCGGTCGATCACCGGGCCATCGACAGCGGCATCGGCCTGGGCGCCCACCAGCTCCAGCACCGTGTCGTCAAGGACCACGAGGTGCGGCTGACCGTCGTGGGCGGGGAGATGTTCGCCGCCCGTATCGACGCCCACAGCCCGGCCGCCCGTGAGGACTTCCGCGCGGACTACGGCGCCCTGACCTACCGCCACACCCAGGTCCCGGACACGGTGCGCGAGGGCATCACCCGGCTGATGGCCCACTACGGGCTGCTGGTCGCGGCCATCGACCTCCTGGTCGACGAACAGGGGCACTGGTGGCTGGTCGACCTCAACCCCGCTGGGCAATGGGACTGGCTCCAGAAAGAGCTGCCCGCCCTGCCACTGGCCCAGGCCATGGCCGAACTGCTCGCCTCCGGCCGCCCGACGGCCAAGCAGCCCGCGGTGTCGCCGGCAGTGCCGGGCCCACAGGCGGACCTGAGCCTGTGCCCGGAGCGGCAGATCACCGTCACCGAGGACGGCGTGCCGTTCATCAGCACCCCGTCCATGGCGAGCAGCTTCGAGACCGTCGTCCAGACCCAGGAGGACATGCAGATCTTCGACGGATCGAATTCCCGAAAGGGGGCGAGCCACACCTGACCTGGGTGGAGCCCGGAGTCGGCCCATGAAGAGGAGAGGAGCTGCCCGTCCCCGCCTGCGAGACAAGCCGGGGCGGGCGGCCGGCTGGTCCTCCACCACGATCCCGTCAGCTGTCCTGCGGCGCTGCCGCGGCGGCGCCCAGCTCCCGGTCCGCGAGAGGTTCTCCGCACCACCGCCTCCGGTCAACCTCCGGTCGACATAGCGGCCGGCCCCATGGGCCTTCCCTTCCTCGGGTTTGTACTGTGCTGGCGCAGGGCCGACCTGGCAACGGGAGGGAGAGCTGAATCGGTGGTGCTCCTCCGGCTTCGGGCGGCGTGACAGAGCACAAGGAGGACGGATGAGCAGGGGCAAGGCTGCTGAGAGCAGTCCTCGGGTACGGACGGTTGAGCTTCCGGGGGGAGGCGTGGTATTGGCCCGGGGTTTGCGGGGTGCGTCGGCGCCGCAGCCGTTTCCGCAGTTCGGCCTGTATCTGCTGGGACATCCTCTCGACCGCCCCAACTTCTACGGCCGGTACCTGGTGGGGCTGCGCCCGTGGAGCCCGCCCTGGCCGCACGAGCGCGTCGACTGGCCTGACTTCTCCTCCCCTCGTCAGCCGGAGGAAGCGATCGGTCAACTCCGTGGGGCCTGGCCCGCATACAGCATGGTGAACGTGTCGAGGTCGCCTGCGGCGGCGGGCGTGGTCGCACCGGGACCGCCTTGGCCGCACTCGCCATCCTCCAAGGGATGTCTTCCGCCGAGGCGGTCGCATGGGTGCGGGCGGCATACGCCCCCAAGGCGGTCGAGACGCGGTCACAACACCGCTTCCTCCACCGAGTCGCCGCTTCGGAATCACCTGCTTGAAGCCGGTGACACAACCACGGCGACGACCGCTGCCGCCCACCCCGCCCATGTGGCGTCCGTAGGGGGCCGTGCGGACCGAGGTTGTCCGGCGCCGAGATTCGCAAACACGTACGAACGTCTCCCCCGTCTCGAACTCCGGGCGTCTGCCGCCCTGAGGCAGCGCGGTCGTGTCCCGTACCGTGAACGACCGGCCGCCGACCAGGAGTTGGGTCGCCCACGCGGACACCCGTCGCGTCCGGTTCCCGCGACCCGTACACCGCCCCGCTCACCGTCCGCGCTCCGGCTGTTCGGCCCTCTCCGGCCGCGCGGGACACGTGTGGGTCGAGACAGGCACCATCTCCCCGAACGCACCGCAGTAGACCGTCTGCCGCCCACGGGCCGGCCACTTCCTCGATCAAGGCGCCGAGATGTGCACGATCAAGGCCGCAGAAGGCAGGATGGGACAAGGCCGCGCGGGCCGAGAAGGACGTCACCATCCACTCAACCCGCGCGGCCCTCGTCATGTCACGGCCGGCCAACCCCGCGCTACCGCGTATCGAGTCGTTAGGCTCAAAGACATGACTGTTCAGCGGATGGACAACGTCGCCATCGTCGTCGACGATCTGGACGCGGCTGTCGCCTTCTTCACCGCGCTCGGCATGGAGCTGGAAGGCAAGGCGCAGATCGAAGGCATGTATGCGGACCGCACCGTCGGACTCGACGGCGTCCGGAGCGACATCGCGATGATGCGGACCCCGGACGGCCACAGCAAGCTGGAGCTGACCAAATACCACACCCCCGCGGTATCCGACGCCGAGCCGCGGAACCCTCCGCCCAACACGCTGGGCCTGCATCGCGTCATGTTCGCCGTCGACGACATCGACGACACCATCGCCCGCCTGCGCGCCCACGGCGCCGAACTCCTCGGCGAGGTAGCGCAGTACGAGAACATCTTCCGGCTCTGCTACCTCCGCGGCCCCGCAGGCATCATCGTCGCCCTAGCCGAACAGATTGGCTGACGCGGGCCTGCCACGCGGAGCATGTCGACGGTCAGCACCGCGTGGGAGCAGGCCAAGCCCACCATGCTCGCCTCGCTCAGCCTGCCCGCCGAGGCGGGTGAGCATCCGGCGGCACGGGCCGCGCTGTTGGACGGCCCCTACCGCGAGATCGCCGCGCGGGTGCCGACGAACTCCCAGATCGTGTTCGACGACGACGGACGGCCGCACGTCGCCGCCCTGGAGCCGGAGCCCGAACCCGCCTGCGCCCGAGTAGGCGGCGGGGGGGCATGGCGGGGCACCACGTGGCGCGTCAGTCGGCTTTGTCGCCTGCCAGTGTGGTCCGTACCAGGGTGAGCAGCGCGTCGAGGTCTGTCAGCTGCTGTGGTGCCAGCGAGCCGAAGAGCTGACGAAGCACGTGAGTTCCTGCCTCTTCCGCCGCTGCCAGGGCGGTGCGGCCCGTATGCGTCAGCTTGACGGTCTTGCGGCGGCGGTCCTCGGGGTGGCCGGTCCGGCTGACCAAGCCGAGGCGTTCCAGGCTCTCCAGGATCTGGGTTACGGAGCGCGGGGCCTGTCCGAGGGCGGTGGCGAGTTCGGCCTGGTGCAGCGCGCCGCGGCCGGCCAGCGCCTGGAGGACCTTGGTGCGGGAGAGAGACAGTCCCGCGGTCGCCATCATGTGCTGATCGACCTGTTCGCGCAGGGTGTGGGCGAGGGTGAGGAAGGACAGTCCCACCTGCTCCGGCGTGCTAGCTGTAGCTGTTGCTTCGTACCGCTCCATGGTTCAGGTATCCTCCCATAGTGTAATCATGAGGTACCTCACGAAAGGAGCTGTGAGATGGACCGTCCGGTTGCCCTGATCACCGGAGCCACCTCCGGACTGGGCCGCATCGCCGCCTTCGAGCTGGCCCGGCTGGGCTACCGCATCGGCGCTGTGGCTCGCTCCCGGAGCAAGGCGGAAGCCCTCGTCGACGAGCTCAGGGCGGTGACCGACGGGCCCGTCGATGTCTTCCACGGCGACCTCGGCCTCATCTGCGACGCGCGCCGCATGGGTGAGGAGATCGCCGCGCACTACCCGCGCCTGGACGTCCTGGTCAACAACGCCGGCCTGCACGCCTTCACGCAGCGCGTCACCGCCGAAGGCTTCGCGGAGATGACAGCCGTGAACTACCTGGGCCCGTTCGTGCTCACCGAGGCGCTGAAGGGCAAGCTCGGCGCCTCAGCGCCGGCCCGGGTCGTCAACGTCGCCTCCGAGGCGTCCCGGCAGGCGAAGACCATCGCGCCGGCTGTGGATCTGCGCCGTACCGACGCCTACACCCGCCGGGAGTCGATGCCTCTGTACGGACGCACCAAGCTGATGACGATCATGTGGACGCAGGAGCTCGCCCGACGCCTGAACCCGAACAAAGTCACGGTGAACTGCTGCGATCCCGGCTTCAACGCCACCGGCCTGGGCCGGGACCTGCCCGGCTCCGCTGTCCTGCAGCGCGTGCTGAACACCCTGAGGATCGGCGATCCCCGCAAGGGCGCCGGCATCATCGTGCGGCTCGCCACCGACCCGGCGTTCGCCGGGACCAGCGGCGGCTACCTCTCCGTGCGTGACGCCCGCCCGCTGGAGTGCCCCGAACCCGGCCGGGCCCCGCTCCTGCAGAAGGAGCTGTGGGAGGAGACCGTGGAGCTCCTCGCCGCCCACGCGGTCGACTGAGACCTGAGTCGTCCGTCGAAAGAAGGACGGCGACCGGTACCGGGGTACCGCCCCGGGCGCGGATTCGTCCTCGCGTAGCTCATTTCGGCCGCACCCGGCTCCTACGTTTGTCCGCGGCGCCTGTCATGTCTGCCCCTTTTACATCCTTTTCTTCTTCCCTGTGGGAGTAATTCTCGTGGCCACCTTTCTCTACCGGCTCGGCCGGCTCGCCTTCCGGCGGCGCCGACTGGTGCTGCTGGCCTGGATCGCGGTGCTCATCGCCGCGGGCATCGGCGCCAGCAGTGTGTCCGGCACGACGACGGACAACTTCACCCTTCCCGGCACCCAGTCGCAGCAGGCCATCGACCTGTTGGAGAAGGAGTTCCCCCAGGCATCGGCCTCCGGTGCCACAGCCCGCGTGGTCATCGAGGCCACGGACGGGCAGAAGGTGACGTCCGCCGCGCACAAGCCACTGGTGGAGTCCCTGATCGCCGACCTGCAGAAGGCGCCGCAGGTGGCGAGCGTCGCTGATCCCTTCACCGCCGGCCTGGTCAGCTCCTCGGGCAGCATCGCCTACGCCCAGGTGACCTATGCCGTCCCGCAGGCCGATATCACTTCTGCCGCGTCGGACGCCCTGCACGAGGTGGCGGACCGGGGCGAGCAGGCCGGCCTGAACGTCAGCCTGGGCGGCGACGCGGTGCTGGAGGAGGAGCAGAGCAACGCCGCGGAGCTGATCGGCCTGCTGGTCGCCGCCTTCGTCCTGGTCATCACCTTCGGTTCGCTGGTCGCGGCCGGGCTGCCGTTGCTGTCCGCGATCGTCGGCGTCGGTATCGCCCTGTGCGGCATCACCGTCGCCTCGTCGTTCGTCGACATGGCCTCCAACGCGCAGACCCTGGCGCTCATGCTGGGGCTGGCGGTGGCGATCGACTACGCCCTGTTCATCGTCTCCCGCTACCGCACGGAGCTTCGGGCGGGGCATCAGCCCGAGGAAGCCGCCGGACGTGCCCTGGGCACCGCGGGCTCGGCCGTGGTGTTCGCCGGCCTGACCGTCATCATCGCGCTGGCGGGGCTGAGCGTCATCGGGATCGCGATGCTCACCACCATGGGCCTGGCCGCGGCCTTCGCCATCACCGTCGCCGTGCTGGTCGCGCTCACCCTGCTGCCGGCCACGCTGGGTTTCGCCGGCAACCGTGTGGCAGGCGGGCGCCTGACCACGCGGCGTATGCGCGCCGCGCAGCGCGACCGGCGCGTCACGATGGGCGTGCGCTGGGGCCGCTTCGTCACCCGGCATCCCTGGAAGATGCTGCTGGCCTCGGTCGTCGGCCTGAGCGTGCTGGCCGTACCCGCGCTGTCGCTGCGGCTGACCCTGCCGGACGACAGCATGGCCGCTCCCGGCAGTACACAGCGCGTGGCCTACGACACGCTGAGCAAGGGCTTCGGGCCGGGTTTCAGCGGCCCGCTGACCGTCGTCGTCGACGCGCGGGACGGTGACGACGCGGAGGCCGCGGCGACGGATACCTCCGCGATGCTGGACAGTCTCACGGACGTCGTCACTGTGCGGCCTCCGGTCTTCAACGAGGCCGGTGATGTCGCCTTGCTCACCGCGGTGCCGGGCAGCTCACCCACCAGCCAGGAGACGGTCGACCTGGTCGCCGAGATACGTGACCGCAGTGCCGCGGTGGAGGAGGACAACGGCACGCGCGTGATGGTGACCGGCACGACCGCTGTCAACATCGACGTCTCCGCCAAGCTCGGTGAGGCGATGGTGCCCTACCTGGCCATCGTCGTCGGTCTGGCACTGATCCTGCTGCTGCTGGTGTTCCGGTCGGTGCTGGTCCCGCTGAAGGCCGCAGCGGGCTTCCTGCTCAGCGTGGTCGCCACCCTCGGCGTGCTGGTGGCCGTGTTCCAGTGGGGCTGGCTGAAGGACGTCTTCGGCGTGGACGAGACCGCGCCCATCGTCAGTCTGTTGCCGATCCTGCTGATCGGTGTCGTCTTCGGCCTGGCCATGGACTACGAGGTATTCCTCGTCTCCGGCATGCGCGAGGCATACGTCCACGGCGCCGGCCCCACCGAGGCGATCGTCACCGGATTCCGGCACGGCGCCCGCGTGGTCACCGCCGCCGCCGTCATCATGATCTCGGTCTTCGCCGGCTTCCTCCTCGACGACATCGTCCTGGTGAAGTCCATCGGCATGGGCCTGGCCACCGCTGTCCTCTTCGACGCCTTCGTCGTCCGCATGACCCTCGTGCCCGCGGTGATGACCCTGCTCGGCGAGCGGGCCTGGGCACTTCCCGGCTGGCTCGACCGCCTGCTGCCCAACGTGGACGTCGAGGGGGAAAAACTGCGTCATGCCCTGGCCGAACGCGACCGTCAGATGTCCGTTCCCGCGCCGTCCGACCAGGAGCCGGCGGCGCCTGCTCCCCTGGGGTAGGCACACGCCCGGCACACCTCGACCCCGCCCGCCGGCCCACTCCCCCGAGGGCTGGCGGGCGGCCTGCCCGAACAGTGAAAATGCCTGAACCTGCCATGACCGAGCCCACCGCCGAAGAGCCCGCACGCACTGTTTCCTCGCACGCGTCCCGGCTTCCGCGGTCACTGACCAGCGACCCCGCGGCCGGGAGCAGCGACGCCAGCTGGCCGACCTGACCGACCGGGAACGCGAAGTCCTCACCGCCGTCGCCACCGGATGGTCCAACGCCGAGATAGCCACCCACCTCCACCTGGCCGAGTCCACGGTCAAATCCCACGTCAGCCGCATCCTGGGAAAGATCAACGCACGTGATCGCGTGCAGGCCGTCATCTTCGCCTACGACGTGGGCATGGCCCGCTCCCACTGACACGTCCGGACGGACACGCACCGCCCCCGTGTGACGCTGCCCGACACCACCGGGGGCTGCCGCGCACCGGACCGTGGCCCTCCAGGGCGTCCACCACCCGGGACGCCGACCGCGGTGACATACCGAGCCGCCCCGTCATGCCTGCCTGATCGCCCGGGCCGAGCCGGTGGACGGCCTGCGGGAGCTTCAGTCGTGCCAGCGCGAGCCGTCCGGCCATCAGCCGCCCGTCGATCTGCCGCCGTACCTGGCCGTCCAGCCGGACACAGTGCTGTCCGACCGAGCATGTCCGCTACCACCGCTTCTTCACTTCTCCACCACCCGGCAATCCTCCCGGAGTACCTCGCCGCCATGCCCCAAATCATCGCTCCCACCGGCCGCAGCAGACGGTTCGTCCACAGTCCGTTCCTACCGACGAAGGCAGCGGCATGAGCACCCTCATACAGGAAGCCACCGTCATCGCGGCCAGCATCGTCGTCTCGGCCGCCGGACACCGCTACCTCTACCTGCGGCTCGTCAAAGACGTCACGGCATCCGCCCGGCTGCGCCGTGCAGGACAGGCCGCGGCGGTGGCTCTCACCGTCCTGGTCCCCACAGGAGTTGTCGCCGCCGAGTACGCCAATCCGGCGCACATCGCCTGGCTGGCCTGGCCGACGTTCGTCTGGGTCAGCGTCGCCGCCTACCTCATGATGATCCTCGTCGTCCTGGAGATTCCGGTACGCCTCTCGTCGCGTGCGCTGCGACGGCGTACCGGATCCGGTCCCGCAGCCCCTGCGCGGGCCCCTCAGGCACCGGTCGTCCACCAGGCACAGTCCGCCAGCGCTCCCAGCCCGGACCGTACGTGTCCTCGGCCGATCGAGGACACGCCGCGGATGGTGGACCGTCGTCTCGTTCTGGCCCGCTCGGTCGCGCTGCTCGCCACCGGTGCCGCCGTGGCCACCACCAGCTACGGCTTCCGCCGCGGGCTGGGAGCACCAGACGTGAAGACCGTGCCGGTGGCGCTGCGCCGACTGCACCCCTCACTCGACGGCATGCGTATCACCATGGCCAGCGACCTCCACCTCGGGCCGTTCTTCGGACGCGCCCACACCACACGCATGGTGCGCATGATCAACGACACGGTTCCCGACCTGGTCGCCATCGTGGGAGATCTCTCCGACGGCAGTGCCGAAGACCTGGCTGCGCACGCGGAGCCGCTGACCCGCCTGTCCTCGACCCATGGCACCTTCTTCGTGACAGGCAACCACGACTACCGCCACGACATCGACGCCTGGATCGACACACTCGCCGGCTTCCGCGTCACCACCCTGCGCAACACCCGCTCACTGATCAAGCACCGCGGCGGAACGCTCGATCTCGCGGGCGTCACCGACATCGAAGGCGAACAGCATCGCGACGCACCGGACTACGACACAGCCCTCGGCGACCGCGACCCCTCTCACCCCGTCGTCCTGCTCGCACACCAACCTGTCCAGGTGCACGAAGCAGCCCGGCACAACGTCGATCTCCAGCTGTCCGGCCACACCCACGGCGGCGCCTTCTTCCCCGGCAACCTGCTCGTCCCACTGACCCAGCCCGTCACCGCCGGACTGGCCACCATCGACCGCACACAGCTCTACGTCTCCCGCGGCGTCGGAGCGTCCCTCCCGCCCATCCGGGTCGGAGCACCACCCGACATCACGGTGATCGAACTACGCGGGGCGTGAGAGACGAGTGCTGGAGGCACGATGCGCAATGAGCGGCGGCACCAGCGTAGGTGCCGCCGCTCCTCGCCGCCCAGGTCAGGTTCGGCGTCGTCACGTGAAGTCGGGGACTGCCGCATGGTCGGCCAACTGCCCCTCCAGCTTTCTGAGCGACTCGCCCCGGGCGAGGGGGGACGCCTTCGTCCGCGCCCCGCGCGGGTCGCTGGTGAGCACTGCCGTGAGGGGAATTGATCATCTAGGGGAGGTTGCGGGCCATGACGATGCGCTGGACCTGGTTGGTGCCCTCGTAGATCTGGGTGATCTTGGCGTCGCGCATCATCCGCTCCACCGGGTAGTCCCGGGTGTAGCCGTACCCGCCCAGGAGCTGGACCGCGTCCGTGGTGACCTCCATCGCCACGTCCGAGGCGTAGCACTTGGCCGCCGCCCCGAAGAACGTCAGATCCGCGTCCCCGCGCTCCGACTTCGCCGCCGCCGCGTACGTCAGCTGCCGCGCCGCCTCCAGCTTCATCGCCATGTCCGCGATCATGAACTGGATCCCCTGGAAATCCCCCACCGGCTTCCCGAACTGCTTCCGCTCCCGGATGTACCCCTTCGCGTAGTCCAAAGCGCCCTGGGCCACGCCGAGGGCCTGGGCGGCGATCGTGATGCGGGTGTGGTCGAGGGTCTTCATCGCGGTGGTGAAGCCGGTGCCCTCGTCGCCGATCATCCGGTCGGCGGGGATGCGGACGTTGTCGAGGTAAACCTCGCGGGTCGGGGAGCCCTTGATGCCGAGCTTCTTCTCCGGCGCCCCGAACGAGACGCCCTCGTCGGACTTCTCCACCACGAACGCCGAGATCCCGCCCCGGGTCCGCTTCTCCGGATCGGTCACCGCCATCACCGTGTAGAACTCCGAGACTCCCGCGTTGGTGATCCACCGCTTGACCCCGTTCAGCACCCAGGAGTCGCCGTCCCGCACCGCCCGCGTCTTCATCCCGCCCGCGTCGGAGCCGGCGTCCGGCTCCGACAGGCAGTACGAGAACATCGCCTCACCGGCGGCGAGGGGCGCGAGGTATTTGGCCTTCAGTTCCTTGGAGCCGGACAGGACGACGGGGAGGGAGCCCAGCTTGTTGACGGCGGGGATCAGCGAGGAGGACACGCAGACGCGGGCGACCTCCTCGATCACGATCACCGTCGCCAGCGCGTCCGCCCCCGCACCCCCGAACTCCTCCGGCACATGCACCGCGTGCAGATCACTCGCCACCAGCGCGTCCAGCGCCTCCCGCGGGAAACGCCCCTCCTCGTCCACCTCCGCCGCGAACGGCGCGATCTTCGCCTCCGCCAGCGCACGGACCGACTCCCGGAGCAAATCGTGCTCCTCAGCCGGACGGAAGAGATCGAAAGCCTGGTTCATCGTGAGGCTCCAGTGTGACGAGGGAACGGAAGGATGGCACTCAGTACCCTCAATTATGCACACTGAGTGCCATCACGTCATCTCCGGTGTTATGTTCCCCTCATGAGCGAGACGCGCGGCCGGAGGCAGGAGACGGGGAACGGGACACCGAAGCCGCCGATGCGGGAGGCCATCGTCGAGGCGGCGTTCGAGCTCTTCCTGGCGCGCGGGTTCGAGCAGACCACCATCGATGACATCGCCGCCCTCGCGGGCGTCGGCCGGCGGTCCTTCTTCCGCTACTTCCCCGCCAAGGAGACGGTGGTCTTCCCCGACCACGACCGGTGCCTGGCCGACATGACCCGGCTGCTGAGCACCGCCCCGGACGAGGGCGCCCCGGTGGACCGGGTCTGCGAGGCCGCCCGCCTGGTGCTGCGCATGTACGCGGAGAACCCGGTCTTCTCAGTGCAGCGTTACCGGCTGACCAAGCAGGTCCCCGGGCTGCGCGCGCACGAGTTGTCCGTGGTCTGGCGGTACGAGCGCACCCTCGCCGAATACCTGCGGGCCCGTTTCGCCGGCCGCCCCGATGGGACGCTGCGGGCCGACGTGATCGCCGCCGCCGTGGTCGCCGCGCACAACAACGCGCTGCGCTCCTGGCTGCGCTCGGGCGCGGAAGGAGACGCCGGCACCGCCACGGACGAGGCCCTGGCCTTCGTGCGGGAGTCGTTCGGGTCCGCCGAGGCACCCGACGACGTGGTGGTCGTGGTCTCCCGACGCGGGGTGCCGATGTGGCGGGTCGTCCAGGAGATCGAGGCCGCGGCCGGGAAGGGGCACCCACCAGAAGGGAACTGAGTGCGTTCTGTTTCAGCACTCAGTGCCATATGCTGATTCCGCCGGGCTCCGGCCGCGCGACCGCGCGTTTCCCCAACACCACGGAGAACCCATGGAATCCGTATCTCGTCTCGGTGTCGTCGGCTGTGGCCTGATGGGCTCCGGGATCGCCGAGGTCGCCGCCCTCCGGGGCATCGAGGTCCTGGTCGCCGAGGCCACCCCCGAGGCCGCCGACGCCGGGCGCGAGCGCGTCGCCGCCTCCCTCGACCGCGCGCTGGGCCGGGGCAAGATCACCGAGGAGGAGCGCGAAGGGGCCCGCTCCCGGCTGAGCTTCACCGCCGACCTCGGGGACATGGCCGACCGTCAGTTCGTCATCGAGGCCGTCGCGGAGAACCCCGGGCTCAAGACCGACGTCATCCGCACCCTGGACAAGGCGGTCGCCGACCCGGACGCCATCCTGGCCACCAACACCTCCTCCATCCCGATCGTGGATCTGGCGGTCGCCACCCAGCGCCCGGACCGGGTGATCGGCATGCACTTCTTCAACCCGGTGCCCGTGCAGCGGCTCGTGGAGCTGATCCCCGCGCTGACCACCAGCAAGGACACCGTCGAGCGCACGACCCGGCTGGCCGCCGACCAGCTCGGCAAGGAGGCGATCCAGGCGGCCGACCAGTCCGGATTCGTGGTCAACGCGCTGCTCATCCCCTATCTGTTGTCCGCCGTCCGGATGATGGAGTCCGGCGTGGCCCGCCCCGAGGACATCGACCGGGGCATGGAGCTCGGCTGCGCCCACCCCATGGGACCGCTGCGGCTGCTGGACCTGATCGGTCTGGACACCGCGCAGGCCGTGGCCGAGTCCATGTACGAGGAGTTCAAGGAGCCGCTGTACGCCGCCCCCGCGCTGCTGCGCCGGATGGTCGCGGCGGGGCGGCTGGGCCGCAAGACCGGCCGGGGCTTCTACTCCTACGCCTGACGGACATGAGTGCGGATGGGTGAGGGCACCGCTCGCCGAGGGGCACGTCGATCTCGTGCTCACCCGCCCGGGGCGGGCCGGGCGGGGGCGGTCGGAGAACCGACCCGCCCGCCCGGACCGGCCCCTCTCAGGGACAGCGGACGACCTGGGCGGCGTAGGCGAGGCCGGCGCCGAAGCCCAGGAGCAGCACGGGCGCGCCGCTGGTGACCTCGCCGCGTTCGACCAGCTTGGACAGGGCCAGCGGCACACTGGCCGCTGAGGTGTTGCCGGACTCGACCACGTCCCTGGCCACGATCGCCCGGGAGGCCCCGAGCCGGTGGGCGATCATGTCGATGATCCGCAGGTTGGCCTGGTGGGTGACGACCGCGGCCAGGTCGGCGGGGTCGACGCCGGCCCGCTCGCACGCCTGCCGCGCGATCGGGGTGAGGGAGCGCGTCGCCCACCGGTAGACCACGCCGCCGTCCTGGCGGAACAGGGCGGGCGGGCCATCGGGGCCCGTGGTCTCCAGGGCGATCGCCGGGCCGCGTTCGGGGTCGGAGCCCCACACCACCGGGCCGACGCCGACGGTCTCCTCGGTCTCCGCCGCCGTCAGGACGGCGGCGCCGGCGCCGTCGCCGAAGATGACGCAGGTGGAGCGGTCCTCCCAGTCGAGGAAGTCGCTCATCTTGTCGGCGCCCACCACCAGCGCGGTGCGGCTCGCGCCGCCGCGGATGGCATGGTCGGCCGTCGCCAGCGCGTAGCAGAAGCCGGAGCAGGCGACGTTCACGTCGAAGGTGCCCGCCGCGGGGATCGCCAGGTGACGGGCGACGCGCGCGGCGATGTTCGGCATGCGGTCCACGGCGGTACAGGTGGCGACGACGACCAGGTCGACCTGCGCGGCGTCGATGCCCGCCCGGGCGAGGGTCTTCGCGGCGGCGGCTCCCGCCATGTCCGCGACGGTCTCGCCGGAGGCGGCCAGCCGACGGGTGGCGATCCCGACCCGGGAGCGGATCCACTCGTCGGAGGTGTCGACCATGGTGGCCAGTTCGTCGTTGGTGAGCACGCGCGCCGGCTGGTAATGGCCGAGCGACAGGATTTTGGATCCAGTTGCCAGGGGAACCACGGGTCCTCCAGATGATCGGTCCCCGCGCGGTCGCGGGTGCTTCAGTCGGCGCGGTGTCGGGTGAGGCTGAGCAGGAGCAGGGCGCACAGGGACGCGCCGGCGGCGACGCCGAGGAGGACGGGCCCGGGGCGGAACCGTTCGAAGAGCAGGCCCGCGGCGGCGTAGGCGAGCGGGCCGGCCAGCATGGCGGCGGTGGCGAACACCGGCATGACGTAGGGCCGCAGATGCTCCGGCGGCCGGGTGGTCATCAGGGTGATGGCGGGCGCGGTGATGGCGGGCAGGAACGCGCAACTGGCCGCGACCGCCAGCGCGACCGTCACGGCGGGCTGGTCCAGGGGCATCAGCCACAGCGGCAGTGCCACGCCGACGCCACCGATGGAGCCGAGCACGACGGGGGCGACGCGGCGCGCGAGGGTGGCCACCACCAGGGTGCCGGCCACTGTGCCGCCGCCCCACGCGGCCAGCAGCGCGCCCGCGACGTGTGGGTCCGCGTCGTAGCGGACCTTGGCCAGGACCGGCAGGGAGAGCAGGACGAACGGCATCAGCAGCCCGTATCCGAGCGCGGCGATCGACAGCGTGCGGATCACCTTGTCCCGGAGCATGTACCGGACCCCGGCCTTCATCTCCCCGGTGAACGACTCGGGGGGCGCCGCCGCCGCCCGCCGGGGAAGCCCCAGGAGCAGCAGTGCGGACACTACGAAGGTGCCGGCGTCGATCCAGAGCACGTTGAGCGTGCCGATCAGCCCGATCAGGCCGCCGGCGACCGCCGGGCCGATGAGCCGGGCGCCCGACGTGGCCGTCTCGAAGAAGGCGTTGCCGGCCATGGCGGCGCTTGGGTCGTCGCCCACCACCTCGGACAGCAGCAGGCGCTGCGCGGGCAAGTAGGCGGCGGCCACGGTCCCGGTGCCGGCGACGATCAGCAGCAGCGTCCAGAACGGCAGCAGCCCGGCGATGTGCAGCAGCGGCACCGAGGCGATGAGGGCCGCGTTGGCCAGGTCGCCCACCACGGTGATCCGCAGCGCGCCCCACCGGGCCACGAGTATCCCGGCGGACAGGCCGAACAGGGCGATGGGCAGGATCTGGATGACGAACACCAGGCCCATCCGGGCGGGCGAGCCGGTCGTCACCAGCACGAACCAGGGCAGTGCCAAGGTGGTCATCTGGGTGCCGAGGGACGAGACGAACTCCGCCGCCAGCACCCGGCGCACGCCCCGCTGCCGCAGCGGTCCCAGCCCGAACCGGCCGCCGCCCGCCGTCTCCACCGGCCCGGCGGCCTCCGACACCGTCACGTCACGACCTCCGGGCACAGGGTGCCGGAGACCGTCGTCACGACGTCGGCGGCGGCCGGGTGGAGGAAGAAGTGGCCGCCGGGCAGCAGCTCCAACCGGGACCCGGCGCCGGCCTGGCGGCGCCACCCGTGCAGCGCGGCCGGCGCCACCAGCGGATCGGCGGTGCCGCCGAAAACGGTCATGGGCACCGGCAGCGGCGGCTCCGCGCGGTACTCGTAGGTCTCCAGGACGGAGAAGTCCGCCCGCAGGGTGGGCAGCATCAGCTCCATCACCTCGTCGTCGTCCAGCAGCTCCCCGGGGGTGCCGCCGAGGCGGCGCAGCTCCGCCTTCACCTCCTCGTCGGAGGCCGCGTGCACGGGCGGCCGGGTGCGCGGCACGTCGGGCGGCGCGGCCCCGGAGACGAACAGGTGCTCGGGGAGCGGCCAGCCGCGTCGGCGCAGCGTCCTGGTCAGCTCGAAGGCCAGAAGGCCGCCCATGCTGTGGCCAAAGATCGCGAAGGGGCGGTCCAGGTGTGCCCGCAGCGCGTCCGCGAGGGCGCCGACCAGCGGCCGGAGCCGGTTGAACGGGGTCTCGGCCAGGCGGCGGCCCCGGCCGGGGACCTCCAGCGGGCAGACCTGGATCCGGCCGGAAGCGAGATCGCCCCAGGCCCGGTAGGCGGACGCGCCGCCGCCCGCGTACGGCAGGCAGAAGAGGCGGAAGCCGGTCTGCTCCGCCGGCTCGCGCCAGGCGAGCCATGCGTTGTCCACGTGCGGTCTCCTTCGGTTCTCGGCCCGGGATCCCGGGCCGGGTGCCCGGCCCGGCGCGCGACGCGGCCCCGTGCTCACTCCGCGAGGGTCAGGGCGCCGGAGGGGCAGCGTTCCACCGCTTCCCTGGCCGAGTCGCGGCCACCGGCCGGCGGCTCGGGGTCGAGCAGGACGACGGTCCCCTGCTCGTCGGACTGGTCGAACAGGTCGGGCGCGGTCAGGGCGCACATGCCCGCGCCGACGCAGCGTCCGGTGTCGGCCTGGATGCGCATGCCGCTCTCCTCACCAGGCCACCGGCAGCCGGTGCACGCCGTAGATCGTCATGTTGTCGCGCATCGGGATCGCCTCGACGGGCTCGGCCAGGCGCAGTCCGGGGAACGAGCGGAGCAGGGTGCTGTAGCCGATCCGCAGCTCGATGCGGGCGAGTTGCTGGCCGAGGCACTGGTGGATGCCGTGGCTGAACGTCAGGTGGCCGATGGCGCGGCGCGTGACGTCGAGGCGGTCGGGGTCGGGGAAGCGCTTCGGGTCGCGGTTGGTGCTGGGCAGGTGGAGCAGCACGGTCTCGCCGGCCTTGAGGACCTCGCCGTCCATCTCGATGTCTTCGAGCGGAGTGCGCTGGACGCCGATGTGCACGATGGTCAGGAAGCGCAGCAGCTCTTCGACGGCGCCCTCGACGAGGGACTCGTCGGCGCGCAGCGCGGCCAGTTGCTCCGGCTCGCGCAGCAGGGTGTAGGTGCCGAGCGAGAGCATGTTCGCCGTGGTCTCGTGGCCGGCGACGAGCAGCAGGAGCGCGACGCCGATCAGCTCGGGGTGGGACAGCTCGCCGCCGGCCACCAGGCCGCTGAGCAGGTCGTCGCCGGGCTCGGCCTGCTTGCGGGCCGCCAGCTCGCCGAGGAGGCCGACGATGTTGCCGAGCGCGCCCATCGCCTGCTCGGGGGTGACGTCGAGGCTGAGCAGCTTGGCGGAGTCGGCCTCGAACCGCTCCTGGTCGGCGACCGGGATGCCGAGCAGTTCGCAGATCACCTGGGCCGACATGGGGACGGCGAAGTCCCGCACCAGGTCGGCGGGCGGTCCCTTGCGCTTGATCGCCTCGACGTGGTCGGCGGCGATGCGCTCGATCCTGGGGGCGAGCAGCTTCATCCGGCGCAGGGTGAACTGGCCGGTGAGCAGCTTCCGGTAGCGGGTGTGGTCCGGCGGGTCCATGTGCTCGAACTGGCCCGGCGGCATGTCCTTTTCCAGGTCGAAGTCGGCCGCGCGGTCCGAGGGGAACGCCAGGTGCTTGAGGGAGCCCCGGGAGCTGAAGCGCGGGTCGACGAGGATCGCGCGGGCCTGGTCGTATCCGGTGACCAGCCAGCCCCGGTGGCCGTCGGGGAAGGTCATGGGGGTGATCGGCCGCTCGGCCCGGGTGCGGGCGAACACCTCGGGCGGGTCGAGCGGGCGCTCCCGGAACGTGGGCAAGCCGTTGGTGAAGGGGCAGACCGCTTCGGTCATCGCAGTACGTCCTTTGCCTGGGTCGTGGGTGGGGCGGGCGGTGCGTTCTCGGGGCGCGCGGTCAGAAGGACATCCCGCCGTCGATCGTCAGGACCGTGCCGGTGATGTACGCGGCCCGGTCGGAGAGCAGGAACGAGACGAGGTCGGCCACCTCCTCGGGCCGGCCGACGCGCCCGAGCGCGATCTGCCGGCGGAACCCTTCCAGGTGGGCCTCGGGCAGGCTGAGGACCGGGTCGGTGCCGATGAAGCCGGGGGCCACCACGTTGGCCCGGATGCCGTACCGGCCGACCTCCTTGGCCAGGGACTTGGTGAAGCCGATGATTCCGGCCTTGGTCGCCGCGTAGTTGGTCTGGCCGGCGTTGCCGTGGAGGCCGGCGATGGAGGAGAGGTTGACGATCGCGCCGTGCCGCCGCTTGGTCATCTCGCGGACGACCGTGCGGCAGACGTGGTAGACGCCGTCCAGGTTGACCCGGAGCACGGCGTCCCAGTCCTCGTCCTCCATCAGCAGCAGCGGGTTGTCGCGGAGGATCGCGGCCGAGGTGACCACGGCGGTGATGGGTCCGAGGGCGTCCTCGGCACCGTCCACCAGCTCCTCGACGGCGGAGCCGTCGGACACGTCGGCCCGGCGGACGTAGACGCGGCGGCCGAGGTCGGTGATCTCCCGCTCCAGTTCCTTGGCGGCGGTGCCGTCGGAGGCGTAGCAGACGGCGAGGTCGAAGCCGTCCCGGGCGAGCCGCAGGGCGGTGGCGCGGCCGATGCCGCGCGAGCCGCCGGCGACGAGCGCCACCGGGGTGTCGGTCCGGGTCATCGGTCGGTCCTCTCGTCGGCGGGGTCGGCGGGATCGGCGGGGAGCACGGTCCGCCGCAGCCGGTGCCGCAGCTCGGCGACGCGCAGCCCGGGGTGGGTCGTGATGAGTTCGAGGAGCTGGATCCACTGGCGGACCATCACCCCCATCACGCGGCCCGCGACGCGGTCCGGGTTGTACAGCCACAGGCCGCCGAGCTTCCCCTCGTGCTCGCGCATGACGAGGTAGAGGTCCATCACGTTGGGCCGCATGACCGTGATCAGCTCGGGGAGGACGTCGTCGTCCCCGACGCCGGTGTCCAGCGGGGCGACGCGCAGGCCGTGCATGTCCAGTGCCGAGGTGGGCGCGTTGAGCAGGTTGAAGCCGATCCGGAACGGGTCGTCGGCGCCGTCGCGGACGGCCTCGTGGATGAGGTGCCGCAGCGGCACGTCCTGGTGGAGATAGGCGTCGACCAGGCTCTCGCGGACCCGGGCCAGCAGCTCGCCGAACGCGGGGTCGTCGGCCAGGTCCACCCGGATCAGGGCGGGGCTGATGAAGAAGCCGATCATGCGCGCCACTTCGGGCCGTTCACGGCCGGCCAGCGGGCAGGCCACGGTGACGTCGTCGCTGCCGGAGAAGGTGTGCGTCAGCAGCTCGAAGGCGCCCATCAGGAGCATGAACAGCGTCACGCCCTCGCGCTGGGCGGTCTCGCGCAGCGCCTGGGTGAGCCGGGGGTCGAGGGCGAAGCCGTGGGTGTAGCCGTCCGGCGCGGGGGCGGTCTGGTGCGCGGGCGCGTCGAAGTGGAGCCGGGGCGGCATGGGGTCCAGCCGCCGCCGCCAGTACCCGACGTGTTCGGCGAAGGCGCCCTCGGCCAGCTGCCGCCGCTGCCAGGCCGCGTAGTCCGGGTAGTGCAGCGGGAGCGCGGACAGGCGGGGCTCCAGGCCCCGGGCGTGGGCCTCGTACAGCTCGGTCAGGTCCTGGTAGAGCACGCCGTAGGCCCACTGGTCGACGACGATGTGGTGCATGGCCAGCAGCAGCACGTGCCGGCGGTCCGTCAGCGCCACGAGCACGCCCCGGACCACGGGCCCGGCGGCCACGTCGAAGGGGCGGTCCACCTGGTCCTGGACGACCCGGCGCAGCCTCTCCTCACGGGTGGCCTCGTCGTGGGCGCGGAGGTCGACGGATTCCAGCGGCCAGGAGCCGTCCGGGTCGACGTACTGGACCCAGTCGGCGGGACCGCGCCGGACGACGCGGGTGCGCAGCGCCTCGTGGCGCCGCACGGTGTCGTCCAGGCTGCGGCGCAGGGCGCTCTCGTCCAGGTCGCCGTCGAGGGAGAGGGCGGTGACGACGTTGTGGTGCGGGTCGTCCAGGGCGACGGGCTGGTGCAGCACGTCGAGCTGGGCGAACGAGACGGGGATGGCCTCGGCGCGGTCCACGGCGGGGAGCGCGGTGAGCGGGGCGGGGCCGGTGGGGCGGCCCGCCGGGACGGCCGGGCTCTCCGGCTCGGCCATGGAGGCCGCGGGTGTGTCGGGGGCGGCGGCGGTGATCGCCCGGAGCGCGGCGAACCAGCCGTCCGCCAGCTCGCGCACCGCCGCCTCGTCCACCAGGGCCCCGGCCCACGTCCAGTGGGCCACCAGCTCGGGTCCGCCGGGGCCGTCGTGGGTGACGGCGTTGAGCTCCAGCGGGTGGGCGAGCGGCATGGCGGGGTCGGCGCCGCCCGTGGCCGTGGCGGTGTCGTCCCGCACCGGGGTCCAGGGCGCGAGCCCGTCGGGGGCGGTGACGCGGCCGAGGTAGTTGAACGCGATCTGCGGCTCGGGCAGGGCGGCCAGCGCGGGGGCGGTCTCCGGGTTGAGGTGGCGGAGCAGGCCGTAGCCCAGGCCGTCGCCGGGGATCGCGCGCACCTGGTCGCGGACGCGGGTGACGGCCGCCGCCGGGTCGGGGCCGGGGTCGAGCCGGACCGGGTGGGAGCTGGTGAACCAGCCGACGGTGCGGGAGAGGTCCATCCCGGGGGCCAGGCCCTCGTGCCGACCGTGGCTCTCCACCTCGACCGCCACCGGGCCGTCCGCGCCGCCACGGGCGCGCCGCCATCGGGTGAGGGCGAGGCCGAAGGCGGCGAGCAGCACGTCCTGGACGCCGGCCCGGAAGGCCGCCGGAAGCCGTCCGAGGAGCGGCGCGGTGTCCTCGGCCGGGAGGGTGAGGGCCAGCTGTCCGGCACCACCGTGCACGTCGCGGGCCGGGTCGAGCGCCCCGGCGACCAGCGGTGGCGCGTCGCGCAGGAGGCCGGTCCAGAGGGGGAGTTCGGCGGTCAGCTCCTCGGCGTGGGCCCGTTCGGTCAGCAGCTCGGCCCAGCGGCGCAGCGAGGTGCCCACCGGGGCCAGGGCCACAGGCCGACCGGCCGTGACGGACTCCCAGGCGGCGGCGAGGTCCGGCAGCAGGATCCGCCAGGACACGCCGTCGACCACCAGGTGGTGGAGGACGAGCAGCAGCCGGCCGGCGCGTTCGGGTCCGGCGTCGCACCACACGGCCTGGAGCACCGTCCCGGCCGCCGGGTCGAGGCGGGCCTGTGCGGCGGCGGCCTCCGCCGAGACGAGCGCGCCGAGCGCGGCGTCGCCACCGGAGGAGGAGACCGTGGCCGAGGAGGGGGAGGCGGAGGAGACCGGAGCGGAGGAGGAGGCGGCCGGGGCGGTGGCGTCGATCCGCCGGAGGTGGTCCGCGGCCCGGACCGCGCCGGGGGCCTCCGCGTACAGGGACCAGCGGCCGTCCGGCTGGACGACGAGGCGGGACCGCAGGACGTCGTGGTGGTCCAGGAGTGCTTGGAGTGCGGCGGTCAGCCGGTCGAGGTCGGCGCCGGGGGGTGTGGCGACGACCGTGGCCTGGCTGAAGCCGGTGGCCGTGCCGCCGAGGCCGCGCAGCCACTCCACGATGGGGGTGGGCGGGATCTCGCCGGTGCCGACGTCGTGCGTGGCGGGCGCGCGGTCCGCGTCCAGCCGCTCGGCCACGGCGGCCAGGCCGGCCGCCGTCTGCCGGGCGAAGACGTCGCGGGCGGTGATCAGCAGTCCGGCGGCGCGGGCCTGGGCCACCACCTGGATGGCCTGGATGCTGTCACCGCTCAGCTCGAAGAAGTTGTCCTCGGCGCCGACCTCGGGCAGGCCGAGGACCCGGGCGAACACCTCGCACAGCGCCTTCTCCTCCGGCGTGGCGGGCGGGCGGGAGCCGGCGGCGGCCCGGAAGTCCGGCGCGGGCAGGGCCGCGCGGTCCAGCTTGCCGTTGGCGGTCTGCGGCAGCGCGGCGAGCGCGATCACCGCCACCGGGACCATGTAGGGCGGCAGCCGGTCGGCGGCGGACGCGCGCACGGCGGCCGGGTCGGCCCGCACGCCGTCGGCGGGGACGACATAGCCGACCAGGTCGGTGACGCCGGGCCGGTCCTCGCGGGCGACGACCACCGCCTGGGCGACGGCGGGGTGGGCGGTCAGCGCGGCCTCGACCTCGCCGAGCTCGATGCGGAAGCCGCGCACCTTGACCTGGTCGTCGCCCCGACCGACGAACTCCAGCCGCCCGTCCGGGCGCCACCGCACCAGGTCGCCGGTGCGGTACATCCGGGCGCCCGGCTCGAACGGGCAGGCCACGAACCGCTCGGCGGTCAGCCCCGGCCGGCCGAGGTAGCCACGGGCCAGGCCGGTGCCGGACAGGTACAGCTCGCCCACCACGCCCGGCGGCACCAGGCGCAGCGCGCCGTCCAGCACGTAGACGCGGCTGTTGTCCTTGGGGCGGCCGATGGGCGGCACGTCCTCGACGCCCGTCGCCGGGTCGACGGGGTGGATGGTGGCGTAGGTGGTGGCCTCGGTGGGGCCGTAGCCGTGCCGGACCCGCAGGCCCGGGTTGTGCTCCAGGACCCGGCGGATGACGCCGGGCGCGGCGGCCTCACCGCCGGTGAAGACCTCCCGCATCCCCGCGAAGCAGGCCGGGTTCTGGTCCGCGACCAGGTTGAACATGGTCGCGGTGACCAGCATCGTCGTCAGGTCGTGCCGGGCGACGAGCCGTTTGATCTGGTCGGCGTCGATCGTCTCGTCGGGCGCGACGACGACCGTGCCGCCGGTCAGCAGCGGCACCCACAGCTCGAAGGTGGAGGGGTCGAACGAGTACGGGTGGTGCAGCAGCGTCCGGTACGGCGGGGCGCTGGCGCGGCGCCGGTCGTGGGCGAGGCCGACGACGTCGCGGTGCCGCACCGCCACGCCCTTGGGCCGGCCGGTGGAGCCGGAGGTGTACAGGACGTACGCCAACCGGTCCGGGTGAGTGGGTGGTTCGACGGCCGGGCCGTCGTCGGTGGGAGAGTCGTCGCCGGTCGCGAGGACCACCCGGGCGTCGTGGTCGAACGCGCGGCCCTTCGCCGGATCGTCCACCAGCAGCACGGGGGCGGCGGTGTCCGCCACCACCCAGGCGGACCGCTCCGGAGGCCAGGCGTGGTGCAGCGGAACGTACGCACCGCCCGCCTTCACCACCGCCAGCAGGGCGACCACCAGCTCGGGCGAGCGACTCATCGCCACCGCCACCGGGGTCTCGGCGCCGACGCCGCGCGCCCGCAGGCGGCGGGCCAGCCGGTCGGCGCGGGCGTCGAGCTCGGCGTAGCTCAGCTCGGTGTCGTCCCAGGTCACGGCGGTGGCGTGGGGGGTGCGCCGGGCCTGCTCCGCGAAGAGTACGGGCAGGGTGCCGGGCGGCAGCTCGCGGTCGACGCCGTTCCACTCGGTCAGCAGCCGGTGCCGTTCCTCCGGCAGGAGCACGTCGAGGGCCTCGACGGGCCGGTCCGGGTCGGCGGTCACGGCCGCCAGCACCTGCCGCAGCCTGCGCTGAAGGGCGTCGACGGTGGGCGGGTCGAAGACGTCGGTGTTGTATTCGACGGTGCCGTCGATCCCACCGGGCCGGCCGTCCGCCGGGGGACGTTCGAACAGCGCCAGGGAGATGTCCGTGCGGGTGGTGCCGGTGGACACCGGCACCACCGAGACGCCGAGGCCGGGCAGCTCGGGCACCGACCCGGGGGTGTTCTGCCAGGCGAGCATGGTCTGGAAGAGAGGGTGGTGGGCCAGCGAACGGGTGGGGTTGAGAGCGTCCACCACGTGCTCGAACGGGATGTCCTGGTGGGCGTAGGCGTCCAGGCTCCGCTCCCGGACCCGGGACAGCAGCTCGCGGAAGGTGGGGCGGCCGGAGAGGTCCACACGCACCACGAGGGTGTTGACGAAGAAGCCGATGAGGTCCTCGGCGGCCTGGTCGGTGCGTCCGGCGATCGGCGTGCCGATGGGGATGTCCTCGCCCGCGCCGAGGCCGTTCAGCACGGTGGCGAGCGCGGCGTGCAGGACCATCGCGACGCTGGCGTCGGCGGCGCGGGCCAGCCGGACCAGGCCCTCGTGGAGGCCGGGGTCCCAGGTGAAGGAGAGCAGGTCGCCCCGGTGGGACGCCTCCCTGGGGTGCGGGCGGTCGGTGGGCAGCGGGACGCGTTCGGGCAGGCCGGCGAGCGCCTGCCGCCAGTGGCCGAGTTGTCCGGCCAGCGGGCTGGCGGGGTCGTCCCGGTCGCCGAGCAGGTCCCGCTGCCACAGGGTGTAGTCGGCGTACTGCACGGGCAGCGGCTCCCACGCCGGGGCCCGGCCCTGCCGGCGGGCGGCGTAGGCGGTGGCCAGGTCGCCGCCCAGCGGCGCCAGGGACCAGCCGTCCGCCGCGATGTGGTGCACCACGACGACGAGCACGTGGTCGTCGGGGGCGAGGGCCAGCAGGGTGGCGAACAGCGGGGGTTCGGTCGTCAGCTCGAAGGCGTGCCGGACGGCCTCGGTGACCGCCCGCCCGAGGTCCGCCTCGGTCACCGGGATCACCGGCAGCTCGGGGCGCGCCTCCTCGGGGCGGAGGATGTGCTGCCGGGGCACGCCCTCCCGGTCGGGGAAGACGGTGCGCAGCGCCTCGTGGCGGGCCGTCACATCGGCCAGGGCCGCCCTCAGATGGGCGGGGTCGAGCGGGCCGGACAGCCGCAGGGCCACGGGGATGTTGTAGGTGGGCGAGGGGCCTTCGAGGTGGTGGAGGAACCACAGCCGCCGCTGGGCGAAGGAGAGTGGCAGCTCGTCGGGCCGGGTGGCGGGCGCGAGCGCGGGGCGCGCGCCCGTGGCCTGCCGCAGCCGGGGGGCGAGGGCCGCCGGGGTGGGGGCCTGGAACAGCGCGCGGACCTCCAGCTCGACGCCCCGGGCCGCGCGGAGCTGCGCGATGAGGCGCGTGGCGAGCAGCGAGTGGCCGCCCAGGTCGAAGAAGCTGTCCGTCGCGCCGACCCGTTCCACGCCCAGCACGCGCGCGAAGAGGTCGCACAGGACCGCCTCGTCGGGGGTCCGGGGGGCGACGTACGCGGTCCCCGCTCCGGGGCCGGCGGTGGCGGGCGCGGGCAGGGCCTTGCGGTCGATCTTGCCGTTGGGGGTCATCGGCAGCGCGTCGAGGAAGACCAGCGCGGAGGGGATCATGTAGCCGGGCAGCTTCTCCGACAGCGCGGCCCGCAGCCGGGTCCGTTCCGCCTCGGCCGCCGCCGCCCCGGCGCCGGTCACCAGGTAGGCGGCGAGCCGCTGGTCGCCGGGCACGTCCTCCCGGATGACGGCGACGACGTCCCGGACGCCGGGCTGGCCGACGAGCAAGGACTCGATCTCGCCGAGCTCGATCCGGTAGCCGCGCAGCTTGACCTGATGGTCGAGGCGGCCGAGGAATTCCAGGGCGCCGTCGGCGCGGCGGCGGACCAGGTCGCCGGTGCGGTACAGGCGGGCGTCCTGGCCGGCGGTGAGGGAGTCCACGGTGAAAGGGTCGGCGGCGAAGGGGTCGGCGGCGAAGGGGTGGGCGGCGAAGGGGTCGGCGATGAAGCGTTCGGCGGTGAGCTCGGGCCGGCCCAGGTAGCCCCGGGCCAGGCCGGCGCCGCCGACGCACAGCTCGCCGGGCACGCCCGGTGGGACGGGCCGGCCGTCGCCGTCCAGCACGTGCAGCTCGGTGTTGGCGATCGGCTCCCCGAGGGTGACCGGCCCGTCGCCGACCCGTGCCACCGAGGACCAGATCGTGGTCTCGGTGGGGCCGTACATGTTCCACAGCTCGACGCCCCTGGCCACCAGCCGCCGCGCCAGGTCGGCGGGCAGCGCCTCGCCCCCGGCGAGGGCGCGCAGCCCCCGGCCGCCGGTCCAGCCGGCGTCCAGCAGCATGCGCCAGGTGGAGGGCGTGGCCTGCATCATCGTGGCGCCGGAGGTGTCGAGCGCGTCGGCGAGGCGGCGGCCGTCGGTGGCGACGTCACGGCCGGCGAGGATCACGCGGGCGCCCTCGACCAGCGGCAGCAGCAGCTCCAGCATGGCGATGTCGAAGGAGAACGTGGTGACGGCGAGGAGGGAGTCACCGGCGTCGATGCCCGGCCGTTCCCGCATGGCGTGCAGGAAGTTGCCCAGGGCGCGGTGCGGGATCTGCACGCCCTTGGGGCGTCCGGTGGAGCCGGAGGTGTAGATGACGTACGCGAGGTCGTCCGCGTCGACGGGCGCGGCCAGGGGGCCGGCGGGCTCGGCGTCCAACTCGGCGCGGATCTCGTCCAGGCACAGCGCCTCGGCCTTGACGGGCGGCAGGCCGGTCAGCACCTCGCGCTGGGTCAGCAGCACGGGGAGCCGGGAGTCGTCCAGCATGAACGCGACGCGGTCCGGCGGGAAGCCGGGGTCGATCGGCACATAGGCGCCGCCGGCCTTCAGGACGGCGAGCAGGGCGACGACCATCTCCGGGGAGCGTTCCAGGCAGATACCCACGAGGGTGTCGGGGCCGACCCCGAGGCGCCGCAGGCGGCGGGCCAACTGGTTGGCGCGCCCGTCGAGTTCGGCGTAGGTGAGGGCGGTGCCGGCGCAGCGGAGCGCTTCGGCGTCCGGAGTTCGCGCGGCCTGCTCGGCGAACCGCCGGTGGGCGAGGAGCGGTTCGGGCCAGTCACGGCGGGTGGCGGCGTCCCGCCGCCGCAGGGCGGTCTCCTCGGCGGGGTCGAGCATCGGGACGCCGGCGAGGGACGCGCCGGGGTCGGCGACGAGGTTCCTCACCAACAGCGCCAGGTGGGCCGCCATGCGTTCGACGGTGGCCGCGTCGAAGAGGTCGGTGTTGTACTCGAACCAGCCGCTGAGCCCGTCGGGCCACTCGAAGACCTGGAGTTCGAGGTCGAAGCGGGCGGTGGAGCTCTCGACCTCCAGGAACTCGATGCGCAGTCCCCCGGCGTCGAACTCGGGGATGGGGATGTTCTGGAAGACGAACGAGACCTGGAAGACCGGGGCGCGGGACAGGTCGCGGCGGGGGTGCAGCTCCTCCACCAGCCGTTCGAACGGCAGCTCCTGGTGGGCGAAGGCGCCCAGGCACGCCTGGCGGACGCGGCCCAGCAGCTCGCGGAAGGACGGGTCGCCGGACATGTCGGTGCGCAGGGCGAGGGTGTTGACGAAGTAGCCGATGAGCCGCTCGATCTCCTTGCGGCTCCGGCCCGCGACGGGCACGCCGACGACGATGTCCTCCTCCCTGCTGTAGCGGTGCAGGAGGACCAGGAACGCGGCCAGCATCGTCATGAACGGGGTGACGCCCTCGCGGCGGCTCAGCTCGCGCACGTCCTCCATCAGCGCGGCCGGGAGTCGGAAGGGGACCGATCCGCCGCGTGTGCTCTGCACCGGGGGCCGGGGCCGGTCGGTGGGCAGCTCCAGCATCGGCGGGGCGCCGTGGAGCGTGTCCCGCCAGTACGCCAGGTCGGTGTCGGACGTCTCACCGGCCAGTCGGCGCCGCTGCCAGACCGCGTAGTCGGCGTACTGGATCGGCAGATCGGGCAGCGGGGACTCGCCGCCGGAGGCGAACGCCCCGTAGAGCGTGACGAGTTCGGAGAAGAGGACGGAGGTGGACCAGAGGTCGGCCACGATGTGGTGCATGTTCAGCAGCAGGATGTGCTCGTCCGGGGCCAGGCGCAGGAAGCGCATGCGCAGCAGCGGTCCGGTGCGCAGGTCGAAGGGGCGGGCGAACTCCTCGCGGGCCAGCGCCCGGATGCCGTCATCCCCGCCGGGGCCGCGCAGGTGGGCGCAGTCCACGACGGTGAGTTCGGGCGGCAGTTCGTCGGCGACGACCTGGACGGGCTCGCCGTCGGCCTCGGCGAAGGTGGTGCGCAGGGCTTCGTGGCGGCGGGCGATCTCGTTGACGCAGCGCCGCCAGATCTCCACGTCCAGCGGGCCGGTGACGCGCAGCGCGCCCGGCACGTTGTAGGCGGCGCTGCCGGGGTTGAGCTGATCGAGGAACCACAGGCGCTGTTGGGAGAAGGATGCGGGGAACCGGCGTCGCCGCCTGGGCTGTTCGCCGCCCCTGGCCTGGCGTCGCAGCCGCTCGGCCAGCAGGGCCCGCTTCTGCTCGGCGGAGAGGCCGCCGAGGTCGACGCCGCTGCCCTGTTTCCGCTTCGCTTCCCGGTGCGGCTCGCCGGCCGCGTGTCCGTCGCTCACGCCATGCCCTCCTGTTCGCCCGTCCGCTGTTCGCCGGTCTCCGCCGCGAGCAACTCGCGTAGCTGTGCTTCCACTTCTTCGTCGGAGAGCTCCGCGAGCCCGTCCGGGTCGGCCGGGTCGGCCGGGTCGGCCGGATCTGGGTACGGCTCGTCGCGGCTGATCGCCTCGATGGTGTCCTCGGGGGTCCGCTCCCGGTCGCCGTCGGCCAGCAGGGTGACGGTGTGGGCGACGGTCGGGGCGTCGAAGAACCGCCGCAGGTCGAGCTCGATCCCGAACCGGGCGCGGATTCTGGTGCCGATCTGCACGGCGGCGAGGGAGTGGCCGCCGAGAGCGAAGAAGTCGTCGTCCACGCCGACCTGTTCGACGCCGAGGATCTCCTGCCAGACGGCGGCGACGGCCTTCTCCTCGTCGGTGACCGGCGCCACGTAGGGCGTGGCGAGGTCGGGGCGGGGGTGGGAGCCGGCGGGCGGCGCGAACCGCTCGGCCTCGCGCGCCAGCAGCGCGGGGGTGATGGTCCGGGCGAGGCGGCGCATGGCCGTGAAGTCGTGGTGAGAGACGACGAGTTGATCGGGCGGCTCGGGGGCGGCCAGAATGCGCGCGAACGCCCCCCGACCCTCCTCCTCGCTGATGCCCTCGCTGAGCGTCCGCAGGATGCCCGGGGCCGCGTCGGGGCCGTGCCCGTCCCGCTCCGTGTCCGCCGGGCCTCGGTCGTGCGCCTCGTCGGGTGGCGGGACCGAGGAGCGTTCGATCTGCTCGCGCAGGCCGGTGAGGTCGTTGATCCGCTTGATCGCGAAGTCGGTGACCCGCACCAGCGAACGGCCCTCGGGGTCGAGGATGTCGATGTCGCAGGACATGATCTCGCCCGAGGAGTCGGCGGACTCCTTCAGCTCGACGTAGCAGTGGATCGTACTGGTGAGACCGTGCGCGATCCGCAGGCTCCGGTAGCTGAACGGCAGGTAGTAGGTGTCCCGGGCGTGCACGCGGGCGGTGCCGCCCGCCGCGTCGAACAGCGCGGGGTGCAGGAGGTAGCTGTCGACGTCGGCCGCGTGGGCGTCGTCGAGCCGCAGGGTGGCGAACACCCGGCGGGCGCCCACCCGGATCTCCCGCATGCATTTCCAGCGGGGCCCGAAGGAGAACTCGATGGGGCCGCCGCTCTGGAACCGGTCCAGCCCCAGGCCGCGTTCGATCGCGTCGTCCGTGTCGAGGACGTCGGTGATCTCGCAGCGGGCGATGAGCGCGTCGAGGTCGTGGACGGTGTCGGGCTCCGGCTCGTGGAAGGTGACCGAGCCGCGCGCGTGGTCCCGCCACACCGTCGAGCCGGCGCCGCCGGTGCGGCTCTGGACCGCGAACCGCCACTGGCCGTCGCGGAGTTCGACGGTCGTGAAGACCTCGCGGGTCTGTCCGTCCGGCACGATCACGGGCGTCATGTACAGCACGTCGTGGATCTCGATGACCCGGCCGGCGGCCTGTTCGGCCACGGCCGCGCGGACCAGCTCCAGATAGGCCGTGCCCGGGATCAGGCCGTGGCCCATGATGCGGTGGTCGTCCACGATCCAGCTCTCGGCGGTGCTGAACGTGGAGGCGTAGGTACGGGATTCCTCCGTGCGGTGGACCAGGCGCGTCAGCAGCGGGTGCCCGGTCAGCTCCTCCCCCGCGTCGGCGTCGGCGTCGGCGGCACCGCCGAGCCGGGCGAGCAGGCCGGCCGCCATGCCCACTTCGCGCCAGGTGTCCCAGGCGACCGCCGTGACCGGCGTGCCGCCGGCGCGGCGCTTCCACTGGGCGAAGGCGTCGAGGAAGGCGTTGGCCGCGCCGTAGTCGCTCTGGCCGGGGCCGCCGAGCACGGCGGTCACCGAGGAGCACAGCAGCAGGAAGTCCAGGTCGTCGTCCCGGCAGACGCGGTCCAGGACCAGGGTGCCGCGCGTCTTGGCGGCGAGCACCTGGTCGGCGTCCGCCCGGGACTTGGTCGGGATCATGCCCCGGGAGGGCAGCCCGGCCGCGTGGACGACGCCGTGCAGCGCGCCCGCCGTGTCGCGCACCTGAGCGATGGCGCGGGCGGTCTCCTCGGGGTCGGTGACGTCGGCGCGCAGGACGAGGGTGCGGGCGCCCAGCTCGGCGAGGTGCCGCAGCCGCCTGATGCGGACGCTGGTGGGGTCCTGTTCGCCGTGGTCGCGCAGCCAGGCGTCCCAGGTCTCCTCGGTGGGGAACGCGGAACGGCCGAGCAGCCCGAGCACGGGCGCCTCGACGGTACGGGCGATGTGTTCCGCGAGGGCGAGGCCGATGCCTCCCAGGCCGCCGGTGATGACGTAGCCGCCGCCGTCGCGCAGGCCGGTCCGGCCCGCCGCGCCCGCGTCGGCGCCCGCGTCCGGTCCGGCGTCCGGCCCGGCGGGGGCGGGCAGCGGCACGGTGTCGAAGTCGCGGATCCACCCGTGCCGTCCGCGCAGGGCGAGTTGGGGCTCCTCGGTGGGGTGGGCGAGGACGGCCCGCACCGCGCGCACCTGGTCGTCCCGGGGAGCGTCCGGGTCCAGGCCGGTGATGTCCAGAGCGCGGCAGGCGGTGTCCGGGATCTCCTGCGGGATCACCGTGGTGGCGCCCAGCAGGGTGGCGTTCTCCGGCTGGAGCGGCTCCTCGCCGGTCACGCTGTGGACGCCCCGGCAGAGCACGTCGACGGCGACCGGGACCGAGGGCCGCGCGTCGGCGATGCCCTGGGCCAGCGCGAGGAGGCTGTCGAAGCCGAGGCGGCGGGCGGCGTCCAGCCGCTCCGGGGTGGGCCCGTCCGCCCCGGGTCCGTCGGCGGTGCTCCACAGGTGGACGACGCGGATCGTCTCCGGGGCCGCCGCGTCCAACGACTTGACGAGGGTGGCCAGGTGGTCCCGGTCGGCCGGGTCGAGCGTCCAGGCGCGGTCGCCGTCCTGGACCAGGTCCGGTCCGGCGCCGACCCGGACGACGGCGGCGCCGTCCGCCGCCAGGCTCCGGGCCAGCGCGCCGCCGAGCGCGAGGTCGGCGCCGAGGACGACCCACAGGGCGCCGGCGCCCGGCGCGGCGGCCGGCGCGGCCGGGACCGGCAGGCGCTTCCAGCCGGGGGTGGCGAACCACTCGGCCGGCGGGCGTGCCGCGCGAGGCCGCTCCTCCCGGGGACTCTCGTCGTCGGCCTCCACCCAGTACCGCTGGCGCTGGAAGGCGTAGGTGGGCAGCCGCAGCGGCCGGCGCCGCTCGCCGCCGTGGACGGCGGTCCAGTCGACGGCCGCGCCGGCGCTCCACAGGGTGCCGAGGCCGGTCAGCAGGTGCGCGGTGTCGTCCGTGCGTTCGCGCGGGTGCGGCAGCGAGTCGGCGGCGGTCCTGGTGGCGGTCCAGGCGCGGTGCCGGCGGGCGAAGTCGGTCAGGGTCCGGCCGGGGCCGACCTCCAGGGGCACCAGATCGGGGTCGGCGAGGAGGACGTCGAGGGCGTCGGAGAAGCGGACCGGCGCGCGCAGATGGGTGCCCCAGTAGTCGGGGCTGGTGGCCTGCTCGTCGGTGATCCAGGTCCCGGTGACGTTGGAGACGAACGGGACGCGGGGGGCGCGCAGCGGGACGGCGCGGACCTCGGCGACGAACGGCTCGACGGCCCCGTCCATGGCGGGCGAGTGGAAGGCGTGCGAGGTGTGGAGCCGGCGGCAGGCGACTGAGGCCGCCGTCAGCCGCCGCTCCAGGCCGTCGACGGCGTCCGCCGGGCCGGAGACCACGCTGAGCGCGGTGGAGTTGACGGCGGCGAGGACGAGGCCGTCCCCGAGCCAGGCGGTGGTCTCGGCCTCGGGCAGGAACACGGAGAGCATGGCCCCGGTGGGCATCTCCTGCACCAGGCGGCCCCGGGCGGCGACCAGGCGGACGGCGTCCTCCAGCGTGAACACCCCGGCCAGGCAGGCGGCGACGTACTCCCCGACGCTGTGGCCGGCCATCGCGCGCGGCCGGACGCCCCAGGACTCCCAGAGCCGGGCGAGGGCGTACTCGACGGCGAACAGGGCCGGTTGGGCGATCCGGGTCTGCCGCAGCCGGTCGGCCGCCTCCTCGGCCCGGTCATCGGGGGCGAAGAGGAGGGTGCGCGGGTCCTCGCCGAGGTGGGGGGTGAACAGCTCGGCGCAACGGTCGAGTTCGCGGGCGAAGACGGCTTCCGTGGCGTGAAGGCCCCGGGCCATGCCGACGTGCTGGGCGCCCTGGCCCGGAAAGAGGAACGCGACGGGGGCGGCCCGGTCGGGCGCGACGGAGACGGCGGCGCTGCCGGTGCCAGTGCCAGTGCCGGTGCCAGGGCCAGTACCGGTGCCGGTGCCGGCCAGCCGGCTCAGGGCGGCGACGGCCTCGTCCCCGTCCCGGCACACCACGGCCGCGCGGTGGTCGAAGGCCCGGCGCCGGGTCAGGGTGTGGGCGACGTCGTCCAGGTCGGTGCCGGGGTGGCGCCGGAGGTGGTCGGCGAGCCGCCGGGCGCCCTCGGCCAGGGCGGGGGCGTTCTTGGCGGAGAGCGGCAGCACGCGCGCCGGGCGGGCGGGGCGTTCGGCGGCGGGGCGTTCGGCGGGGGCCTCCTCCAGCACCACATGGGCGTTGGTGCCGCCGATGCCGAAGGAGCTGACGCCGGCCCGGCGCGGCGCGGCGTCCGTGCGGGGCCACCGCCGCAGCTCGGTGTTGACGAAGAACGGGCTGCTCTCCAGCGCGAGTTGGGGGTTGGGCTCGGCGCAGTGGAGGGTGGGCGGGATGGCCTCGTGGCGGAGCGCGAGAACGGCCTTGATGAGGCCGGTGACGCCCGCGGCGGCGTCCAGGTGGCCGACGTTGCTCTTGACGGAGCCGAGCGCGCAGAAGCCCCGGTCCTCGGTGTGCTCGCGGAAGGCGCGGGTGAGGGCGGCGACTTCGATGGGGTCGCCGAGCGGGGTGCCGGTGCCGTGGGTCTCGACATAGCCGACGGTGGCCGGGTCGATATCGGCCACCGCGAGCGCCTCGGCGATGACGTCGGCCTGGCCGTCGACGCTGGGCGCGGTGTAACCGGCTTTCAGAGAGCCGTCGTTGTTGATCGCGGTGCCCCGGATCACCGCGTCCACGGCGTCGCCGCCCGCGCGGGCGTCGGCGAGTCTGCGGAGCACGACGACGCCGGCTCCGTTGCCGGCGACGGTCCCGGCGGCGTCGGCGTCGAAGGCCCGGCAGTGGCCGTCGGGCGACAGGATGCCGCCCTTCTCGTACAGGTAGCCGCTCTTCAGCGGGGCGGTGACGGCGACGCCGCCCGCCAGCGCGATGTCGCACTCGCCGCCCAACAGGCTCTGGCAGGCGAGGTGGACGGCGGTCAGCGACGTCGAGCAGGCCGTCTGGACGGTGATGCCCGGCCCCTTCAGGTCGAGCTTGTAGGAGACCCGGGTGGCCAGGAAGTCCTTGTCGCTCGCCAGCAGGACGCGGTGCATGCCGACCGAGTCCACGACCCGCCGGTTGGGCATGACGTTGAACAGCAGATACGAGTTGAGGCCGGCGCCGGCGAAGACGCCGATCCGCCCGTCGAACGTCCTCGGGTCGACGCCGGCCGTCTCCAGCGCCTCCCAGGCGCATTCGAGGAAGACCCGGTGCTGCGGGTCCATCACCTCGGCCTCGCGGGGGCTGTAGCCGAAGAACGCCGCGTCGAAGCGGTCGGCGTCGGCCAGCACCCCCTTGGCTCTGACGTAGTCGTCCCGGCTGAGCGCATCGGGGCCGACTCCCGCGTCGAGGAGCTCCTCGTCCGTGAACGAGGAGATGCCCTCGCGTCCCTGGGCGAGGTTCTCCCAGAAGGTCTCGACATCGGGGGCGCCGGGGAAGCGGCCGGCCATGCCGATGATCGCCACCTGGCCGTTGTCTTCCTGGTCTGGCTCTGACACTTCGATCACCTGTCTCCACGGGAGAGAGCACGGCGGTCGGCCGCCTGCTGACGCCGGTTTCGGGACTGTCGGCGGCTCTCGGCGCGCTCCCGCGCGCCGCCGCCGGGCGAGCCGGTCCGGGGGCCCTCGGACCGGCTGAGATACGCGGCCAGCGACCCGACGGTGGGGTGCTGGAACAGCTCGACCATGGACGGCTCGTGGCCCACGGTGGCGGCGAGCCGGGCCCTGAGCTGGGCCATCAGGAGGGAGTGGCCGCCGAGGTCGAAGAAGTTGTCCTGGCTGCCGACCCGTTCGACGCCGAGCAACTCGCGCCAGAGCCCGGCGAGAGTGTCCTCCAGGCCGTCCTGAGGCGCGACGAAGCGGGTCCCGAGGTCGGGCCGCAGCCCCTGCGGCTCGGGGAGCGCCTTCCGGTCGGCCTTGCCGCTGGAGGTGAGCGGGAACGCGGGCAGCACGGTGAAGGAGGAGGGCACCATGTACTCCGGCAGCCGCTCCCGCAGATGGGCGGTCAGCTCGGGCACGCCGGGCGGGCCGTCGGGTCCCGCCGTCAGGTAGGCGGCGAGGCGGACGTCGTCGGCGCCGTGTTCGCGGGCGACGACGAGGGCTTCCCGGACGCCGGGGTGGCCGGCGAGGACGGCTTCGATCTCGCCCGGTTCGACGCGGAAGCCGCGCAGCTTCACCTGATGGTCGAGGCGGCCGAGGAATTCGAGGGCGCCGTCGGAGCGGAAGCGGGCGAGGTCCCCGGTGCGGTAGAGCCGCGCGCCGGGGGCGGGGGCGACGGGGTCGTCGATGAACCGCTCGGCGGTCAGCCCGGGTTGGTTGAGGTAGCCGCGGGCGAGGTTGCGGCCCCCGATGTGGAGCTCGCCCGGCACTCCGGCGGGGACGGGTCGCAGGCGGCGGTCCAGCACGTACATCCGGGTGTTGGCGATGGGGAAGCCGATCGGCACCGGTCGCGGGTCGCCGTCGTCGCGGCAGGTCCAGGCGGTGACGTCGATGGCGGCCTCGGTGGGGCCGTAGAGATTGTGCAACTGGGCGCCGGAGCGGGCCAGGAAGCGGTTCTGGAGGGCGCGGGGCAGCTCCTCGCCGCTGCAGACGACGCGGCGCAGAGCGGTGCAGCTCTCGATGTCCTCCTGAAGGAAGACCTGGAGCATGGAGGGGACGAAGTGCGCGGTGGTCACCCGCTCGGCGCGGATCACCTCGGCCAG
Source organism: Streptomyces sp. NBC_01803 (assembly GCF_035917415.1). Taxonomy (NCBI): domain Bacteria; kingdom Bacillati; phylum Actinomycetota; class Actinomycetes; order Kitasatosporales; family Streptomycetaceae; genus Streptomyces; species Streptomyces sp. NBC_01803. The sequence goes on from NZ_CP109073.1 coordinate 444,450, forward strand.
GTAGGCGCCGTCCCGGTGGCCCCGGGGGCGGGCGACGACCAGGGTGGCGCCGGTCATCAGCGGCCAGAAGAACTCCCACACCGAGACGTCGAAGGAGAACGGCGTCTTCTGCAGCACCCGGTCGGTGGTGTCGAGCCGGTAGGCGTCCTGCATCCACAGCAGCCGGTTGCGGATGGCGGCGTGCACGTTCATCACGCCCTTGGGGCGGCCGGTCGAGCCGGAGGTGTAGATGACGTACGCCAGGTCCTCGCCGTCCACGGCCACCCCGAGGTCGTCGGGGGACTCGGCGGCCAGCTCGTCCGCCAGCGCGTCGAGATCCAGCACCTGGCAGTCACCGGCCGGGGGCAGGCCGTCCAGCACCGGGCGCCGCGTCAGCAGCACCGGCGCGGCGGCGTCCCGGAGCATGAACTCCAGGCGTGCTGGGGGCAGTTCCGGGTCGAGCGGCACGTAGGCGCCGCCGGCCTTGAGGATCGCCAGCAGGCTCACCACGAGCTCGAAGGAGCGCTCCATGGCGACGCCGACCAGCACGTCCCGGCCCACGCCGTGCCGCCGCAGCAGGCGGGCGAGCCGGTTGGCGCGCGCGTTCAGCCCGGCGTAGTCCATGCTCCGGCCCTCGAACCGGACGGCCTCGGCGTCCGGTCGGCTGCGGGCGCGTTCCTCGACGCACTCGTGCAGCCATCCGGCGTCGTCGGGCCAGGCGCGGTCGGTGTCGTTCACCTCGGTGAGGACGCGCCGCCGCTCGGCGTCGTCCAGCAGCTCCAGCTCGACCACCGGGGTGTCCGGCCGGGCGGCCACCTGCTCGGCCAGCCGCCGGAAGTGGCCGGCCAGGCGCGCGACGGTGGACTCCTCGAACAGGTCGCGGTCGTAGTCGAACCAGCCGCTGAGCGCGCCACCCGCGTCGAACGCCTGGAGCTCCAGATCGAAACGGGAGCCCGCGCTGCGCACCGGCATCCGGGTCAGCTCGGCGCCGCCCAGGGCGAGGGTGGGCACCGGCTCACGGCCGTAGGAGAAGCTCACCTGGTAGACCGGCGGGCGGCTGAGGTCGCGGGCCGTGTTGAGGTCGGCGACGACCAGCTCGAAGGGGACGTCCTGGTGCGCGTAGGCGCCGAGGCAGGAGTCCCGCACGCGCCCCAGCACCTCGGTGAAGGAGGGGTCGCCGGCCAGATCCGTCCTGATCGGCAGGGTGTTGACGAAGTACCCGATCAGCGGCTCCAGTTCGGCGCGGTCCCGGACGGCGACCGGCACGCCCACCACCACGTCGTCCTGGCCGCTGTAGCGGTGCAGCAGGATCTGGAAGACGGCCAGCAGCGCCATGTAGGGGGTGGCGCCGTGCCGTCCGGCGAGCGCGCCGAGCTCCCGCATCAGCGGCTCGGGCAGCTCGACGGGGACGGAGCCGCCGTCGAAGCCCTGGACGGCGGGCCGGGGCCGGTCGGTGGGCAGCGCGAGTACGGCCGGGGCGCCGTGGAGCCGGTCGCGCCAGTACGCCAGGTCCGCCGCCCAGCCGCCGTCGGTCAGCCGCTGGTGCTGCCAGCTGGCGAAGTCGCCGTACTGGACGTCGAGCACGGGCAGCGGGGACGGTTGGCCCTGGGCGAACGCCTCGTACAGCTCGGAGAGTTCGGTGAGGAAGACCCCCATCGACCAGCGGTCGGAGACGAGATGGTGCATCGCCAGCAGTAGCACGGACTCCTCGGGCCCGGTCCGGACGAGGGTGACGCGCAGCAGCGGTCCGGCGGTGAGGTCGAACGGCTCGGCCAGCTCCGCCGCTATCCGCGCCCGCCGGTCGTCCTCCGTGAACGCGGCGTCGCTCAGGTCGAGTTCGGGCACGTCGACATCGAGCCGGCCGCGCACGATCTGCGCCGGCACGCCGTCGCGCAGACCGAAGGTGGTGCGCAGCGCCTCGTGTCGGCGGACGATCTCGTTGACGGCGGCGCGCAGCACGCCGATGTCGAGCCGGCCGCGCACGTCGACGGCGCCGGGGACGAGGTAGGCGGGGTTGTGCGGCCTGAGCTGTTCGAGGAACCACATGCCGCGTTGCAGCACGGAAAGGGGGAAGACACTCTCCGTCTCCGTCAGCCCCCGCTCGGCCAGGAGCTTTTCGAACCGTGCCCGTTGCTCGGGGGTGAGGGCGGCCAGGCGTGCGTCGAGGTCGGTCATGTCCGGTCCTCCGGCAGGTCGCCGAGCCGGTCCAGCAGCGCCGCCGCGACGTCTTCGAAGCGCTCCACGCGGCGGATCGCGCCGCCCTCGCCGGAGCCCGGGGCAGAGCCCGGAACAGAGCCGGGAACAGAGCCGGGAACGGAGCCCGGGACGAGGTCGCCGGGCGCGGGACTGTCCGGCGCCGTCGCCTCGGTGCCGGAGATCCGCTCGATGATCTGTCCGGCGACGCTGCCGATGGTCGCGTCCCCGAGGAAGTCGGTGATGGGCACGGTGATCCCCAGCCGGCTCTGGATCTCGTTCCGCAGCTCGACGGCCATCAGGGAGTCGAGGCCGAGGCCGGTGAGCGGCTCCCCCGGGCCGATGGAGGTGGACTTCGAGCCGAGGACCGCCTTGACGGTGAGGAGGAACTGACCGGTGAGCGTGACGAGCCGGTCCTCGGCCGGCAGCGTCAGCAGCTCCTCGGCGGTGGGGATCACGCTCGCCCTGCCCCGCTTCCGCGTGGCGCGGACCGGGAGCGGCGCCACCGGCCGCTCGTCGTCGGCCGGTCCGGCGGGCGCGCCGGCCGGGCCCGGGGGCGGCGCGTCGCCGTCCCAGCGGCGCGGCGGCTGCCAGCAGCGGGTCGGGTCGAAGGGGTAGGTGGGCAGCGGCACCCGGCCCCGGGTGTAGTCACGGTCGAAGCCGGTCCAGTCGATGGCGAAACCGCGCGCGTAGAGCTCGGCCACCGTGGACAGCAGCGCCTCCCAGTCGTCCTGCCGCGGGCGCAGGCTGGGCAGCAGGGCCAGGTCCTCGCCGGGCGGCACGGCGTCGGTGACCAGGCCGAGCAGGGTGGGGGCGGGGCCGACCTCGACGAAGGTGCGGTATCCCATGTCCCACAGGGTCCGCACGCCCCGCGCGAAGAGCACCGGGCGGCGGGTGTGCCGGGCCCAGTAGTCGCCGTCGGGCGCCGCGTCCCACGGCCACAGGCCGCCGGTGACGTTGGAGACGAGCGGGATGCGCGGGGCGGTGAAACGGATCTCCTTGGCCGCCAGGCGCAGCGGCTCCATGACGGGCTCCATCATCGGGGAGTGGCCCGCCGAGGCGATGTGCAGCGGCTTGGTCCGCACGCCCCGGGCGGCGAAGCCCTCGCGGACCGCCTCGACCAGCTCGCGTTCTCCCGAGATGGTGGTGTTGGCCGGGCCGTTGACGGCGGCGATCGCGATCCGGCCAGGGTGGGCGGCGAGGGCCGCGGCGACCTCCTCCTCGGGCGCGAAGACGGCGGCCATGGCGCCCGGCAGGGACAGCTCCTGGATGAGCGCGGCGCGCCGCACGGTGAACGTCAGGCCGTCCTCCAGCGACATGGCACCGGCGACGCAGGCCGCGACGACCTCGCCGAAGCTGTGGCCGAGGACGGCGGCCGGCTCCAGGCCCCAGGACCGCCACAGCTCGGACATGGCGTACTCGACGGCGAACGTGGCGGGTTGGGCGTACGCGGTGTCGTTGATCCGCCCGTACTCCGGATCCTCGGGGTCTCGCGGATACAGCACGGCGAGCAGCGGCTTCGCCAGCAGGGGCCGCAGGATCTCGGCGCAGCGGTCGATCGCCGCCCGGAACGTGGGCTGCGTCTCGTACAGCTCACGGGTCATGCCGGGGCGCTGGGCACCCTGGCCGGTGAAGAGGAAGACGGCCTCGGAGCGGTCGGCCTCGCCCAGGGCGAGGCCCTCGCCGGAGTCGCCGCGCACGAAGTCGGCCAGCCGGTCGGCGATTTCCCGCCCGGTGGCGCCGACGGCCGCGAGGCGGTGGCGGAAGTGGGAGCGGCCGGTGTTGGCGGAGAAGCAGATGTCGGGCAGGGCTTCGGCGCCGTCGGCGGTGAGCCGGTCCTGATAGCGGCGGGCGAGCTTGAGGAGCGCGGTCTCGCTCTTGGCCGACAGGGTCAGCACGGAACGGGGGCGGCGGTCGTCGGCGGCGGGCGCCGGGCGCGGCGGAGCCTCCTCGATGATCAGGTGCGCGTTGGTGCCGCTGAGGCCGAAGCTGCTGACGCCCGCGGTGCGGGGCGCGTCGCCGCGCTGCCAGGGGGTGAGCTCGGTGGGCAGGCGGAAGGTGGTGCCTTCGAGGCTGATGTTCGTGTTGAGGCGTTCGAAGTGCAGGTTCGGCGGGATGGCGGCGTGGTTCAGGGAGAGGACGACCTTGATCAGTCCGGCGATGCCGGCCGCCGACTCCAGGTGGCCGATGTTGGTCTTGACGGCGCCGAGGTAGACGGGGTCGCCCGCCTCGCGGCCGTAGACGTCGGCCAGGGCCTCGGCCTCGATGGGGTCGCCGAGCTTCGTTCCGGTGCCGTGGGTCTCGATGTAGGAGACCTGGTGCGGCTCGATCCCGCCGGCGGCGAGGGCGCGGCGGAACACGTCGCGCTGCGCGGCGCCGTTGGGGGCGGTGATCCCGGAGCTGCGGCCGTCCTGGTTGACGGCTCCGCCGCGCAGCACGGCCAGCACCCGGTCGCCGTCCCGGACGGCGTCGGACAGCCGCTTGAGCACGACGATGCCGCAGCCCTCGCCGCGCACATAGCCGTCGGCGGTGTCGGAGAACGTCGAGGCGCGCCCGCGCCGGGACACCGAGCCGAACTGGGAGAGGGAGACCAGCAGCAGCGGCGAGAGCACCACGTTGACCCCGCCGCCGAGCGCGAGATCGCACTCCCCGGCCCGCAGGCTCTGGCACGCCTGGTGGACGGCGACCAGCGAGGACGAACAGGCGGTGTCGATCGACAGGTTGGGACCCCGGAGGTCCAGCAGGTACGCGATGCGGCCGGGGATGAAGCTGAGGGCGGTCCCGGAGCTGGTGTAGGCCGTGACGTCCTGGGGGTGGGTGACCTGGGACATCACGAAGTCCCAGCCGGCGGCCCCCATGAACACACCGGTGCGGCTGCCCGCCAGCCCGGACGGCGCCTGTCCGGCGTTCTCCAGGGCCTCCCAGGCGACTTCCAGGGCGAGCCGCTGGTGCGGGTCCATGGCCAGGGCCTCGCGCTTGGAGATGCCGAAGAAGTCGTGGTCGAACCGGTCGATCCGGTCCAGGAAGCCGCCGGAGCGGGTGCTGATCTTGCCGGGGCTGCGCGGCTCCTCGGTGTAGAAGGCGTCGACGTCCCACCGGTCGGCGGGGATCTCGCCGACCGCGTCGGTACCGCCGCTCAGCAGCCGCCAGTACGAGTCGGCGTCGACCGCTCCGCCCGGGAAGCGGCAGCCGAGGCCGACGATCGCGATGGGCTCGGACCGGGCACGCTCGTAGCTCTCGATCCGGCGCTGCAGGCGCTCCATCGTGAGATAGGCGCTCTTGAGCGCGGCGACCGATGCCGACGCCTGTTCCGGTGACGTCATCGCTGACCCCCTTCGTCGATCTGTTTGGTCTTGGCCAGCAGCAGCGCTTCGAGCTCCGGCACGGACAGCCCGTCGAGGTCCGGCGGCGGCGCGTCGTCGGCGCGGGGCGCCTCGGACGCGGCCGGCGGCGGGCCGGCCTCCAGCGGGATCTCCATGCGCTCGGCGAGGAACGGCACCAGCGTGTCGATCGTCGGGAAGCGCCAGGTGATGGTGGAGGGCAGCTCGATCCGGAGCGACGCCTCCAGCCCCTTGCGGAGTTCGAGGGACATCAGCGAGTCGAAGCCCATGCCGGCCAGCGGCGCCGTGGGGTCGATCCGGGACGGCTCCAGGCTGATGACACGCGCGGCCTGGGCCCGGCAGTGCTCCACGAGGATGGCCCGGCGACGGCGGCCCGGCTCGACCGCGAGCAGCTTGCGGCGCACCTCGCCCAGTCGCCGGGGTCCGTCCGTCTCGGGCCCGTCTCCCGGCCCGTCGCCCCGGGCGTCGGGCAGGGTGCCGAGCAGGCCGGGCGGCCGGCCGGTCCTGGCCGTTTCGCGCAGCGCCTCCCGGTCGAGCGGGAGCACGCCGGCCTGGGTGGCGGCGCCGCGCAGCAGGCGGTCCAGCGCCCGGATCCCGTCGTGCGGGCTCAGGCTCACGATCCCCCGGGCGGCCAGCGCGCCGCCCCGGCCGGGCCGGGCGGCGAGGCCGATCTCGGCCCAGGGGCCCCAGTTGACGCTGAGGGCGGGCAGCCCCCGGGCGCGGCGGTGGTGGGCCAGGGCGTCGAGGAAGGCGTTGGCGGCGGCGTAGTTGGCCTGGCCGGCGGAGCCGAGGACCGCGGCGGCCGAGGAGTACAGGACGAAGAAGTCCAGCTCCCGGTCGAGGGTGGCCCGGTGCAGGTGCCAGGCGCCGGCCGCCTTGGGCTCGGCGACGGACCGGAAGCGCGCCGCGTCCAGGTCGGTGAGCAGGCCGTCGTCCAGGGTGCCGGCGGCGTGCACGATGCCCGCGAGCGGCGGCAGGGAGCGGTCGATCTCCGCCAGGACGGCGGCGACGCCGTCGGGCCGGGAGATGTCGGCCGCGACGACCGCGACCTCGGCGGTGGTCCGCAGCTCCTCGACGGCGCGCCGGGCGTCGGGCGAGGGCGCGCCGCGGCCCACCAGGACGAGGTGGCGGGCGCCCTGGCCGGCCAGGTAGCGGGCGGTCTCCAGGCCCAGGGCGCCGAGGCCGCCGGTGATGAGGTAGGTCGCCTCCCGGTGGACGGGAGGCGCGTCGGGGCGGGCGGCGATCTCCTCGCGTTCGCCCGGCCTGAGCACCAGCTTGCCGATGTGCCGGGCCTGCGCCATGCGGGCGAACGCGGCGCCGGCCTCCGCGTACGGGTAGGTCGTCACGGGCAGCGCCCCGAACTCGCCGCGCTCGTGGCCGCGCACCACTTCCTCGAACAACTCGGCGATCAGGTCCGGCTGTTCGCGGATCGACCGTTCGAGGTCGACGGCGAAGAACGAGCGGTTGTGCTTGAGGAGTCCGAGGCCGATGTGGCTGTCGTCGTAGATGTCGCGCTTGCCGATCTCGACGAACCGGCCGCCGGGCGCCAGCAGTTCGAGCCCGCGCAGCAGCGCCTCGCCGGCCGCCGAGTTGAGCACGACATCGACGCCCCGGCCGCCGGTCAGCTCCCTGATCTCGTCGGCGAACCGCAGCGAGCGGGAGTCCATCACGTGGGCGGCGCCGAGCGAGCGGAGCAGCTCCCGCTTCTCGTCGGTGCCGGCCGTGGCGAAGACCGCGGCGCCGCGGCGCCGCGCGATCTGGAGGGCGGCCAGGCCGACGCCGCCGGTGGCGGAGTGGACGAGGACCGTCTCGCCCCGGCGGAGGCGGGCCAGGTACTCCAGCCCGTAGACGGCGGTCAGGTAGGCGATGGGCACGGCCGCGGCCTGCTCGTCGCTCAGGCCGTCGGGGCGGGGGGCGACCAGGTCGGCGGCGACGGTGACGTACGCGGCCATGCCGCCCGGCGCGGCGGCCATCACCAGGTCCCCGGCGCGGAACCGGTCCACGCCCTCCCCGACGGCGCTCACCCGTCCGGCGCACTCGGCGCCGAGCGGCACGATCCCGCTGGGGGCGCCGGGGTAGGCGTCCATGGCCTTGAGGACATCGCTGAAGTTGAGCCCGGCGGCGGCGATCTCGATCTCCACCTGTCCCGGGCCGGGCGGGGTCCGTTCCCACCGGGTCGGGGTCAGGCTGTCCAGGCTGCCGGGACGGGCGGCCAGCAGCCGGTGATTGCCGTCCCGCGCGGGGTCGAACGCCCGGCGCCGCAGGTCGGCGCCGGCCGGCCCGGCGGTCGCGGTCCACGGCTGGAGCGCCGGGGTGAGGCGCCCGCCGCCGCGCAGGGCGACCTGGTCGCCATCGCCGCCGCCGTCGTCGCCGTCGTCGCCGCCGCGCAGCAGCTCGGCGACGAGCGCGGCGGCCTCGTCGCCGGGGCGGGCGGGGTCGAGGTCGACGGTCAACGGCCGCAGCGCGCCGTGTTCGAGGCCGATCGTCCGGGCCAGGCCCCACAGCGACGCCTGGCCGAGCGCGATGTCCTCCCCGGCGGCGACGGGCTGGGCGCCCCGGGTGAGGAGCACCAGTCGGGGAGCCGCGCCCCCGACCGGGTCCGCTTCCCGGTCCCGGTCCCGGTCCCGGTCCTGCTCCTGGTCCTGGTCCTGCTCAGACGCGAGCTCCTGGACGAGGTGCAGGACCGGGAGGCAGGCCGCGTCCCGCGCGGTCGCCAGCTCCTCGGGCCCCGCGTCCCCGGGGAGTTGGACGTCGAGGGTCCAGCCGTGCACGACGCCGGCCGGGGCCGGGCCGGCGGCGCGCAGCGCGGTGAGGAGCGCGGCGAGGTCCTCGCGGCGCGCCGGGTCGATCTCGTAACGGTCCGGGCCGAGCCTGCGGTATTCCGGGCCGGGCGTGACCGTGACCGACGAGCCGCCCCGGGCCGCGAGCGCGGCGGCCAGGCCGTCGCAGACGCCACCGTGGTCGGCCAGGAGCAGCCAGCGGCCGGGGTCCGCCGTGGCGGGCGGCGCGGCGTCCGCCACGCGCCACTCGACGGCGAAGAGCGTTTCGCCCACCGGGTCGGCGGAGTCCGCCGGGTCCAGGCGGCGCAGCGCGATGCCGGTCACCGCGCCGACGACGGCGCCGGAGTCGTCGTACAGCGTGACGCGGGCGTCGGTGATCTCGTCGGCGCCCGGCTCGGCGGTGCCGGCCTCGGCGTGCGCCCAGCGGGCGGCGGCGGCGCGGTCGCCCGCCAGCGTGAACCGCCCGGTGCGGACCGGGAGATACGTGGCCCGCGACCAGGTGTCCGCGGCGCCGAGCGCCGCGACGAGCGGCTGCAGGGCGCTGTCCAGCAGGGCGGGGTGGATCAGGTAGGGGGCGCGGTCGGCGGTCAGGTCGGCGCGGGCACGGAGCCGGGCGACGGCCTCCCGTTCGCCCCGCCACAGCCGCTCGATGCCCTGGAAGGCCGGGCCGTACTGGAGCCCGGCGCCGTGCAGCGCGGCGTAGTACGGGTCGGGCGGGGTGTCGAGGGAGCAGCGGTCGCGGGCGGCGTCGAGCGGGCCGCCGGTGGGCACGCCCTCCCCGGTGCCGGTGCCGGTGCCGGTGCCCTCCCCGGTGCCGGTGCCGGGCCGGGGGCGGCGGTAGGCGCCCTGGGCGGCCTCGGTCCAGTCGTCGTCCTCGCCGCCCCGGGTGAAGAGGCGGAACGAGCCGGTGTCGGGGGTCTCGGGGAAGAGGACGAGCTGAAGCGTCGGCGCGGCGGCGGTCTCGGGCACCATGGTCATCCGGGTGAGGCGGACGTTCTCGACGGTGGCGGCGGGGTCGCCCAGCGCCTCGCGCGCGGCGGCCAGGGCGGCGTCGAGCACCAGGCTGGCGGGGAGCACGGCGGTGCCGCCGACGACGTGGTCCCGCAGATAGCCGAAGCCTTCGAGGTCGACGGGCGCGGACCAGTGGAGCGCGCGGGGTTCGGCGGCGGAGCGGACGAAGGACGCCAGGACCGGGTGGCCGTCGTGGGCCGGGTGCCGCCGCCGGGTGGCGTCGCCGGACCAGCAGCGTTCCCGCTGCCAGGGGTAGGTCGGCAGGTCCACCATGGGCGCGGCCGGGCCGTGGACACGGGCCCACTCCAGGGGGAAGCCGGCGCTGTAGAGGCGGCCGAGCTCGCCGAGGAGGGCGGCGCGGCCGGGCTCGTCCCGGCGCAGCGAGGCGACCACCACGCCGTCGGCGGCGTCCGGCTGGAGGGACAGCCGCTCGGTGACGGCCCCGTCGAGCATGGGGTGCGGGGATATCTCGACGAACACGTCATGGCCGGCGTCCGCGAGCGCGGTGACGGCGGCGTCGAACCGCACGGGCCGGGTCAGGTTCAGCGCCCAGTACTCGGCGTCCAGCCGGTCTCCGTCGATGGCCTCGCCGGTGACGGTGGAGATCATCGGGATGGCGGCGGCGCGCGGCGCGAGGCCGGTCAGCAGCCGCCACAGCTCGCCGGCGACGGGCTCCATCAGCGGGCTGTGGGAGGCGAACTCGACCGACTCCAGGACCCGGCAGTAGACGCCGTCGGCCTCCAGGGCCTTGGCCAGGTTCTCCAGGGCGGTCTCCTCGCCGGAGAACACGGTGGAGCCGGGACTGTTGCTGGCCGCGACCCAGACCGGGCCCGGCTTGCGCTCGGCGAGGATCTCGTGGGCGCGGTCCAGGGTGACGCCGGCCACCGCCATCCTGCCCTTGCCGGTCGCGGCGTGCAGGGCCCGGCCGCGCTGGAGGGCGATGACGAGTGCGTCCTCCAGGGCGAGCGCGCCCGAGACGTGGGCGGCGGCGATCTCGCCGACGCTGTGGCCGACGACGGCGGCGGGCTCGACCCCCCAGGAGCGCCAGAGGGCGGCCAGCGCGATCTGGACGGCGCAGAGCGCGGGCTGTCCCACGGCGGTGTCGAGCAGGCGGGAGGCGGCGCGGTCGGCGGTGAGCTGGTCGAGCAGCGACCAGTCGGTGTGCCGGCGCAGCAGCGCGTCGCAGCGTTCGAGAACGCCCCGGAAGACGGGTTCGGTGTCGAGGAGGTCGGCGGCCAGTGGCCACCAGCGGGGACCCTGCCCGGAGAAGACGAACGCGGGGCGGGGGCGCCACCCGGTCCTGCCGGTGCCGGCAAAGAGCCCGGCCGCTTGCTCGCCCCGACCGAACGCGGCGAGGGCGGCGCGCAGTTCGGGCAGGGTGCCGCCGACGGCGGCCAGCCGGTGTTCGTAGTGGGCGCGGCGCAGGGCGGCGGCGGAGGCGAGGGCGTGCGGGGTGAGTCCGGGCTCGGGGTCGGCCAGCCGGGCCTCGTAGCGGGCGGCGAGGTCGCGCAGCGCCCGTTCGTCCCGGGCGGAGACGGTCAGGGCGACCGCGCCGTGGTGGCCGGACCCGTCGGCGGCGGCCGGGCGGGGCGGCTCCTCGACCACGAGGTGGGCGTTGGTGCCGCCGAACCCGAAGGAGCTGACCCCGGCCACGGCCGGGTCCTCGGGCACGGGCCAGGGCTGGAGCGTGTCGGCCACCCGCAGGGACAGCTCGCCGAACGGGATGTGGGGGTTGGGCCGTTCGTAGTGCAGGCTCGGCGCAACGGTGCGCTCGCGGACCATCAGCGTGGCCTTGATCAGCCCGCCGATCCCGGCGGCGGCCTCCATGTGGCCCAGGTTGGTCTTCACCGACCCGATCAGGCAGGGGCGGGCGGGGTCGCGGCCCTCGGCGAGGACGGCGCCGAGCGCCTTGGCCTCGATGGGGTCGCCGAGAATGGTGCCGGAGCCGTGCGCCTCGACGTAGTGCACCTGCTCGGGCCGCACCCCGGCCCTGGCATGGGCGGCGCGCAGCACCTCCTCCTGGGCGCGGGGGTTGGGCGCCATCATGCCGTTGCTGGCGCCGTCCTGGTTGACCGCGCCGCCGCGGATGACACCGTGGATCGGGTCGCCGTCGGCCAGCGCCCGGCTGAGCGGCTTGAGCACGACGACCCCGGCGCCCTCGGAGCGGACATAGCCGTCGGCGCCCGCGTCGAAGGACTTGCAGCGGCCGTCGGCGGACATCACTCCGGCCTTGCTGAAATTGATGGCGAGGGCCGGGGACAGGACGAGGTTGACGCCGCCCGCCAGGGCCAGGTCGCAGTCGCCCTTGGCGAGGCTGTCGCACGCCTGGAGGACCGCGACCAGGGACGAGGAACAGGCGGTGTCCACGGCCATGCTGGGGCCGCGCAGGTCCAGGAGGTAGGAGAGGCGGTTGGCGGCGATGCTGAGGACACTGCCGGTGCCGGTGTAGGCGTCGATCGCGTCGAGTTCGGTGAGCTGGCGGGTGCCGTAGTCGAACGAGGAGATGCCGATGAAGACGCCGGTGCGGGAGCCGGCGAGCCGGTCGGCGGGCAGGCCGGCGTTCTCCAGCGCCTCGTGGGCGACTTCGGCGAGCAGCCGCTGCTGGGGGTCCATGCGGGCCGCTTCCTGCGGCGGGATGCCGAAGAAACGGGGGTCGAACTGGTCGACGCCGTCGAGGAAGCCGCCCCAGCGGCTGTTGGTCCGGCCGGGGGTGGCGGGGTCCTCGGCGGTGTAGTCCTCGATGCTCCAGCGGTCGGCGGGGACTTCGGTCACGGCGTGGCGGCCCTCGCGCAGCAGCCGCCAGAAGCTCTCCGGGCCGTCCACGCCGCCGGGGAAGCGGCAGCCGATGCCGACGATGGCCACGGGCTCGGGCGTGCCGGGCACGGCCGGGGCGGGTACAGCCGGTTCGGCGGCCGGGGCGGGCGCGGGGACGGGGGGCCGGGGGTCGCCGGTGAGGAAGTCCGCGAGCTTCTCGGCGGTGGGGTACTCCCAGACGACGGTGGTCGGCAGGGTGCGGCCGAGGCGCTGTTCGAGGTCGCCGATCAGGGTGACCAGCTCCACCGACCGCAGCCCGTATCCGGCGAACGGCAGGGCGGGGTCGATGACGCCGGGCTCGACGCCGGCGGCGCGGGCGAGTGCCTGCCGCAGCCACTGGTCGAGCTCGGCGCGGCTCATCGCGGGCGGCGCCGCCTGGGCAGGAGTGGACGCGGGGGCGGGCGGCGCCGCCGGAGCGGCGGGGGCGGGCGGCGCCGCCGGAGCGGCGGGAGCCGCGGTCGTTGCCGGAGCGGCGGGAGCGGGGGTCTCCTCGTCCAGCCGCCAGGTGGCGACGCTCCGCAGGCCGCCCTCCAGGTAACTCTTGAGGCACGCGGCGCGTTGGAGCTTGCCGCTGGAGGTCTTGGGCACCACGCCGGGCCGGACCAGCGCGATGCCGAACACCTGGAGGCCGTGCTCCTCGGCGACCTTGGCGCGGATCGCGGCGATGACCCGCTCGTGGTCGGCCCGCGCCCGGCCGCCGGTGAACTCCTGAACGACGATGAGCCGTTCCTCGCCGTCGAGGTCGCGGGAGCCGGCCACTCCGCAGCCCGGCCGCAGCGCGGGGTCGACGCTCTCGACGGTGCGCTCGATGTCCTGCGGGTAGTGGTTCTTGCCCGCGATGATGACAACGTCCTTGATCCGACCGGTGATGAACAGCCGGGCGCCGTCGAGAAATCCGAGGTCGCCGGTACGCAGGAACGGCCCCTCGCCGGTGTCCGCGAGGCGGGCCCCGAAGGTCTCCTCGGTCTCCCTGGGCCGGCGCCAGTACCCGCGCGCGACGCTCGGCCCGGACACCCAGATCTCGCCGACCCGGCCCTCCGGGACGCGGGTGAGGGTCTGCGGGTCGGCGATGACGACGGTCTGGTCCGCGAACGATTCGCCGCAGCTCACCAGCGGCCGGGAGTCGTCGCCGGGACCGGCGTCCACCGCGATGTCGGCGGCGAGCGCGGCGGGCCGCAGGTCGCGCCAGACGGGCTCGGTGGTCGGGCCGCCCGTGGAGACCACGAGGGTGGCCTCGGCCAGTCCGTAGGAGGGGAGGGGGACATGCCGCCGGAAGCCGCTGTCCCGGAAGGCGCGGGCGAAGCGCTCCATGCTCTCCAGCCGGACCGGCTCGGCCCCGTTGAGCGCCACGTGCCAGTTGCCGAGGTCGAGCGTCGCGCGCTCCTCCTCGGTGACCTTGGCGACGGCGAGGTCGAACGCGAAGTTGGGCGCGCCGCTCACCGTGGCCCGGGTGTCGGAGATCGCCTTCAGCCAGCGGAAGGGACGCTTCAGGAAGGAGAACGGCGACATGAAGGTCACCGGGAACGCGGCGTAGGCCGGTGTCAGCAGCCCGAAGATCAGCCCGAGGTCGTGGAAGGGCGGCAGCCAGCTCACCATGTGCTGCTCCGGGTCGCCGCGGAACAACTCCCGGGCGATGGAGTCCATGTTGTGCAGCAGGTTGGTGTGGGTGACCATCACGCCCTTGGGGCGGCTGGTGGAGCCCGAGGTGTACTGGAGGAACGCGATGTCGTCGCCGCCGGTGCCGGGATGGCGCCAGCCGTCGGCCGCCGCCGGGTCGAGATCGTCGACCGCCAGCCAGGCGATGTGCCGCAGCGCGGGCGCGTTCTCGGCGAACTGGTCCGCCAGGGCGACGGTGGCGCGCGGCGCCAGGATCACGGCCGGCTCGGCGTCCTCCAGGACGCCGATCAGCCGGGGCAGGGTGCGCTTGAGGAAGGCGGGGTCCGGCGGATAGACCGGGACGGCGATGATGCCCGCGTACAGGCAGGCGTAGAACGACGTCACGTAGTCGAGTCCGGCCGGGCAGAGGATCAGCGCCCGCTCCCCCGCCGGGAGACGTTCCCTGAGCGTGGCCGCGATGGTGCGGGCGCGCAGGTCCAGTTCGGCGTTGGTCATGCCGAGCGGCGCGCCCTCGCCGTCCACGAGAAAGCGGAAGGTGCTCTTCTCCGGCTGCTCGTCGAAGAGGGCATGGAAATGGTCGACGAGCGTTTCAGATTCGCGGCCCGGCATCAGACCGTCCTCCCGTGCGCTAGAGGCTTGCCAGAAATTCTTCGCGAGGATCCGGGCGATATCGCGGAATTCGCGGGATTCCTCATCGAGAGAGAAACAGAAAGAATGTCGGAGCCGCGGTCCGCACTCGCGTTTCCTCGGGGTCCGCCCTGAACAGGAATCAGGATCTACGAGCGCGCAAAGGCCGTCAAGATGGGACTGTCACGCTTTCCGGTGCTCAGTCATTGATGCTGGCGAGATACTCGTAGCAGCTGGGCAGAGCCGCTACCATCGCGTCGCCTTCCGCCTTGAGCTTCACGAACTCCCGCCGCGCGTTGCCGGGATCGATGTGCCTGACGGCCGGCCGGGCGGACGGCGGGATGAGGCCGAGGCCGAGGTTCATGGCATTCCACGAGTAGTTCTCGAAGCCGTGGTAGTACGGGAAGATCGTCTCGTCGTCCAGCAGGTGCGACGAGGCCAGCTCCAGCCGCCCGGCGAGCGCGTCGGGCGCCTTGCGGAGCTTCGCCTCCTTCCAGTACGGGGTGTCCTCCCGCTGCGCGGACTTGTAGTGCAGCACCAGGAACTCCTTGACGCCCTCGACCACATGGAACATGCGGCTGTTGAAGTCCGCGCGTAGCCGCTCGTCCCACGCCTCGTCGGGGAAGTGCTTCACCAACTGCTCGATGGCGTACTGGATGAAGAAGATCCCGGTCGACTCCAGCGGCTCGACGAAGGCGTAGGACAGCCCGATGGCGACGCAGTTCCCCACCCATGCCTGGCTGTTGCGGCCGATGCGCATGGTGATGTGGTTGGCAGCCACGTCCTCGACGGCGCCGGGTCCGACGGCGGCGCGCAGCTCGCGCTCGGCGGCCTCCGGGGTGATGTACTGGTCGGAGTAGACGTAGCCGGTGCCGTTGCGGCGGAAGAGCGGGATCGTCCACATCCAGCCGGCGCTCAGGGCGGTGGCGCTGGTGTAGGGGTCCATCTCGGTGGCGTCCTCGCGCGGCACCCGCAGGGCGACGGCCTTGTTGTTCGGGAGCACGTCCGCGAACGACTCGAACTCCGTGCCGAGGGTCTCGTTGATCAGCAGGCCGCGGAAGCCGGTGCAGTCGATGTACAGGTCACCCGTGAGCTCGCCGTGGGACTTGGTGCGCACGGCGCTGATCCAGCCGCGCTCGTCCCGCGCCACGTCCAGCACGTCGTCCATGACGTGCCGCACCCCGCGCCGGACGCCGTACTCGGTGAGGTAGCCGGCCACCGCGTCGGCGTCGAAGTGGTAGGCGTACGGGAACTGGGCCCGCTGCTCCTCCAGGGTGGACTTGCCGAGCGAGCCGTCGAGGTCGGCGGCGAAGAGGGAGCCGTCGAGCATGCGCGGCGAGCGCTTGGTGTCGCACAGCTTGGTGGTGATGAAGCACTGCCGGTCGAACGGCTGGTCGCGGTCCCCGAGTTCGAGCCACCAGTCGGCGAGGGTGAACCCGTCCACGACCCGCAGCCGCTCGAAGGGGTGGTAGAAGTGCTGGCCCGGCTTGCTCCAGTCCTGGAAGCGGATGCCGAGCTTGTAGCCGCCCGCGCACTTGGGCAGCCAGTCGGCCTCGTCCAGGCCGAGGAAATCGAAGAAGTGCCGGACGGTGCTGAACGTCGCCTCGCCCACGCCGATCCGCGAAACGCGCTCGGATTCGACGAGCGTCACCTGTATCCGGTCCGCGAAGGCGGCCTTCAGGTAGGAAGCGGTCATCCAGCCAGCGGTTCCGCCGCCGACGATTACCACGGAATTGATCATTTGTGGACCCTTCCGGAAGTATGTGTCCAGCCCATTGGGGGACAGCCGTAAACGGCTGCCCGTGAATTCCTTCGCGTCAGAACATTCAAATAGTAGACAGCGATTTCCTGTTCGCCAGGAGAGCGGCGAACGGCGTCACGGGCACCACGTTCAACTGCTCGGCACGGACAGTTGAACGCATGGTCGGGGGTCGTCCGCTCGGCATGTTCCACGCTGGACGGTGACGTTCGGCGGGTGCCACGATGAGTCGCCCGGCCGCCGCCGCGACAGGGCGTGGGCCGGCGTCACGGCTTTCCCGGCCGACGATCGCGCGCGCCCGTGGCACCGCCGGTCCGCGTCCACCGGCCCACATCCACCGGCCCGCGTCCACGGGAAGGGCCCGCACTCCTCGCCGTGCCTCGTCCGCGTGGCCTGTCGCCCCGTGACCCCGTGGCGCCGTGCGAGCGTTCGCGCACCATGCCGGCCGCTCCCGTACCGAGCCGGCCGCTCCCGATCCGTCTCGAAAGGCTCGATGACATGGACAAGATCCTCGACGCGATCCTGGCGGGCGAGCCGACCGCCCTGGGGAGCCTGCCGGTCCCCGAGTCCTATCGGGGCATCACGCTCCACGCCGACGAGGTGGCGATGTTCGACGGCCTGCCCGCCGCGGAGAAGGACCCGCGCGAGTCGTTGCACCTGGACGAGGTGCCGACCCCCACCCCCGGACCGGGCGAGGTGCTGGTCGCCGTGATGGCCAGCGGCATCAACCACAACACCGTGTGGTCCTCGATCTTCGAACCGCTGCCGACGTTCGGCTTCCTGTCCCGGTACGGGAAGACGTCGCCGCTGGCCGCGCGGCACGACCTGCCGTACCACGTGCTCGGCTCGGACCTGGCGGGCGTGGTGCTGCGGCCCGGCGAGGGCGTGTCCGCCTGGCGGCCGGGCGACGAGGTGGTGGCGCACTGCCTCTCCGTCGAGCTGAACCACCCGGACGGGCACGCGGACACCATGCTCGACCCCGAGCAGCGGATCTGGGGTTTCGAGACGAACTTCGGCGGGCTCGCGGAGCTGGCGTTGGTGAAGGCCAACCAGCTGATGCCGAAGCCGGGGCACCTGACCTGGGAGGAGGCCGCCGCCTCGGGCCTGGTGAACTCCACCGCCTACCGGCAGCTCGTCTCCCGCAACGGCGCGGCCATGAAGCAGGGCGACACCGTGCTGATCTGGGGCGCCTCGGGCGGGCTCGGCTCCTACGCCACCCAGCTGGCGCTGCACGGCGGGGCGACCCCGGTCTGCGTGGTGTCCAGCCCGGAGAAGGCGGAGGTGTGCCGCCGGATGGGGGCGGAGCTGGTCATCGACCGGGCCGCCGAGGGATACCGCTTCTGGAAGGACGAGCACACGCAGGACCCGCGCGAGTGGAAGCGGTTCGGCGCGCGCGTCCGGGAGCTGACCGGCGGCGAGGACCCCGACATCGTCTTCGAGCATCCGGGCCGGGAGACATTCGGGGCGAGCGTCTACGTGACGCGGCGCGGCGGCACCATCGTCACGTGCGCCGCGACGTCGGGCTACGAGCACGTCTACGACAACCGCTACTTGTGGATGCACCTGAAGCGGATCGTCGGCACCCACTTCGCGAACTACCGGGAGGCGTGGGAGGCGAACCGGCTGATCGCCAAGGGCCGGATCCACCCCACGCTCTCCGAGGTGTGCTCCCTCGAACAGACCGGCCAGGCGGTGTACGACGTGCACCACAACCGCCACCAGGGCAAGGTCGGCGTGCTGTGTCTCGCCCCGGCGGAAGGGCTCGGCGTGCGCGACGCGGAGCTGCGCGCCCGGCACGAGAACGCGCTCCACCGCTTCCGCACCGCCCCCGGCGGCGCGGGCCGCTGACCGGCGGCCCGCGCCACGCCTCCACGCGCCCGGCCTTCCCCCCACCCGCGCCCCCCGCGCCCGGCCCGCCGCCCGGCGCGCTGTCATCGTGCGGTCGGTCGTGCGGTCAGTCGTGCGGGCCGGCGGCGATCAGGGACGCCGGGCGCATGTCGCGCCAGGACGCCTCGACGAATGCGACGCATTCCTGACGCGCGGCCTCGCCGTGGACCGCCTCCCAGCCCGCCGGCACCTCGATGTGGGCCGGCCAGAGAGAGTGCTGGCCTTCTTCGTTCACCAGCACCGAATAGGCGGCATCCACGTTCTCGAAGGGGTTGGACATATCCGACTCCTTTCGCCCCGTTTCACCTCGTGAGTCCCAGCAGCCACATAGGAAGGCGGCGACCCGTCAGATCACGACAAAAGCGATTCGGGGAAATTACTCCAGGGTATGACGTGCGGTCCGGAGCCTACCGTCAGTGGCGCTCTGGATGCACCGAAGAGCGGCTGATATCGTGCATCGCGCAAGAGTACCGAGAGGTACCCGACATCCGGCACCCCCACACGCATCGGACATCTTGGGATCACCTTCGAAAACCCAGGGAGCTGCGAGCCGTGCACATTTCACGCGCCATGGATATTTCGCGCGAAGAGCCCGAGTCGTCAGGCGCGTTTCCGTCCGCCATGACCTGAGCCATTAACGAGCAGTTGGCCAAAAGTTCTGGCACGCCATAGTTGACCGGTTTTGGCGGGTGCTGGTTTGTTCGTTGTGCACACACGTTGACTACGTCGGCAATGTCTACTGAACAGCTACAGAGGGGACCCCGTGTCCGATTCACAGGTCCGTGACGAGTCGCCGTTCGCCATCGACGACCAGCTTATGTCTTACCGCACCGAGTTCATTCCCATCGGTTCCTTGCTGCCGGCCGACTCCCCACGGTTAACCGGAGAGATCGAAGAGCACACGAGAACCCTGGCCGAGTCGGAGGCCCCCCTGCCGCCCATCGTCGTGCACCGGCCGACGATGCGCATCGTCGACGGAATGCACCGGCTGCGCGCGGCGGCGCTGCGCGGCCAGAAGAACATCGAGGTCCGTTTCATCGACGGCAGTCCGGAAGACGTTTTCGTGCTCGCCGTCAAGCTCAACGCCGAGCACGGCATGCCGCTTTCGCGCAACGACCGGGTCGCCGCCGCGACGCGCATCATCGAGAGCCACCCGCACTGGTCGGACCGGAGAATCGCCGTGGTCACCTGCCTCTCCCCCAGCCTGGTGGCGTCGCTGCGCACCCGTTCGGACGGGACCGTCGCACAACTCACGCTCAGGACGGGCCGCGACGGCCGGCGCCGCCCGGTCAACGGGGCCGCGGGCCGCATCGCCGCCAGCCGGGTGATCGCGGAGACTCCCGACGCCTCCCTGCGGGAGATCGCGAGCAAGGCGGGGGTCGCCGTCGCCACCGCCCGGGACGTGCGCGAGCGGATGCGCCTGGGCCAGGACCCCGTGCCGCCCAAGCTGCGCCTGGCCGAACGAGCCAACGGCGCCTGCCGGTCGGAGACCCGTGAACCCGAGGACCCCGACCGGCCCGCCCCGCCCCCGCCGCCCGTCATCTCCGAACGGGTGCTGTCGAGCATGCGCCGGGACCCGTCCCTGCGGATGACCGAGATGGGCCGGGCACTGCTCCACTTACTCGGGAACCATCTACTGAGTCCCGAACAGCGGCAGAGTCTTGTCGACGGCGTGCCGTCGCACCGCGCGGCCGACGTGGTCCGCGCCGCCCGGATGGTCGCGGAGCAGTGGCTGCAGTTCGCGAACGACGTGGAGCTGCGGAGCACGGAGGCCCAGGACATGGCCCGGGAAATCGGACGTGTTCATTCATTCTACGCGAGTAGCACCCCGGATCGGGTGAGGGGCTGATCTCACCCGTCGCTCCACCACCACGCGGAGAGGGCGTCGCACGGGTCGCACAGCCCGTACGACGCCCGTGCGGTGTCACCCGCGGGGAGCCATCAGCACACCCGGGGAGACCTCGGTGATCGTCCCGTCCGGCGCGAAGTACACCCGCACCTCGTACAGTCCGAGCACGCCGCTGAGGAAGTCCGGCTGGCCGTAGTGCCAGACCTGGAGGCCCAGCCGCTCGAAGTAGGACGTGGCCATGGAACGCGTCGTCTCGTCCCTGGCCGTCGCCGGCGTGATGCCGCGCAGCCAGCTCGCGCCCGCCCTGATCTCCTCCGTCGCCGTCTGCGGATCGGTGTCGGGCACCGCCGGCAGGCGCTCGTCGGTGACCGCCCAGAACTCGTTGCCGAGCGAGGAGAACGCGTACCCCGAGGTGCTCGCGGCGGTGCGGGCGAGCGTCACCGCGACGGCTTCGGGCGCGCCGAACCGGGTCAGGTCCAGCCGCTCCCCGGCGAGTTCGGGCAGGCCGTCCGCACCGCCCGCCTCCTCGGCCAGCCGGGCGCGAATGTCCCCGGTGTCAGGCGCCCAGGCGAACCAGCCCTCGTCCAGGTCGTACGCACCGAGCCGGCGCGCGGCCAGCGCACCGCCGGGGAAACGGAGTTCGCCCGCTTCCTCGTCCCACCGGGGTGGCCGGCCGTCGAACTCCAGGTGATCCTCGGCGTATTCGATCACCGCCCGGGTGCGCCGGATGGAGAACGCGATCTGGCGGGCGGCGACCGACAGCAGCGCGGGCGGGAACTGCCGCTCCAGCACGACCTGTCGGCCGATCAGCTCCTGCTTCTCCAGGGTGGCGGACCGGGGTTCTCCTCCGTCGGCCCCGGTGACCTCCACCCCGGTCACCTCCTCGGCTTCGAGCGCGACCGTGATCCGGTCCCCGAGGGGCAGCGTGCCCGCCACCCGGCCGGGCCCGTACTCCGGCTCGACGCCGTGCCGCTTGAACCACCCCCGCACCGGCTTCAGCGCCGGCCCCGGCACCAGCGCCGCACCGTTGCGCAGAGCCCGCGCGAGCCCCGCCGGCCTCGGCTCGGCACGCGGCACGGCCGGATCGTCCACGACCATGAACATCCACCCGCGCTCGCTGAACGCCCAGCTGGTGCCGCCGAGTCCGTCGAGCAGGCCGACGCAGATCAGCAGCATGTGGTCGGCGGCGAGCCGGGGGTTGGGGAAGTGGTTGAAGTCGAGCATCGCCTCCGTCAGCTCCGGCACGCCGACGCGCTCGCCGATCTCCCTCAACTCCCGGGACCGCGCTGCGGCGGGCCGGTCCCGGTAGTGGTCGTTGCCCCAGGCCCACAGCCAGGTCCCGTCCAGGGCGTAGCTGCCGATCATGTGGGCGCGCAGGGTGACCCCGGAGCGGCTCACCGAAGGCGCGTCCAGATCGTAGGAGGTCGTCCCGACGGGCACCAACGCCTCGAAGAGATCGAGCTGTTCACAGGCCCAGGCGAGGTGGGGCCGGGCAAGGCCGAGAAAGGGGTCACTGAACGAAGCGGTCATGAGGCGCGATCCGTGGGCTGGGAGGAACGGTTACCCCCCTCATGACTCCCGAAGCCCCCCGCCGGTTCCCCCCGCCCCCCGCCCCCCGCCGCACGCGGGCCGTCGGGCGTGGACGCGCCCCCGGCCCCGGGGCCGGGCCGCGTTCGCGCGGGACCCGGGGCCGCCCTGGGTGACGTTCAGGTGAGGCGTACCAGCGGGGCGCGGTAGCCGTTGGTGATGAAGGAGGGGTACGGCTCCATACTCTCCGCGGGTTCGCCGAGCGCGAGGTGCGGGAAGCGCTCGAACAGGGCGGGCAGCGCGATGACCCCCTCCAGCCTGGCCAGGGGCGCGCCCAGACAGTGATGGGCGCCGTAGCCGAACGCGAGGTGTCTGCTCGGCTCGCGGGTGACGTCGAACAAGTGGGCGCGGTCACCGTGGAATTCGGGGTCCCAGCCGACCGCGCCGAAGGTGCCGAGGATGGCCTCGCCGGCCCGGACGGTGACGCCCGCGATGTCGATGTCGGTGACGGCGAACCGCAGCGGGAGGTGGGCGATGGACGGCGCCCAGCGCAGCGTCTCCTCGATCACGTTGATCCATGGGACCCGGCCGGACCGGACCAGGGCGAGCTGGTCGGGGTGGGTGAGGAGGGCGACGGTGGCGTTGCCGATCAGATTGACGGTGGTCTCGTGGCCGGCGCCCACGATCAGCAGCAGGGTGTCGACCAGCTCGGCTTCGCTGAGCCCGTCGCCGCCGTCGCGGGCGGCGATCAGGGCGCTGGTCATGTCGTCGCCGGGCTCGCGGCGTCTGAGGGCGACGAGCTCGGCCAGAGCGGCTCTGAGGTCCTCCAGGACGCGGCCGGCCTCCTCACCGGGGACGGTGGTGTCGATGATGGTGTCGAAGAAAAGCTTCAGGGCGGGGCGGTGTGCGTCGGGCACGCCGAGTAGATCGCAGATGACACCCATGGGCAGCGGGTGCGCGAAGCCCATCCGCAGGTCGACCGGGTCGTCCTGCGGCGCGGCTTCGAGCCCGTCGAGGAGCCCGGCGGTCAGCCGCTCGATGGCGGGCCGCAGGGCGGCGGTCCGGCGGGCGGTGAACGCCGGGGAGATCAGGGTGCGCAGCCGCCGGTGGTCGGGGCCGTAGGCGGTGATCATGCTGCGCAGGCCGACCCAGGTGAAGATCCAGTGGGTCTCCGGGTGGGCCTCGATCCAGCCCTCGCGCCATAACGTCCAGTGCTGCGACGGGTCACGGCTGACGCGGTCGTCGGTGAGGAGCGATTTCAAGAGGACGTGGCGGGTGGGGGCCCAGGCGGGGATTCCGCCGGGCAGCTCGACGCGGACGAGGTCACCGAGCCGGCGGAGGCGCGCGGCCTCGGCGGCCACATCGCGTGCGGTCGGGTCCATGACATACGTGGGGTGCGTGATCACGGGGCCTTCCTTCCTGGGGTTGGGCGGGGGGCGAGCGAGCGGGGGGCGAGCGAGCGGGGGGCGCTGTCCATGCTTGTCCTCCGGGCGTGCCGCGGCGGCGGGCGCGCGGGGTGAGAGGTGCCGAGGTGACAGGTACCGAAGTGACAGAAGTGCCTTCGTCGCGCTGGAGTTCCGGCATTGCGGCTGCCTGAATCAAACGTATGAACACCGCCTTGCCGTGGATACCCCGCCGGGGCCGGTCGCGCCGGAAGATGTGACGGCGTCACATGACGGACAGCGGCACGCCCCTTGCCGACGCATGAACGCATGCGACACGTTCACGTAGTGGAGAGGCGGGAGGCAGCCGGTGGGTGTCAGTTGTCCGGATCCGCTGTCCGGCCGATGGCGACGTGGAGGCGGTTCCCGAGGTCGGCCGGGGCCATCGAATCGAGAGGACGATCGCGCGGCCGACTGCCGCTCGTCGTCCTCCCGCCGCACCGGGTCTCCGCGTCCGCGAGGACGCGGGCGCGGTGGCGTTCGGTCAGGGTGGCGGCGGCTGCGCCGCGACGACGGAGCATGACCGGGGCGGGCCGGGCCGGGCCGCGCAGCCCGGTCCGCTCAGTTCGCTCCATCCACCCGGTCCGCTCCGTCGCGTCAGCGCCTCAGCGCCTCAGCGCCTCAGCCGATGAAGCCCTCCTGCTGGAGCCAGTCGCGGGCCACGTCCGTGGGCTCCTCACCGTCGATGTCGACGCGGGCGTTGAGGCCCTGGAGCACCTCGTCGGTGAGGGCCGGGGCGATCGCCTCGAAGATCCCCTCCAGGTCGGGGTACTCCTCCAGCACGGAGGCGCGGACGGTGAGGGCCGGGTTGTAGACGGGGAAGAAGCTCCGGTCGTCGGTGAGGACGGTCAGGTCGAGCGCCTCGATGCGGCCGTCCGTGGTGGCCGCCTCGCCGAAGTTGCAGGGGTCGTTGTCGGCGACGGCGTTGTAGATGGCGCCCTCGGCGAGCGTGGCCAGATCGCCGTCGGGGACGTGGAAGCCGTATGCCTCCTCCAGTCCGGGGAGCCCGTCGTCGCGGCCGGCGAACTCGCTGGCGATGCAGAGCGACGCCTGCCCGGGGTCGTCGGCCACGAGCTCGGCGTAGTCGGAGAGGGAAGCGACGCCCAACTCCTCGGCGGTGCTGGTCTTGACCACGATCGCGTAGGTGTTGTTGGCCGGCGCGGGGGTGAGCCAGGCGATCTCGTTCTGTTCGAGGTCCTCCGACGCGGCGGAGGCGTACTGTTCGGCGGCGTCGTCGATCGGCTCGGTGTGGCCGAGGAAGTTGATCCAGGCCGTCCCGGTGTATTCCCAGTACATGTCGATGTCGCCGGACTCCAGCGCGCCACGGGTGGTGTTGCTGCCCTGGAGCCCGCACTCCTCCGACACGTCGGCGCCGGCCGATCTCAGGGCGAGGCCGGTGATCTGGCAGAGCACGAGCTGTTCGGTGAACTCCTTGGAGCCGACCGTGAAGGAGGCACCGTCCAGCGACGCGGTCTCGGCGAGGCTGCCGGGCTCCGCGTCGCCGTCCGAGGTGTCCAGTGCACAGCCGGCGGTCAGGCCGGCGAGGGTGGCCAGGGCGACGGCGAGCGCGGGTGGGCCGACCAGGAGCGGGCGGCGGGAGAACGAGCGCATGTAAGACCTTCACTCCTTGAGAGGAACGGGGAAACGGGGGCTCGGAAAACGGGGGCTCGGGGGCGAACGAGGGCTCGGTGAACGGGGTTCAGAGGCCCCGGGGGCGCAGGTAGCGTTCGGCGAGGCCGACCAGCCAGTCGCAGGTCAGGGCGAGGACGGCGGTGAGGACGCTTCCGGTGAGCAGGACTGAGGTCCGGTTCAGGGCGATGCCGGTGCTGATGAGGCCGCCCAGGCCCCCGGCGTTGGTGAACGTGGCCAGCGTCGCGCTGCTTACGTTGAGGATCAGCGCGACCCGGAGTCCGGCCATCATCACCGGGACGGCCAGCGGGAGTTCGACCCGGAAGAGGACGGCCGTTCTGGTCAGACCCATGCCCCGGCCCGCGTCGATGAGGGCCCGGTCGACGCCGCGCAGGCCGACCATGGTGTTGCGCAGCACCGGCAGCACGGAGACGAGCACCAGCGCGATCAGGGCCTCCTGGAATCCGACGCCGACGGTGACCGCCAGCAGCACCAGCACCCCGATGGAGGGCACGGCCTGACCGATGTTGGCGAGCATCAGCAGCGGCGTGCCGAGCGCGCCGAGCCGGGGCCGGGTGAGCAGCACGCCCAGCGGCACGGCGATCGCGATGACCAGGCCGGTGGACGCCGCGACCAACTTGACGTGTTCCACGAGCTGTTCGGTGATGACGTCGCGGTTGATCGCCCGGGACTCGATGCTGTCGAGGTCCTGGCCGCGCAGCCAGACGTACAGGGCGGCGCACGCGGCGGCGAGCAGCACCGGCGTGACCAGGAGACCGAACGGCGAGGGGCGCGCCGCGTCGCGCGGCCGGCGGTCGGTGAGCGCGTCGGTCACGACGGCTCCCCGGGGCTCTCCCGCGCGATGACCGACCAGGAGACCGTGCCGATCGGCGCGCCCGCCCCGTCCACGACGACGGCGGTGTCGTCGCGGGCGCGGAGCATCGCGTCGAGCGCGTCGTAACGGCTCTGGTCCGCCCGGACGACGGCGAGGCCGGGGCTGTCGGCCGGGCGTAGCCAGCCGCGCGGCTTCCCGGCGGCGTCCACCCGCACGGCGCGCCCCGGGCCGGTCTCCCCCGGAGTGTCCTGGTCCTCGGCGACCACCTCGACGGGGTCGAGGGCCAGGGAGCCGACGGGCACGAGGCGCAGGCCCCGGATCGCGGCGCCGGAGCCGATGAACGAGGCGACGAAGGGATCGGCCGGAGCGGCGAGGATCGTGGCGGGCGTGTCGTACTGAGCGATGCGGGCCTGCTCGCCGAACAGGGCGATGCGGTCGCCGAGTTTGACGGCCTCGGTGACGTCGTGCGTGACGAGCACGATGGTCTTGCGGATCTTGGCCTGGAGGTCGAGGAATTCGTCCTGGAGCCGCTCGCGCGTGATCGGGTCGATGGCGCCGAACGGCTCGTCCATCAGCATCACGGGCGGGTCGGCGGCCAACGCGCGGGCGACGCCGACCCGTTGCTGCTGTCCGCCGGACAGCTCCTTGGGATGGCGGCGGCGGAACGTGGCGGGCTCCAGGCCCACCAGGTCGAGCAGCGTGTCGACGCGGTCCCGGACGCGCTTCTTGTCCCAGCCGAGGGTGCGCGGGATGAGCCCGATGTTGTCGGCAACGGTCAAGTGCGGGAAAAGGCCGACCTGTTGGATGACGTATCCGATCCGGCGGCGCAGCTGGTCGGGGTCCGCGCGGGTGACGTCCTCGCCGTCGAGGAAGACCCGGCCCGTGGTGGGCTCGATCAGCCGGTTGATCAGGCGGAGGGTGGTCGTCTTGCCGCAGCCGGACGGGCCGAGGAGCACGACGATCTCGCCGGCCGCGATGTCGAGGGACAACTCCGCGACGGCCGGGGCCGCTTGGCCCGGGTACTGCTTGCTGACCCGGTCCAGCCGGATCATCGGGTCGGTCATGCGATGCCTCGCGACGTGGTGAGCCTGCCCAGGACGACGAAGAGGAGGTCGAGGGCGAGGGCGAGCAGGGCGACGCCGAGCGTTCCGGCGAGCGCGTCATTGAGGGCGTTGGCGCCGCCGATGCGGGCCAGGCCGCCGAAGATCAGCTCCCCGAGGCCGGGGCCGCTGACGGCGGCGGCGATCGCGGCGATGCCGACGCTCATGAGGGTGGCGGTGCGGATCCCGGCCAGCACGACCGGCCACGCCAGCGGCAGATGGACGCGCCGGACGCGCTCCCAGCGGCCCAGCCCGAGGCCGCGCGCCGCGTCCTCGACCGCGCCGGGGACGGATTGGAGGCCGGTGACGGTGTTGCGGAGGATCGGGAAGACGGCGTAGAGGACCAGGGCCGTGATGGTGGGTCCCGAGCCAAGGCCGAACAGCGGGATCAGCAGGCCGAACAGGGCGAAGGAGGGGATGGTGAGCATCGTGCCGGTCACGCCGAGGAGAAGCCCCCCGGCCCGGGGGTGACCCGCGACGGCGATGCCCGTGCCGACGCCGATCACGGCCGCGATCGCGACGGCGATCAGGACGACTTGGGCATGCTCGTTGATCAACACGACGATGTCAGGCCACCGTTCCGACAGATACTCGGAGAAGCTCATCGGGGGGCTCCTGTTTGCGATCGCATCTCCCCATCCTCCTGTCGCCCTTTCCGATCTTCAATGGTGCTGACCGTACTCCCGTGCGAGGAACGGGTGTTGGGCCTGGACGGCAGCCTCGGACGAGTGGCACATGTCACAGTGTCAACGCCGCGCGAGGCTGTGAGCAGGCGAATCACCGGACGAGAGCGTACGCCGTATGCCAACGCGCGAATCGGTGGCCCGAAGATCTTCCCGGCCCCCCGTCCCCGCTGAGACCATCGGAGTCCGGCCTTACGACCTGCACCTCATGGGGGCGAGACAGATGGACGTGCCGAGAGCGAAGAGCATGCCCAACTGGCAAGAAGACGACGCCAGGACGACGACCTTCGGGGCCCTGGACCCCGGCCTGGACGACACGGTGCGCTGGGGCACGCTGGGCAGCCAGTTCCTCAAGGCCCTGCTGGTGGCGCACCTGGTGACGATGTTCCCGCTGACGATCATCCTGTTCCAGTGGTGGGCCGACGTGGACATCACCGGCCTCCTGGTGGGCGCCTCGGTCGTCCTCGGGATGATCTCCTACACGGCCGTGCTGATGTTCGGCCGGGCGACCGAACCGGTCGCCGAGTGGCGGGTGCTGCTGAGCGACCGTCACGAGCGCGCGGCGGACGCGCACCAGCGGATCGGTGACGCCCTGCGCGAGCACCGCAGCCCGCTGTCCGTCACGCCGCACCGCGCGGACCTCCCCGGCGACCAGGGCGTCAACGACCGGCTGCGGGTGAGCGACGGGTACTACCAGGCGTATGTCTCGGTCTTCCCGCACGGCACAGACCTCTACATCGGCTGGACGATGTGGCGCTCGCGCCGGGGCTGGCAGTTGGTGCTGCGCTTCCTCCTCGACGTCTGGCTCGGCTTCGCCGGCCAGGCCGCGGACGAGCAGCGCGCGATCCGCGCCGAACGACCCCGGGCGATGCTGGAGGCGGTCCATCTCGCCTGCCGGGAGGGGGCGTCGGCCGCGTCCCCGGCGCCGGAGACCGAGCCGCTCCCGGCCTCCTCCTCCCCCGCCACCACCGGCAACGGCGCCCGCCCGTCGGTGACCCGGTAGCCACGCCCACCCACGCACCCACCCGCACCCACCCGCACCCACTCACGCTCGTCCGCCCACGACCGGGGCGTGCCGCGATCCGCGGCACGCCCCGCCGTCGTTCCGGCGCCGTTCCGCCGTTTCGCCGTTTCGTTCCAACGCCGTTCGCCCTTCCCCCCTCCGGCCGTCCCGGGCACCCCGGGCGTCCCGCGCGCCCCACCCCTCCGTGATGACCGTCCGGCTGCGGGACACGGACGGCGCCGAACCGTGGTCCGTGCAGCTCGACCCCGAGCGCTGAACGGCCCGGCCGCCGCCGATAGGCTCCGCTCAGCAGATCCCGGTTCATCAGGAGGCAGTTCGCGATGTCGACCCAGGCAGAGCAGCGCGGCGAGGAGATACTCGGCGTCCTCGACACCGCGTTCGGACACTTGCTGGCGGCCGATCCGGCGGCGTTCCGGGTCAAGTTCCGGAAGATGGCGGGTTCGGCGTTCGCGTTCTACCGGGGCACGGCCTGCCTCTTCTACCACGACCTGGCGGCGGAGCAGCGCGGCGGACCGTTCCTGGACGAGCGCACCCTGCGGGTGTGGATCCACGGCGACCTGCACGCCGAGAACTTCGGCACGTACATGGACTCCAACGGTCGGCTGATCTTCAACGTCAACGACTTCGACGAGGCGTATGTCGGGCCCTATACCTGGGACTTGAAGCGCTTCGCCGCCTCGGTCGCGCTGCTCGGCTACACCAAGGCGCTCAGCGACGGGATGATCAGCGACCTGGTCCGGACGTACGCCGCCGCGTACCACGAGCGTATCCACGCGCTGGCCGACGGCGCGAAGGACGACGACGTGCCGCCGTTCACCCTGGACACGGCGGTCGGCCCGCTGCTGACCGCGCTGCGCGACGCCCGGGCCCGCACCCGCTTCGGTCTGCTGGACGGAATGAGCGAGATCCGCGACTTCGAGCGCCGCTTCACTCCCGGCGGCGGCGCGATCGAGCTGGACGCGGCGACCCGGGAGAAGGTGCTGACCGCCTTCGACGGCTACCTGGCGACGCTGCCGGAATCGAGCCTCGCCCGGCCGGACTCCTACCGGGTCAAGGATGTCGTCGGCCGCCGCGGCATCGGGATCGGCAGCGCGGGCCTGCCGTCGTACAACCTGCTGCTGGAGGGCAACAGCGACGCCCTGGAGAACGACGTCGTGATCTACATCAAGCAGGCGCAGACCCCGGCCGTCTCCCGGCACATCCTGGAGGAGCGGGTCCGCTCGTACTTCCTGCACGAGGGCCACCGCACGGTGATCTCGCAACGCGCCCTCCAGGCCCACGCCGACCAGTGGCTGGGCTGGACCGAGCTGGACGGCGCCGGCCAGCTCGTCGCCGAGGTGTCGCCGTACGCGGTGGACCTCGACTGGTCCGACATCGACGATCCGGCCGAGATCGCCCAGGTGGTCGCGGACCTGGGCCGCGCCACGGCGACCATGCACGCGGCGGCGGACGACTCCAGCGGCCACTCGCTGGTCCCGTTCTCCACCGAGGCGGCGATCGCCGCGGCGATCGCCGCGGACGGGACCGGCTTCGCGGCCATGCTGGTGGACTTCGCCCACGCCTACGGCATCCGCGCCCGGTCCGACCACCAGATCTTCGTGGACCTGTTCCGCAACGGCCGCATCCCCGGCCTGTAGATCACCGGCCCCCGGACAGCAGGCCACGCCGGTGCCGCGTGGTGGTGGCGTCGGCGTGGAAGCGGACGGACGTCCCGGGGCCGGTGAGCGCGACGGCCCGCCGGTTGTCCGACAGGTCCGCCGACTCCCAGCGCTCGATGGGGAGATGGGTCCAGCCAACGACGCCGAGCGCGTCGACCGAGGTATAGACCGTGTGCTCCTCGTAGGAGTTGAAACCACGCTCGCGCCACTCCGCCGGGGCGTCGGGGGGCAGGCCATGGTGCCGGGTGCTGACGGTCACCGAGCGGTCGTCGCGTTCGTCGATGTGGACGGAGGTGATGCCCGTATCTGTCATCTCAGAGCCGTTCGTAGTACGCCTTGTCGGTGGGGTTCGGCAGGCGAGTGCCGAAGCGGATCCGGTCCACCCGGCCCGCGTGCAGGTACGGTCCGCCGTCGCCGTCGCGGTAGGCCGCGAGGTGTCCCACCGACAGGGACGCGTTGCAGCTGAACCGCACCACGTCCGCCCCATCCGCGCGAGCACGGGCCACGACGGCGACGCGGCGCTCTTCGGCGGGCTCCAACGGCTGGATGCCGAGGTCCACGCCGCCCAGGAACGGCCAACCCGCCACCCGGATGTCCTCGACGGCGAGAAACCGGATCTGGCACTGGAAGCGGTCGCAGCCCGCCACCGTCCACTCCTCCTCCGGCCGGTCGGGGAAGACGGGTAGGTCGAGCCGCAGCAGGAGCGTCGGACCGTCACGGTCCAGCCGGACGGACCGGAGCACCGCACCGTCCAGCGGCGGGACCTCGCTGTAGTACCGGGCGATGCGCTCCCGGTCGGTGAGCAGGTCAGCCCAGTGAGGGGTCATAGTAGTAATGCTCCTCGCAGCCCGGGATCTGTCCATTGCGTGGGTCATCGTAGGGCCTGACGTGCACGTGAGGCGGCTGGTCGCCGACGCCGTTGGGATCGCCGTAGCGGTGTCCGGTGTGGTGGTCCTGATAGACGATCAACTCGTCCCGGTTGGTGAGGTGGACCTCCTCGTAGAACATCACCGGCTGGTAATCGTCGTCCAGGATCTGCCGGATCTTCCCCAGCGCCTCACCCACATCATCGGCGAACGCCTGAAGCCCCTCCGCCAGTTCACACACCTCATCCGGACTCCCCGGCGTCGGATCGGAATCCATCCCCACCGGGGACCAGTCAGACGGCCGTGTCATGAGCACTCCCCCACCCTGCAAACGTTATTCACCGGAACGCTATGCGCGCCAACACGACCGTTCAACGCCCGCTCTGTCACAGGTCGTGGACAAGCGGGGATCCCCCCGGACAAGCCGCAGTAAGGGGGCCCGGTTCCTTCCCCCTCCCCACGCGCGAATCCCCACTCCTTTCTGCTACGCCGCAGGGGACCTGCGGGAAGCCGAGGTCGCCGAGCGGCTGGGACCAGACCGCGATCGTGGACGCGCGTGAGCTCCTGGAAACGTTGCGGGCGGAACGGAATTCCCGCGAGGAGTGAACACGTCGCCTGTCGGCCGAGCTCGCCGTCACGTCCGGCCCCGTCCGCAGGCGGTGTCGCCCGTGGGCGTCAGGCCAGGAACAGCGCGGACAGGCGGGGGAGGCGGCGGCGGGTCTCTTCGGGGTTCTCGGGGTCCCAGTTCTCGCCGAACGGGCGGCGGGGGCGGGTCGTCGTGGCGAGGCCGGATTCCAGGGCGGCCTCCAGGGTGCGGGTTTCGCCGGTGAGGCGGAGGTACGCCTCGCGGATCGGGGCGTTCAGCGCCTGGTAGCCGATCCAGCCGCTCTCCTCGCGGGCCATCCGGCCGACCACCTCCAGCTCCGCCAGGGAATCGGGCTCCCGCACGGCCTCGCCGAACGTCTTGCGGCCGAGCAGGATCAGTCCGTCCCGGAAGTCCATGAAACCGTCGTCCCCGCAGCCGCCCTCGATGAGATAGGCCGCGTTCCACAGCGGATAGCGGTACGCGCAGTCGGTGCGGTCGATGGTCCACAGGGTGAACGCGGCGATCTCGCGCGGCTCCAGCGCGGTCAGCCGGTCGGTCAGGGCGGCGGGCAGCGGGTCGTCGGGCGGGTCCCGGTCATCGGCGCGGTCTCCGGCCGCCGCCCGCGCCGATTCGATGAGCTCCCACCAGACTTCACCCTCCACGCGCCGGATCATAACGCCCGAATGCCCGATCCGTGCCCGCCAGGAACCGTGCTGATGCGGGCTCAGTGGCCCGCGTCCCGGCCCTCGTCGGCGCGGGCGAGGACCTGGATCCCGGCGATGACGCAGTCCACGCCGAAGGCGAAGTTGCGGTCCCTTATCTGCAGGGGTGTGCCGATGTCCCGGTCCGCCAGCTCCTTGAGGGACGTCAGCTCGGTGAGTCCCGACCGGACCGCGTCCGACAGCCGTTCGAACGTCCGCTCGTCCGCCCCGCGGCTCATCATGCGGGCCTCGGCGGTGGCGAATCCGCAGACGTACTCCAGGACCAGGGCCGCCGCGCTGTCGACCTGCCCGGGGCCCAGGCCGGTCCGCCCGACCACGCCCAGCGCGCTGTCCGTGACGCCCAGGGCGTTGGGGCCGATGTTCAGATACTCGCCGATCAGCCGGGTCGCCCAGGGGTGGTCGCGGAACATGGCGCGCAGGGCGGCGGCCAGCGCGCGGAGCTGCTCCGGCCAGGGCAAGTGGGCCGGCGGGCGGCCCACCTCGCCGAACACCTCGTCAAGCGCCAGCTCCAGCAGCGCGCTCTTGGTGGCCACGTGCCAGTACAGCGACATGTGGCCGGCGCCGAGCTCGGCGGCGACGCGCCGCATCGAGACGGCGCCCAGTCCCTCGGCATCCAGCAGCCCGACGGTGGCCTCAACGATGCGCGCGCGGCTCAGGCCGGGCGGGCCGGTCCGGCGGGCGGGCGGAGCCAGCCACACACTGTCGCTCCCGCTCCCCTGATCGCGTGCGCCCACACCTGGTCTCCTCGGGGTCGGTGCCGGTCCCGTCCGGCGGACTGCCATCGTACGGCCGTCACACGGAGCCCTGCCGGGCCGGCGGACCGGCGGGTTCACCGTCCGGCATGCCCGGCATGCCCGGCGCGTCCGGCGCGTCCGGCACGCCCGGAATGGCCTGCTCGGGGGCCGCGCCCCGGCCGGCCCAGCCCAGCAGCCATCCGGCGGCGGCGCCACCGACGCCGACGGCGAGCGCGCCGAGGAACTGGCTGGTCTCCAGCGCCGACACGAAGGCGTCCCGGATCGCGCCCAGGTCCCCGTCCGCCTCGGCCAGGGCCGTGGGCAGCGAGTCCTCCGCCCCGTCCGGGAGGCTGTCGGGCAGCCCGGCGTCGAACCTGGCGACCAGGGCGGCGCCGAGCGCGGCCACCCCGAGTCCCGAACCGAGCTCCTGGAGCGTGCCGTTGACCCCGGCGGCGGCGCCCGCGCGGGCGGGTGGGATCGCGCCCATCAACGCCGCCCCGGCGGCGGGGCCGGCGGTGCCCATGCCCAGGCCGACGACGACCAGGCCGGGCAGGAGCCAGCCGTATCCGCTGTCGCTCGCCGCGGCGATGCCGCACAGACCCAGGCCCGCGAAGCCCATGCTGAGCGCGACGGTCCTGGCCAGGCCGAGGCTCTTGCTCACCCGGGAGCTGACGAAGCCGCTGCCGACGAGCAGGGAGATCGCGAACGGCACGATCCGCAGCCCGGCCTCCAGCGGGCTGTGGCCGAGGACGAACTGCAGCTGCTGGGTGAGCAGGAACAACGAGCCGCCCATGCCGAACGCGGCCAGCAGCCCGCCGAGCACGGCCCCGGTGAACCGGCGGTCGGTGAAGAACGTCATGTCCAGCATGGGGGCCGGGTTCCGGTGCTCCCAGACGGCGAAGAGGGCGCCCCCGGCCACGGCCAGCAGCAGCGGGCCGAGGACGAGCGGGTCGGTCCAGCCGTGCTCGGGGGCCGCGATGACCGCCCAGACGAGGGAGACCATGGCCACCACGGAGAGCAGCACGCCGACCCCGTCGGGCCGTTCGCTGTCCGGATTCCTCGACTCCGGGACCAGCCAGACGATGGCGACCAGTCCCACGACGGCGACCGGCACGTTGATCAGGAAGACCGAGCCCCACCAGAAGTGGTCCAGGAGGAAGCCGCCGACCACCGGGCCGCCGGCCATGCCCGCCGCGGAGACCGCCATCCAGATCCCGATGGCCTTCATCCGCTCCTCGTCGCCGAAGACGTGCATGAGCACGGCCAGGGTGCTGGGCATCAGCAGCGAGGCACCCAGGCCCATGACGGCGCGGGCCGCGATCAACGCGCCGGCCGTGGTGGCGAGCGCGCCGAACAGCGAGCCGGCGCCGAAGAGCGCGAGGCCCGTGAAGAGCGCCCGTTTGCGCCCGAAGTGGTCGGCCATGGCGCCGGAGGCGATGAGGAAGCCGGCCATGGCCAGTGAGTAGGCGTTGATGATCCACTGCACGTCGGAGGTGCTGGCCCCGAGGTCCCCGATCAGGGCGGGGACGGCCACGTTCAGCACGGTGTTGTCGAGCACGGTGGTCAGCAGGCACACGCACAGCACGCCGAGGACCAGCCATCGGCGGTCACGCTCCAGAGCCGGCATGGGGACCCCTCTCAGTGGAAGACTCGTACATCATACGAGTTGGTCGTACAGTGGACGAGAGCGCCGGGCACGGAATCGGCCAGTGCCCGGCCGAGGCGAACGGAGAGATGCCGCGTGGGACACCGAGCGGATGACCGGGCACCCAGCG
Organism: Streptomyces sp. NBC_01803; assembly: GCF_035917415.1. Classification (NCBI taxonomy): domain Bacteria; kingdom Bacillati; phylum Actinomycetota; class Actinomycetes; order Kitasatosporales; family Streptomycetaceae; genus Streptomyces; species Streptomyces sp. NBC_01803. Next base: position 478,888 of record NZ_CP109073.1, read on the forward strand.
CCTGGGCGCGCGACGCGATCGACATGCTCCTCGACGAGCAGGCCGCCGAGCGGCCCACGCCGCTGCGCCCCTTCCCGCTGCCCGGCGGCCCGGGGCTGTCGCTGCACCTGAAGGACGAGTCGGCGCGGCCGACCGGCAGCCTCAAGCACGGCGTGGCCCGCGCGTTGTTCCTCGACGCCCTGGCCACCGGTGAGATCGGCCGGCGCACACCCCTTTTCGAGGCCACCAGCGGGAACATGGCGGTCTCCCAGGCGTACTTCGCCCGGCTTCTGGGCCTGTCCTACACGGCGGTGGTGCCGATGCGGACCGCCGAGGGCAAGCGCCGCCGGATCGAGGAGCAGGGCGGCCGGTGCTTCCCGGTCGATCCGCCGCTGGCCGTCTACAAGCGGGCCGAGGAGTTGGCCCAGCGCGTCGGCGGGCACTATCTGGACCACTTCTCGCGGGTGGGCGACGCGCTGGACTGGCGCGGCCCGCGCGGGCTGGGGCCGGAGATCCTGAACGATCTGGAGGCGGCCGGCGAGGGGCAGCCGGCCTGGATCGTCACGGGTGTCGGCAGCGGCGCGACCTCGGCGGCCATCGGCCGGCATCTGCGGCTGCGCGGCCTGCCGACGCGGCTGGCCGTGGTGGACCCGGAGAACTCGGCGTACTTCCCGGGCTGGGCCACCGACTGCCCCGGGTACAGCACCGGCATGCCGTCCCGGATCGAGGGCATCGGCCGCCCGCGCGTGGAGCCGGCCTTCGACGCCTCGGTGGTGGACCTGGTGATCCCGGTGCCGGACGCCGCCAGCGTCGCGGCGATGCGCCATCTGCGGGCGGTGACCGGGCTGCACGCCGGTCCCTCCAGCGGCGCGTGCCTGTGGGGCGCGTTCCAGATCCTGGAGCGGATGCGGGCGGAGGGCGCCACCGGTCCGGTGGTCATGGTGGTCGGCGACGGCGGCGAGCCGTACCGGGACACGTACGACGACGACACGTGGGTGGCGGGCAAGGGCTGGCGGCTGGACGGGCCGCTCGCCGATCTGCGGCGGTTCACCACGACCGGCACCTGGGAGGCCGCCCGCGCGGAGTGAACGGCGGGCGGCTCCCCGGGCCGGTCGGGCGGCCCCCCGGGCCGGTGGCGGGTGGAGTGGTGAAGGCCGGAGCCGTGCGGGGTCGAGCGGCGGCGCGGACGGCCTCACGCCGCGCGGACGGTGACCGGCAGCCGCGTCACTCCGAAGATGTCCGGCCGCTGGTGGTACTCCGGCTCGCCGCACGCGATGTCGCGGTAGCGGTCGAGCAGCGCCCGCAGCACGATCGAGGACTCCATCCGGGCCAGCGGCGCCCCCAGGCAGAAGTGGATGCCGTGGGAGAACGTCAGGTGCGCGTTGGGCGTCCGGCGCGGGTCGAAGCGGTCCGCGTCGGGGAACTGCCGCTCGTCGCGGTTGGCCGACACGATCCAGGTGACGACGATGCGGCCGGCCGGCACGTCGACCGCGCCGATCCGGGTGTCCTCGCGGGTGAGCCGGTACAGGAACACCACCGGCGGGCGGTGCCGCAGCACCTCCTCCAGGGCGGTGGGCACGGCCGAGGGGTCCTCGCGCAGCAGGGACAGCGAGCCGGGGGTCTCCTCGAAGCACAGCAACGCGTTGCTGAGCAGCAGGGTGGTGGTGAGGTGCCCGGCCAGCAGCATGAACGCGGCGAAGTTGACCGTCTGCTTGTCCGTCAGCCGCTCGCCGTCCACCTCGGCCGCCACCAGCCGGGACAGCAGGTCGTCCCGGGAGCGGGCGCGCCGGTCGCGGACGTGGGACAGCAGGTAGTCGGCCATCTCGTTGAGCTCGGCGGCCCGCGTCTTGGCGTAGCCGCCCTCCACGAACTGACCAGCCGTCACATCACCACTGGGCGGCAGGAGGTACTCGGCCCAGCGGCGGAACATCTCCCGGTCGGAGGTGGGGATGCCGAGCAGCTCCGCGATGACCACGACGGGCAGCGGCCCGGCGAGGTGGTCGACCAGGTCCAGTTGCTCGCGGCCGGCGGCGGCGTCCAGCAGCTCGCGGGTCACCTCCGCGATGCGCGGTTCGAGACCGGCCACCGTGCGCGGGGTGAACGCCTGGCTGACCAGCTTGCGCAGGCGACCGTGGAACGGCGGATCGGTCACGCTCAGCGACGCCTCCGCGAAGTTGGGCAGTCCGGGCTCGGGCGGTGGCGCCAGCGCGCTGAAGTCCGAGGAAAACACGGCGGGTTCGGACAGCACCCGCAGGGCGTCGGCGTGGGTGAGCACGTGGCAGGCGCCGCTGGCCGGGTCGATCCATACCGGATCGGTCCGCCGGGTCTCCCTCAGCCACGCGAACAGGTCGGCGCCGTCGCCCACTACGGGCGGGGGCCCGGCCGAGGCGGGGGCGGTGTCCGGGGGCGTTGACGTCATGGAGTCGTCTCCTCAGGCGTGCTGGACGGTGATGGGCAGGCTCTTGACGCCGAAGATCTCGGGGCTGCGCTCGTAGAAGACCGGCGTGCCGCACCCGATGTCCCGGTAGCGGTCGAGGAGTTCGTTGAGCACGATCCGCGATTCCAGCCGGGCCAGCGGCGTGCCGATGCAGAAGTGGATGCCGTGGCCGAACGTCAGGTGGGCGTTGGGCGTACGGCCGATGTCGAAGCGGTCGGGGTCGGGGAAGTGCCGCTCGTCGCGGTTGCCCGACATCTGCCAGCACATCACCGGCACCTTCGCCGGGACGGTGACCCCGGCCAGCTCGGTCTCCTCGCGCGTGACGCGGGCCTGGAAGACGACCGGCGGGCGGTGCCGCAGCACTTCCTCGATCGCCCGGGGCACCAGCTCGCGGTCGGCCCGCACCGCGTCCGCCTGGTCGGGGTGGTCGGCGAAGCTGAGCAGGGTGTTGCCCATCAGTAGCGATGTGGTCAAGTGGCCCGCGAGCAGGAGGAAGTTGAGGAAGCTGACGGTCTCCCCGTCGGTGAGCCGATCGCCGTCGACCTCGGCCGCCACCAGGCTGCTGATGAGATCGCCGCGCTGCGTGGCGCGGCGGTCCCGGACGTGGCCGAGCAGGTAGGCGTGCATCTCACTGAGCTGGCGCACGATGTCCTCGGGCATCGTGCCGTCCGGGACGGCGCCCACCGGCAGTTCGTAGTTGGTCGACAGCAGGGCCTCGCCCCAGGTGCGGAACAGCTCGCGGTCCGCCGCCGGGATGCCCAGCATCTCCGCGATGACGATGACGGGCAGCGGATAGGCGACGGACGCCACCAGGTCGAAGTCGTCCGCGCCGGCCACCGTGTCGAACAGCTCGCGGGTGAGGCCGACGACCTTCGGCTCCAGCTGGGCGATCATGCGCGGGGTGAACGCCTGGCTGACCAGCCGGCGCAGCTTTCCGTGGCGCGGCGGATCGGTCATGGTCAGCACGCCCTCGGTGAAGTTGGGCGCGCCTTCCTCCGGCGGCGGCATGATCGCGGAGAAGTCGGAGCTGAACACGGCGGGCGTGGACAGGACGTGCAACAGGTCCGCGTAGCGGAACACGTGCAGCGCGCCCGTGGTCTCGTCGCGCCACACCGGATGCCGGTCGCGCATCAGCCGCAGCCAGGCGAGGAGTTCACGCCCGTCACCGACACCTGTGGGGGGCCGGGGCACGCCCTGGCCCGCGGCGGCTTCCGTCGGTTCCATCGGTCGGGTCATCGCGGCCTCACTCCTCGCGGGCCGGGGGCGGTCGGCCCCCGTCGGCTGTCCGGTGCGCTGTCACGCCGGACGCTAGCCGCGCGCGGCGGTCGTCTCCGGGTCGCTGCCGGAAGCTGACGTCATCGGGTCAGGAAGGTGCCAGATCGCCCGGCGGGGCACGGCGGGCGGCTTAGCGTTCCCCTCGGCCGGTATGAGGGTTTTCCGAGCCATCCGGACGTCGGTGACCACGACGGACGTCAGTGACCGGCACAAGCGGAAACGGGGGAATCAGGGTGCAGACGACGGCCCGCGGCGGCAGCCGGTTCCGCGCTCTGGGACCGAGGCAGCTCGACGAGATCGTGCGCCGGTACCCGCTGGGCGGCGAAGAACGGGAAACAGTCCGGCTGTTCAGCCGGGTGCTGCCGTTCCGCGTCAACGAGTACGTGCTGACCGAGCTGATCGACTGGTCGCGGGTGCCGGACGATCCGGCGTTCCAGCTCGTCTTCCCGCAGCCGGGGATGCTCGCCGGCGAGGATGTCGACCTGCTGCGCCGACTGGACGGCCGCCCGGACGGCGACCGGGAAGTGGTCGCGGCGGTGGCGGGCATCCGTGCCCGGCTCAACCCGCACCCGGGCGGTCAGCTCGACCTCAACGTGCCCCGGCGGGACGGCGCGGCGGTGCCCGGCCTTCAGCACAAGTACCGGGAGACCGTCCTGTACTTCCCGGGGCACGGCCAGACCTGCCACGCCTACTGCACGTACTGCTTCCGCTGGGCCCAGTTCATCGGGGCGCCCGACCTGCGGTTCGCCGCTCCGGGACCGGAGGACCTGATCCGCCACCTGCGGGAGCACCCCGAGGTCACCGATGTCCTGGTGACCGGTGGCGACCCGATGGTGATGTCCTCCGAGCGGCTGCGCGCGCATCTGGAGCCGCTGCTGCGGGTGGACCGGGTGCGGACGATCCGGATCGGCACCAAGTCACCGGCCTACTGGCCGCAGCGCTTCACCACCGACCCGGACGCCGACGACGCGCTGCGCCTGTTCGAACAGGTGGTGGCGTCCGGCCGCACGCTCGCGGTGATGGCCCACTTCAGCCACGAGCGGGAGCTCGCCACACCGCTCGCGCGACGGTCCCTCGCCCGCGTTCGCGCGACCGGCGCCTCGGTGTACTGCCAGGCGCCGCTGATGGCCCACGTCAACGACAGCGCGGACGCCTGGTCGGCGCTGTGGCGCGCCGAACTCGCGGCGGGCTGCGTGCCCTACTACATGTTCGTCGCCCGGGACACCGGGCCCTACCGGTACTTCCAGGTCAGCCTCGACCGGGCGGCCGGCATCTTCCGGGACGCCTACAGCCGGCTGCCGGGCCTGGCCCGCACGGTCCGCGGCCCGGTGATGTCGGCGTCCGTGGGCAAGGCCGTGGTCGACGGCGTGGAGGAGCTGCCGGAGGGCCGGTTCTTCCGGCTGCGGCTGCTCCAGGCCCGTGACCCCGGGCTTGTCGCACGGCCCTTCCGGGCCCGCTGGTCGCCGACCGCCGCCTGGCTGGACGACCTGGAGCCCGACCCCGCCACCGACGCCGACCTGCTCGCGGCGCTGAGCGGCGCCGCGCCCGCCGCCACCGGAGCGCGCCCATGACTCTCCGCCCCGCCGCCGTGTCGCCCAACCTCGCCCTCGACCAGGAGGTGGCCCGCCGCCGGGCCGCCGGCGCGCCGGTGGTCCACCTCGGCTTCGGCGAGGCCCGCGTCCCGCTCCACGAGGGGCTGACGCGGGCGCTGCTGGACGGTGCCGGCCGCACCGCGTACGGCCCGGTCGCCGGTGACCCGGGGGCGCTGCGGGCGGTGGCCGGCTACCACGCCCGGCGGCGGCTGCCCACCGAGCCCGGCCAGGTGGTCCTGGCGCCCGGCAGCAAACCGCTGCTGATGGCGCTGGTCGCCGCCGTCGAGGGCGACGTGCTGCTGCCGTGCCCGGCCTGGGTCACCTACGCTCCGCAGGCCCGGCTGCTCGGCCGCCGGGCCACGGCCGTCGCCGTCCCGGCGGAGTGCGGCGGCGTCCCGGACCCGGACGCGCTCGCCCGCGCCGTCCGCGCGGAACGGAAGGCGGGCCGGCGGCCCCGCCTGCTGGTGCTCACGCTGCCCGACAATCCCACCGGAACGCTCGCGCCGCCGTCGCTGGTGCGGCGGGTCTGCGCGGTCGCCCGCGAGGAGGACCTGATCGTCGTTTCCGACGAGATCTACCGGGATCTCCTGCACGACCCGGCCACGCCGTTCCTCAGCCCCGCCGAGGCCGCCCCCGAACGGACCGTGGTGACCACGGGGTTGAGCAAGACGCACGCCCTGGGCGGCTGGCGGATCGGCACCGCCCGCTTCCCGGCCGGGGACCTCGGCACGGCCCTGCGCGACCGGGTCCTGGCGACCGCGAGCGAGGTGTGGTCCGGGCTGGCCGGACCCATGCGGGCGGTGGCCGACTACGCCTTCGGCGAGCCGCCGGACCTGGCCGGGCACGTCCGGGCCGGCGCCCGGCTGCACGCCGGGGTGACCCGCGCCGTGCACCGGGTCGTGGTGGCGGCCGGGGCCGACTGCCGGCCCCCGGCCGGCGGCTTCTACGTCTACCCGGACTTCGAGCCGGTCCGCGAGGCGCTCGCCGGCCACGGGGCCGTCGACTCCGCCTCCCTGGAACGGGTGCTGCTGGAGCGCCACGGGGTCGCGGTGCTCGGCGGCCACCACTTCGGCGACGACCCCCGCGCCCTGCGTTTCCGCGCCGCCACCAGCCTGCTGCACGGTGCCACCGACCAGCAGCGCCGCACGGCGCTGGACTCCGCCGACCCGGCAGGGCTGCCGCACGTGGCCCGGGAGCTGGACCGGCTCGCCGAGGCCCTGGCGAAGCTGACGGCCTGACCGGCCGCCGTACCCCTGAAGGAGGCAGATCACCATGAGTGCCCAGTCAGGCATCGAGACGTCGGCCGCGCGCTCCGGCGGCGATGTGACCGTGTCGCCGCCACACGGGTACGAGGCCCGGGTGGAGCGGGATCTTCCCGTGCTGCTCGCCTGGCTGCGCGAGTACATCGGCCGGCCGCACCAGGCGCTCCACCGCAAGGGTCCCGTCTGCCCGTTCGTCCCCGCCGCGATGAACTCCGGGGCGCTGCGCGTCCATCTCCGATATGAGATCAGTGGCAAGGACCCCGACGAGCTGCGCGAGACGCTCGCCGGTGACCTGCTGAGCTTGCCCGCGACCGGCGCCGACCAGCGGGAACCGGCGCTGGACAGCCTCGTCGTGGCAATGCCCGACCTGGTCGGGGAGGGCCTGGCAGCCCTGGACGAGGCGCACGCGCGACTGAAGGATGTCGCGGTCGAACGCGGCCTGATGATCGGCCAGTTCCACTCAGCCTGCGACGAACGGTCGGTGCGCAACAGCGGGTTCCAGGTCTCCCGCTCCCCCATCCCCGTGCTGGCCGTGCGCCGCATGGCCTCCCACGACATCCTCTTCCTGCACGACCGCGCGCACTGGTTCGCCGCCTACCGGGCCCGTTTCGGGGGACATTTCACGGACGGCCGGATCGGTGATCCGCTTCTGCTGCGGCTGTTCGCGGCGGCCGAGGCCCGCCACCCGGCGGCCGGCGGCCCGGAGAGGCGGGTGCCGTGATGCGCCCGGACGAGCTGGAAGACGCGGTGGCCGTACGGGCGTTGCTGTTCGCCCCGCTCGTCTCCCGGGCGCTGTGCGGCATCGCGGAGCTGGGCATCCCGGATCTTCTGGCGGCCGGCCCGCGGAGCGTCGCGGAGCTGGCCGGGCTGACCGGCGCCCATGAGCCCAGCCTGCGGCAGGCGTTGACCGCGCTGGTGGCGTTCGAGGTCTTCGAGGCACACGGGGACGACCGCTTCGCCCTGGCCCGGCTGGGCTCGGCGCTGACGACCGAGGCGCCCGGCACCGCGCTGCCGACCGCGCTGCTGGCCCACGCGGTGACCGGCCGCGCCTGGCACGGCGTCCCGGACACGCTGCGCACCGGCCGGCCGGCGTTCGACACCGAGTTCGGCACCGACTTCTTCGCCCACCTCGAAGCGCGGCCGTGGCTGCGGGAGATCTTCGACCGCTCCCAGGCGGCCGATCTGGACCTGGAGATCGCCGCCATCCTGCGCTCGTGCGATCTGTCGGCGGCGCGCCTCCTGGTCGATGTCGGCGGCGGCGACGGCGCGTTGCTGGCCCGGCTGCTGGACGCCCACCCCCGGCTGCGCGGCGTCCTGGTCGACCGGCCCGCCGCGGTGACCGCCGCCCGGGAACGGCTCGGCAAGGCCGGGCTGGCTGGGCGCGCCGAGGCGACGGAGGGCGACTTCTTCACCGCCGTCCCCGGCGGCGGCGACGTCTACCTGATGCGGGAGATCCTGCACGACTGGGACGACGCCCAGTGCGTCACCGTCCTGCGGGCCTGCCGCCGGGCCATGCCCGCCGACGGCCGCCTCCTCGTCATCGAACTGGCCGCCGACGACGGCCCCGACACCGGCCCCCGGGCCCGGATGACCGCGCTGATGTCGCTCTACATGCTGTCCGTACTGCCGGGACGGGAGCGCACCGCGCGCGGCTTCGGCGGGCTGCTCGCCGCGGCCGGATTCCACCTGACCTCGGTCCACCGCCTGACCGGTCACAAAGTCCTCATCGAGGCGTCCCCCGGCGCGGCGCCCACCCGTTCATCCGCCATCGGCCGACGCAGCGAGCGGAGCACCGATCATGTCTGAGCGCATCCCCCACTCCCCTGCCCCCTCCTCCCCCTCCTCCCCCTCCTCCCGCTCCTCCCGCTCCGGGCGTCTTCCGCTGACCAGCGCCCAGCTCGCCGCCTACTACGGCCACGAGCTCGACCCGGCGGGGTCGAGCTACAACCAGGCGTCCGTGCTGGAGATCGCGGGGCCGCTGCGGGTGGACGCGTTCGAGGCGGCGGCCCGGCGGGCGGCGGCCGAGACCGACGCGCTGCACGTCCGTTTCCTGGCCGACGAGGACGGACCGGCCCAGTACCCGGACGCGGCCCGGACCGTTCCGCTGACCGTGCTCGACCTGGCCGGGTCCGCCGACCCCGAGGCCGTGGCGGAGGCGTGGACGCGCGCCGACCTCGCGCGTCCGGTCGATCTGACCGCCGGACCAGCCCACGCCCAGGCGCTGTTCCGGCTCGCCGCCGACCGTTTCTGGTGGTACCAGCGCTACCACCACATCGTGCTCGACGGGTACGGCGTGTGGCTGCTCACCCGCAGGACGGCGGAGCTCTACGACCACCTGCTCACGGACGACACACGCGACGGGTGGGGGCCCGACGGAGCCGGTGTGCCCGGGGAGCCGCCGCCGCCGCTGCGCGCCCTGATCGACGAGGAGACCGCGTATGCGCGCTCCGCCGACTTCGCGCGCGACCGCGCCCACTGGACCGGGCACTTCCGGCGGCCTCCGGTTCCCGTGCGGCTGGGCGGGCGATCGGCGCCGGCCGGAGGAAAGTTCGTCCGCCACGAGGTGTCGGCCGACGCGCGGGTCCTGGCGCGGCTGCGCGACCAGGCCGACCGGATCGGGACGCGCTGGACGCGGCTGGCGATCGCCGCCGTGGCCGCGCACACGCACGCGGCCACCGGCCGGCTCGACCCGGTCCTCACCCTCCCGGTCACCGGCCGGACCACCGACACCGGCCGGGCGGTGCCCGGGATGGTCGCCACCATGCAGCCGCTGGCCCTGGCCTACGACCCGGACGCCACCCTGGCCGAGTTCGCGGAGCGGGTCGGACGGACGGTCGGGCAGGCCCTGGTCCACCAGCGGTATCCGTACGAGCGGCTGCGCCGCGACCTGGCGCCCCACGGCCGCGCCCCGAAGCTGTACGGGCCAATCGTCAACGTGCTCGCGTTCTCCGCCGAGCCCTCCTTCGGCGGCCTGCGGGCCGTCCGCCGCTGGATCGCCATCGGTCCGGTGGACGACCTGGAGTTCATGCTCCAGGAGTCGGCCACCGGCGAGCTGCGGCTCACCCTCTGGGCCAACGCCGCCATCTACACCCCGCAGGACGTGGCCCGGCACGCCACCGCGCTCGTCGGGCTGCTGGACCGGATCGGTTCGGCCGGGCCCCGGACCCCCATGCGAGTGATCGCGCCCCCGCACGGCCGGATCGGCGCGAGCGCGAGCGCGAGCGCGGACGCGAGCAGGGCCGTGGGCACGGACGTGGGCACGGGCACGGGCACGGACGCGAGCACGGGCACGGCCACGGACGTGGGCACGGACGCGAGCACGGGCGTGGACGTGGGCACGGGCACGGGCACGGACGTGGGCACGGACGCGAGCACGGGCGTGGGCGTGGGCACGGGCACGGACGTGGGCACGGACGCGAGCACGGGCGTGGACGTGGGCACGGGCACGGGCACGGACGTGGGCACGGACGCGAGCACGGGCGTGGGCGTGGGCACGGGCACGTCTGCGGGCAACACGGGCGCGGACGCGAGCGTGGACGCGGGCACGGGCGTGGGCGTTGGCGCGGACGCGGGCGTGGGCGTTGGCGCAGGCGCGGGCACGGACGCGAGCACGGGCACGGGCACGGACGCGAGCGCCGACGCGAGCACGGGCGTGGGCGTGGGCGTGGGCACGGACGCGGGCACGGGCGTGGGCGCCGACGCGGGCACGGGCACAGGCACAGGCACAGGCACGGGCGCGGGCGCCGACGCGGGCACGGGCGTGGGCGTTGGCGCGGGCACGGACGTGGGCGTGGGCGCGTGCGGCGTGCCGAGGACGGCCGCCGCCCTGTTCGAGAGCCGGGTCGCGGCGGCGCCCGGGGCCGAGGCGCTCGTCGCGGACGGCGAGCCGCCGCTCTCCTACGCCGAGCTCGACGCCCGCGCGGACCGGCTGGCCCGGCGGCTGGCGGAGCGCGGCGCGGGCCCGGAGCGTCTGGTGGCGCTGGCGCTGCCGCGCGGGCCCCTGTTGGTGACGGCCATGCTCGCGGTGTGGAAGACGGGCGCGGCCTTCCTGCCGGTCGATCCGGAGTACCCGGTGGAGCGGATCGAGTACATGCTGACCGACGCGCGGCCGGCCCTCCTCCTCACCGAGCCGGCGGCCGGCCTGTCCGGCGTGGAGCTCGACGGTCTCCCCCGGCTCACCCTGGACCCGGCCGCCCCCGCCGGGCCGGAGGCCGCCGACCCCGGCACCGCCCACGCCCACGCCCACGCCGCCGACGCGACGCGACGTGCCGGGGCCGACCCGGCGCATCCGGCGTACGTCATCTACACCTCGGGCTCCACCGGGCGGCCCAAGGGGGTCGTCGTCACACACGCCGGGGTCGCGGACCTCGTGGCCTCGCAGTCGGCGCGCCTGGCGGCCGGGCCGGGTGCCCGGGTGCTCCAGTTCGCCTCACCCAGCTTCGACGCGGCGTTCTGGGAGCTGGCGATGGGCCTGCTGACCGGCGCCACCCTGGTCGTCGCCCCCACCGACCGGCTCGCGCCGGGCCCGGCGCTCGCGGACACCGTGGCGCGGAACCGCGTCACCCACCTCACCGTGCCGCCCTCGGCGGTCGCGGCCATGACGGGCCTCGGGCTGCCATCGGTCTCCCGCCTGACCGTGGCCGGGGAGGCGGTGACCGACACCCTGGTCCGGGAGTGGTCGGCGGGCCGGTCCCTGGTCAACGCCTACGGCCCCACCGAGACCACCGTGTGCGCCACCATGAGCGAGTCCCTCACCGGGGACGAGGGCGAGATACCCCTCGGCACCGCCGTGCGCGGCACCCGGGTGTACGTCCTGGACGAGGCGTTGCGCCCGGTCGCGTCCGGCGAGACCGGCGAGTTGTACGTCGCGGGCCGGTCGCTGGCGCGCGGCTATCTGCGCCGGGCGGGCCTGACGGCCCAGCGGTTCGTGGCCTGCCCGTTCGGGGCGCCGGGCGAGCGGATGTACCGCACGGGCGACCTGGCGCGCTGGACTCCCGACGGGCGACTCGTCTTCGCCGGACGCGCCGACGACCAGGTCAAGGTGCGCGGCCACCGCGTCGAACTCGGCGAGATCGAGACGGCCTTGGGCCGCCACCCGGCCGTCGCCCGGGTCGCGGCGGCGGTGCGCGACGAACGGATCGTGGCGTACGTGGTCCCGGCGGCCGGGGCGGCGGCGGACGGTGACGCCCTGCGCGCGTTCGTCGCGAGCAGGCTGCCGGACCCCATGGTGCCGGGCGCGGTCGTGTTCCTGGACGCGCTGCCGCTCACGCCGAACGGCAAGACGGACCGCCGGGCGCTGCCCGCCCCGGCCCTCCCCGCGACGGGCGCCGGCTCCGGTGCCCCGCGCACCGAGCGCGAGGAGCTGCTGTGCGGGCTGTTCGCGGACGTGCTGGGCGTGCCCGGGGTGGGTGTCGGGGACGACTTCTTCGAGCTGGGCGGGCATTCGCTGCTGGCGACCCGGCTGCTGGTCCGGATTCGGGCCGCCGTGGGCGGCGACCTCACGGTGGCGGACCTCTTCGACGCGCCGACGCCGGGCGGCCTGGCCGCCCGGCTGGACGCCGCGCTGCCGCCCACCGAGCCACGGCGGGAGCGGCCGGAGGTCGTGCCGCTCTCCTTCGCGCAACGGCGGCTGTGGTTCCTCTTCCGCCTCGAAGGCCCCAGCCCCACCTACAACATCCCCCTCGCCCTGCGCATCACCGGCGACCTGAACACAACAGCCCTGGAAAACGCGCTCAACGACGTCGTCACCCGGCACGAACCCCTACGCACCACCATCGGGGAACAGGACGGCGAACCACGACAGAACATCCACCCCGCCACCCCCAACTCATCACACTGCGACACCGCACCACCCACCACAACGACCTCGACACCGAACTGGCCCAAGCCGTACGCCACCCCTTCGACCTCGGCACCGAACCACCCCTGCGCGCCACACTCTTCACCACCAGGAAGAACGGACAGGAACAGTGGACACTCCTGCTCCTGATGCACCACATCGCGGGCGACGGCTGGTCACTACGCCCCCTCCTCAGCGACCTCACCGACGCCTACACCGCCCGCCTCCAAGGCCACACCCCCACCTGGCCCCCACTCCCCGTCACCTACACCGACTACGCGCTGCGGCAGCGCGAACTCCTCGACGAGGGCGGGGCGGAAGACGATCTGGCGTACTGGCGTGAGGCGTTGGCGGGGCTGCCGGACGTACTGGACCTGCCCACCGACCGGCCACGCCCCGCCACCAGCACCTACCAGGGCGCCACCCACACCTTCACCATCCCCCCCGACCTCCACCAAGCACTCCTCGACCTCGCCCGCCAAACCGGCACCACCCTCTTCATGACCCTCCAAGCCGCACTCGCCACCCTCCTCACCCGACACGGCGCAGGCACCGACATCCCCCTCGGCACCCCCATCGCCGGACGCACCGACGACCACCTCGACCACCTCATCGGCTTCTTCGTCAACACCCTCGTCCTGCGCACCCACACCACCGGCAACCCCACCTTCCGCCAACTCCTCACCCGCGTCCGCACCACCAACCTCACCGCCTACACCCACCAAGACCTCCCCTTCGACCACCTCGTGGAGGCCCTGAATCCCGAACGCTCCCTCTCCCGCCAGCCCCTCTTCCAGGTCATGATCGCGCTGAACAACAATCCCCCGGCCGACATCCGCGTGCCGGGGCTGGACATCCGTCCCCACGTCGTCAGCGCCCGGGTGTCCCGCTTCGATCTGACGCTGAGCTTCGACGAGGACGAGAACGCGGCCGGGCGGCCGGGCGCGGGCGGCATGACGGGCTCCCTGGAGTACGCGACCGACCTCTTCGACGCGGCGACCGCCGAGGCGCTGGCGGCGCGGCTCGTGCGGCTGCTCCGGTCGGTCACGGAGGACCCGGGACAGCCCCTGGACCGGATCGCGGTCCTCGACGACGCGGAGCTGCGCCGGCTGACCGTCGACTGGAACGGCGCCGGGCCCGACGCCCGCGCCGGGCGACAACCGGCCACCGTCCACGAACGGTTCGCCGAGCGGGCCGCGCGCGCCCCGGACGCGGTCGCGGTCCGGGAGCCGACCGGCGCGGCCGTCACGTACCGCGAACTCGCGGCCCGTGCCGGGTCGTTGACCTCGCGGCTGCGCGGTCTCGGGGTGCGGCCCGGCGACCGGGTCGCCGTGCTCCTGGACCGGTCGGCCGACCTGCCCGCGGCGACGCTGGCCGTGCTGCGCGCCGGAGCGGCGTACGTGCCGCTGAATCCGGCGGACCCGGTGGCGCGCATGCGGCAGGTCCTGACGGAGACGGGCGCCGCCGCGCTCGTCACCGACCGCGAGCCGGTGGCGGGGCTGTGCCCGCCGGGTGTCCCCGTGCTGCGGACGGACCGGTCCGGCGGCGCGGAGGAGGCGGCCGACGACGCACCGCACGCCGGGGATCCGGCGGAGCTGGCGTACGTCATGTACACCTCCGGCTCCACCGGCCGGCCGAAGGGCATCGGCGTGACCCACGCCAACATCCTCGCGCTGGTGGACGACCGGCGGTGGCGGTCGTCCGCGCACGAACGGGTGCTGGTGCACTCGCCCTTCGCCTTCGACGCCTCCACCTACGAGATGTGGGTGCCGCTGCTGCGCGGCGGCGAAGCGGTGCTGGCCCCCGCCGGTGCCCTGGACACGTCGGCTCTGGCCGACACCCTCGTCCGACGGGGCGTCACCGCGGTGTTCCTCACCACCGCGCTCTTCAACCACCTGGTCGAGACCCGGCCGCAGTGCCTCGCCACCGTTCAAGAGGTTTGGTTCGGCGGCGAGTTCGTCGCCCCCGGGGCCGTCCGCCGGGCGTTGGAGCTCTGCCCGGACACCACCGTGGTCCACGCCTACGGGCCGACCGAGACCACCACGTTCGCCGTGTGCCACCCGCTGCGCACGCCCGGCGCGGTGCGCGAGGAGACGGTGCCGATCGGCCGGGCGCTGGACGGGGACCGCTGCTTCGTGCTGGACGACGCGCTGCGCCCGGTGCCCCCGAACGTCGTCGGTGAGCTGTACATCGCGGGGCGGGGCGTCGCCCGTGGCTACGTCGGGCGGCCGGGGCTGACGGCCCAGCGGTTCGTGGCCTGCCCCTTCGGGGCCCCGGGCGAGCGGATGTACCGGACCGGCGACCTGGTCCGCTGGACCCCCGACGGGCGACTCGTCTTCGCCGGACGCGCCGACGACCAGGTCAAGGTACGCGGCCACCGCATCGAGCCCGGCGAGATCCAGGCGGCGCTGACCGACGATCCGAGCGTCTCGCAGGCCGCCGTCACCGTGGTGGACGATCCGGCGCTCGGCCGCAGGCTGGTGGCCTATGTGGTGCCGGCCGAGGACGGCACCCGGCCGGTCCCGGAGCGGCTGCGCGGGCGGTTGGCCGAACGGCTGCCCGCGTTCATGGTGCCGGGGGCGTTCGTGGTGCTGGACGCGCTGCCGCTGACGCCGAACGGGAAGGTGGACCGGCGGGCGCTGCCCGCGCCGGGCGCGACGGTGACCGGCGCGGGGCGGGAGGCCCGTTCGCCGCGCGAGGAGATCGTCTGCCAGGTGTTCGCCGAGGTGCTGGGCGCTCCGCGCGTCGGCGTCGACGACCACTTCTTCGAGCTGGGCGGGCATTCGCTGCTGGCGACCCGCGTGGTCAGCAGGCTGCGGGCGCTGCTCGACACGGATGTGCCGATCCAGGCGCTGTTCGACGCGCCGACCCCGGCCCGGCTCGCGCGCCGGCTGGAGACCGCACAGGGCCACCGGCGGCCTCCCGTCGAGCGGCGGGAGCGGCCGGAGGTCGTGCCGCTGTCCTTCGCGCAACGGCGGCTGTGGTTCCTCTTCCGCCTCGAAGGCCCCAGCCCCACCTACAACATCCCCCTCGCCCTGCGCATCACCGGCGACCTGAACACAACAGCCCTGGAAAACGCGCTCAACGACGTCGTCACCCGGCACGAACCCCTACGCACCACCATCGGGGAACAGGACGGCGAACCACGACAGAACATCCACCCCGCCACCCCCCAACTCATCACACTGCGACACCGCACCACCCACCACAACGACCTCGACACCGAACTGGCCCAAGCCGTACGCCACCCCTTCGACCTCGGCACCGAACCACCCCTGCGCGCCACACTCTTCACCACCAGGAAGAACGGACAGGAACAGTGGACACTCCTGCTCCTGGTCCACCACATCGCGGGCGACGGCTGGTCACTACGCCCCCTGCTCGGCGACCTCACCGACGCCTACACCGCCCGCCTCCAAGGCCACACCCCCACCTGGCCCCCACTCCCCGTCACCTACACCGACTACGCGCTCTGGCAGCGCGAACTCCTCGGCGACGACGCCGATCCGGAGAGCCTGGCGCACGCTCAGACCGCGTACTGGCGGGAGGCGCTGGCCGGAATCCCCGGACAGCTCCCGCTCCCCATCGACCGGCCGCGCCCGGCGGTGACCAGCTTCCGGGGCGACGTGCACTGGGTGTCGCTGGACGCCTCCCTGCACCGGGCGCTGCTGGACCTGGCCCGGGAGACCGGGGTCACGCTGTTCATGGTGCTGCAGGCGGCGCTCGCCGCGCTGCTGACCCGGCTCGGCGCCGGCACCGACATTCCGCTGGGCACCGCGATCGCCGGACGTACCGACGACCATCTCGACCACCTCATCGGCTTCTTCGTCAACACCCTCGTCCTGCGCACCGACACCACGGGCAATCCGACCTTCCGCGGCCTTCTCACCCGTGTCCGCACCACCGATCTCACCGCCTACGCCCACCAGGACCTGCCCTTCGAGCACCTGGTGGAGGCCGTCAATCCCGAACGCTCCCTCTCCCGCCAGCCCCTCTTCCAGGTCCTGGTCGTGCTCCAGAACGCCCCGGCCGCCGACTACTCCGTGCCGGGGCTCGACATCCGGCCGGTGCCGACCGTTCCGGGCGTGTCCAAGTTCGACTACTCCCTCAGCCTCAACGAGACCTTCGACGCCGAGGGGGCGCCGGACGGCCTGGAGGGCTATGTCGAGTACGCGACGGACCTCTTCGATCCGGCGACCGTCGCGCGCACGGTCGAGCTGCTGGAGGTGCTGCTGCGCTCCTGCGCCGCCCACACCGACCTGCCGATCGGCGACATGGAGCTGGTGACGGGCGAGCGGCGACACCGGATGCTCGATTCGTGGAACGACACCGGCGCCCCGGTGGCGCGGGCCGACGTTCCGGCGCTGTTCGCGCGGCGGGTCGCGGCGGCGCCGGACGCTCCGGCGCTGCTCTTCCCCGGCGGCGAGCTGACGTACGCGGAGCTGGACGCGCGGGCGAACCGGCTGGCGCGGCTGCTGCGTGCGCGCGGCGTCGCGCCGGAGGACCGGGTGGCGCTGGCGCTGCCACGCGGCCCCGAGCTGATCGTGACGACGCTGGCCGTCCTCAAGTCCGGTGCCGCCTATGTGCCGGTCGACCCCGGCTATCCGGCGGCGCGCGTCGCCTACCTGCTGCGCGACGCCCGGCCCGCGCTGCTCGTGACCGACAGCGCCGCCGATCCGCGCCGGACCACGGACGCCGGGGACGTTCCCGTCCTGCTCCTGGACGATCCCGCCGTGTCGGCCGCCCTCGCGGCCGAGCCGGATACGGCCCCGCCGGCGACCGGCGAGCCGGAGCGCGCCGCGTACGTGATCTACACCTCCGGGTCCACCGGGCGGCCCAAGGGCGTCGTGGTGACTCACACGGGTGTGGCCGCCCTGGCGGCCTTCCACGCGGAGCGGCTCGGCGCGGGTCCGGGCAGCCGGGTCCTCCAGTTCGCCTCGCCGAGCTTCGACGCCGCGTTCTGGGAGACCGTGATGGCGCTGCTGACCGGGGCGGCCCTGGTGGTGGCGCCCGCTGACCGGCTGCTGCCGGGCGAGCCGCTGGCCGCGCTGACCGAGGAGTTCGGCGTCACCCACGCGACGCTGCCGCCGTCCGCGCTGCGCGCCCTGGAGGACCGCCCACTGCCGTCCGTGGTCTCGCTCGTGGTCGCCGGCGAGGCGTGCGCGCCCGATCTGGTCCGGCGGTGGTCGGCCGGACGCGCCATGGTCAACGCCTACGGGCCGACCGAGACCACCGTGTGCGCGACGGCGAGCGAGCCGCTCCACGCCGGGGACGGCGCCCCGCCCATCGGTCGGCCGCTGCCGGGCACCCGCGTATACGTCCTGGACGAGCGGCTGATGCCGGTGCCGCCTGGCGTCGCGGGCGAGTTGTACGTGAGCGGGCCGGCTCTGGCGCGCGGCTATCTTGGCCGGGCGGGGCTGACGGCCCAGCGGTTCGTGGCCTGCCCCTTCGGGGCGCCGGGCGAGCGGATGTACCGGACCGGCGACCTGGTCCGCTGGACCCCCGACGGGCGACTCGTCTTCGCCGGACGCGCCGACGACCAGGTCAAGGTACGCGGCCACCGCATCGAGCCCGGCGAGATCGAGGCCGTGCTGGCCGGGCACCCGGCCGTGGCGGACGCGGCGGTGGCGGTGCACCGGGACGAGACCGGGGACGGACGGCTGACGGCGTACGTGGTGCCGGGTACCGCCGGAGCCGCCTCCGGGAACGACGCCGAGCGGGAGCGCCTGGACGCCTGGCGTTCGGTGTTCCGCACCCAGTACGGGGACGACTCGGGAGCCGCGCTCGGCGAGGACTTCTCCGGCTGGCAGAGCGCCTACGACGGGCGGCCCATTCCGCTGGACGACATGCGGGAGTGGCGGGACGCGGCCGTCGCGGCGATCCGCGCCCTGCGGCCCCGGCGTCTGCTGGAGATCGGCGTCGGCAGCGGCCTGCTGCTCGCCCCGCTGGTCGGCGAGTGCGCGAGCTACTGGGGCACCGATGTGTCGTCCGAGGCGATCGAGACGCTCCGGGCCCGGCTCGCCACCCGCCCCGAGACGGCGGCGCGGGTCGAGCTGCGGGCGCTCGCCGCCGACGCGGTCGACGCCCTGCCCGAGGGGCACTTCGACACCATCGTGCTCAACTCCGTCGTGCAGTACTTCCCGAGCGAGTCCTATCTCCTCGACGTGCTGCGCAAGGCGGTGCGGCTGCTGGCCCCGGGCGGCGCCCTGTTCCTCGGGGACATCCGGGACCTGCGCTCCGCCCGGGGACTGTACGAGGCGGCCGAGGCCGCCCGGCTGGGGCCGGACGCCACGGACGGGCACGTGAGCCGGGCCGCCGCGCTGGCCGCCGCGTCGGAGCGCGAACTGCTCGTGGATCCGGCGCTGTTCACGGCCTTCGCCCGGGAGGCCGAGGACCTCGGCGGGGCCGACATACGGCTCAAGCGCGGCCGGTCGCACAACGAACTCACCCGCTACCGCTACGAGGTGGTGCTGCGCAAGAAGCCGACCGGGCCGCTGCTCACCGTCGGCGACGCGCCCCGCCTGCGCTGGGGCGCCGAGGTGACCGGCCTCGACGGCCTGGCCGCGCGGCTGACCGCCGGGCCACGACCGGCCGCGCTGCGGCTGACCGGCGTGCCCAACGCGCGGGCCGCCTCCGACCTGTGGCGGACACCGCCTCGGGCGGCGCGGGCACCGGACCCGGAGGACTTCACCGCTCTCGGTGACCGGCTGGGGTTCGAGACCGCTGTGACGTGGGCGGCGGACCGGACCGGAACCGAGCTGGACGTGCTGTTCGTGGACGCCGACCGGGCGGCCGGGCGGGCGCTGTCCGGGACACACCGGGAGGCGCCCGTGACCGGCACGCTGACGAACAGCCCGGCCGCGCCACCCCGGAACGCCGCGCTGACGGGCGAACTCCGCGCCCATCTCAAGGGGCTGCTCCCGGCGTTCATGGTGCCGGGCGTGTTCATGGTGCTGGACGCGCTGCCGCTCACGCCGAACGGGAAGGTGGACCGGCGGGCGCTGCCCGTGCCCGGGGCGACGGTGTCCGGTGGCGGCCGGGACCCGCGCTCGCCCCAG
Source organism: Streptomyces sp. NBC_01803 (assembly GCF_035917415.1). NCBI lineage: Bacteria > Bacillati > Actinomycetota > Actinomycetes > Kitasatosporales > Streptomycetaceae > Streptomyces > Streptomyces sp. NBC_01803. The sequence continues at coordinate 498,330 of NZ_CP109073.1, forward strand.
GAGGAGATCGTCTGCCGGGTCTTCGCGGAGGTCCTGGGCACCGCCCGCGTCGGCGTCGACGACCACTTCTTCGAGCTGGGCGGCCACTCACTGCTGGCCACCCGGGTCACCAGCCGGCTCCGCGCGCTCCTCGACGTCGAGCTGCCGATCCAGGCGTTGTTCGACGCGCCGACCCCGGCCCGGCTCGCCCAGCGGCTGCACGCGGCCGAGGACCGCCGCCGCCCCGCGCTCGCCCCGCGCGAACGCCCCGACGCCATTCCCCTGTCGTCGGCCCAGCGGCGGCTGTGGTTCCTGTCCCGCCTCGAAGGCCCCAGCCCCACCTACAACGTTCCGCTCGCGCTGCGGATGGAGGGAAGCCTGGACCGCCGCGCGCTCCGGGCCGCGCTGGACGACCTCGTGGCCCGGCACGAGCCGCTGCGCACCACCATCGGGGAACGGGACGGCGAGCCGCGGCAGATCATCCACCCGGCCGCGCCGGGGCTGGTCACGCCACGCGAACACGCCGTCGAGGCGGACCGGTTGGAGGCGGAGCTCGCGGACGCGGCGCGCCATCCGTTCGATCTGGGGGCCGAACCGCCCCTGCGAGTCACGCTGTTCAGCACCGGGAAGGACGGGCAGGAGCAGTGGACGCTTCTGCTGCTGATGCACCACATCGCGGGCGACGGCTGGTCACTGCGCCCCCTGCTCGGCGACCTCACCGACGCCTACACCGCCCGCGTCCAAGGCCACGCCCCCGACTGGCCCCCGCTGCCCGTCACCTACACCGACTACGCGCTGTGGCAGCGCGAGCTCCTCGGTGACGCGGCGCGGCCCGGCACCGTGGCCCACGCCCAGACCGCGTACTGGCGTGAGGCGTTGGCGGGGCTGCCGGACGTACTGGACCTGCCCACCGACCGGCCACGCCCCGCCACCAGCACCTACCAGGGCGCCACCCACACCTTCACCATCCCCCCCGACCTCCACCAAGCACTCCTCGACCTCGCCCGCCAAACCGGCACCACCCTCTTCATGACCCTCCAAGCCGCACTCGCCACCCTCCTCACCCGACACGGCGCAGGCACCGACATCCCCCTCGGCACCCCCATCGCCGGACGCACCGACGACCACCTCGACCACCTCATCGGCTTCTTCGTCAACACCCTCGTCCTGCGCACCCACACCACCGGCAACCCCACCTTCCGCCAACTCCTCACCCGCGTCCGCACCACCAACCTCACCGCCTACACCCACCAAGACCTCCCCTTCGACCACCTCGTGGACGTGGCGGGGGCGGAGCGCTCGATGTCCCACAATCCGCTGTTCCAGGTCATGATCGCGCTGGACAACAACGCCCACACCCCGGTCGACCTGCCGGGCCTGCGGGTGAGTCCGCGCCCGGTCGGGACGGGGGCCGCCCGGTTCGACCTGACCTTCGGGTTCAGCGAGCGTGTCGTCGGGGACCTGGTCGCCGACGGCGTCCAGGGCAGCGTGGAGTACAGCACCGACCTCTTCGACGCGGCGACCGCCGAGACGCTCACCGCACGGCTGCTGCTGCTCCTGCGCCGCGCGGCGGACCGGCCGGACACGCCGGTGGGCGCGCTGGACATCCTCACCGAGGACGAACGGCGCCTGCCGGACCGAGCCGCGCACCACGGGCCCGCTCCGCTGGCGACGGCCGCCGCGCTGTTCGAGGCGAGGGTCCGCGAGGCGGGGCACACGGTGGCCGTGACGGCGGGCGAGGCGCAGCTCACCTACGCGGAGCTGAACGCGGCGGCCAACCGCCTGGCCCGGCTGCTGGTGGCCCGGGGCGCCGGGCCGGAAGCCGTCGTCGCCGTCCATCTGCCGCGCGGGCCACGGCTGGCCGAGGCGCTGCTGGCCGTCCTCAAGGCGGGCGCGGTCCACCTTCCCGTGGACCCGGACTACCCGGCCCCGCGCGTCACGCACATGCTGGACGACGCCCGGCCGGTGCTGGTCGTCACCGACGCCCCGCCGGAGGGAGGATCGGCGCTCGACGGCCGGCCGGTGCTGGCGCTGGGCACCGAGGAGACGGTCGGCGCGCTGCGCCGCGCCGGCGACGGGAACCTGGACGACGCGGCCCGACGCGCGCCGCTCCACCCGGAACACCCCGCCTATCTCATCTACACCTCCGGCTCGACCGGGCGGCCCAAGGGGGTGGAGGTGCCGCACCGCGCGGTGGCCAACCTGGTCGCCGCCTCCGGCGCCGAGCTGGGCGGCGTCGGGCCGGGCAGCCGGGTGCTCCAGTTCGCCTCGCCCAGCTTCGACGGCGCCTTCTGGGAGATCGGCGTCACGCTGCTGGCCGGCGGCACCGTCGTCATGCACCCCACCGGCGCCTGGAACGCCGCCGAGGACCTGCTCGGCCTGGTGACCGGGCACAAGGTGACGCACCTGGCGATCCCGCCGTCCGTGCTGGCGATCCTGCCGGACGACGCGCTGCTGCCGGACACCACCCTGTTCGTCGTCGGCGAGGCGTGCCCGCCACACCTGGTGGAACGGTGGGCGCCGCGCTGCCGGATGCTCAACTCGTACGGTCCGACCGAGACCACGGTGTCGGCCACCGTCACCGCTCCGCTGACCGGCTCGGGCACGCCGCCCATCGGCGTCCCGATCCGCAACGTGCGGGCGCACCTGCTGGACGAGCGGCTGATGCCGGTGCCGCCGGGGGTGGTGGCGGAGGTCTACCTCGCCGGAGCGGGCCTCGCGCGCGGCTACCGGGGGCGGCCCGTGACCACCGCCGAGCGGTTCGTCGCCGACCCGTTCGGCGCGCCGGGCGAGCGGATGTACCGGACCGGGGACCTGGCCCGGCGCCGGCGGGACGGAAGCCTGGAGTTCGTGGGCCGCGCCGACGAACAGGTGAAGATCCGCGGCTACCGGATCGAGCTGGGCGAGATCGAGACGACGCTCGCGCTGCACCCGGCCGTCGCCCAGGCGGCGGTGGCCGCGCGGCCCGGCCCGCGCAACCAGCGGCTGATCGGCTACGTGGTGCCCGCGCGGGGCGGCGACGGCGCCGCGCTCGATCCGGCGGCGCTGCGCGGCTTCGCCGCCAGGACGCTGCCGGACTACATGGTGCCCGGCATGTTCGTCACCCTGCCGAGCCTGCCGCTGTCCCCGAACGGCAAGCTCGACCGTGCGGCGCTGCCCGCGCCGGAGCCCGCCGCCCGGACGGCGGCCCGCGCGCCGCGCGGCCCGCTGGAGACGGCGCTGCGCGACACCCTCCGCGACACCCTCGGGGTGCGGGACGTCGGCGTGGACGACGACTTCTTCGAGCTGGGCGGCGACAGCATCACCGCGATCCAGGTCTGCGGCCGGGCCCGCGCGGCGGGGCTCGCCCTGACCCCGCGCGACATCTTCCGGCACCGTACGGTGGCCCAGCTGGCCGCCGTCGCCGTCGCGGCCGGGCCGGCCGCGACGGCGGTGCCGGACGACGGCACCGGCGAGGTGACGCTCACCCCGGTGATGCACTGGCTGCGCGAACTCGGCGGCCCCACTGAGGCGTTCCACCAGTCCCTGCTGCTCCGGGTGCCGGCCGGCCTCTCCCGGGAGACGGTCGCCACCGTCCTGCGGAGCCTGATCGACCATCACGACGCCCTGCGGATGCGCCGCGCGCCCACGTCCGGCGGTGGCTGGACCCTGACCGTCCCCCCGCCGGGGTCGGTGCGGGCCGGTGAGCTGCTGCGCCGGGTGGAGTTCGGGGGCCTGAGCGCCGAGGGGCGGGAGCGCGTTCTGGCGGCGGAGTCCCGGCACGCGGTGCGCGCGCTGGCGCCCGACGCGGGGCGGATGGTGGCGGCCGTCTGGTTCGACGCGGGGGCCGGTGAGCCCGGTCGGCTGCTGCTGGCCGTTCACCATCTCGCGGTCGACGGCGTCTCCTGGCGGATCCTGCTGGAGGATCTGGCCGAGGCGGCGTCCGCCGCCGAGGCCGGGCGCGATCCGGCGCTGCCGCCCGTGGTCACCTCCTTCCGCGGCTGGTCACGGGCGCTGGCCGCCGAGGCCACGAGCCCCCGGCGGGTGGCCGAACTGGCCGCCTGGCGGCGGATCGTGGCGGACCCCGGTCTGCCCGCCCCCGGGCTGGAGCCGGTCGCGACGCGAGATCTGACGTCCACCACGCGGCACCGCGAGTCCGTCGTCGCGGCCGGGGCCACGGGCGCGCTGCTGACATCGGTCGCCGCCGCGTTCCACTGCGGGGCCGACGATCTGCTGCTGACGGCGCTGGCCCTGGCGGTGGCCCGCTGGCGGCAGGGCCGGGGCGTCGCGCCCGGCGACGGCCTGCTGGTCGAGATCGAGGGCCACGGCCGCGCCGACCTGCCCGGCACCGACGTCTCCCGCACGGTGGGCTGGTTCACCAGCGCCCACCCGGTCCGGCTCGACCTGGCGGGCCTCGATCCGGGGGACGCGCTGCGCGGCGGTCCGGCCCTCGGCGAGGCGGTGAAGCGGATCAAGGAGCAGGCGCGGGCGGTCCCCGGCGACGGGATCGGCTACGGGCTGCTGCGCCACCTCAACCCGGCGACGGCGCCCGCCCTGTCGGGGCCGGCCGTGCCGCGCGTCGGCTTCAACTACCTCGGCCGGCTCCCGGCCGGCAGCGACACCGGCCCCGCCAACGGCTGGGGCGTCGCCCCGGAGCCCGGCGCCTTCGGCGGCGGCGCCGACCCCGGCCTGCCCGTGCCGCACGCCGTGGCGCTGAACGTGGTGGCCGAGGACCGCGCCGGGGGGCCGGTGCTGCGCGCGGCGTGGACGTGGCCGGGCGCGCTGCTGGCCCAGGACGACGTGCGGACGCTCGCCGACACGTGGGTCGCCGCCGTGGAACGGCTCGCCGGACTCGGCGCGGCGGCGGGCGGGCGGACCCCGTCCGACCTGCCGCTGGTCAGCCTCACCCAGGAACAGATCGACCGACTCGAAGCAGTGTGGAGGTCACCGCGATGAACCCGTCCGGACTCACCGACGTGCTGCCGCTGGCCCCGTTGCAGGAGGGGCTGTTCTTCCACAGCCTCTACGACGGCGACGGGCCCGACGTGTACGTCACGCAGCTCACCCTCGATCTCGACGGCCCGCTGGACGCCGCCGCGCTGCGCCGGGCCGGCCAGGCGCTGCTGGACCGGCATCCGCAGCTCGGCGCGGCGTTCTGGCTGGACGGCCTCGACCAGCCCGTCCAGGTCCTGCCCCGGCACGTCGAACTGCCCTGGTCGGAGCTGGACTTCTCCGGCCTGCCGCCGTCCGACCGCGCGGCGGAGGTGTCGCGTTTCCTCGCCGGCGACCGGGCCCGGCGCTTCGACATGGCCACGCCCCCGCTGCTCCGCATGGCGCTGCTGCGGCTCGGCCGCGAACGACACCGGCTGGTGCTGACGAACCATCACATCCTGCTGGACGGCTGGTCCACGCCCGTGCTCGTGCGGGAGCTGTTCGCCCTGTACGACGCGGACGGCGACCCGTCGGTCCTGCCCGGCGCCACCCCCTACCGGGAGTATCTGGCGTGGGTGGCCGCGCAGGACGCCGACGCCGCCCGCGCGGCCTGGCGCGCGGAGCTGGGCGGCCTGGACGAAGCCACCCGGGCGGTCCCGGCCCCGCCCGGCCGCCCGGTGCCGCCCCGGAAGCTGACCGCCGAGCTGAGCGATGACCTGACCCGGTCGCTCACCGAGACCGCCCGGTCCCGGGGGCTGACGCTCAGCAACCTCGTGCAGGCGGCCTGGGCCGTGGTGCTGGGGCGGCTGACCGGCCGCGACGATGTCGTGTTCGGCACGGTGGTGGCCGGCCGGCCGCCCGAACTGCCGGGCGTGGACAGCATGGTGGGCCTGTTCATCAACACGGTCCCGGTCCGCCTCCGGCTCGCGCCCGGCGCCGCGCTGTGGACCGTGGCGGCCCAGGCCGGCGACCGGCACCTCGCCCTGGCCCCGCACCACCACCTGCCGCTGGCGGAGATCCACAAGGCGGCCGGCCTGGACGGGCTCTTCGACACGGTGGTGGTCTTCGAGAACTACCCGGCCGGCGCCGCCACCCCCACCGCCCGGGCGCTGCGGGTCACCGGCGCGGCGGGTGAGGACGCCACCCACTATCCGCTGATGCTGGCCGCCGTCCCCGGCGCGCGTCTTCACCTGCGGCTGGACCATCAGCCGGAGGCGATCGGCGAGGAGGCGGCGCGCGCGATCCTCGCGGGCTGCGTCGAGGTCCTGACGGCCCTGGCCGGCGACCCGGAACGGTCCGTCGCGTCCCTCGACCCGATGCCCCCGGCCGAGCGCCACCGCCTGCTGGCCGAGTGGAACGACACTCGCCGCGACGTGCCGCCGGTCACCGTGGCCGAGCTGCTCCAGACGTCCGCCCGCGCCCGCCCCGACGCGGTGGCGCTGGTCTCCGGTGACCTGGAGATCGGCTACGAGGAGCTGAACGCGCGCGCCAACCGCCTCGCCTGGCTGCTGATCAGCGAGGGGGCCGGGCCGGAGCGGGTGGTCGCCCTGGCCGCGAGCCGGTCGGTCGCCATGGTCGTGGGGCTGCTGGCCATCCTCAAGTCCGGCGCCGCCTATCTGCCGGTCGATCCCGCCTACCCGCCGGAGCGCGTCGCGGCCATGCTGGATGACGCCCGCCCGGTGCTCGTCCTCACCGACCAGGCGGCCGAGCCCGCCCTGTCCGCCCTGTCCGCCGAGCCCGCCCGGCCTCCGCTGGTCCTGGACGAGCCGTCCACGCTGGAACGGCTGGCGATACGGCCGGCCCGCGATCCGCGCCCCGGCGACCTGCGCGGCGCGGTCACCGGGGCCTCCGCGGTGTCCGTGATCTACACCTCGGGCTCCACCGGCCGCCCGAAAGGCGTCGTCGGCACGCAGGGCGGGCTGGTGAACCGCCTGGCGTGGTTCGCGGAGCTCTATCCGTTCGAGGACAACGACCCAGTGTGCGCGAAGAGTTCGGTGAGCTTCATCGACGGGACCGTGGAGGTGCTGGAGACCCTCGCGCACGGCGGCCGGGTCGTGCTGGCGGACGCGACCACCGCCGGATCCCCGGCCGCGCTCGCCGACCTGGTGCACAAGAGCGGCACCAGGGTGCTCACCGCCGTGCCGAGCCTGCTCCAGGCCCTGCTGCGCGAGGAGGAGGACGCGGGCGGCGGCCCCGCCGGGCGGCTGGCCTCGCTCCGACTGGTCCTCAGCAGCGGCGAGCCCATGCCGGACGACCTGCCGGGCCGGCTGGCGCGGATCTGCCCGCGGGCCCGGCTGGTCAACTTCTGCGGCTGCACCGAGGCCAGCAGCGAGAGCCTGTACGCCGAGTGCGACGAGCGGGACCGGTCGATCGGCCGACCGCTGTGGAACACCCGCGCCTATGTGCTGGACTCCGCGCTGCGGCCGGTGCCCCAGGGCGTGCCCGGCGAGCTGTACTACGGGGGCGCGGGGGTGGGCCGCGGCTACGCGGGTCGGCCCGGGATCACCGCCGGGCGGTTCGTCGCCGACCCGTTCGGCGCGCCGGGCGAGCGGATGTACCGCACCGGGGATCTCGTCGCGTGGCGCCCGGACGGCAGCCTCACCTTCCTCGGCCGCTCGGACGACCAGGTGAAGGTGCGCGGGGTCCGCGTCGAGCCGGGGGAGGTGGAGGCCGTGCTGCTGGACCACCCCGATGTCCGGGAGGCGGCCGTCGCCGCCCGTGAACGGCCGGAGGGCGGACAGGAGTTGGTGGCCTACGCGGTGCCGGCCGCCGACCGCGTGCCGGACGCGGCCACGCTGCGCCGCCACGCGGCGGACCGGCTGCCCGCACCGATGGTGCCCGGCGCCGTCGTGGTGCTGGACGCGCTGCCGCGCACCCCCAACGGCAAGGTCAACCGCCGTGCGTTGCCCGCGCCGGACGCCGCCGCCCACGGCCAGGCACCGCCGGGGAATCCGGACGAGCAGGTGCTGTGCGAGCTGTTCGCGGACGTCCTGGGCGTGCCGGGGGTCGGTGCCGACGACGACTTCTTCTCGCTCGGCGGCCACTCCCTGCTGGCCACCCGGCTCATCGCCCGGATCCGCTCGGTGCTCGGCGCCGATGTCACCCTCCGGGCCCTGTTCGACGCCCCGACCCCCGCCGGACTGGCCGCCCGCCTCGGCTTCGGCGCCGCCCGCGACGCCTGGTCCGTGCTGCTGCCGCTGCGGTCCACCGGCTCCCGGGCGCCGCTGTTCTGCGTCCATCCGGCGGGCGGCTTCGGCTGGTGCTACGCCGGGCTGCTGCGCCATCTCCCCACCGACCGGCCGGTATACGCCCTCCAGGCGCCCGGCCTGACCGACCCCGACCGGGTGGCCGCCGGCGTCGAGGAGCTCGCCGCCGAGTACCGCGCCCGGATCCGCGCGGTCCAGCCCACCGGCCCGTACCACCTGCTCGGCTGGTCCTTCGGCGGGCAGCTCGCCCACGCCGTCGCGGCCGGGCTGCGGGACGACGGCGAACGGGTGGCGCTGCTGGCCCTGCTGGACGCCTACCCGCCCGAGGAGCTGCCCGCGGCGGAGCCGGTGGACGGTTCGGAGATCCTGCGGTTCCTGTTCACCGAGTACTTCGGCATCGCGCCGCCCCCCGCCGGGGACGGCCCGCTGGACGCCGCCCGCGCCGCCCGGCTGCTGCGCGCCTCGGGGACCGCGGACCTGTCGGAACGCGAGCTGGCGGCCATCGCCGCCGTCCTGCCCGCCAGTGCCCGCGCCGCGCGGGAGCACCGCCCGGTGCCGTACGACGGCGACCTGCTGCTGTTCCGCGCGACCCTCGGGCGGCCCGAGGGCGCGCCCGATCCGCACGCCTGGCGGCCGTATGTCACCGGCCGGATCGATGTCCACGACATCGGGACCACCCACGGGCACATGACCCGCCCGGCCGAACTCGCCCGGATCGCTTCCGTGGTCCGCGCCGCCCTGGACCGCAGCTCCTGATACCGGACCCGGCCCGGGAGCCCGACCGCCGACCGCCGACCGGCCGAACAGCCCGACGAACAGCCCGATCGAACCACCCGACTGAGAGGACGAGACCCCATGGCCAACCCCTTCGAGGACGACGACGCCCGCTACCTCGTGCTGCGGAACGCGGAGGAGCAGTACTCCCTGTGGCCCGCCTTCGCCGCCGTGCCCGACGGCTGGACGGTGGTGCACGAGGAGGACGGCCGCCAGGAGTGCCTGGACTACATCGAGCGGCACTGGACCGACATGCGGCCCAGGAGCCTGACCAGCCGCGCGGCCGACTGACCGGGCCGGGACCATGACCAGCGACGAACCAGCCGACCGGGCCGACCCCCCTCCGGCCGAACTGGCCGACCCTGGCCTGGCCGACCTGGCCGGCGTGGCCGATCTGGCCGGCGTGGCCGACCTGGCCGGCGTGGCCGATCTGGCCGACCCCGGTCTGTACCGGACCGGGGAGCCGGAGGCCCTGTGGGCGCGGCTGCGCGCCGCCTCCCCGGTGCACCGCGACCGGCGTCCGGACGCGACGTGGTTCTGGGCGGTGCTCGGCCACCGCGAGGCGACCGAAGTGCTCAAAAATCCGCGGCTGTTCGTCTCCGGCCGGGGCATGCGGCTGGACGACAACCCGGAGGCGACCAGGGCGGCGTCCGGCCGCATGCTCATCGTCTCCGACCCGCCGCGCCACGCGCAGCTCCGGCGGGTGATGAACTCCGCCTTCACGCCCAGAATGGTCGCCCGGCTGCGCCGGAACATGCGGGTGACCGTGAGCGCCGTGATCGACGAGGCCCTGGAGCGCGGGGTGTGCGACTTCACCGACGTCGCCGCCCGGCTGCCCGTGTCGGTCATCTGCGACATGCTCGGAGTGCCCCCCGCCGACCGGGACTTCATGCTGGAGCGGACGATGACCGCGTTCGGTGGCCCGGCCGGGGGCGGCGCCGACCGCGCGGCGGTGGCCAGGGCGCACACCGACATCCTGCTCTACTACGCCGAGCTGGTCGAACGCCGCCGCCGGGAGCCGGGCGACGACGTCGTCTCGGCCCTGGTCCGGGGCACGGTGGACGGCCGCCCGCTGACCGACGAGGAGATCTACCTCAACTGCGACGGCCTGGTCTCCGGCGCGAACGAGACCACCCGGCACGCCACGGTGGGCGGGCTGCGCGCCCTGATGCTGCACCCCGACGAGTGGTCCGTGCTGCGCCGGGCGGACCACCCGGTGGAGACCACCGCGCAGGAGATCCTGCGCTACACCAGCCCGGCGATGCACGTGCTGCGCACCGTCGAACGCGACACCGAGCTGGCCGGGCACCGGCTGCGGGCCGGTGACCGGGTCGCCGTCTGGCTGCCCGCCGCCAACCGCGACCCGGCCGTCTTCCCCGATCCGGAACGGTTCGACGCGGCGCGGACCCCCAACCGCCACCTGGCGCTCGCGCCCGGCGAGCACTACTGCCTGGGCTCGTCCCTCGCCCTGGCCGAGCTCACCGTCACCTTCGAGGAGCTCCGTGACCGGGTGGAGCTCCCCGAACCGGCGGGACCGGCGCGGCGGCTGGGGTCCCATCTCATCTGGGGCTTCGCCTCGCTCCCGGTGCGGCTACGCCCCCGCGCCGGACGGCGCCCCCCGGTCGCCGCGGGCCCGGCGGGAGCGCGGGGGTGACGGCGGGACGCGCCGCGCCCCCTGGCCCGGGACGCGCCCGGGACCCGACTCGGCGGCGCCACCGGTCGTGGTGCGGGGGGCGGCGGGAATCAGGCCGAGCGCCGCCGCCCGCAGTCCGGCCTGGAACCGCGAGGAGGCGCCCAGCCGTTGCATCGCCTCGGCGACGTGTCTGCGGTAGGTGCGCACGGACATGCTGAGCGCGCGGGCGGCCACCTCGTCGGTGTGCCCGGCGGCCAGCATCCCCAGCACCTCGCGCAGCGGACTGTCCTCCCCGTCGTCGTCGAAGGCGAAGCCGGCGGCCAGGGTCCACTGCACGGCACCGTGGAAGACGGCGTCGAACAGCGCGTACAGGGAGCGCACGGTGTTCGGCTCCCGGACCGCGAGGCACACCCGCTGTCCGGGAGCGCTGGTGTGCAGGATGACGATGGTCCGGCCGAGCACCGCGAAGCTGGGCAACGGCTGGCCGGACACCCGCACTTCGGCGCCGTGCCGGACCAGGCGCTCCAGATATCCCGACGCCCCGGCCCCACCGTTCTCGCCGGCCAGCGCGAGGGTGCGCACGGAGGCTCCGCGCCGCAGCAGCCGCTCCTCCAGGCACGGCGGGAAGCCGCTGTGGTGGGCGGTGGCGGTGGAATGGTGGACGAAGGACAGGTCCACGGGCCGGCGCGCGGAATCCGTGAGCCACTGGTCGATCACCGAATGGAGGGCGTCCTCCGAGGGGAGCGCCTCCATGAGGGTGGGCGGGGCGCCTCGCATACTGCTGTAGCTGCCCAGCGCCGACTGGATGAGATTCTGCGCCTGGAGAAGCGCCTCTTCGACATATCCCGCCCCTTTTCCTGAAGGTGATTCTCTGTCGTCCGCGGGTAATTGACCGATGCCGCTGCGCGTCGTGCTCAAATCGACCCCCGTACTGCCGATCGCGGTCCGTTCCGCTGTCCTCGCGACTTCCACTACTCGCACTTGTCGCGTACACGCCCCGTACACGTTTATGGCGTTCCCCGACCCCCCGAGATCGCCCTTATAAAATACCGCCTGTCCCGCGACGGCCATAGCGGGTAATCCAGGCCAGTGATCTATGTCACATCGGGCCTCAAGGGGCTGACTGACTGAAATGGGTGGGGAGTTGGGCGGGGTCATGGCGGGCGGAGCGCCGCCTGCGGGTCGGTGTCAGGGCTGCTCGTGGCGCTTTCCCGGGGCGTCCCCGGGCAGCGGCGACCGATCGGCCGCCGACCGGCAGGCGTCCGGATCAAGCCGCCCACGAACAATGCGGACGACCGAATTCCACATGTAAGAGATTTCACGGGCGGCTCCGGCGGCGAATTGTGGAGTGCCACGGCGCCCGCCCCGATTTCCGTGGCGCCCCCGCGCGGAATCCTTTCCGGGCCGCCGGTCCCGCGTAATCGTGGTGGCGCCGCGTCCGGGAGCGATCGGCGGTGATCGGCCCCGCGCCGCGCTTGGCGCGACCAATTCCCAACTGTCCCTTGCGTGTTGATGCCGCACATGGCCGACCGCATTCCCCCCGGTCCCCGGCCCGGACGATCTTTCAGGCGTTGAGCTGCGGCCCATGGGCAATCAGAGGCGCATGGTTCGGCTGGAACCTCCCGGGGTGTACGCACCCCACCACGACACCCACCTGCCCAGCCGGGCCCCGCCGCGCGAACGTCCACGGGCACCGGCCCCCGCGCGCTCGCTGTGGGCACCGGCGCCGCGGCACCGCCCCTCGCTGACAAAAAGATCGACCATCAGATATGAACGCACGTCATATCGCCGCGGCTGATGGCCGCGAGCCGCCACGTGCGCGCCGCGTGGCGACCGGCCGGGGGCGCGAGGGGCGGGAGGCGGCGCGGTAAGTTCTCCACGGTGCCGGCCGTTCATCTCGTCGACACCGGAGGGCGATCGGGTGGTGCGGACGAGACGACAGGGGGACGGCACGGTGAACGTCCGTGGCCGGTGGGCGGTGGGGGCGCTGTGGCTGCTGGCCGGGTTCCTCGCCGTCCGGGAGGCCGTGACACTGCTGCGGCGGCCGGCGGGTGAGCGGCTCACCGCCCTGCACACGTGGCTCGGCGCGGACGGCTCCCGCTACGACGGCGGCGGCCCGTTCCCCGACCCGCCCTTCTCGGCGCTGTCGCTGGAGCCCTTCCCCGACGATCCCGGCATCGCGCTGGACGCCGCGTGGACCGTGGGCATCCTGCTGCTCGTCGCCGCCCTCGGGCTGGTCGCGGCGCGCGGCCTGCCCGCGCCCGTGGCGGCCCGGACGGCGTGGCTCGCACCGCCCGCCGCCCTCTGTCTGCTGCTCGTCTCACGGCCCGTGCGCGAGGCGCTCGCCGAGGGGCGGCCCGGCCTGCTGCCCGTCCTGCTGGTGCTGGCCGGCTGGCTGCTGGTGCCCGGCCAACGCCGAGGGGGCGTACTCATCGGCGTCGGGGCCGCGTTACAGCCCGTGCTGCTCCTCTTCGTCCCGCTGCTGGCACTCGCGGGTCGGCGGCGCGGGGCGGCCGGCGCGGCCGGGGCCTTCGCCGCCTGCACGGCGGTGGCCTGGGCCGCGCTGCCCGGCGACAGCGTCACGTACTGGGCGCGCCACCCGGCGGGCGCCGGGCTCGGGGACGCTCCGGACGGGGTGGACAACCAGTCACTGCACGGCGCCCTGCTGCGGCTGGGCCTGACCGGACCCGGCGAACGGGCGCTGTTCCTCGCGCTGGCCGCCGCCGTCTGCGTGCTGGCGCTGCGCCGCGCCGTCCGCTACGCGCGGGACGACCAGGCGCTGCTGGCCGCCGCCGTCGTCGGCTGCGCCGCACTGGCCGTGACGCCCGTGGCCGGGGAGCACCAGCAGGTGTGGATTCTGCTCGCCGCCGCCGGACGGGCCGGGCGGCGCACCGCCGACCGGCCGGTGTGGCCGGTGTTCGCGGCGCTGGTGGTGACGTTCGAGGGCACGGTGCTGGTGCCCACGATGGATTCGCTCGCCCCGATCGGGGAGAACTTCCCGCTGATCGCCGCCCTGCTGGCGGCCTGCGCGGTGCGGTTCCTGCCGCGCGCCTCGGACCTGTGGGCGCGTCCGGTGGTGGCCGGCCCGGCCGGGCGGCCCAACCTGCTGCTGGAGCTGCTGCTCATCCGCGTCGGATACTTCGTGTACTCGTGGACGCGCGGCCGGGCGGCGGGCGACCGGGCCACGGCGGAGGCCCACGGCCATCACGTGCTGGACATCCAGCGGTTCCTGCGGATCGATGTCGAGTACGACCTCAACCGCGCGGTGGCGCAGTCCCGTTGGCTGGCCGACGCGATGGACTTCTACTACCACACGTTCCACTTCGCGGTGCCGCTGACGATCCTCGGCTGGCTGCTGGTCCGCCACCCGGCGGCCTACCGGGGCGCGCGGCGGGCGCTCGCGTTCACCACGCTGTTCGGGCTCGCCGGCTTCTGGCTCTACCCGCTGGCGCCGCCGCGCCTGATGCCCGGTCTCGGCTTCATCGACACCGCCAACGGCCCGCAGGACTTCGACGATCCCCGGTACGGGGTGCTGACCGGGATCTCCAACCCGTACGCGGCGATGCCGTCGCTGCACGTCGGCTGGTCGCTGTGGTGCGCGCTGATCCTGTGGCGGATGGCGCCCCAGCGCTGGTCGCGGGTGGCGGGCTTCGCCTATCCGCTGCTGACGTCGGTGGTGGTGATGGGCACCGCCAACCACTACCTGCTGGACGCGGTCGGCGGCGTGATCGTGGTCGCCGGCGGCTTCGCCGCCTCCCGGGCGGTCGGCCGCGCGCTCGCGCTCCAGCCGGCCGTGCCGTCCCCGGCCGCGGGACCGGGACCGGAGCCGGGGCGGCGGGCCGAGGAGAGGCTGCCGGAACGGGTCTGAGGCGACCGTCCGCGCACGGCGCCCGGCGCCACGTTCCGGCCGTTCGGCGCCTCGACCGAACGCCTCGCGCCGCCGCCCGAGCGGTCCTGACCCCGCGTCAGCCGGTCGGCGCGCGGCGGGCGAGCGCCAGCGTGCGGTGGGCGACCGCGACCACGGCCGGGTCCACGAAACGGCCGTCCGGCAGGGCCAGGGCGCCCGCGTCGGTGGTGGCGGCCTCGACGATCTCCGCCGCCGCCTCGATCTCCGCCGCCGTCGGTCGGAACGCCTTCTCGATCACCGCCAGTTGACGGGGATGGATGGCCGCGCGGCCCAGGAAGCCCAGCGTCCGGCCCGCCGCGCAGGAACGGGCCAGGCCCACCGTGTCGCGGACGTCCGGATACACGGACTGCGGCGGCGGCGGGAGACCGGCCGCCCGCGCGGCGACGACCGTCCGGCCGCGCGGCCAGGCCAGTCCGGCCGTGTCCGCGACGCCCAGGTCGGCCCGCAGATCCGCCTCGCCGAGCGCGATGCCCGCCACGGCCGGGTGCGCGGTGGCGATCGCGTAGGCGTGCTCCACACCCAGCGCGCTCTCCAGCAGCGGATACAGCGGCGGCACGTCCGCGCCCGCCCAGGTGGCGACGCGGCCGACGTGACCGGGCCGTTCCACCTTCGGCAGCCGCAGCGCGGCCAGGCCGGGCAGCGCGGCGAGCCGGCGCACCTCGTGCATCGCGAGCGGCCCGTCCAGCGCGTTGACGCGGACGTGCACCGGCACGCCGCGGCGCGGCCGGGCCAGCAGCTCGGCGGTGGCGTCGAGCGCGTACCGCTTGCGGTCGGGGGCGACCGCGTCCTCCAGGTCGACCACGACCACGTCGGCGCCGGAGCCAAGCGCCTTGAGCACCACGTCCGGGCGGTCACCGGGGGCGTAGAGCCAGGTCAGCGGGGCCGGGGCGGCGTTCACAACGCGCCCTCCGCCCGCAGGGCCGCGATCTCCCCGGCGCTCAGGCCGAGTCCGGCGAGGACGGCGTCGGTGTCGGCGCCGTGCGGGCGGCCGGCCCATTTGATGGCGCCGGGCGTCTCGGAGAGGCGGAAGAGGACGTTCTGCATCTTCACCGTGCCCAGCTCCTCGTCCTTGAGCTCGGTGATCGAGCCGAGCGCGCGGTACTGCTCGTCGGCCATCACGTCGCGGATGTCGTAGACCGGGGCGATCGCCGCCTCGGCCGCCTCGAAGGCGGCGAGGACCGCGTCGCGGTCGTGGCGCCCGATCCAGGAGCCGACCGCCTCGTCCAGCTCGTCGGCGTGCCCGGCACGGCCGGCACCCGTCGCGAACCACGCGCGTTCGATCAGCTCGGGGCGGCCGACCAGCCGCATCACGCGCTCCGCGACCGACTGGGCGGAGGTGGAGACGGCGACCCAGCGGTCGTCGGCGGTGCGGTAGGTGTTGCGCGGGGCGTTGTTGGCGGAACGGTTGCCGGTGCGGGGCTGGACATAGCCGAGCTGGTCGTACCAGATGGGCTGCGGACCCAGCACGGTGAGTATCGGCTCGATGATCGCCATGTCGACCACCTGGCCGTACCCGGTGCGGTCCCGGCCGGCGAGCGCGGCCATCACGGCGTAGGCCGTGGTGAGGGCGGCGATCGAGTCGGCCAGGCCGAACGGCGGCAGGGTCGGCGGGCCGTCCGGCTCGCCGGTGATGGCGGCGAAGCCGCTCATCGCCTCGGCGAGCGTGCCGAAGCCGGGGCGCCTGGCGTAGGGGCCGAGCTGGCCGAAACCGGTGACGCGGGCCAGGACCAGGCGCGGGTTGACGGCGGCGAGCTCGGCCCAGCCCAGGTGCCACTTCTCCAGGGTGCCGGGCCGGAAGTTCTCGATGATCACATCCGCTTCGGCGGCCATCATGAGCAGGACGTCACGGCCGCCGGGTGTGGACAGATCGAGGGTGACGGTCCTCTTGTTGCGGCCGAGCAGCTTCCACCACAGACCGACGCCGTCCTTGCCGGGGCCGTGACCCCGGGACGGATCGGGCCGGCGTGGGTGCTCCACCTTGATCACGTCGGCGCCGAAGTCGCCGAGCATGGTGGCCGCGAGCGGCCCGGCGAAGAGCGTCGCCAGATCGATGACCCGCAGCCCCGCCAGGGCCGCCGGACCGGACTCCGGGACGGAATCGGGTGCGGGTACGGACTCGTTCACGCTGCCTCCTTGATCGCTTCTCCGGCCGCCGGGCGAAACCGACCACCACCGGCCACCTCTCCCCCAGCGGCCCGACACCCGACGCTCACCCTGCCTCCTTGATCGCTTCTCCGGCCGCCGGGCGAAACCGACCACCACCGGCCACCTCTCCCCCAGCGGCCCGACACCCGACGCTCACCCTGCCCCCCTGATCGCTTCTCCAGCCGACCCGGCGGCCCGGCGGCCCGGCGGCGCTCACCGTGGCTCCGGTGCGTGGTCGGTGTGCTGGGCGTCGATCTCGTCGCGGGTGGGCATCGAGGACGAGGCGCCGGGGCGCTGTACCGCGAGGGCGGCGGCGGTCGCCGCCCAAGCCATCGCCTCGGGCATCGGGCGCCCCTCCCCGTGTGCCACCGTGAGCGCGCCGACGAACGTGTCCCCGGCCGCCGTGGTGTCCACGGCGCGCACCGCGACGGCGGGCACGGTCACGGGCTCGGCGCCGCGCGCGACGTACAGGCTGCCCGCCGCACCGAGGGTGATGACGACCTCGGGGACGGCGGCCAGCAGCACGCGGGCGGCGCGGAGCGGATCGGCTTCGCCGGTGAGGGCGGCGGCCTCGTGCTCGTTGGGGACCAACAAGTCGGTGAGCGCGAGGAGTTCGTCGGGGAGCGGCTGGGCGGGGGCGGGGGTCAGCACGGTGCGGACACCGTGGGCGCGGGCGGCGCGGGCGCCGGCCAGGACGCCGGCCATGGGCAGTTCGAGCTGCAACAGCAGGGCGTCGGCGGCGGCGACGCGCTTCTCGTCGGCCGGCGTGAGGGCGGTGACGGTGGCGTTGGCGCCGGGGACGACGACGATCGCGTTGCCGCCGTCGTCGTCCACGACGATGTGGGCGGTGCCGCTGGGGCCCCGGGCGGTGCGCAGGGCGGCGGTGTCGACGCCGGAGCCGGCCAGCGCGGCGCGCAGGCGCGGCCCGAAGTCGTCGTCACCGACCGCGCCGATCATGGCGACCCGGCCGCCCGTGCGGGCGGCGGCGATCGCCTGGTTGGTGCCCTTGCCGCCGGGCACCGTGCGGAACTCGCGGCCCATCACCGTCTCGCCCCGGCGCGGGGCGGTGGCCGTGTAGGCGACGAGATCCATGTTGGTGGAGCCGAGGACCGTGACGGCCGTCGCGCGGCGGGTCATGCGGATGCCTCCAGGGTGAGTGCGGCCAGGGCGTCGAAGCCGATGCCGTCGAAGCCGGCGACGGTGGTCGACAGCCGGTTGGCGAGGGGCTCGGTCCAGCGGGCGGGCAGGGCCTCGGGGGTCCCGGCGAGCAGACCGGCCACCGAGCCGGCCGTGGCGCCGTTCGAGTCGGTGTCCCAACCACCGGACACCGCACGGCAGATGGTGGCGGTGAAGTCGCCGTCGGCGTGGGTGAGGGCGGCGGCGAGCAGCGCGGCGTTGGGCAGGACGTGCACCCAGTGGTGGTCGCCGAAGCGGGCGTGCAGCCGGTCGGCGACGGAGTCGAAGCCGAAGGCGGTCGGCTCGGCGGCGCGGGCGGTGGCGATGCCGAAGCGGACGGCGTGGGCGAGGCGGGAGACGGTGGGGACGACGGCGAGCCCGGCGCGCAGGCAGCCGTGCACGTCCGAACGGCCGCCCGCCGCCTCGGCGATGACGGCGGCGGCGAACATCGCGCCGTACACGCCGTTGGCGGTGTGGGTCAGCACGGCGTCGCGGTGGGCGAGTTCGGCGGCGGCGGCCGGGTCGCCGGGGTGGGTCCAGCCGTAGACGTCGGCGCGGATCAGGGCGCCGATCCACTCACGGAACGGGTTGCGGTGGGTGGCGGTGTCCGGTGGTTCGACCCCGGCCAGCAGGTTGCGGTAGGCGACACGTTCGGCGGTGAACGTGCGGCCGGCGGGGAGTTCGTCCAGCCAGAGGGCGGCGACGTCGGCGGTGGTGAAGGCGTGGCCGTGGCGGCGGAGCAGGAGCAGGCCGAGGAGCGGGAAGTTGAGGTCGTCGTCCTCGGGGGTACCGGCGATGTTCTCGGCGAGGGAGGTCGGGGCGGAGCGGCGGTTCCAGGGGTGGGCGGCGGCCAGACCGGGGGGCAGGCCGATCGCGGTGAACCAGGTGTTCAGCGGCCAGTTGCCGGTCGCGCGGGCCAGGGCGCGGATGCCGGCCAGGGGCAGCTTCTCGACGGGCTTGCCGAGCACGCAGCCGGCCGCGCGGCCCAGCCAGCCGGCGTGCAGCCGGGCGAGGGACGCCGAGGTCCGGCGCGGCGCGGGCCAGTCGGGGCAGGCGACGCGGATCTCGGCCAGCGCGGTCGGCTCCCGTTCCGCCAACAGCGAGGGCAGAGTCGCCAGTTCGTCCAGCAGGCATTCGGCGAGCGAGCGCAGCGCCGGATCGGCCGGGCCAGGCGAGGCGCCGGCCCGCCCGGGGGCGGGGTGGCCCCCCGCCGCCCGCCAGCGCCGCGCGATCGCGGCGACCTCGACGGCGTCGCGGCCGTCCTGCGCGGCCTGGCGCAGCTCGTGCCCGATCAGGTCCTCGGGCTGCACCCAGGTCAGCCGCAGTCCGGCGGGAGCGGGGGCGGAGGCGGCGGGGGCCGGCATCAGGCGCCCGTGATCGCGCCGAACAGCGCCTCGTGCGCGCGGCGCCGCTCGACGTCGCGGGCGAACATCTCGCGGGCGACCGCCGCCAGCGCCGCCGCCGGGGCGTGCAGATCGAGCCTGCTGGCCCGCGCGATCTCGGTACTCCACTCCTTCGGCACGGCGCCCTCGCCGCCCAGCGCGCCCGCGAGCGCGCCGCTCATGGTGGCGATCGAGTCGCAGTCCCGGCCGTAGTTGACCGAGCCGAGCACGGTGCGGCGGAAGTCACCGCGGCCGACCAGGAGCATGCCGAGCGCGATCGGCAGCTCCTCGATGGCGTGCAGGCGGGAGGGGCGGCGGGCACCGAGGGAGGGCCTGCGGTAGTCGGGGCCGACCGTGTCGAAGGGCGCGACGGCCTCCCGCAGCGGGGTCAGCGCCTCCTCGAAGTCGTCGTAGCGGGACGCCGTTTCACAGACGGCCTCGATCGCGGCGCGGGTGCCGTCCTTGGCCAGGGCCAGCGCCTCGTCGACGACCGACTCGGGGGTGGCGTGCGGCCCGAAGGCCGAGGCGACGGCCGCGGCGAAGACGCCCGCCGCCTCGCGTCCGTAACTCGACTGATGGGCCCCGGCGATGTCCAGCGCCTCGGCGTAGGCACCGTGCGGATTCCCGGCGTTGACCGCGCCGACCGGCGCCATATACATCGCGGCGCCGCAGTTGACGATGTTGCCCACGCCCGCCTCGCGCGGGTCCACGTGGCCGTAGTGGATCCGTGCCACGAGCCATTTCTCGGCCAGGAAGACCCGCTGCAACAGCAGGGCCTCCGCCTCCAGTTCGGGAATCCAGCGCGGGGTGCCGATGAGGTCGGGGACCAGGTGGTCGGCCACCGCGTAGGCGTCGAGGTGATCGCGCACCTTCTCGTAGACCCGGACCAGGGCGTGCGTCATCAGGGTGTCGTCGGTGACGTGTCCGTCGCCCTTGTGGTACGGCGCGATGGGGCGCGCGGTGCGCCAGTCCTCGCGGTGGAACGGCTCGACGATGCCCCGCACGCGCCCGCCGTGCCGCTCGGCGATGGCCGCGGGTGCCCAGCCCTCGACGGCGCCGCCGAGGGCGTCGCCGACGGCGGCCCCGACGAGGGCGCCGGTGGTGCGGTCTTCCAGGGTGGGGAACGGGGTCGTGGGCCGCGTGGTCGGCCGGGTGTCGGACGGAGTCATGCGACGGTTCCTTCCGGGGAGGTGCTGAGGGTGATCCGGGCGAGCCGTTCCGCGATCTCGACGAGGTCGGTACCGGCCAGCCGGGGCAGCGCGCAGCCCGCCAGGGTGCGGCAGGCGTCGCGCCAGGTGTCCGGCAGCGCGCCGGCGCCGCCGAGCACTCCGGTCAGGGCGCCCGCCAGGGCCGGCGCGGAGTCCGCGACCCGGGAGAGGCAGGCCGCGGCGGGCACCGCCTCGCTGACGGCGCCCGCGGCGGCGGTGGCGACCGCGAGGGCGACGGGAACGGTCTCGGCCGCGGCGATGCCGTAGCTGTAGACGTGGTCGACGATCTCGTGTTCCAGCACCGGGACCAGGGCGAAGGCGTTGCCCGGCAGGCCGGGGCGGGCGGCCACGGCCGCCCGGCCCAGCTCGACGGCGCGCAGCGCGTTGCGCCGGATCTCGGTGTGTTCGGGGAGCTGGCGCAGCGCCACATCCACGCAGGCGTCGACGGGCGCGCCGCCGAGCGCGGCGGCGACCGCCGCCGCCATCGCCCGGGCGCCGTGCACGCCATCGCCGTCCTGGGTGTAGCGGGCGTCGAACTCCGCGAGCCGGGCGGCCCGTTCGGGGTCGCCGGGGTGTACGACGGCGAGCACGGCCGCCCGCACGCAGGCCGCGTCGTCGAAGTAGTGCGGGTTGTCGTGCCCGGTCGCCGGGGGCCGCAGCCCGGCGGCCAGGTTGCCGAGCCCGGCCCGAACCGAGATCCGGGCGCGCAGCGGCATCTTCGCGGACTCGATCTCGGTGGCGCGGTGCGCCGCCGCCGCGATCTCGTCGGCGAGCGCGGTCCAGGCCAGGGCCAGCGCGGCGCGTACCGGGCCGGCGCCGGGGCCGGTCGCGGAGAGCACGGACAGGGCGGTGAACGCGGCCCATTCGGCGTCGTCCGAGGGGCCGAGGCGCAGCGGCTCGGGTGGCTGGTTGAGCGCTATGGGCACGGGCAGGGTGGTGGTCGCGTTCAGCTCGGCGAACGTGTCGAGCTCGCGGGTCAGCCGCCGCGTCCAGCCGGGCATGCGGGCGGCGCGGTGCCGTCCGGCGGGCCAGCCGGCGGCGTCCCCGGCGGCGATGCCGAGCAGCAGTCCCTCGATCCGCCGCGGGTCGTCCCCGGCGGCCGGTCCGCCGAGGGCGGCCTCGGCCGGGCGGGCGGTCACGCGGCGGCCCGTTCGCGACCGTCGGGGGGCGGAGTGAGCAGGTCCGCGATGTCCAGGACGTGGCGGCCGGTCATGGACGGCAGGCAGCTGCCGCGCACCGGGCCGATCGCCTTGGCCCAGTCGGCGGGGATCGCGCCCTCGCCGCGCAGCGCGCCCGCCAGGGCGCCGGCCACGGCGGCGGTGGTGTCCGCGTCGCGGCCCATGTTGACGGCCATGGCGACCGCCTCGGCGAACTCTCCCCGGGCGGCGGCGAACGCGCCGAAGGCGAGCCCGACCGCCTCGGGCGCCAGGTCGGTCCACGGGTAACCGCCGATGACCGTCGCGGATCTGACGGCCCGTTCGGTAGCGAGCTGGGTCGCGGCCGGGTCGCGGCGGGCGCGGCGGGCGGCGGCCACCGCGCGGTGCAGGGAGCGGGCGGTCCAGGAGTCGTCCGGGACGACGGAGAGCGCGGCGAGCACCACCGCGTCGGGGTCGTGGCCCGTCATGGCCGCCGCGACCCCGGCGGCCACCGCCCGGCCGCCGTGGATGCCCTCCCCGTCGTGGGAGACCGTGCCGTCGATGGACACCAGCCGGGCCGCCTCGGCAGGCCGCCCGGCCGCGTAGACGCCGAACGGCGCCGCGCGCATGGCCAGTCCGTCGCTCCAGGCGTGCCGGTGCTGGGCGGAGATGGGGGCGGCGAGCCCCCGGCGCAGGTTCTCCAGGGTGCCGCGCTCGCTGAACCCGGCGCCCCGGAACGGACCTTCGTCCCGGTCCGCGATCCACTCGTGCCACGCCGACTCGACGTGGGCGACGGTGAGGGCCGAGCCGTGCGCGGCGAGCAGCAGGCCGGAGAAGATGGCGTACTCGGTGTCGTCCGTGCCGGCCGGGTCGTCCGTCACGAAGCCCTCGATGCGGCCCCAACGCTCCCTGATCTGCGAGGGCTTGAGGTTCTCGGCGGGGGCGCCGAGGGCGTCGCCGACGGCGAGGCCGAGCATCGCGCCCCGGGCTCGGTCCCGTGACCCGGTGCCGCCCGGGGCGGGTGGCGGCACCGCGCCGGCTGGTTCCGGGTCGGCGCCGGCCCGGGAGGCGGTGGGGCTCATGCGGTCCTCGTGTCTGTGGAGTCGGCCGGCGCGGAGTTCGCCGGCGCGGAGTCGGCGGGCGCGGCGTCGGCCGGCGTGGTGGAGGCGCGGACGACGAGGCGGGGCGGCACGGTGGTGGTGCGGGGCGGCACGGTGGCGGTGCGGGACGGCGGCGGGGGCGCTGCCGGGTCGCGGCCGGTGTCGGGGCCCTGGAGACGGAGCCGGTCGAGCAGCAACTCGGCGGCGAGTCGCCCGCGTTCGGACGAGCCGAGGTCGACGCTGGTGAGCGGCGGCCAGGCGGCGCGGGCGAGCGCGCTGTCGTCCATGCCGACGACGGCGATGTCCCCGGGCACCCGCAGGCCACGGGCGAGGAGGGCGTGGGCGACGCCCAGCGCGAGCTGGTCGTTGGCGCAGAACAGCGCGTCGGGGCGGGCGGGCAGGAGCCGTTCGACGGCCGCCGCGCCGGAGTCGATGTCGAAGGCGGTGTGCACGACGAGCGCCTCGTCGTAGGGCAGGCCCCGGTCGGTGAGCGCCGCGCGATATCCCTGGTCGCGGTTGCCGCCGGGGACCGTGTCGGAGGGGCCGTTGACGAAGCCGATGCGGCGCCGGCCGGTGTCGGTCAGGTGCCGCACGGCGATGGCGGCGCCCGCGACGGAATCGGCGCGCACGCTGTCCACGGGCACGTCGTCGGGGAGCGAGCCGATGACGACCACCGGTCCGGCGGCCGTGGTCAGGGCCTCGATATGGGCGTCGCTGATACGGATGGGGCAGATGATCAAGCCGTCGCTGGTGCGGTCGCCGAGGCTGCGCAGCACCGCGAGTTCGTCCTCGGCCACGGCGTCGGTCGAGTGCAGCAGCAGCCGGTAGCCGGCGGCCTTGGTGACGGTCTGGATCGCGCGGACCATCGCCACGTAGACCGGGTTGCCGATGTCCGGCATGGCGAACGTCAGTTGGCGGGTCCGGCCGTCCTTGAGGGAACGGGCGACCGCGTTGGGCACGTAGCCGAGTTCGGCGGCGGCGCGGCGTACGCGCTGGACCGTGTCGTGGCGCCCGCCCTGACCGTTGAGCACGCGGGAGACCGACGCGATGGAGACGCCCGCCTGCGCGGCGATCGAAACAATGGTGGGTTGTACACCATTCGGCATGCCCGTTTCCCCCTCCGCACCTCGGACCCGGGCGCTGTAAACGTTTCCAGTCGCCGGGACGTTCCCAGATGTTGCGCCCGTGTTTCTCTTCCGTCAAGGGGGTGGGGTGGGATCCGGCCGCGTTCAGCGGGGGGCTGCGAGGCGGTGCAACTCCACAGTGAGTGACCGGACTTCGGAGATCACGATGGTCATGTACGTGTGGTGCGGCTGGCGGCGCCGGTCGGTGGGCGAGCCCGGGTTCAGCAGCCGGAGTCCGCCGGGGGCGGTGGTGTCCCACGGGATGTGACTGTGGCCGAAGACCAGCACGTCGAGATCGGGGAACCGCCGGGCGCACCGGCGTTCGCGCCCCTGGGCCGGCCCGGTCTCGTGCACCACGCCGAACCGCAGCCCGCCCAGCTCCGCGCGGGCCACCTCGGGCAGCCGGGCGCGCAGCGCGGGGCCGTCGTTGTTGCCGTACACGCCGATCAGCCGCCGCGAGCGCTCCTGGAGCAGGTCCAGCGTGGCGACATCCACCCAGTCCCCGGCGTGGACGACCACGTCGGCGTCCGCGACCCGCGCCAGCAGCTCCGCCGGGAGGCTCTGGGCGCGCTTGGGCAGGTGGGTGTCGGACAGGAGCAGCAGACGCACCCGGCGACCGTACCGCCGCGCGGGCGCCCCCGGCGGCGGGGCCGCCCGGCCGGTGTGCCGGGCGGCCCCGCGGCCTCGGGCGGGCTCAGCGCCGGAGCACCACCTGGGTCCAGGCCACGTTCATCTCCGCGCCCTGGCCCCAGAGCCGGCTCTCCGGCAGGCTCGCCGGGTCCTCGAACGCCTGCGGGGTGGGCGCCCCGCGCCGGGGGTCGAAGTAGAAGTCGGGGGTGTTCTCCAGCCGCACCAGGCCGTCACCGCCGCGGGAGCCGGGAAGCGCGCCGTCCAGGATGGTGGCCAGCGCGAGTCCGCAGGTCACCTGGTTCAGCGTCAGCCGCTCCTCGGCACCGCCGTGGTCGAGCATCAGGAAACGGCGGTCGAAGGCGCGGGTGCCGATCCGGTCGGTCTGGAGCTTCTGGCGGCCGTCCACGAACCAGGTGACGCGCCGGCCGCCCTGGTCGTAGCGGATCTCCAGGTCGTGCGCGCGGCCCGGGGTGCGGTCGGCGACCGGGACGGCGTAGGTGTAGGAGGCGTACGTGGCGCCGGGGCTCGGCAGCCGCTCGTACATGGCGTAGATGGTCGAGTTGGTCACCCAGAAGTCGGCGATGGCGTTGCTCTGCACGTCGCCGCTGACCATGCCGACGGAGGCGAGCCGCAGGTCGGACTCCGGGTCGGTGACGGCGTCGCCGAACGGGTGGTTCTCGGTGCCGAACGTCTCGCCGGACAGGCGGTGTTCGCAGCTTATGGAGCCTGTGTCCGGTATGTCGAACCCGAGTTGGCCCGTGCTGGTGAACCGCTGCGGGAACGCCAGCCACTTCATGTGGTCCAGCGAACTGCCGTCCGCCTGCTGCTCGTACGTCCGGGCGAACGCCGGGTCACCCGTGGCCGGATTCGTACCGGCGGGCGCCACGTTCAGCACGCCTCCCGACGTGGTCGGCACGGCGTCGCCGGCCGGCCACTGCTCGTCCCCCGTCACCAGCCAGTTGCCGCCCTGGCCGGTGAGGAAGCCGTTGTCGTAGTCGTCCCGGAACAGCACCTGCTTGAGGCCCGACGTCTCCTCCTTCGCGCCCGGCGCGGCCGATCCGGCGGTGGCGGCGGCCGGCGCCAGCGCGGTGGCGACGAGCCCCAGGGCGGCAGCACCCAGGGCGAGTTGGGATCTCTTCATCCCGATGGACATATGTGGTCTCCGTTGTCCTACTGTGTTTCCCCGTGCCCCTGTTGGCCAGGGGTTCCGCGACGGGGACACAGCTCGGACAACACCGCCCGAACACGCTCGGGCGGTGGTCAACTCCCCGTCATCCACGGAGAGTACACGCGGGCCGGAGGCTTCAGATCAGCATGGCCGACTGCGCCCACCTGCGATTGGAGTAGGGCAGCCAGCACACCCAGTCCCCGATCCGGTGCACCAGCCGTTCCGCCTCGAAAGCGGCCAGGACCGGCGCGGGCACGGCGTCCGCCGTCGCGCCCGGGACGAGCGTGTCGATGGCCCGCAGGTAGGCGTCGTCGGTGACGGTGAACCGGCGCAGGTCGCCCCAGCGGCGGTCCCGGAGCTGGAAGAAGCCGGGGCCGCGGCGCCACAGGCACTTGCCGACGAAGTGCCCATCGCGCCACCGCTTCAGGACCTCCTCGCCGTCCGGGAGCCCGACGAGGACGGCGGGTGGCTGGAGGTGGCTGAACAGCGTCCACTCCGGCTCGCCGGCGGCCGGGAGCGTGAGCCGCCACTGCGTGAAGACCGCCTGGGCCGTCAGGTCCCGGATCAGGCTCAGCAGGTAGACCGTGCGGGCCGCGTCGGCGGGGTCGGCCAGGTCGATCCGGCCGGGGATCTCGACGCGCCGGGCGCCCAGCTCCCACAGCCGGTCGACGGCACTGGCCGGCGGGCCGCTCACCTCCACCTCCCCCAGGTACATGTCGGGGACGTCGAGGGTGTGGGCGTCGTAGTCGCGCCAGGCCCGCAGGGTCAGGGGTGACGCGGCGGCGGTGACGGCGGGCGCGGGGGCGTACGGCAGGCTGTTCACGGTCGCTCCTTCCGGGGTTCCGGGGTCGCGGCGGATGATCGGGGTGTGCCGGGCGGGTCAGGCCGGGGCGGGCGCCGGGGCGTCGACCGTGCCGCTGACCACGTTCCGCATGAAGCCCAGGCGCAGCATCTCGTCGTTGACGGCGGACGCGACGACGTGCACGTACTGACCGCCGTCCGTGAAGAGCACGCCCAACTCGCACCAGCGCTCCAGCAGCGCGGGCACGGCGGCCCCGGCGTCCGCCCCCGGAAGCCGCTCGGTCAGCTTGCGGACCAGCGCGGCGGCCGAACGGGGCTGGGCGAGCAGCCGGAACGCGGCCACCTCCAGCGGGTCGTCCACGACCAGCCGCGTCCAGTCGAAGAGGCGGCGGCGGTTGAGCAGCACCACACGGTCGCCCAGGTCGTGCTGCACGAGGCGGCTGGTCGGATAGGCGTCCATCCAGGCGCGCAGCGCCTCGTTGAGCCGCTTCGCGGTGGCCTTGCCCACGCCGCGCGGCGGGGCGGCGAAGATGTAGGCCAGGTCGTACAGTTCCTCGCCCGGCAGGTCGTACGTCAGCCAGTACGGCTTGTCCGCTCGCAGCTCGGCGAAGCCCAGTTCGGGGCGGTTGAAGTAGGGGCTGAAGCGTTCGATGGCGATCCGTGCGGACTGGTCGGACGGCGGGTTGAGGTGTTCCAGGACCGGGAGTTGGGCGATCACCGGGTCGTAGTCACTGTCCCGCTCCTCGGGGAAGCCGTGCAGGTAGTTCCAGGAGATGGTCAGGCCGGCGCTCGCGCCGTCGCGCAGCATCCGCACGTTCTGGCAGCCGCTGACGCCCTTGTCCATCAGCCCGAGCACCCGGGTGTTGAGGCTCTCGATGCCCGGCTGGACGAACACCAGCCCGGCGTCGGCGAGGAGTTGGAGCTGATCGCGGCGCATGTTGGCCTTGATCTCGACGTGCATCCGCAGGTCGTAGCCGGTCTCGACGAGGCGGGGCAGCAGCGTCGTGACGTACCCCATGTCGAGGATGTTGTCGACGATGTAGATGTCCAGCACCCGGTGTTCGCGGGCCATGCCGACGATCTCGTCGAAGAAGGCGTCCGGGGACTTGCTGCGGAACTGCATGAACGAGCCGTTGAGCCCGCAGAACGTGCAGTGGTGCTTCTCCCCCCACCAGCAGCCGCGCGCGCCCTCAACCACCAGCTTGGGTTCGACCATGGTCCGGGCGCGGGAGGCCGCGAGGCGGTCGAGGTAGCCGGAGTAGTCCGGGGCGAGGATCGCGGCGGGCGGCAGCGGGGCGGTGCTCATCGGGTTGGCGACGGAGCGCTCGCCCTCCCGCCGGCACAGGCCGGCGATCCCCGACAGGTCGGAGCCGTCGCGGATGCCGTTCAGCAGCTGGGGCAGGGCGACCTCGCCCTCGCCGCGCACGACGTAGTCGACGAAGGGGAAGTTGCGGTGGACGGCCGCGCCCTGCTCGCTGTCGCAGTTGGCGCCGCCCAGCACGGTGACGATCTCCGGCGCCAGCCGCTTGACGTGCTTGGCGAGGGCGAGGGCGGCGGTGTTCTGCTGGAAGGTGGAGGTGAGGCCGACGACGTCCGGCTTGGCGGCCACCACCCGTTCGGCCAGCTCCTGGACGAACTCCCCGGCGGTCCGGTGCAGTTCGAGGGTGACGGCGAGCCGCTTCTCGTCCAGCAGCCGGGTCATCGACTCGGTGAACTCCGGCACCCGCCACTCGGGGTCGTCGTAAAGGGCGGAGGAGAACACCCAGTCGCCGCAGCCGAGGAAGTAGGAGGCCAGCGCGTAGTAACCGTAGTCGCGGGCGGTGAAGTCGGCGAACTCGGGCCGCCCGGTGAGCCAGTCGTAGTAGTCGAGATTGCCGTGCAGCACCTCCGCGTTCGCGCCGGGCGTCTTCTCGTTCACGCTGCGCTTGAGGATGCCCAGGGCCAGGGACGGGAGGTCGATCGGCGACCAGGGCATGTTGATCAGAAGCACGCGCACGGCTGTTCCCTTCTGGTGTCCTGCTGGGGTCCGGCTCGGGTCCGGCTCGGGTTCCGGAGGCGGGGTCCGGCCCGGCTGCCCGTGGGCACCCGGGCCGGACGTCGGGCGGATCAGATCTCGGCGTCGTCGTCCTCGGGCGTGACGAACGGGATCACGATGCTGACCGTCACGGTCCAGTCGCCACGACCTTCCGCGTCGTCCTCCAGCGGGTTGTTCTGGATTACGTCCTTCTCCATGGCCGTTACCTCCTCTCCGGGTCTCGGGGGCTGGGTCTCCGGGCCCGGGGGGAGCGCAGCTCCCGGGCCAGGAAGTAGAGGCTTCGCCGCAGCATCAGGACGTGGTCGGCCCCGTCGAGGCCGTCGTGTCCCGAGTCGAGCCACAGCTCCTCGCAGGGCGCGTCGGCCCGGCGGAGGGCGGCCAGGTAGCTGTGCACCTGGGCCGGCGGGCACTTGGGGTCCCGGGTGGCGGCCACCACGAGCAGCGGCGCGCGGACCCGGTCGGCGTAGCCGATCGGCGAGGAACGCGCGTAGCGCTCCGGCACCTCGTCGGGCGTGCCGCCGAACAGCCCGGCGTCCAGCGCCCGCAGGGCCGGGGTGCCCTGCGCGTACGCGGCGGCGTAGTCGGCGATCGGCTTGACCGCGACGCCGGCCCGCCACAGCTCCGGCTGGAGGCCGAGGGCGAGCAGCACCAGGTAGCCGCCCCAGGAGGTGCCCCACAGGCCGACCGCGCCGGGGCGGGCGATGCCCCGCGCCACGAGGTCCCGGCGCACGGCGGCCAGGTCGGCGGCCTGAGTGAGCCCGACGCCCTCGCCGTAGGCGGAGCGCCAGCGCGGGCCGTAGCCGGTGGAGCCGCGGTAGTTGACGCGGGCGACGGCCAGCCCGGAGGCGATCAGCGAGTGGACGGCCGGGTGGTAGGCGTCGCGGTCGTGGTGGGCGGGACCGCCGTGCACGAGGAAGACCACCGGGCCGGGCGCGGTCCGGCCGGGCGGCACGGCGAGCAGGGTGTGCACGGGACCGTCCGGGCCCGGGGTCCACAGATCGCTGGTGTCGGCGGTCAGCGGCGGCGGGCTGGGGGGCGGCGCCGGCAGCCGGGGGGCGGGGCCACCGACGGAGATCACCCGGGCGGGGGTGCGGGTGTCGGTCCAGAGGCAGTGGATGGCGCCGTCCGCGCGGGCGACCGCGTCCTGGACGGTGCCCTCGGGGACGGACAGCGGGGTGAGGGCGTGGCGCGCGAGGTCGGCCACGGCCAGTCGGCTGCGGCCGTGCCGCTCCTGGCGGATCAGCACGCGGCGGCCCTCGGGGAACCAGTGCGCGGTGATCTCGGTGTCGAAGTCGCACCAGGCGTGGCGGTGCGCCCCGCGCTCCGGGGTCCAGGTGACCAGGCGGTAACGGTCCCGGTGCTCCTCGACGAGCAGCAGTTCGGCGCCGGGCGCGCCGGGCGCGAACCCCAGCGCCCACACCCGACCGCGCTCCCCGGACAGCCGGGCGACGGTCTCCCCGTCAGCGGTGAGCACGGTGACGGCGTGCGGCGAACCGGCGGCCCGGGCCACGGCCACCAGGTCCCCGGCGGGCGACATCCCGGCCAGCGTGGCGTGGCCGCCGAAGGTGAGGGTGTGCTCCACGGGCGCGGCGCGGTGGCCCAGCCGCACGGTCAGCCCGTCGCCGTCACCGAGCCCGACGGCCACCCGGCCGTTGTCGGCCAGCACCAGTCCGGCGGGCCGGCCGGGCGGGATCTCCCCCGCGAAGGCGGGCGTGTCCGGCCCGCCCTCGAAGCCCTGCACCCGCCAGGCCCCGGTCCCGTCCGCCTCCTCCGCGAACCACCAGATGACGCCGTCCGGATCGATGGCACACCGCATGGTGCCCTGCGCCCGGTCGGTGACCTGCCGCGCCCGCCCGGCCCCGGCATGCCAGGCGAAGACCTCGCACCGCCCTCCGGCGTCCCCGGCGTAGACCATGAG
Source organism: Streptomyces sp. NBC_01803 (assembly GCF_035917415.1). NCBI lineage: Bacteria > Bacillati > Actinomycetota > Actinomycetes > Kitasatosporales > Streptomycetaceae > Streptomyces > Streptomyces sp. NBC_01803. The sequence continues at coordinate 528,563 of NZ_CP109073.1, forward strand.
ATCGGGCGCGCGGCGGCAGGCGGCGGGCAGCACGGGCCGCGAGACGTAGGCGAGCGGGGCGGAGGGCCGCACGGCGGAGGAACTCATGGGACGGCTCCGTTCCGTGCGGCCGGGCGGAGACCGCGACCGGCCGTCACCGGGACCGACCCCGGCCCCGGCACCGGCCCGGGCGCCTGGTGACCGACCGGGGACGGTAAGCCCCACGGCCCGGCCGCCTGGTGACCGACCGCCTGGTGACCGACCGGGGACGCTAAGCCCCACGGCCCGGCCGCCTGGTGACCGACCGCGCCTGGCGGGAACGGGAAGCGGCTGGGCATCACGTGGCTCCTTCCGCCGGGGTCCGGGAGGCGACCGGGGTCAGATGGCGGGCGACCGTCAGCGTCGCGTAGAGCGCGACCACGGCCATCACCCCGGCGCCGGTCAGGCCCAGCGCCGTCGTGCCGGACACGGCGACGAGGATGCCCGCCGCCAGCGGGGCGACGGTGGTGGCGGCGCCGGAGGCGGTGGCCAGGACGGTGCCGACCCGGGACTGGAACTCCGGCGGGGTCACCGCGATGGCGCGGGCGGAGAGCAGGACGGCGAGCGTGGGGGCCAGCAGCGACACCACGCCGAACAGCGCCCCGTAGACCCACGCCCGGGTGGCGAACGCCAGGCCGGCCGCGACGAGGACGACCGCCCAGGAGACCACTACGCACAGCCGGGCGGCCGGGACCCGCCGGGCCAGCCAGGGGGCGGGCAGGGCACCCGCGACCCCGGCGGCACCGGCGACGGCCAGGACCACGCCGATGGCCACCGTGCCCTCCCCGTGCCGTTCCAGGGAGAACACCGCCCCGAAGTACAGCGCGGCGAGGACCGCGTTGAGGCCCGCCGTCCACCACAGCACCCCGCGCAGCAGCGGCTGGCGCCAAGTGAAGCGCAACCCCTCGCGCAGGTCGGCGGCGAAGGCACCGGCGCCGCCGCTCGGGGCCGGCGCCAGATCGGTCCGCATCGCGCGCACGCACCAGGCCGTGACCAGGTAGGAGACGGCGTCCGCCAGGAACGGCAGCCAGCGGGCGGCGGTGAAGAGCGCGCCGCCGAGCACCGGTCCGGCGACGGCGGCGCCCTGCGAGCCGGCCTGGAGGCGGGAGACGGCGTGCGGGTAGTCGGCCGGGGCGACGAGGGCGGCGACGCAGCCGCGCGCGGCGGCGGCATAGCAGGAGGTGGCGATCCGTTCGGCCACCACGGCGGCCAGCAGATATCCGACGGGCAGCCGGCCGGTGGCGGCCAGCGCGGCGATGGAGCCCATGGCGCCAGCGGCGGCCAGCGCGGACCACCACATGACCGCGCGCCGCGCGCCCCGGTCGGCCAGCACGGCGGCGAAGGGCGCGGCGAGCAGCCCGGCGACCAGGGACGCCGAGACGACGGCTCCGGCGAGCGCGGCGGAGCGGCCGGTCGCGAGGAGGAAGAGCGGGAGGACGACGCCCGAGGTCTGGCTGCCGAGCGTGTCGGTGGTCGTCGCGGCCCAGTAGAGCCGGTAGTCGCGCCGTGCGGTGTCGCGCCGTGCCAGCTCCGGGTGGGCCATGTCACCTCGCTCCCATGTCGCCGAGGGTCGGACGATACCCAGACACGCCAGGAGCACGACAAGAACACACACCCACACGGCGTCACATTCTGGCCACACACGTGAACACGTGATGGAGATGTCGGTCGACCGCCCTCGTGCACATGGGACGGCAGAGCGTCAACGGCACCCGGCCAGCGGCCCTGGGCGGCCCGGCGCGGACCCGCCGGAGCCGCCGCCGTCCGCACCCCCGCCCCGATCGCCCCGGAGTTCCCCGTTCGCACCACCGCTCGTCGCGCCCCACCCCACGCCGACCCCCGCCGCCGCACCGCCGCCGCGAACGTTCCCGGGCGGGAAGCCCACGGTTCGCGCGGGACCGCCCGGTCGGGACCCGATCGTTGGCCAGGAACCGCCGATGGCGGCAACACCCCCCTCTCCCGGGTGACTTGTCGGGAATAGTCCGCATCCGCCGCAGGTCAGGGGCTAGCCTGTCCGCGCATGCGCCAGGTGGGGCGGGACGGAGGACCGGGTGGCGGAGCAGGGTGGGGGCTGGGCGGACGAGAGCCCGGCGGTGAGCGTCGACGTGACGGTGCCGAGCATCGCGCGGGCCTACGACGCCGTGCTGGGCGGCAAGGACAACTACGCGGCCGACCGCGCGGTGGCCGACCAATTGCGCAAGACGATGCCGGGCATCGGGGAGCTGGCCTGGTCGAACCGCGCGATCCTCGGCCGGACCGTCCGCTTTCTGGCCGCCGAGGCCGGCATCCGGCAGTTCCTCGACCTCGGCGCGGGCCTGCCGACGATGGAGAACACCCACCAGGTCGCCCAGCGCCACGCGCCGACGGCGCGCGTCGTCTACGTCGACAACGACCCCATCGTCCTGGCCCACGGCCGCGCGCTGCTGGAGGAGAACGACGCGACCGCCGTCGTCACCGCCGACCTGCGCGAGCCGGACCGCGTGCTGGCCGAGCCCCAGGTGCGGCGGCTGATCGACCTCTCCGAGCCGGTGGCCGTGCTGATGATCGGGATCCTGCACCACCTCCACGACGACGAGGACCCGGCGGGCATCGTGCGGGCGTACCTGTCGGCCGTCCCCCCGGGCAGCCACCTGGTGGTCACCCACTTCTGCGACATCGGCCCGGACGCCCGGGAGTTGCAGGAGACGTTCCTGCGTTTCCTGGGCACCGGCAGGTTCCGGACGATGGCGGAGATCGGGGCCTACTTCCCCGGCCTGGAGCTGGTCGACCCCGGCCTGGTGCCGCTGTCGCTGTGGCGCCCGGACGCGCCGGTCGCGCAGCCGCTGAGCGTGCTGCGGCGGCTGATGGCGGGCGGCGTCGGCCGCAAGCCCTGAGGCCGACCCCCTACCGAGTACTCCCTGTTACTTGACACAGGTTCAACAAGGCGCGCACAGTTTTACTGAACCCAGTTCAATAATGCCCGCATCGGAGCACCACCATGGCGACCAACCGCACCCCGGCCGAGCGCTGGCCCGAGTTCGCGCGCATCCCTCACCCGCCGCGCCGCCTCCCGGTGCTCGGCGACGTGATCGGCGCGTCGTTCGCCACCCCGGTGCAGGACACGATGCGGATGGCCGCCGAGCTGGGCCCGATCTTCCGCCGCAAGATCTTCGGCCTGGAGGTCGTGTTCGTCACCGGCGCCGACCTGGTGACCGAGATGGCCGACGAGAAGCGTTTCGTCAAGTACGTCACCAACGCCGTGCGGAGCCTGCGCGCGGTGGCCGGGGACGGCCTGTTCACCGCGTACGGCAACGAGCCCAACTGGCAGCGCGCCCACGACATCCTGGCCCCCGCCTTCACCCGCGAGTCCATGGTCCGCTACCACCCGACGATGCTCGCCATGGCCCACCGCCTGATGAACGTCTGGGACCGCCACGCCCAGGCCGGCACGGCGGCCGACGTCAGCGGCGACACCACCAAGCTCACGCTGGAGACCATCGCCAGCACCGGATTCGGCTACGACTTCGGATCGTTCGAGCGCGACGAACCGCACCCGTTCGTCACGGCCATGGTCAACGGGCTCAGCGCCGTGCTGCGCCTGCGCGTCGCGACCCTGCCGCTGGTCGGCCCCGCGCTCGCCCGCCCCATCCGGCGGCGTTTCCTCGCCCACCGCGACTACCTCAACGCGACCGTGGACGACGTGATCCGCGAACGCACCGCGCGGGGCGTCACCCACACCGACGACCTGCTCGGCCTGATGCTCAACACCACCCAGCCCGGCACCGGCGAGCGGCTCGACCCGCTCAACATCCGGTACCAGGTGATCACCTTCCTGGTCGCCGGGCACGAGACGACGTCCGGCGCGCTGTCCTTCGCCCTGTACTACCTGGCCAAGCACCCCGAGGTCATGGCCCGCGCCCAGGAGGAGGTGGACCGCGTCTGGGGCCCGGACGGCGACCCGACCTACGAACAGGTCAGCAAGCTGCGCTACGTGCGGCGCGTGCTGGACGAGTCACTGCGCCTGTGGCCGACCGCCCCCGCGTTCACCCGCGCCGCCCGGCAGGACACGACGCTCGGCGGCCGGTACCCGATGCGCAAGGGCGCCTCGGCGCTCGTCCTGGTCCCCGCGCTGCACCGCGACCCCTCGGTGTGGGGCGACGACGCGGAGCGTTTCGACCCCGACCGTTTCCTCCCCGAGCGCGTCCGGGCCAGGCCCGGCCACGTCTTCAAGCCGTTCGGGACGGGCGAACGCGCCTGCATCGGCCGCCAGTTCGCCCTGCACGAGGCGACCCTGGTGCTCGGCCTGCTGCTGCGCCGCTACCACCTGCACGACCACTCCGACTATCGCCTGAAGGTCTCCGAACGCCTCACCCTGATGCCGGAGGACTTCGCCCTGACCCCCACCCGCCGCACCCCGGCCGCGACCCCACCCCCGGCCACGACGACGGACGAGCACGTCACCCCCGAACAGCCGGGCTGCCCGGTCCACCACGGCGGCGGGGCGGACGCGGGGCGATAGGCCGCGCCCCGGGGGTCCCGGCGAGGACATCGGTCGATGGCGGCGGGTCACCGGATGGACACAGGTGGGCCCGAACACCGGACACGGCGTGACGGCATGCCGGAGGATGTCCGTTGCGGCGCGGCGCGTGGTGCGCGGGGTCGGTGGACCGTGAGGGGTGTGATGGCGGCCTTCGAGGCGCTGAGGGACGGTGACCCGCGGTGGGTGGGCCGGTACCGGATCGTGGCCCGGCTGGGGGCCGGGGGCATGGGGCGAGTGTATCTGGGGCGTTCGCCGGGCGGGCGGAACGTCGCGGTGAAGGTGGTGCGCGAAGAGCTGGCGGAGGACGCCGAGTTCCGGCGCCGCTTCGAGCGCGAGGTCGCGGCGGCCCGCCGGATCAACGGCGCCTACACGGCCGGCGTGGTGGACGCCGACCCGCTGGGGACGCCGCCGTGGCTGGCGACCGTCTACATCCCCGGCCTGTCGCTGGCCGACGCGATCGGCGGGCACGGTCCCTGGCCGGCGCGGCATGTGCTGGCGCTGGGCGCCGCGCTGGCCGAGGCGCTGGAGTCCATGCACGACGTGGGCATGGTGCACCGGGACTTGAAGCCGTCCAACATCCTGCTCGCCGAAGACGGCCCGCGCGTCATCGACTTCGGCATCTCGGTGGCGGCCGAGGCCAGTGTCCTCACCCGGACCGGGATGGTGGTCGGCACGCCCGGCTTCATGTCACCCGAGCAGCTGACCGGCGCTCATGTCGGCCCGCCCGGTGACGTGTTCTCGCTGGGTACGGTGCTGGTCTACGCGGCCACCGGCAGCGGACCGTTCGGCCTCGGGTCGGCGCCGGCCCTGGGGTACCGCGTCGTCCACGAGGAGCCCGAACTCTCCTCCCTCGCACCCGAGGTGCGGGCGCCGGTCGCCTCCTGCCTGGCCAAGGACCCGGCGGCGCGGCCCACCGTGTCGGCCCTGCTCGCCCTGCTGTCGGAGGCGGCCGGCGAGGAGCTGGACCAGGCCGGAGGGACGTGGCTGCCCGGCGCGGTCGCCCACAGCGTGCGGGAGCGCGCGACGACGGCCCTGCCCGCCACGCCGACCACGCCGGCGACTCCCCAGACCCCCGCCCCGACGATCCGTCTGGACCCGCGGCGGCCGGCCGACCCGCCCGGGCCCGGCGCGGCGACCCGGACGGCGGCCACCGCGTACCCGCCGCCGCCGGCCGGCCCCGTGCCGGGGGCTTCCCCGGCCCCGGCCCCGACGACCGCCGCGACGCCGACCCCGGCCGGGCGAGGCCCGAGGCGCACACGCCTGGGGCTGGCCGCCGCCGTGGCCGGCGTCGCGGCGGTCGTCGGCGTGGCGGTCCTCCTCAGCACGACTCCGTGGGCGAGCGACCCGGACTCCTCCGCCGGCAGCGACTCCCCGCCGAGCGGCGGGGCGCCTCTCGGCGGGCAGGACGTCTGGTCCTTCGAGACCGGCGGCTACGTCCGCACCTCACCGGTGTTCTCCGAGGGGATCGTCTACTTCGGCGGCGACGACGGCTACTTCTACGCCGTCGACGCCTACACCGGCGAGGAGGTCTGGTCCTTCGAGACCGGTGACTGGGTGCGCTCCACGCCCGTGGTCGCCGAAGGGGTCGTCTACTTCGGCAGTGACGACAACTTCCTCCACGCCGTCGACGCCTACACCGGCGAGGAAGTCTGGTCCTTCGCCACGGACAGCTACGTGCGCTCCTCGCCCACGGTCGAGGACGGAACGGTGTACGTCGGCAGTCAGGACTCGTTCCTCTACGCCGTCGACACGGAATCCGGCGAGGAGATCTGGTCGTTCGAGACGGGCGGGGTGGTGGACTCGTCACCGGTCCTCTCCGACGGACAGGTGTACGTCGGCAGCGAGGACGGCTATCTCTACGCCGTGGACGCGGCCGGCGGGGAGGAGCTGTGGTCCTTCGAGACGGGGGGTTGGACGGCGTCGCCGACGGTCAGCGACGGCGTCGTCTACGTCGGGAGCGGCGACTCCTTCCTCTACGCGCTGGACGCCGCCTCGGGCGACGACCTCTGGTCGTTCGAGACGGGCGACGCGGTGACCTCACGGCCGGCGGTCGCGGACGGAAACGTCTACTTCGGCAGTGACGACGCCACCTTCTACGCGGTGGACACGGAGTCGGGCGCGGAGAACTGGCGGTTCGCAGCCGCCGACTCCGTCAACTCCCCGACGATCGCGGACAGCACGGCGTACGTCGGCAGCGCCGACGGCCACCTGTACGCGCTGGACGCCTCCACCGGCGAGCAGTTCTGGTCGTACGCCACCGAGGACTGGGTCTTCCCCGCGCCCGCGGTCGCGGAGGGCATGGTGTACTTCGCCGACGACGACAGCTTCGTGTACGCCGTGACGCAGTAGCGCGACAACGCGACAACGCCGCCCCGGGCCGGGCACGCACCCGGCGCCGCACGGCGCTTTGTCGCCCGCGCCGGAAATCCCGGCGCGGCATCATCACCCCGGGGCGCGTCCATCGGGCACGCCGCGAGGAGGCGACGTCCTCCCGGCTCAGGCCATGCCGACCGCTGGGCAGGCGCCTGCCGCCCTGACCGGTCGGCGACGCTCCGGGCCGCGGGCGGTGACCGGGAGGGGCGGACGGTGACCGGGGGGCGGGGGCGTGCCGTGCCCCTGAGGGATCCGGATCATGGCACCATGGACAACATGGGTGTTGGCTCCGCCAGTTGCGGCCGGTTCCACGGAAGGAGACGTCGATGAGCAGTCCCAACAAGGGGATCGGCAAGACGCAGGTGTCGCTCAAGTGGGATGCCAGCCCGCTGGGCGAGGCCCCGCACGATCTCGACATCATCGCCGCGACATACCGCGCGGACGCGCCGCACGAGCCCGCCTATCTCGTGCACTTCGACAGCCGCTCGCCGGACGGCACCATAACGCTCAGCCGGGACAGCCACACCGGTCAGGGCCTCGGTTTCGACGAGGTGATGACGTTCGAGTTCGAGCGGCTGGCCCCCGAGTACACGCGGGTCGTCGTGGGCGTGGCGATCCAGCAGCGCGACGGGCACAAGACGTTCGGCGACGTGCCGCGCACGCTGGTGCGGATCGCCGAGGGTTATGACGAGCTGGGCGAGGACGACTTCGCTTCCGTCGCCGGCGCGACGGCGGCGACCGTCGCGGAGTTCACCCGGGACGAGACGGGCGAGTGGCGGTACCGCAAGGTCATGCGCGGTTTCGAGGACGCCGCGCCGGGCGCGTTCGCGGAGCTGATGGGCCGGAATCTGTCCTGAACGTCTCCGGGCTCCTCGGCTTACTTGCCAGTAATCTGTCGGCATGGCTGACGACCGCGCGTACGACATCGTCCTGTTCGGAGCCACCGGCTTCACCGGTGCGTTGACCGCCGACTATCTGGCGCGGCACGCGCCCGCCGGGACCCGCTGGGCCCTGGCGGGCCGGAACCCGGAGAAGCTCGCCGCCGTGCGCGCGGAGCTGGCCGGGACGGACCCGGCGCTCGCCGAGTTGGACCTGCTCACGGCCGATGTCACGGACCCGGCCTCGCTGCGCGCGGTCGCCGAGGCCGCGCGCGTCGTGATCACCACGGTCGGGCCGTACCTCACGCACGGCGACGCGCTGGTGGCGGCGTGCGCGGCGGCCGGGACGGACTACGTGGACCTCACGGGCGAGCCGGAGTTCGTGGACCGCGCCTATCTGCGCCACCACGCCACGGCGGTGGCCCGCGGCGCACGCCTGGTGCACGCCTGCGGGTTCGACTCGATCCCCTACGACCTGGGCGTGCTCTACACGGTCAACCGGCTGCCGGAGGGCGTGCCGTTGACCGTGGAGGGCTTCGTCCGGGCTTCCGGCGCCTTCTCGGCGGGCACCTACCACTCGGCCATCACCGCGTTCTCCCGGCTGCGGGAGAGCGCGCGGTCCGCCCGCGAGCGCCGGGCGGCCGAGGGCAGGCCGGAGGGCCGCGTGGTGCGCGGGCTGCCCGGCAAGCCCCGGTTCGACCGGCGGGTCGGCGCCTGGGCCCTGCCCGCGCCGACCATCGACCCCCAGGTGGTGCTGCGTTCGGCCCGCGCGCTGGAGCGGTACGGCCCGGAGTTCTCCTACGGGCACAACGTGTCGATCCGCACCCTGCCGGTCGCGCTCGGCCTGGCGGGCGGGACGCTGGGGTTGGTGGGACTCTCCCAGGTGCCGCCCGCCCGGGAGTGGCTGATGGCCCGCAAGAAGTCCGGCGAGGGCCCGACGCCCCGGCAGCGGGCGAAGGCATGGTTCAAGGTGATCTTCCTCGGCGAGGGCGGCGGACGGCGGATCGTCACCGAGGTGTCCGGGGGCGACCCGGGCTACGGCGAGACCGCGAAGATGCTGGCGGAGTCCGCGCTATGCCTGGCCTTCGACGAGCTGCCCGCCACGGCCGGGCAGGTCACCACCGCCACCGCCATGGGCGACGCGCTGACCTGGCGGCTGATCGCGGCGGGTATCTCGTTCCGCGTCCGCGAGGACGTCACCGCGCCGGCGACGACGATCCCGACGGTACCGGCCGCCGAGGGCTGAGACGGGCGGCCGGTGGCCGGTGGCCCCGCGCGGGGGCACCGGCCACCGGCCCGCCGGTCAACCGGCCTGCTCGCCGGCGAGCAGCTCCCGCAGTTCGCGGACGGCCTCCCGGAGCTGCTCGGCGAAGGTGAACATCTGCTCGGCCACCGTGAGCGGCGTGCTCAGGTAGAGGTTGAACCGGTCGGGCAGCAGCACATAGGCGACGCCGATGCACTTGCTGCTGGTCGAACCGAAGCCGAAGTACTGGATGTTGACGGACGGCGCCGAGCTCGTGCTCAGGTAGTCGTCGCGCATGACGGTCCAGCCCGGCGTCTCGTACAGCGGCAGCGGCTCGGTGACGCCCAGCTCGGCGCCGCGCCGCTTCTGGATGAGCTGGAGCTCCCACAGGTGCTGCTCGGGCACCTTGCCCGCCTGGCACTCCTTGGCGCGCGCCACGTGCTTCTCGGCGGCGGCCCGGAACGCGGCCCGCTTGGTGGCGGTGTCCGCCGCGGGGTCCTGCATGGCGGCCACGAAGTCCAGCACCTCGGGCGTCACCACGCGCATGGCCTCGGTGCGCCCGCGCCGCCAGTGGCGGGTGGCGATGGACTCGTAGGTGGCGCCGGTGATGCCCTTGGCCCGCTTGTGGGCAAGCTGGTAGGCCATCTGCACGAAGGCGTCCGGCGATATCTTCAGCTGCTTGGCCCGCGCCTGGCCGAAGTCCTCGAACGACACGGTGGCGGTCGCGGTCGCGGCCCCGTAGGCGGCGAAGGCGTCGGCGGCGGCCTGGACGTCGGCGCGCAGCGCGTCGTCGAGGACGAACTCGATGGGCTCGACGGCGGGCAGGCCCTGGGACCTGGCGCCCGAGAGCTCCGACTGCTCCTCGGCGGGCGTGCCCAGCAGCGCGTCCACGAAGCTGAGGATGGTGGTGCCGTCCAGGCCGCAGTGCTCGACGTTGATGCCCGCCCGGCCGTCCTCGAAGACGATCAGGGACACGGCCTTGTCGAACCACCGGTTGCCGCTGTCACCGTGGAGCAGGTGGTCGCACGCCTCCAGGGTGTCCCCCGGGGCGAAGTCCTCCAGGCAGACGCAGAACAGCGCGGTCTCGACGTCGTCCAGCGCGGCGGCGTTGGCCGGGGCGGCGGCGAGCAGCGCCTGCCGGCTGGCCGCCCACTCGGCGCGGGCCTTGGTGGTCAGGTGCCCGACCGAGGTGCCCGTCGCGGCGCGCTCGGCGCCGGACTTGACGACGGCGCGCAGTCCCGCGGCGAGGTCCTCCAGCGTGTGGGGCGTGCCGTCCGGGCCCTGCACGTCCAGGCGGAACATGTTCCCCCGGAAGAAGACCACGATGTGCCGGGCCCGCGACGGGCCGGGCCACTCGTCCGTGTAGGGGAGGCGGACGGTGTCCTGCTCGGCGCCGGGGATGCGGGTGGCCGAGAAGAGGTACTTGTTCTGCTCCATCGACAGCGGCTGGCCGCGCTGGACGATGGGCGGGACGCTCTCCTCGTCGAGCTGGAGCTTGTAGTGGAGGGCCGCCGCGATGAGGCCGGCCGCCCGGTCGATCTGTCCCTGGTCGGAATCCTTGAAGAGGAAGAAGAAGTTGGCGTTGAGCGCGATGCGGTCGCGGCGGCCCAGGTAGCGGGACGGCCAGAAGGTGTCCAGCCAGCTGTGCGTGCCCTCGGCGGCGTCGAACCGCTCCAGCGCGGCGTGCAGGGTGCGCGCGGGGCCGTCCGGCTGGAGGAACGAGGCGACCGCGCTCTCGGTCTCCGCCAGCTCCTCCGGAGTCAGCAGCGGCGAGCACCACTCGATGAACCGCTCACAGCTTTCCTCCAGCGTCGGCAGGGGCACCCGCGGCAGACTGTCCTCATTGCCGAAGGTGCGCGCGGACGGCTCTTGACTAGTGTTCAATTTCAGCCTCGTTGTGGGTGGTATGAGGGACCTGGTCGATCGCTCGTCGGCGGCGAGGTCGAAGACCTCACCACCGCTCGTTCCCCGTGGCCGGGAGATGTAGAGCTGAGCGTAGAGCCAGCCGTCGGTTTCCAGATGCCGGGGATCCACTCCGACGGTGGACAGCGTGTCCAGGACGAGTGCGTGCTCCTCGGCGGAGGCGAACCGCCGCTGCCTGAATACCCGTTCGAGCCGAACGGTTTCGTATCCCGCCTCGCCGAGGGTGTCGGCGATCGACTCGAATGGGAACATCCGCAGCACGAAGTGCGCCATCCACGGCTTGCGTTCGCCGAAGGCACCGAGGACCCGGGAGACGGTCTTGTCGGTGACATAGCCGATGCAGCCGGTGGAGACGACGAGATCGGCCTCGGCGAACTGTTCGCGCTGCCGGTCGGTGGGCTCATCCGCCTCCAGATCGGCGTGCACGGTGGTGTCGAGGAAACCGGCCGACAGGGCGTAGGAGAGGGCGGGGAGCGAGGTGTCCAGACCCGTGAACCGGGCGTATGCCGGGCGTCGACGGGTGCGGAGCAGCTCCAGGTCACGGCCGAGCAGCGCGCCGCGGGTGCGCTCGGCGGCCTCGGGGGTGCCGTAGCGCTCGTAGAGCTCGTCCATGGTCGCGTCGCATTTCAGCAGCGCCGCGTTGATGCCGTAGGAGGAGCCGATGTCCAGGACGGTGGGGGTCGTCACTCCCCGGGATTCCCGGTAACGCTCGATGAGGTCCGCGAAATAGGGCTTGGCGAGCTGGGGAATGCAGTAGTCGAGTTCCCGCAGCGTCGAGAAATAGGCGCGGGGATCGGGCTGCGTATAGATGTGGTCGAGCTGTATTTTTCCGGTCGCGTCGAAATCCACGGGGCGCACTCCTCCTGGATCAGAGAGTGGGGGGTCGAAGGGCGGCGGTTTCTCGTTCGCCGATCGGTTCTCTAATCCAGCAGTTGGTCGACTCGTACGGCGTTTTTCTCGGCCGCGATGTGTTCGGGAAGGACGCGGCCGAACAGCTGCTTGGTCCGCGCGACGCTGCCGATGACTCCGGGGCGCTCGCTGTAGGCGAAAATCGCCGAATGCCGGGCCCGGGTGCCCTTCACGGTGCTGACGTGGTGCAGCGCGTAACGGCCCTTGAAGAGCTGGAGGTCGCCGGGGCGCAGGCTGAGGCGGCGGACGAGGTGCCCGCCGGAGCCGGTGAGGACCGCGCGGACGTCGCCGAAGTTCTCCGCCCGTGCCGACCGGATGTTCGGACAGTACTCGAAGACCCCGCCGTCCTCCGGCTCCTGGGTGAGCATGCTGACCGTGAACTCGTTGGTGTCGAAGTGCCAGGGGTGCTCCATACCCGGCCTGACCACGTTGAGGACCAGGCCGGACAGGGGGTCGCCGAGCTCGTGGAGGGCGGGCAGCTCGAAGCAGTCGGCGATGAGGCGCTTGAACGGCTCGCTGGTGTAGAGCCGGTGGATGATGGCGCCGGCCGGGACGCGGTCGCGGGCGACGAAGGCGTTGCCGCGCAGGGTGGTGAGGCGGCCGGGGTGGTCCTTGGGGAGCGGTGTGGCGATGTCGATGTTGTAGGCGTTGACCGTTTCGATGTCGTCATGCGCGAGTGGGGCGATTTCTGCGCATTCCCGCCGCAATGTGTCCTGAAGGACGGGGCGAATGAAGTCGGGCAGAACGCTGCATCCCGAACTCCGCAGTTCCCGCCGGGTCCGGGAAACCACGGACTTCCACTCGGCGCTTTCCGGGTCGGACAGGGGATATCGGTCGGTGTCGACCACCTGTTCCGCCGTCCGGACTTCCGCTGTGCTCATGAGGATCCTCTCCACGTGCCGGCTCATCGCACCGGGCCGGGGGTCCCAGCCGACTCGGCGATCCCAGTCATCCGCGCCGATGCGGGGCAAGCGGCGAAGTTGAAAGGGATTTAGCACATTTATGGCCCTCAACTCATCGCCGCTAAGCCATTTGTGACACACACCACTGAGGTGTGGAGGGAGAGGCCGAGGACCCCGGCCGGAGTCATGGCTGGACGGCCACGGCGGTGCGGCCGGTGGCGGCGGCGACGCGGCGCAGCCAGGTCTCGGTGTCGGCCAGGCGGACGATCGTGGTGCCGAAGTCGAACAGGACGGCCGTCAGCGGCGGGACGGGCTCGGCCATCTGCCGGGCGGTGGGCCGGTAGGCACCGGGAATGTCGACGAGTCCGTGGTTCATGACGTGCCTTCCGGGCCGGTGACGGTCTCCACGGCGACGCCGAGACCGTCGAGGGCCGCGATCGCGTGTGCGTGGCGCTTCTCTCATTACTCCGGGCCGGGAGCCTCCCCGAACAGTCCCCGCAGGGTGGCGACGTTCGCCTCGGTGATCCGCCACAGCTCCCGCTGCCGGTCCCGCACGTCCGCGACCGCCGCCGCGTGGTCGTCCAGCATGGCCACCGCCCGCTCGGTCAGCCGGGAAGCCAGCGCGCGGTCGTGCACGGCGACGCCCCACTCCGAGCGGTCGATGTCGGACAGGAAGTACGCCAGCTTGGGGTGGGAGACCAGGCTGATGATCGGCGTGCCGCAGCCGAACGGGATCATCCCGGCGTGCCCGCGCATGCCGATCACCAGCTTCGCGCGCCGGAAGACCTCCCGGATCTCGTCGTTGGCGCGCTCGTACAGCGGCTCGACGGGCAGCGTCAGCCCGTGCTCGCGGCGCAGGTCGTGGACGAACCGCTCGTCGGTGGGCATGTGCGCCGCGTACCGGACGTCGGCGTGCCCGCGCAGGGCGCGCAGCGCGGTGGCCATCTGGGCGAGGAAGTGCCCGTAGTCGTGGCCGAAGCGCAGGCCCGCGCGGTCGTAGGCGCAGTTGACCAGGACGGTGTCCTCGCGCCGCTCCGGGTCCCGCCAGCCGGGCACCAGCCGCCGGGTGACCGTGGTCGGGCACGGCTGGTAGAGCACCCGGTCGCGCAGCGCCTCGGGCAGCAGCTCCCTGACCCGCTCGACGGAGCCGCGGTTGCGCAGCCCGAAGAACGCGGAGCGCTCGACCAGGACGCGCAGGCTCTCCGCGAACCGCTCCCGCCGGTAGGTCTGCCCGTCGAAGATGTTGTAGCCGACCGCGAAGACGGCCAGCGGCACGGCGATCCGGGCGAGGACCGCGTCCGGCACGTTCCACTGCCAGGTGCTGTTGCCGTTGGGCGCGGTGTCCGGGAGGAACAGCCCGCCGCCGCCGACCACGACGCCGCGCCCGGCGTTGACCCGCTCCAGCGCGGCCTCGTCGAAGAGGCGGTGCACGTGGACGGAGTCCCAGCGGTCCGGCCCGGTGTCGGGGCCGAAGCACATCCGTACCGCCTCGGGCAGCACCTTGTCGCCCGCGTTCTCGCGCCCGTCGGCGAAGAGCGCGACGTGCGCGAGCCGGCCCTCCGCGCCGTCGTGCCCGGCCGGCCGCGCAGTCCGCTCATACCAGGCGCGGCAGGTGCTGTCCGTGGGGTCGGCGTCCAGGCCCTGCCGCGCGTAGGCGCGGGCGGCGTCGTCCGCGCCGCGCAACCACGCCAGGCGGGCGAGCTGCGCGAAGGCCCGGGCGGCGAGGTCGGGCGCGGCGGTGGCCAGCAGCAGATGCGCCTCGGCCTCGTCGTAGCGGGACATCGCCATCAGCGAGACACCCAGGGTCTGGTGGCACCGGGGCCGGTCCACGGCGGTCCCGACGACGGGCGCGAGGACGTCGACGGCCTCCTCGTAACGGCCCTGCTGCCGGTGCACCTCGGCGACCGCGCGGGCCAGGTCCACGCCGGGCCGCTCGCGCAGCAGCGGCCCGGCGCAGTGCAGCAGCAGATCGGGGTGCTTGGCCCCGGGCAGCGCGCAGTACGCGGCGCGGAACGCCGCGTCGTCCAGCTCGAACCGGCGCCTGGCCGCCTCGGCGGGCGCGAACCCGGGCTGCCGCTCCGGCTGGTGCGCGAAGCGGAGGATCACGGCGGTGTCCGGCACGGGCGTGTCGTCGAACAGACGGCTCGCCAGGAAGTCGTACCGGCCGTCGATCCGTTCCAGCACCCCGTCCAGGGCGTCGTCCAGCGGACCGGAGCGGAGGCGGGCACGCACCACCTCGTCGAGCGCGTCACGCTGGATGACGAGCAGCCCGTCGTCCAGCACGACCCGCCGCCCCTTGGCCTGGTCGTCGGCGGGCAACGGCTGCGGGACCGCGCCGACGCCGACGCGCGTCCGCAGCAGCTCACCGATATCGCCGAGGATCACCATGCCTGGGTCCAGCGCGATGACGGTGTCGTAGTCCGGCAGCGAGAAGACCCCGGCCCGGCCGCGCGCGTCGGCCCGCCGCTCCCGCAGGCGCGGGTGGAGGCGGCGGGCGGCGTCGAGGGCGTCGTCCGGCAGGCCGGGGTGGAGGAGGACGAAGTCCTCGCAGACCTCCGGATTGGTCAGGGCCAGGCTGCGCAGCAGCGTCAGCAGCCCGGGCAGCTGTTCCTCATCGGTGTGGCAGGCGAACGCGATGCGGCGCTTGCCGGTCACGGCTCGTCTGTCGTCCGGTGTCTGTGTCATCGCGGTCTGTGTCATCGCGGTCTGTGTCATCGCAGCGCGATCCTCGTCCCGGTGCCGCCGTTCACGTCCTTCGCGTGGGCCACGACCCACTCCCGCTCCCGTGGTCGCAGCTCGCCCGGCCGGCCGAGGCCGAAGAGGTCGATACGGGGGCTGGCGTCGAGGAAGTCCAGCAGCCGGATCACGGCGAACGCGGTGCTGCCGCCGTCCGCCTCGCCGCCGTCCCCGACGAGGGACGGGTCGCGCACGGGCCGGCGCAGGGTCGCGTCCCCGAAGTGGCGCTGCGCGCCCGGCACCAGACGGCGGCGCAGCGCCTTGCGCCAGGCGTCGGCGGACTCGCCGAAGACGAGCCGGACACCGGCCGGACGCCGCCACGCCGGGCCCTCCCACGGGGTCGCGCCCCGGACGGACACCGCGTGCACGTCGGCGCGGCCGTCCGGCTCCCCGCCCTCGTACCGCACCACCAGGTCGTAGGCGTGGAGCCCGGCGCTCGGCTCGGCGCCGGGCGCGACGACGCAGACGGTGCGGCCGGCGATCAGGCTCCGGAAGCCGGAGACGTCGATGGGTTCGCCCGCGCCGAGCAGCGGATCGGGCATCCGGCCCTCGGCGGTCAGCCGCCGGTAGGCCGCGTAGAGCGCGACGAGCCGCCGCACCTCGGGGTCGCCCGCGCCGCTCTTCGTGACGGCGGCCTCGACATGGGCGGCGAAGTCGGCCCCGGCCTCGGCGGCGGGCCGGGCGAAGGCCCCGGCGAGGCCCGCCCCGTTCAGGCAGGCGCGGATCTCCCGCAGCGCGGTCAGCCGCCGCTCGATCACGTCGCCGCCCGCCGCGTCCCGCCGCAGCGCGAGGTGCTGCTCGTAGGCGGCGACCGCGTCCCCGTTCCGGCCGAGGGCCTCGGCGGTGAGCCCCCGCAGCCGCCACGCGCCCTGCGACCGGGCGCGGAGTGCGATCGCGGTGTCCGCGAGGGCCAGGGCGAGCCGCAGCTCGCGCTCACCGCCCGCTTCGAGGGCGCGGTTGCCGGTGGCGAGCAGCGCGTCGAACGTCTCCCCCGGCCCGGCCGTGAGCAGCGCGCCGACGGCGGCGGCCAGCCGTTCGTCGGGCAGCCCCGCGAGATATTCGGCGCAGCCGCGCACCGCCCGCGCCGTCAGCTCCTCGTGCCGCGCGGCGTTCCCGCGCCGCCCGCCGAGCAGCCCGGACAACGCCTTTGTCGCCTTCGCCATGCCGTTGAGCTCCACCGTTCCGAGACAGGAGGCCGACTGTGCCCCACGGCGGACCACCGTGGGGAACATCGAAATGTATGCCCGGTGAACTGTGCTCGTCGGGACACTGAGCGCGACGTACTAGCCGGGGAGCCCGGCCGCGTCCCGGGCCGCGCGGAGCACGTCGAGGAGCATGTCGGGGGTGAGCAGCCCGGTGAACGTGTTGCGCTGACTGACGTGATAGCACCCGAAGAGACCCAGCCCGCCGAGGTCGACCCGGACCCCGTGCCCGAACGCCGGGCGCGGCCGGGGCACGTCCCACCCCGCCGCCGCCAGCGCGGGCAGCGCGGCCTGCCAGCCGAACCCGCCGAGGACCACCACGGAGCGGAGGTGGGGCCGCAGCAGCCGCAGCTCGTTCAGCAGCCAGGGCCGGCACGCGTCGCGCTCGGCGGGCGTCGGCTTGTTGGCGGGCGGCGCGCAGTGCACGGGCGAGGTCACGCGCACCCCGCGCAGCACCAGCCCGTCGTCGCGGGAGGTGGCGGTCGGCCGGCTGGCGAGTCCGACGGCGTGCAGGGCCGCGTAGAGCACGTCACCGGAACGGTCCCCGGTGAACATCCGCCCGGTGCGGTTCCCGCCGTGCGCCGCCGGGGCGAGCCCGATCACGAGCATGCGCGCGTCGGCGGGCCCGAACCCGGGCACCGGCCTCCCCCAGTACTCCCAGGACGCGAACGCGGGCCGCCGCACCCGCGCGACCTCCTCCCGCCACGCGACGAGCCGCGAACAGGCCCGACAGGCGGCCACCCGCTCATCGAGCACGGCGAGGTCCCCCGCCGTGCCTCCGCCCCGGACCGGATCCGTCGCCCTCATCGGTCCATGGTGCCCGACCGCTCACGCGGGTGGCCGGTGAGGACCTCACGGATCACGTGCCGCGCGGTGGCGGCCATCGCCGGGTTGGTGTCGCGGTAGTACCGCAGCTCCATGAGCGCGATGGACAGCGCCCAGCCGCGCCCCCGGGACCAGGTGGCGTCATCGGTCCCCAGGGCCGCGCGGAAGACGCCGCGCGCGTGGGCGGGCAGCAGGTACCAGGCCGCGATCAGGTCCACGGCGGGATCGCCCAGGCCCAGGCACCCGAAGTCGATGACGGCGCTGAGCCGTCCACCGGCGATCAGCACATTGCCGGGTTGCAGATCGGCGTGCAGCCAGACGGCCGGACCGGACCGGGCGGGGGCGCGCAGGGCCGCGTCCCAGGCAAGGGTCGCCGCGTCGGCGTCGACGGTCCCGCGCAGCGCCTCGATGGCGGCGCGGGTCGCGGCGTCGCGCGTGGCCAGGGCTTCGCCGCGATAGGAGGAAGGCCCGTCCGCGGGATCGATCCGGTGCAACGCGGTGACGAAGGCCGCCAGGTCGCGGGCGAACGAGGCGGGATCCGGGACGCGGCCGATGGCCGGGTTCTCGCCCTCCAGCCAGCGGTAGACGGACCACGGCCAGGGATAGCCCCCGGCGGGCGTTCCCCTGCCCAGCGGGGTGGGAACGGCCACCGGAAGCGCCGGGGCGAGCCGTGGCAACCACCGGTGCTCCCGCTCCACATCGCGCGCGGCCCCCGGGGTCCGGGGCAGGCGCACCACCATGTCCGTGCCCAGCCGGTACATGGCGTTGGACGTACCGACCGAGTCGACCGCGACGACGGGAAGCTCCGCCCATCGCGTGAACTGGGCGCCGAGCAACCGGCGGACCAGAGCCGGGTCGGTCCGCACCTCGTCGGCGTGCATGGTGCGAGCGCGCATAACCATCGATGCAACGGGACCGGCTCGCCGGCCGTCAACCCCTCTATCCATGATCCGTACGGCGGCTACGGCGGCCACCCCCCGGCGCCGGGCCGTTCCCCGCTACCGAGCGCGCATCGTCCGCGACAGCGTGCGGCGCGCGGGCGCGCTTCGAGCAAGCCGCGGGGTCGCGCGCACCGGGTCAGGCCGCTCTGATCACGACGGACGGCCCCGACGCTCCGCCCGTCACAGATCCGCCCGTCACAGATCCGCCCGTCACAGATGAGTACGCGCGACGATGAGCGCCGGGCCGCTGGTTCGGACCAGGGCGTCGACGCTTTGTCCGAATCCGGCACCCGCGCCGGGGCGGCGCAGTGAGAACGGCCACCCGCTATTGAGCGATGCTTAAATCATGGCTAGCCTCACTGCCGAACACACCCCCTCCAGGCAAGGGAGCCTGTCGTGAGCTCGCTCTTCTCCGTCGCCGGCAAGACCGCCCTGGTCACCGGCGGCTCCCGTGGCATCGGCCTGATGATCGCGCGCGGCCTGGTCGAGGCCGGGGCCAAGGTCTACGTCAGCTCCCGCAAGGCGGAGGCATGTGAGGAGGCCGTGGCCGAACTGTCCAAGTCGGGCGAGGCCGTCGCCCTGCCCGCCGACCTCTCCCGCGAGGAGGAGGTCCACCGGCTCGCCGAGGAGATCGGCGGCCGGGAGGAGGCGCTGCACATCCTGGTCAACAACGCCGGCGCCACCTGGGGCGCGCCGCTGGACAGCTTCCCGGTCAGCGGCTGGGACAAGGTGATGGACCTCAACCTGCGCAGCCCGTTCCTGCTCACCCAGGCGCTGCTGCCCCGCCTGCGGGCCGCCGGGTCGCTGGAGGACCCGGCGCGGATCATCAACGTCGGCTCCATCGACGGCCTGCACGTCAGCCCGCTGCCCGCCTACTCGTACGCGGCCAGCAAGGCGGGCCTGCACCACCTGACCCGGGTGCTGGCGAAGGAGCTGGGCCCGCAGGGCGTCACGGTGAACGCGATCGCGCCCGGCCCGTTCGAGTCGAAGATGATGGCCGCGACGCTGGACGCGTTCGGCGACGAGATCGCGGCGGCGGCGCCGTTGCAGCGGATCGGGCGGCCCGACGACATGGCGGGCGTCGCGGTCTACCTCGCCAGCCGGGCCGGCGCCTACGTGACCGGGGCCGTCATCCCCGTAGACGGCGGCCTGGGCACCACGGTCTGAGCGGCACGTCCACGAACTCCCCACGAACGACGCCCCGTTGACTCGGGGCCGGCGGGTCCGGGGCCGCGTGTACGCTGAGCCGGACGTCACCCCTCCCCGGCCGGTCGCCTGCCCGCCTCGACTCGGGCGAGGCGGCAGCAAGGAAGCGACATGTCCCGATCCCCTGAAGTCGGCTCGCAGGCCCCCGACTTCACCGTGCCCGGCCTGGTCCTGAGCGGCGATGGCGAGGCCCGGCGCGGCGATTACACGCTCTCCGGGCCCGGGCACCGGGGCACCCCGCTGGTGCTGGTCTTCTACCCGGGCGACGACACCCCGGTGTGCACCAAGCAACTGTGCGCCTACACCTCGGAGTTGGACCGCTTCAAAGCGGTGAACGCCACCGTCTGGGGGATCAGTCCACAAGGGCTGGACAGTCACGAGAGGTTCGCCAGGCGGCACTCGCTGGGCTTCCCGCTGCTCGCCGACACCGACCGCGCGGTGGCGCGGGCCTACGGCGTGGCCGTGCCCGGACTCGGCCTGCGCCGCTCGGTGTTCATCCTCGACGCGGACGGCATCGTGCGCTGGAAGCACGTCGCGGTGCTCGGCCTGACCTTCCAGGCCGTGGACACCCTCACCGAGCACCTCGCGACGGTCACCACGGGCGGCCAGGCCCGCGACTGACGGAGATGCCCGCTGCCCGCCCGATCGGGTCCCGCCCGTGCTCGCCGGGGTGCGCGGCGACAAGTCGCTGCGGGTCGCCGGACGCGCCGCCGACGGCACGATCCTGGCCGAGCCTGTGACACCGGAGTACCTGGCCCTCGCCCGGGAGCGGATCGCCCGGCCGAAGGGCCCGCGAACGTCCGGGGGTGTCCGCACGTCCCGTTGTGGCCGGCGCAGGCGAACTTCGCCGAGCCCGTCACGGGCCGCCCACGATGGAGCCGCGTCCCGCCATCGCCGAGCTCGGCCAGGACCTCGCCCCGCGCGCGCCGCGACCCGGCTCAGGGCGGGGCCGCCGAGGGCGGCCCTCCCGGCGGCGAGCCGGGGAGGCCGCCCTCTCTCATCTCAGCGTCTCTGTGCTTCCGCGAATGGTCCCCTCCCCGTCCGATCGCGGACACGACGGGAATTCCGGCCGGAGGGCACACCGCCCCCGGAATAACCGAGCCGGAAAAAACCGAACCGGAGAAACCCAACCGGAAGAGCCGCACCGGGAGAACCGCGTTCCACGCTTTCCGCCGCGCGCCCGTCGCCGTCCCGGTCCTGAAGGATTTCCTGTCATCTCGGTCCCATCCTGCCGATACCCGTCTGGCCCCCATGCGCGGCTTCCGCCTTCAACCGACAAACCCATGTGAATGGGATCGCGTTGATCGCGGAGGCGGGGCAAAGGAGCGGGGCCGGCGGATCGCGGGACAGCTTTCAGCACGACACCATTCCGGATGAGCCGCGCGACGATCCGGCGGCCATCGGCCACGGACGCAGACGTGGAACGCCGGACGCCGGACGCCGGACGCCGGGACCGGAAGCGTGTTCAGCGCGTCGCAGTGATCACCGCCGCCGTGTCCAGTCCCAGCCGGGCCATGACCTCGGCGTGGTCGCCGCCCTCCGACGGCCAGTCCCGTCCCGCGTTGACCCCGGTCACCACCCGCTCCGGCATCAGCAGGGCCAGCGCCTCGGCCGCGCCGCCCTGCGCCCGGTGCTCCTCTACCACCACGAACCGCCGGTGCGCGGCAGCCAGTTGGGCGGCGGCCAGAGTCAGGTGCTCGTGGTCCAGATAGCACAGGTGAGCGTGGCCGAGGCCCGGCTCGCGCTGCCGCGCCTCCAGACACATGCGGGTGGCCTCCTCCCCCACCGACACCAGACAGACCGCGTCCGCTCCCGCCCGGTGGTCCCAGACCACGGGCGGCACCCGCTCCCCCGCG
Source organism: Streptomyces sp. NBC_01803 (assembly GCF_035917415.1). Taxonomy (NCBI): domain Bacteria; kingdom Bacillati; phylum Actinomycetota; class Actinomycetes; order Kitasatosporales; family Streptomycetaceae; genus Streptomyces; species Streptomyces sp. NBC_01803. Next base: position 550,094 of record NZ_CP109073.1, read on the forward strand.
CCCGCCCGCGAGCCCGGCAACGCGCGGTAGGCGGCGTTGCGGCCGGTGCGGACGTAGTGCGGGCGGCCGGAGACAGCGGCGTACTCGATGACCGCCCGCATCTCCTCCTCGCCGTAGGGCGCGGCGATCACCACGCCCGGGATGGCGCGCAGCACCGCGACGTCCTCCAGGCAGTGGTGCGTGGTGCCGAACCAGGCGCCGGAGACGCCCGCGTACGGCGCGACCACGGTGACGCCCGCGCCCAGATAGCCCAGCGTCAGCTTCAGGCTCTCGGCAGCCCGCAGTGCGGCGAACGGCGCGAAGGTGCTCAGGAACGGCTTGTAGCCCGCCGCCGCGAGCCCCGCCGCCATGTCGACCATCGTCGCCTCGGCGATGCCCAGGTTGAAGAAGCGGTCCGGATGCCGTTCGGCGAACGGGTGCCGCCGCCCGCCGAGGTCCGCCTCGAAGCAGAGAATGCGGTCGTCGGTCTCGGCGAGCCCGGTCAGCGTCTCGCGGTAGACATCCCGCCCCGAGGCAGTCACCGGATCACCCGCTTCCACTTCTCGGCGCGGGCCCGGTCGATGGTCACGTAGTGCGCCGCCGCCTTGCCCTCCACCGCCGGAACGCCCTTGCCCTTGACCGTGGCGGCCACCACCGCGAGCGGCCGGGTGGCCCCGGACCGGTCACCGTCAAGGACCTCGGCGAGCGCGGCCGGGTCGTGGCCGTCCACCTCGGCGGTCTCGAAGCCGAACGCGGCGAACCGCTCGGCCAGCCGGGGCAGCGGCGAGATGTCGGCGACCAGCCCGTCGTTCTGGCCGCCGTTGCGGTCCACGACCAGCACGAACGTGCCGAGCCCGCGTGCCGCCGCGACCTGGCAGGTCTCCCACACCAGGCCCTCCTGGAGCTCGCCGTCGCCCGCGATCGCGATGCCGAGGCCGGGCCGTCCAGCCAGCCGGCGGGCCATCGCCCAGCCGGCGGCGTAGGGCACACCGTGACCGAGGCTGCCGGTCGGGAAGATCACGCCCGGCACCTTGGGCCCGGGGTGGCCGGTGTACGGGTGGCCGGCCTGCCCGTAGTGGGGAGCCGGGTTCTCCGCCAGCACGCCGGTCACGTGCAGCGCCGCGTAGAGCGCGGCAGCGGCGTGGCCCTTGCTGAGCACCACCTCCGTGCCGTCGCCGCGATCGGCGCGGTCCAGTGCGGCGATCAGGATGTCCAGCACGGACAGGCTGCCGCCGAGGTGGCAGCCGCGCGGGCTCGCGGCCATGTCGACCACGAGCCGCCGGGCCCGGGTGGCGCGCTCGGCGAGGAGCCGGGCGCGGGTGTCCGCGCGTTGGGGGGCCACGGTCATGACGCGCCGTCGCCCAGGCCGAACCAGGTGGCGACGGCGTCGGCCAGCACGTCCCGCGCGGTGCGGAACTCGGCGGCGCCGAGCCGTTCGGTATCCGTGTGGTCGAGCGCCGAGTCGCCGGGGCCGTAGGCGACCATCGGCACCCCGCGCCAGGTGGTGGCGAGTGTGTTCATGTCGGAGGTGCCCTTCTTGACGACGAACCGGGGTCTGATCCCGGCCCGGCCGAACGCCCGGGTGAACGCCTTGACCAGCGGCGAGGCACGGCCGCCCGCGAAGCCGGGGGTGGCGCGCAGGATCTCGACGCCCAGGCCGGGGCCGGCACCGTTCCGCAGGGCGGTCGCGCGCAGCTCGTCCAGGTCGGCGCCGGGCGGGACGCGGAAGTTGAGCACGGCGACGGCCCGGTTCTCCTCGCGTCCCGGCTGGGACGCGAGGTCGATGACGGCGCTGAGCGCGTCCGGTGCCGCCTTGAGCACGGCCTCGCGGATCGCGTCCAGTGCCCGGATCAGGGCGTCCGGCGCGGACACCGCGCCCATGCCCGCCGAGTGCCCGCTGCCGACGGAGGCGGTGACACGCAGCTTGAACAGGCCGAAATAGCCCAGGGTCAGCTTGCGGGCGCCGCTGGGCTCGCCGACGACGACGGCGTCGGCCGGGTAGTGGTCGCGGACGTGGAAGGCGCCCCGGGAGGAGGAGATCTCCTCCTCGACGGCGCCGACGACGCGCAACTGTCCATCAGCGGGGACGTCGGCCGCGGCCAGCACGGAGAGGAACGCGGCCAGGCTGCCCTTGGCGTCCACGGCGCCGCGCCCGGTCAGCTCGCCGGACGTGTCCCAGGCGGCCGGCCAGTGGAACGGCACGGTGTCCAGATGGCCGAGCAGGAGCAGGCGGCGCGGGCCGGTGCCGCGCGTGGCGACGAGGTTGCCCACGGCGTCGATTTCCGCGTCGATGCCACGCTCCCAGCACCAGCCCAGGAGGTAGGCGGCCAGCTCACGCTCGTCGCCGGAGACGGAGGGGATCGACACGGCCCGGGTGAGCAGCGTCAGATCGGCGTCCGGATCCGCGTCGGGAGCCGGGGGCGTGGTGCGCCAGAAGCGGGTCCAGCCCGCCGGGTCGGCCAGGGTGTGCGGGCCGGTGATGGCGACATCGGCGCTGCCGGCGAGCGCCAGCTCGGCGGCGCGCACCTTCTGCCGCATGCGCCCGCCCGCGTATGCCGCGCCCTCGCCCGGCCCCAGGTCGCGCAGGGTCGAGGCGGGGTCGGCCGGGTCGGCGAGCAGGCCGGCGGTGCCGGTGACCAACCGCAGGTGGTCGGCGCCGAGGGCGCGGGCGAGCACGGCGGCGAGGACGTCGGCGTCCACGTTCAGCGGTGTCCCGCCGTCCGGGTCGCGCACGGGCGGCGAGAGGCAGACGACGTCGTAGGCGTCGAGCAGCACGCGCAGCCGGGCGGTGTCGACGTCCGTGGGGACGCCGGCCCGGTGGTCGCGGACGACGCGGTTGCGTCCACCGTTCCCGTTCCCGGCCCCGTCCCCGTTCCCGTTCCCGTTCCCGTCCCCGGGGGCCAGGACGCGCAGCGGCCGGTTGGCGCGGCCGGTGACCAGGCCGCCGTGGGCGGCGACGGCGGTGAACGCGGAGCGGCCGTGGGCGGCGAGGGCGGACTCGGCCCGCGGCAGCGTCACCTGTTCGTAGGCGGCGACCAGGTGCGGCATCTCCTCGGGCGGGCAGTACCGGACGGTGTCCCCGTTCGGCAGGCGGAGCTCGGGCACGGGCCGGCCGGCGGCGCGGTAGTGGCGCTCGATGCCGGTGGCGCCGCCGGCCACCAGCAGGACGCGGGCGCCCCGGGCCACCAGGTCGCTCAGCTCGGCGAAGATGGTGCCCCGGTCGAGTGTGGCGCTGCCGGCCTTGACGACGTGGAGCGGTTTCACGGCGCCACCGCCGTCCACGGCAGGCCGGTGGTCTCGTCCAGGCCGGCCAGCAGGTTCATCGCCTGGATCGCCTGCCCGGCCGCGCCCTTGACAAGGTTGTCGAGGGCGGCGACGGTGACGATCTCGTCGCCGCGCACGCCGACGGCGACCTCGGCCACGTTGGAGCCGACGACGGCCTTGAGCATCGGGTAGTCCAGCGGCGTCTTCGGCGAGGGCCGCACACGCACGAACGGGCGGCCCGCGTAGGCGCGGACGAAGGAACGTTTCACCCCGAGCGGGGTGACGCCCGGACGGAGCTGCGCGTAGCCGGTGACGACGATGCCGCGCGGCACGTCCAGGCTGTACGTGGAGAACCGCAGGCCGGGCCGGGCGCCGGTGAAGTCGGACAGCGCCTGCCGGATCTCCGGCAGGTGCCGGTGCCCGAACGGCTTGTGGACCCGGAAGTTGCCCGCGCGCTCCGCCGGGTGCTCGGCGGTGCGGCGCCCGGCGCCCGTGGAGCCGGTCTTGGCGTCGAGCACGACGCGCGGCTCCACCAGCCGGTCCGCGAACAGCGGGAACAGCGCGTAGAGCGAGGCGACGGCCATGCAGCCGGGCAGGTTGACGAAGCGGCCCTCGGGCGGCGCGCCGGACAGCTCGGGCACGTAGTACGAGAAGCTCTCCGCGCCCCGGGCGGGGGCGCCGACCGAGGCGGGGTAGTGGGCGCGCACCTCGGCCTCGTCGCGCAGCCGGAAGTCCCCGGCAAGGTTGAGGACGCGCTTGGCCCGCTCGGCGACCCGCGGCAGCACCACGGGGAGCGTGCCGGAGGGCAGGCAGCAGAACGCCACGTCGACGTCGACCAGCTCCTCCAGCGAGCGCAGTCGCAACCCGCTCGCGGCCGGGTGGTTGCGCAGCCAGGGGTGGACGGTGCCGACCGGGACGCCGGGGTGGCGCTGGGAGGACGCGAAGGCGATCTCGGCGGCGGGGTGGTCGAGGAGCAGCCGGATCAGCTCGCCGCCGGTGTAGCCGCTGGCGCCGATGACGGCCGCTCTGATGGTGTCAGCCAAGGCGGGCCGCCTTCTCGTAGGGCCGCCGGTAGTCACGGCCGGCGACGAGCTTGCGGATCGCGTCCGGGCGGCGGGCCACCTTGCGGAAGGCGTCGGCGTACCGCAGCGCCCGCTCGTACTCGACCGGGGAGCGCAGCTCGCGGCAGAGGACCAGGGTCCGCTCCAGCATCCGCGCGGTGACCGGGAAGTCCTCGGGCCGGTGGTCGCGCACGGCGCCGGGGTTAAGGGTGAACGGGTAGCCGTTGCCGAAGCCGGCGCGGTGCCGGAACGGGAGGTGGCAGGGGATCGGGGTGTTCTGCCACTCGCGGGCCGGGACGCCCTCAGCGACGAGCAGCTCGTGCACGGCCTCCTTGACCGCGTGCACGGGCAGGTCGTCGAGTCCGGCGGCCTCGGGGACCAGGGTGACGCGGTACATGTTGTAGGCGTGGGTGTGCCCTTGGGGCACGTGCGGTGGCCGGAACAGGCCCGTCTCCGCCAGTGCCTCGCCGAGCAGAGCGGCGTTGCGGGCCCGGACCCGGTCGTAATAGGGCAGGCGCTTGAGCTGGCTGGCGCCGAAGGCGGCGGCGATCCACGACATCCGGTAGTCGATGCCGTGCCGTTCGGTGTACTCCTCGGCCCGCGTGCGGGCCTCGTCGGTGGCGAAGAAGGCGATGCCGCCCTCACCGCCGAGCGGGAAGTTCTTGTCGGCCATCAGGCTCTGGCCGGCGGTGTCGCCGAGCGAGCCGGCGACCGCGTCGCCGATCCGCGCGGAATGGGCATGGGAGGCGTCCTCGACCAGGGCGAGGCCGTGCCGGTCGCACAGCGCGCGCAGCGCGGGCACGTCGGCGGGCAGCCCGTGCACGTGGACGGGCATCAGGGCGCGGGTCCGGTCGGTGACGGCCGCGGCGGCGGCCTCTGGGTGCACGCACCAGGTGTCGGGGTCGATGTCCACGAAGACCGGGACGGCGTGCGCGGCGACGACCGCCTGGGCGGTGGCGATGAAGGTGAAGGCGGGCACGATCACCTCGTCGCCCGGCCGCACGCCCGCGCCGATCAGCGCCAGGTGGAGGCTCGACGTCCCGCTGGAGGTGGGCAGCGCGTGGGCGGCGCCGACGTAGGCGCGGTACGCCTCGGCGAAGTCCCCGACGACCTTCTCGGGGGACTGGCGCTGGGCCAGCAGCATGCCGAAGACGTCCTCCTTGGTGATGACCGGGAAGACGGTGCGCCGTGCCTCCCGGGGGATCATCGCCTCGCCGCCCAGCCCGGCGAGTTCGGCGGTGACGTCGGCGGCGGCGGGCAGGGGCAGCGGGCTCGCGGGGAAATCACTGATCATCGTGTCGCTCCGGTGGGGGCGGGGGCCTCGTCGGCACGGGTCAGCGCCATCCGCGCGCAGGCGGCGACCAGGGGGCTGAGCCGGTAGTTGAACTGGACGCCGGGCACCAGCTCCGGGTCCGCCTCCTCCTGGGTCCACATGGTCCGCAGGTCGTGGGCGCCGAAGATCTTCAGCCGCTCGGCGCGGGCCCAGGCCCGCTCGTCGTCGGTGAGCACCGCGGCGGCCGGGCCGAAGCCGAGGCCGGTGAGGTCCACGACGAGCGCGGGGGCGGTGGAGCGCGCGGCCAGGGCGGCCAGCCGGCCGGCGTTGTCGGGGGTGAGGGCGAGCTGGTCGAACGCGGCGGGGCCGTCGGTTCGCACGGAGACGCCGAGCCAGGCGACGAACGCGCGGGTGGGCGCGTCGAGGCCGGGGTGGGTGATCTCGTCGCCGTGGCCGGCGCCGAGGCCGACCAGCGCGGCGTGCACGGCGGCGGTGCGGCTGTTGACCAGGACGGCCTTGCGACGCCCGGTGCGCTTGGTGAGCAGGCGTTCCAGGCCGGGCAGTTCGCGGTCGCTCTTCTCGATGCTCATGACCACGCCGGTGGTCATGACCCGGGCGAGCACGAGCGCGGTGTCGAACGAAGCCATGGGGGTCCTCGGGGGTGGGGGGCCTCGGGGGGTCCTCGGGGTGGGTGGGCTCAGGCGGCGAGGGGAGCGGGGCCGCGGTGGGCTCGGTCGGCCAGGTAGTCGGCGAGCAGCTCGGCGACGGGGACGCCGTGCCGGGCGGCGGAACGGGCGAACTCGGGGTTGGCGTTGACCTCCAGCACCTTCAGCTCGCCGGTCCTGGCGTCCTCAATCAGGTCGACGCCGTAGAAGCCGTCGCCGAGCACGTCGACCGCCCGCGCGCACAGCCGCTCGACGGCGGGTGTCACCTCGACGCGGCGGACGCGCGCGCCGAGGTGGGTGTTGGTCCGCCAGTCGTCAGAGGCCCGTTCGATGGCGACGACGGGCGTGCGGCCGACGACCACCACCCGCAGGTCGTGGCCGGGCTTGTCCACGTACTCCTGGACCAGGACGGGGAAGGACCGGCCCGCGGCGTCGACGGACTCCCGGCCGCCGATCCACGCCTCGACGCCGTCCCGGTCGGGGAGGAGCGTGACGCCCCGGCCCCAGGAGCCGCTGACCGGCTTGACGACGACGGGCCCGCCGGCCTCGGTGGCCAGCTCGCGGACCTGTTCGACGCTGAAGGCGTGGCGGGACGCGGGGTGCGGCACGCCGTGCCGGGCGAACAGCAGCGCCTGGAGGCCCTTGTCGTTGCAGATCTCGATGGCGGCGGCGCTGTTGACCGCCGGGATGCCCGCGTGTTCCAGCCGGCGGGCGACGGAGGCGGCCTCCGCGTGCGACAGGTTGCGGACGAGCGCCAGGTCGGGGGGGTCCTGGCGGTCCGACAACACGGCGGCGAGGTCGGGCCGCAGGGCGGGCTCCGCGCGTAGACCTCGGGCCCGGAACGCCGCCAGCAGCGCCTTCTCCTCCGGCCGCAGCATCGTCACCGACAGCAGGACCCTGGGCTCGGTCACTCGCCCCAGTCCTCTTCCAGCTCGGGCGCCAGCTCCACGCGGACCGCGCCGGCTCCCAGCTCGATCACCTCGTGCTCCTGGCCGCAGCCGAGGCACTCGATGATCTCCCCCTTTTCCCAGTCATCGGCCACCTCGAAAGCGGTGTCGCACACGAGGCACTGTGGCGCGGGAATGATCGTGGTCATCTTGCTTCCCCATTTCCGTGGCAATCTGCGGGTGGAGCTTTTTCATCCGACCGGGCAGTCGCGTCTTCGCGAGCGGGCGACGCAAGGCGCGCGCCCAGACATGTGTGAGCGCGCTGGAGCAACGGTAACGGACGCGCTCTCCGCTGTCACGAGTGTGAGCCCCTTGAATAAGTTCAACTTCGGGCGCGCACAAAGGAATTGATCACAAGGCAGAATGGCGAATTTCCATTACGGCCGCGAATTCAGCGAACATCACGGCCGGTCTCACGCACCGTCCGTCACCCGGGGATCGGCGTCCACGGGTCGCGGCAGTGGCACGGGCGCCCAGCGCCGGGACGCACGTTCCCGGGTGTACCAAAGGGCCGCGCCGGCCAGCGCGAGCGGGATCACCAGGAAGACCCCGGAGAACGCCAGCACCACGCCCATCACCACGGCGGCCACCACCGCGCCGTACCAGACCGGCCGCCGGGTGGGCAGCAGCCGGACCCCGGCCACCAGGCCGGCCACGGTGACGGCGATGAAGCAGGCCGAGGCGGCGAGCATCACGGAGCCGAGGTCGGCCCCGACCGCGAGGGCGACGACGGAGACCACGGCCGAGAGCACCGCCAGGAGCGCGAGGCTGCGGCGCGGGATCTCGCCCGGCCGGTGTCCCTTGGCGAGCCACTCCGGCAGGGCACCGTCGCGGGCGAGCGCGGCGCCGAGCCGGCCGGCGCCCGCCAGGTAGGCGTTCATCGTGCCGAAGGTCAGCATGGCGGCGAGGGTGGCGGTGACGGCGGCGGCGCCGTCCCCGATCCCCTCCTCCAGCAGGAGGCTCAGCGGGACGTCGCTCGCCGCCAGCCGGGGGCCGAGGACGAGCACGCAGGTGACGGCGAGTCCGATGTAGAGCACGGCGATCACCACCAGGGTGAGCGCGGTGACCAGGCGCAGGTCGCGCGCCGGGTTGCGGAACTCGCCGGCCAGGTGGGTGACGGCCTCCCAGCCGGCGAAGGAGAAGAACAGCAGGCTGGCCGCCGGACCGACGGCGAGCAGGCCGTGCGGCGCGAACGGCGTCATGTTCCCCGCCTCCGCGTCGGGCAGTGCCAGCAGGCACGCCACCAGCAGCAGCACGGCGAGCAGGCCGACCAGGATGAGCTGCACCCGCCCGGAGACCCGCAGGCCGATCGCGTTGGTGCCGAACGCCATGGTCAGCAGGGCGATCGCGATGACCAGGGCCTCGCCGCGCCCGCCGCCGAGGGCCTCCGCGACGTACTGGCCACCGACGTACGCGGTGACCGGCGCCCCGGCGGGCAGCGCGAAGTAGAACCAGTACCCGACCATCGCCGAGGCGCGCCGGCCGTACGCCTTCGACACGAAGGTGGCGACGCCGCCGCCGTCCGGGTAGTGCGCGCTCAGGGCCGCGAAGCTGGCCGCCACCGGCACGCAGAACAGCAGCAGCAGCGCCCAGGCGAGCACCGAGGCCGGTCCGGCCTCCTCGGCCGCCAGCGAGGGCAGCGCCAGGATCCCGGCGCCGAGGATCGCGCCCACGTAGAGCGCCGTACCCTGACTCACACCTATGCGTGCGGAGCTCAAGGCAACTCCCGTATTCTTCTCAGAAAGTAAGCGAGTCCAGGCAGTTGTGCTTCGGATGAGCGGATGATGGAGCATCATGCCTCAGATAATGAGCACGGACAACCCCGCCCTCGACGCTCAACCAGACCGTGTGGACCGGGAGTTGATTCGCCTGTTGCAGGAGTCGGGCCGGATGACGCTGGCCGAGCTGGCCCGGCACGTGGGGATGAGCTCCCCCGGCGTCTCCGAACGGCTGCGCAGGCTGGAGCAGTCGGGGGTGATCAGCGGCTACGGCGCGGTGGTCGACCCCTACCGGCTGGGGTACCGGCTGCACGCCTTCGTGCGGCTGGCCACGTTCAGCCCGGTGAGCGCCCGGCCGGAGCTGGACCGGGTGATGGAGCGGCCGGAGGTGATCGAGGCCCACCATGTGGTGGGCGAGGACTGCTGGATCTTCAAGGTGATCGTGCGCGACACGACGCATCTGGAGGACCTGCTGCTGGACTTCGCGCGGGTGGGCACCACCACGACGTCCATCGTGCTGTCCTCCCCGGTCAACGGCCGCGCGGTCACCCCGGCCGACGAGGTCGGGGGCGCGGAGCCGGCCGGGGGGGTGCGGTGATCCGGGTCTGTGTCGCGGGGGCGACGGGCTGGACGGGCGGCGCGGTGGCGCGCGCGCTCCTGGGAGCGGACGGCCTGGAGCTGGTGTCGGCGGTCGCCCGGACCCACGCGGGCCGGGACCTGGGCGCGGCCTGGGGCGGCGAGCCGGTCGGTGTCCCGGTGACCGGCACAGTCCTGGAGGCGCTGGCGGCGGCCCCCGCCGACGTCCTGGTGGACTACACCTCGCACGAGGCGGTCCGGGCACACGTGGGGGCGGCGATCGAGCGCGGGGTCGCGGTCGTGGTCGGCTCCTCGGGCCTGACGGCGGCCGACTACGCCGCGATCGACGAGGCCGCCACCGCGCGCGGCGTCGGCGTCGTCGCCGCGGGGAACTTCTCGGTGACCGCCGCCCTGGCCCAGGCCGCCGCGCTGCTGGTGGCCCCGCACCTGCCGCACGCCGAGGTCATCGACTACGCCTCGGCGGGCAAGCGGGACGCGCCCAGCGGCACGGCCCGCGAGCTGGCGGAGCGGCTGTCGGGGACCGAGCGGGCCGTCACCCCGCCGATGACCCCGGCCGACGGGCCGCCGGAGGCCAGGGGCGCCGAGGTCGGCCGGGTACGGGTCCACTCGCTGCGGCTGCCCAGTTTCTCGGTGTCCACGGAGGTCGTCTTCGGCCTGTCCGACGAGCGGCTGACGATCCGTCATGACGCGGGCGGCTCGGCCGCCCCCTATGTCGCGGGCACGCTGCTGGCGATCAGGGCGGTCACCACCCGCCCCGGCCTGACGCGCGGCCTGGACACGCTGCTGCTGGGAGGAGGCGGAGGCACCGGCTGACCGCCGGTCGGCGGGGAGCGGAGCGGAGCTCCCAGGTCCTCGACCCCGCCGAACGGCTCAGCGCCCCGGCCTCGCCATCGTCCGCGCCGTCGTCGTCGCCGATCGTCCGCGCCGGCCGCGACACGGCCGATGTCACGGCGGTCGCCGGCCCTGCCGCCGCCGAACGGGTCACTGGCGCCGTCACCTACCGCTGGACCTCGCGGGCGCGGGCGCGGGCTCCGCTCCGCGCCGCCGACGCGGAGCGGGGCGGGCCGGGGCCAGGGCCGTGTCCAGGACCCGGGCCCACTGGCCGACGATCCGCCCCCGGCGGCGGCTGTCGTCGGTCAGCAGGCTCGCCAGGCCGAAGCCGCGCGCCATGTCCAGCGTGGCCTGGATCATCTCCCGCACGCCGGGGACCGACTCGTCCACGCCCAGCAGCTCGACGGCGGCCTGGTGCACCATCCGGCCGGTGCGCGCCTCCAGCGGCACGACCAGCTCGCGGAGCTGCGGGTCGGCCGAGGCCGCGACCCACAGCTCCAGGGCGGCGCGGAACGGCACCCCGATGAACCAGCTCACGATCAGCTCGACCACGGCCTCGGTGGGCAGCGTGCCGATCTCCAGCCGCTCCAGCTCACGCTCGATCTCCGCCGCGCGCACCTGGGTGACGTGCTCGACGGCGGCGGTGATCAGGGCCTCGCGGGTCGGGAAGTGGTGTTGCGCCGCGCCCCGGGAGACCCCGGCGCGCTCGGCGACGACCGTCACCGTGCTGCCCGTCCAGCCCATCTCCACCAGGCACTCGACCGCCGCGTCCAGCAGCCGCCGCCGGGTGGCGCGGCTGCGGTCCTGCTGCGGCGCCCGGCGGGACGGCGTCGAGCTCAGGCCGGTGGGCGGGTTGTTCGGCATGATCCCCTTGTGATCCTTCCGCCGCCCCGTAACGGAACGGCCTTTCCGGCTCAGCGGTTGTCGGTGCCGCTTTTGGCGTCGGCCGCCCACCTCGGCGGGCGCTTCTCCAGCCAGGCGAGGACGCCTTCGCGGGCCTCCTCCGAGCCGAAGAGCCGGGCCGACTGCTCCTGGACAGCCTCGCCCCGTTCGTCGAACGCGCGCAGCACCCGCTCGGTGGTGAGCTTCTTGGACTCGGCCAGACCCTGCGGCGACGCGGCGCGGAAGGCGTCGAGCAGGGCGCCCAGCGCGGCGTCCACGTCCGTCACCGCCTCGGTGACCAGGCCGATCCGCTCGGCGGTGGCGGCGTCGAATCTGGCGCCGGTCAGGAACCAGCGGGCGGCGGCCCGTTCCGGCATCCGGGGCAGCGTGGTCAGGGAGATGATCGCGGGCGCCAGCCCGAGCCGGGCCTCGGTGAAGGCGAACGTGGCGGCGGGCCCGGCCACGGCCAGGTCGCAGGCCCCCAGCAGGCCGAGACCGCCGGCGCGGACGTGGCCGTCCACGCGGGCGACGACGGGCTTGGGCAGCTCGACGATCTGCCGCAGCAGCGCCAGCAGCCGGACGGTGCCGCGCGCCGGGCCGTCCTCGGCCGTCGCCTCGGACAGGTCGGCGCCCGCGCAGAACGTGGTGCCGGTGTGGGCGAGGACGACGGCCCGCACCCCGGGGTCGGCGGCGGCCGTGGCGAGGTGCTCGGCCAGCTCGCCGACGAGTCGGGCGGACAGGGCGTTGCGGTTGGCGGGCGAGTCGAGGGTGAGCGTGGCGACGGCCCGGTCCAGGGCGTAGGTCACCACGGCGGAGTCAGTGGTCATATCGGGCGGCTTCTCAGTACGACTTCGGCAGGTTGAGGCTGAACTGGGCGACGAAGTTCAGGATCATCTCACGGCTGACGGGCGCGACGCGCGCGATCCGGGCGGCGGCCAGCAGCGAGGCGAGGCCGTACTCGGCGGCCAGGCCGTTCCCGCCGTGGGTCTGGATCGCCTGATCGACGGCGCGGATGCTGGCCTCGGCGGCGGCGTACTTCGCCATGTTGGCCGCTTCGGCCGCGCCCATCTCGTCGCCCGCGTCGTAGAGCGCGCCGGCCTTCTGCGTCATGAGCCGGGCGAGCTCGACCTCGATCTTGATCCGCGCGAGCGGGTGGGAGACGCCCTGGTGCGAGCCGATGGGCGCGCCCTTGAAGACGGCGCGTTCGTTGGCGTAGGCGGCGGCCTTCTCCAGCGCGTAGCGCCCGATGCCGGTGGCGAGGGCGGCGGCCAGCACCCGTTCGGGGTTGAGCCCGGCGAAGAGCTGGGCGAGCGCCGCGTCCTCCTCGCCGATGAGGGCGTCGGCGGGCAGCCGCACATCGTCCAGATAGAGCGTGAACTGCCGCTCGGGCATGATGATGTCCATGTCGATCGGCCGGTATGCGAAGCCCGGCGCGTCGGTGGGGACGGCGAAGAGCACGGGCTTGAGCTTGCCGGTGGCCGCGTCCTCGGTGCGGCTGACGACAAGCACGTGGTCGGCCTGGTCGACGCCGGAGATGAAGACCTTGCGCCCGCCGAGCAGCCAGTCGGCGCCGTCGCGGCGCGCGGTGGTGGTGATCTTGTGGGAGTTGGACCCGGCGTCGGGCTCGGTGATGCCGAACGCCATGATGCCGGAGCCGTCCGCGATGCCGGGCAGGAAGCGCCGCTTCTGCTCGGGGGTGCCGAAGCGGGCGATGACGGTGCCGCAGATCGCCGGGGAGACCACCAGCATCAGCAGACCGCAGCCCGCCGCGCTCAGCTCCTCCTGCACGATGGCGAGTTCGTAGATGCCGGCGCCGCCGCCACCGTACTCCTCGGGCAGGTTGACACCCAGGTAGCCGAGCTTGCCCGCCTCCTGCCACAGCTCCTTCAGCGGCTCGTGCGCGCGGGCGCGGGCGGAGGCGTAGCCGAAGCCGTAGCGGCGGCCGAGCTGGGCGACCGCCTCGCGCAGGGCGCGCTGCTCGTCGGTCTCGGTGAAGTTCACACGGACTCCTCGGAGATCTTCTCGTCTGTCTTCTCACCGGTGTGCGCGCCTGTGTTCGCGCCTGTGTCCTCACCGGTGTTCGCGCCGGGGTCCGCGCCGGTCCGCTCGCTGACGACGCCGAGCACGGCGCCCACGTCGACCTGCTGGCCGACGGTGACGGCGAGTTCGGAGAGCACGCCGTCGGCCGGGGCGTCGATCCGGTGCTGCATCTTCATCGCCTCCAGCCACAACAGCGGCTGTCCAGCGATCACTTCGTCGCCGCGCGCGGCGTCCACGCGCACCACTGTGCCGGGCATGGGCGCCAGCAGGGAGCCGGGTGCCACCTGGGAGACCGGGGCTGGGAAGCGGTCGAGGGCGGTCAGGGTCACCGGGCCGAGCGGCGAGTCGACGTACCGCTCGGTGCCGTGCCGGGCCACGGTGAACGTCCGGCGGACGCCCGCCACTTCCAGGACGACGCGGCCGGGCGCGGCACGGGTGAGGGAGACGTCGTCGTGGCCCTCCGCGACGAGCCCGGTGCGGGCGAGCCGGTAGGCCACGGTGATCTCGCCGTCCCGGGTCGCGTAGGTCGTGCGCTGGGGCTGAGAGGGCACGTTGCGCCAGCCGGAGGGGAGGGTGGCCAGCGCGCGGGCGGTGGCGCGCCGGTGGGCGGCGTCCGCGAGCGCGGTGGCCAGGGCGGACAGCCGACTGGCGTCCGGACCGGCCAACGGCGCGGCGAGGGTGGCCAATCGGTGCCGGTCCAGGAAGGCGGTGTCGGTGTCACCGGCGAGGAACGCGGGGTGCCGCAGCACGTTCACCAACAGATCGCGATTGGTGGTCGGCCCGTGCACCTCGGCGCGGGCCAGCGCGGTGGCCAGCGCGCGGGCGGCCTCGGTGCGGGTCGGCGCCCAGCTGATCACCTTGGCGAGCATCGGGTCGTAGTGGATCGAGACGGCGGAGCCGTCCGTGAGGCCGGAGTCCAGACGCAGCCCGTGAGTGGCCGGACTGGTGAACTCGGCCAGCACTCCCGGGACATGGAGGCGGTGTACCGTGCCGCTCTGCGGCTGCCAGCCGGCCGCCGGGTCCTCGGCGTACAGGCGGACCTCGATGGCGTGGCCGTGCGGCGCGGGCGGGGAGGGCGGCAGCGGCGTGCCCTCCGCGACGCGGAGCTGCCAGCGGACGAGGTCGAGTCCGGTGGTGCACTCGGTGACCGGGTGCTCGACCTGGAGGCGGGTGTTCATCTCCAGGAAGAAGAAGCGGTCGGAGCCGTCGGTGAGGAACTCGACGGTGCCCGCGCCCACATAGTCGATGGCGCCGGCGGCCTTGCGGGCGGCCTCGAAGAGGCGTTCGCGCATCCCGGGCGACCACTCGACCAGCGGCGAGGGCGCCTCCTCCACGACCTTCTGGTGGCGGCGCTGGATGGAGCACTCGCGCTCGCCCACCGCCCAGACGGTGCCGTGGGCGTCGGCGAGGATCTGCACCTCGATATGGCGGCCGGTGGCGAGATAGGGCTCGCAGAAGACGGTCGGGTCGCCGAACGCCGAGGCCGCCTCGGCGCGCGCCGCCGCCAACGCGCCGGGCAGGTCGGCCAGGGCGCGGACGATCCGCATGCCGCGCCCGCCGCCGCCGGCCGACGCCTTGATGATGACGGGCAGTTCGGCCTCGGTGAGGGCGGCCGGATCGATCTCGGTGAGGACCGGCACGCCCGCCGCCGCCATCAACCGCTTGGCCTGGGTCTTGCTGCCCATGGCGGCGATGGCGCGCGGCGAGGGGCCGATCCAGGTGAGCCCGGCGTCGGTGACGGCCTGGGCGAAGCCGGCGTTCTCGGAGAGGAATCCGTAGCCCGGGTGCACGGCGTCGGCCCCGGCCCGCAGGGCGGCGTCCACGATCAGGTCGGCCCGCAGGTAGGTGTCGGCGGGCGCGCCGCCGGGGAGGCGGACGGCGGCGTCCGCCTCGGCCACGTACGGCGCGTCGGCGTCGGCGTCCGAGTGGACGGCGACCGTCTCCAGGCCCAGGTCGCGGGCGGTGCGGAAGACCCGGCGGGCGATCTCCCCCCGGTTGGCCACCAGGACGGAGGTAAGGGTCGTGTGGTCGGTCATGTGCGGAACACCCCATATCCGGTCGCGCCCTTGACCGGCGCGGAGTGGACGGCGGAGAGGGCCAGGCCGAGCACCGTGCGGGTGTCGCGAGGGTCGATGACGCCGTCGTCGTAGAGGCGCCCGGACATGAACGCGGCCAGTGACTCGTTCTCGATCTGGCTCTCGACATAGGCCCGCATCTGTCCGTCGGCGACCTCGTCGTAGACCTCGCCGCGCGCCTGGGCGGCCTGCCGGGAGACGATGGAGATGACGCCCGCGAGCTGGGCCGGGCCCATCACGGCGGACTTGGCGCCGGGCCAGGTGAACAGGAAGCGCGGCCCGAACGCCCGCCCGCACATGCCGTAGTTGCCCGCGCCGTAGGAGGCGCCCATGACCACGGTGAGGTGCGGGACGGCGGAGTTGGAAACCGCGTTGATCATCATCGCGCCGTGCTTGATGATGCCGCCCTGCTCGAACTCCTTGCCCACCATGTAGCCGGTGGTGTTCTGGAGGAAGATCAGCGGCGTGTCCGCCTGGTTGGCGAGCTGGATGAACTGGGTGGCCTTCTGCGCCTCCTGGCTGAACAGCACGCCGCGCGCGTTGGCCAGGACGCCGACGGGATAGCCGTGCAGGCGGGCCCAGCCGGTGACCAGGCTGGTGCCGTACAGCGGCTTGAACTCGTCGAAGTCGGAGTCGTCCACGATCCGCGCGATCACCTCACGCGGGTCGAACGGCACCTTGAGGTCGGTCGGCACGATCCCGGCCAGCTCGTCCTCGTCGTAACGGGGCGGCAGGACCTCGGGATACGGCGCCGGCCCGGCCTTGCGCCAGTTGAGGCGGGAGACGATATCGCGGCCGATGCGCAGCGCGTCCAACTCGTCGGCGGCCATGTGGTCGGCCAGGCCGGAGGTGCGGGCGTGCATCTCGGCGCCGCCGAGCGATTCGTCGTCGGCCTCCTCGCCGGTGGCCATCTTCACCAGGGGCGGCCCGGCGAGGAAGACCTTGGCCCGCTCCTTGACCATCACCACGTGGTCGGACATCCCGGGGATGTAGGCCCCGCCCGCCGTGGAGTTGCCGAACACCAGGGCGATGGTGGGGAGTCCGGCGGCGGAAGCGCGGGTCAGGTCGCGGAAGGTGCGCCCGCCGGGAATGAAGATCTCCTTCTGGCTGGGCAGATCGGCGCCGCCCGACTCGACCAGGTTGATCGACGGCATGCGGTTCTCGGCGGCGATCTCGGCGGCGCGGAACGCCTTGCGCAGCGTCCACGGGTTGCTCGCGCCGCCGCGCACGGACGGGTCGTTGGCCGTGATGACGCACTCGACGCCCGCGATGACGCCGATACCGGTGACCAGACTGGCGCCCACCGGGAAGTCGGTGCCCCAGGCGGCGAGAGTGGACAGTTCGAGGAACGGCGAGTCGGGGTCGATCAGCAGCTCGATGCGCTCACGGGGCAGCAGTTTGCCGCGCTTGTGGTGCCGCTCGGTGTACTTGGGGCCGCCGCCGGCGATGGCCTTGGCGTGTTCGGCGTCCAGATCGGTCAGCCGGGCGAGGGTCGCGGCCCGGTTCTCCTGGTAGTCCGCCGCGTTCGTGTCGAGGGCGGAACGCAGCGCGGTCATGCGGTGAGCCCGAGTCGCTTGCCGGCCAGGCCGGTGAGGATCTCGGTGGTGCCGCCGCCGATACCGAGGATGCGCATGTCGCGGTACTGCCGTTCGACCTCGGTGCCGCGCATGTAGCCGATACCGCCGTGGAGTTGGACGGCCTGGTCGACCACCCAGGTGCCCGCCTCGACGGCGGTGTTCTTGGCGAAGCAGACCTCGGCGATCTGGTCGCCGTCGCCGGCCGCGACACGGCGGGCGACCTCACGGGTGTAGACGCGGGCGACGTCGACGCGCATGGCCATCTCGGTGAGCGTGTGGCGCACGGTCTGCCGGCTGATCAGCGGGCGCCCGAACGTCTCGCGGGCACGGCACCACGCGACGGTGAGGTCGAGGGAGCGCTGCGCCGAGGCATACGCCTGGACGGCGAGGAGGAGCCGTTCCCCCACGAAGTTCCGCGCGATCTGGGCGAATCCGCCGCCCTCGGCGCCGACGAGATTGGCCGCCGGCACCCGCGCGTCGGCGAAGGACAGCTCGGCGGTGTCGGAGCAGTGCCAGCCCATCTTCTCCAGCGGGCGGGAGACGGTGAAGCCGGGCGTGCCCTTCTCGATCACCAGCAGCGACACGCCGCCCGTGCCCGGCTCGCCGGTCCGCACGGCGGTCGTCACGAAGTCGGCCCGCACGCCGGACGTGATGTACGTCTTGGCGCCGTTGACGACGTAGTGGTCGCCGTCGCGCTTGGCGGTGGTGCGGATGCCCGCGACGTCCGAGCCGCCGTCCGGCTCGGTGACGCCGAGCGAGCCGATCAGCTCGCCGGCCAGCGTGGGGCGCACCCAGCGGTCGATCTGCGCCGGGTCACCGGCCGCGACGAGGTGCGGCAGGGAGATGCCGGAGGTGAACAGGGCGGGGAAGACGCCGCCGGCGGCACCCGTGTAGTGCAGCTCCTCGCAGAGCGTCACCAGGTCGAGGACGTCACCGCCTCCGCCGCCGACGCTTTCGGGGAACGCCAGGCCGATCAGCCCGAGTCCGGCGGCACGGCGGTGCGCCGAGCGCGGCAGCTCCCCGGCCCGCTCCCAGGTGTCCTGGCGCGGCAGGATCTCGTCGGCGACGAAGCGCCGCACGGTGTCGCGCAGCGCCCGCCGTTCCGGCGTGGAGTAGGGATCACTCACAGGAGGGCCTCCGGTATGTCGACATGACGGGAACGCAGCCACTCCCCGACCGCCTTGGCCTGGGGGTCGAAGCGGGCCTGGGAGGCGACGCCCTGGCCGAGCAGGCCGTCGACCACGAAGTTGAGCGCGCGCAGGTTGGGCAGCGGGTGCCGGGTGACGGGGAGCGGGGCGGTCTCGGGGAGCAGCCGGCGGAACTCCTCGACGGTGAGCATGTGCGCGAGCCAGCGCCACGCCTCGTCGGTGCGGGCCCAGACACCGACGTTGGCCGAGCCGCCCTTGTCGCCGCTGCGGGCGCCGACGACGGTGCCCAGCGGCATCCGGCGGCTCGGGCCGGACGGCGGTGGCGGCCCGGGCGGCGGCACATCGGTCACCTCGGTCACCTCGGTCACCTCGGTCACCTCGCGGGTTTCGGACGGTGGTTCGATGACGCGGCGGCGCCCGTCGGGCAGCACGGCGAAGTGCTCGACCTCGCCGGCGTCCACATACGCGGCCTCGAACACGCCGTAGGGCGAGGCGGCGCCGGGCGGCGCCGTCACGTGGAAGCCGGGGTACCCCGCCAGCGCCAGCTCGATCGCGGCGCCGCTGAACGCGCGGCCGATCGCCTTCGGGTCGCTGTCGCGGACCACGCAGCGCAGCACGGCGCTCGCCTCCTCCTGGACGGGGGCGTCGGCGCGGTCGCCGCGAGCGAGCGTCCACTCGGCGTCGAAGCCACCGAGCTGGGCCTTGACCAGCTCGGCCTTGGCCTCGATGTCCAGTCCGGTGAGGACGAATTCGACCTGGTTGCGGAAGCCGCCGAGGCGGTTGCACCCGACCTTCAGGGTGGGCGGCGGGGCCTCGCCGCGCACGCCGCTGATCCGCACCCGGTCCGGCCCGTCATCGGTGAGCCGGATGGTGTCGAAGCGGGCGGTGACGTCGGGGCCGGCGTAACGGGAGCCGGTGATCTCGTAGAGGAGTTGGGCTGTGACGGTGCCGGTGGTGACGGCGCCACCGGTGCCCGGGTGCTTGGTGATGACGCTGCCGCCGTCCGCCTCCACCACGGCGATCGGGAAGCCGGGGCGGCGCAGGTCGGAGATCTCGGTGAAGAAGGCGTAGTTGCCGCCGGTCGCCTGCGGTCCGCACTCGATGACGTGTCCGGCGACGACCGCGCCCGCCAGCGCGTCGTAGTCCTCGCGGCCCCAGCCGAAGTGGGCGGCGGCCGGGCCGACGACGAGAGAGGCGTCGGTGACCCGGCCGGTGACCACGATGTCGGCGCCCGCGTCCAGGCAGGCGGCGATGCCCCAGGCGCCGAGGTAGGCGTTGGCGGTCAGGGCGCCGTCCAGGCCGAGTTCGCCGGCGCGGGCGGTGAGGTCGTCGCCCTCGACATGGGCGACGCGCGCGGGCAGGCCGAGGCGTTCGGCGAGGTCGCGGATGGCGGCGGCGAGCCCGGCCGGGTTCAGCCCGCCGGCGTTGGTGACGATCTTCACGTCCCGGTCCAGGGCCGGTCCGAGGGTGGTCTCCAACTGGCGCAGGAAGGTCTTGGCGTATCCGGCGTCCGGGTCCTTCAGCCGGTCGCGGCCGAGGATGAGCATGGTCAGCTCGGCGAGATAGTCGCCGGTGAGGACGTCGAGTTCGCCGCCGGTGAGCATCTCCTGGAGCGCGGAGAACCGGTCGCCGTAGAAGCCGGAGGCGTTCCCGACGCGGAGCGGGGGCGGGGTCATGCGAACTCCCCGGGGGCGCGGCCGGCTCCGGGCGGGCCGGCGAACGCCTGGGCGATGCCCAGCCAGGCGTCGGCGTCCGGCCCCTCGGCCGTGACGGCGAGGTCGGCGCGGTGGCGTCGCTGGGTGACCAGGAGGCAGAAGTCGAGCGCGGGTCCGGTGACACGTTGTCCGGCGTCGGCCGGGCCCCACGTCCACACCTCGCCGGCGGGACCGGTCAGTTCGACGCGGAACGGCCGCTCGGGCGGCGTGCGGCCGTTGACCCGGTAGGCGAAGTCGCGGGCGCGGACGCCGATATGGGCGATGTTGCGGAGCCGGGCGGTGGGCTCGCGGTGCACGCCGAGGGCGTCCGCGACGTCCTGGCCGTGCGCCCAGGTCTCCATCAGCCGGGCGGTCGCCATCGAGGTGGCGCTCATCGGCGGCCCGAACCACGGCAGTCTCGTGCCGTCGGGCACGGCGGCCAGCGCTCCGGCGAGGGCGGCCCGGCGCTCGCGCCAGTGGGCCAGTAGGTCGGGGCGGGCGGCGCCGCGCTCGGCGGCGCGGTCGATGTAGCCGTCGAGCCGGGTCATGGCCCGGTCCAGCGCGGCCTTGAACTCGGCGTCGTCCGTGGCCGCCAGCAGCGCCATGCTGTCGGTCCAGGCCAGATGCGCGATCTGGTGGGCGATGCTCCAGCCGGGGGCCGGGGTGGGCGTCCGCCAGACCTCGGGCGGCAGGTCGCGCACGACGCGGTCGAGCGCGTCCCCCTCCGCTTCGAGGTCGGCCAGCACTGCGGTATCCGTCACGGCAGGAACGGTGCCACGGGCCCAGCAAAAAATCAATGATGCTTGCTTTTTTATCCACCGCGAACGAAACGCCGGCCGGGGGTCTCCCCTTGACCCCAACCGCGGTGGACGTCGCAGGCTCGTCACATGTCTCTCACCAGTGCCGAACAGGACCTCGTGGCGAAGGAACAGCCCGGTCGGCTCGCGACAGTGGCGCCGGAGGGCAGCCCGCAGAACAAGCCCGCCGGATTCCGCTACGACGCCGGGCTCGGAGGGATCCACATCTACGGCTTCGGGAGGGAGACGTCCGCGACGTACCGCGACATCCAGGTCAATCCGCGGGTCTCGTTCGTCATCGACGGCACCGTCCCCGGCGCGGAGGGCGCGGCGGGCGTCCGCTTCCTGGAGATCCGCGGCCACGCCGAACCCGCCGCGGACCCCGCCGGGCCGGACGGCCACCAGAGCCGGCACTTCATCCGCGTCCGTCCCCGCCGGATGATCAGCTGGAACGTGGACCCGGCCGAGCCCGGCATGCGCTCCCGCGACGTCTGAGGTCGCGCGCCATCCGCTCGGTGCGACATCGGCCGCACGCGCCACGCGGTCCCCGACACCGGCCGCGTCGAGGTCGGCGGCCAGCTCCTCCAGCGGCCACAGCGGGTAGGGGCCGGTATCGAACCCGAGCGGCCAGTCGTGCCGGTCAGGGAAGGGGCTCCGCCCACGGAAGGTGGGCGGAGCCCCCCGTAACGGCCAGGAGACGCCGTTACGTCGGAAAGCGACCGGAGAAGCGGTCACCATGGGGCGTCATTTCCCCCCGGATGACGGGTGACCCCCGGACGCTCAGGTGCAGTACGGCGTCAGGGCTGTGTCACCGACCCAGACCTGGCCGTGGTAGTTGATGTTGGTGTTCGTCCCGCCCGTGCCCGCCGTGTTGCTGGACCACACCGGGCGGTAGTCACCGTTGTAGATGACCAGGTTCCCGTCCTGCTGGTACTCGACGAACGCGCCGCCGCTGCCCTGGGTGTTGGAGGCCCAGCAGACCCTGGTCTCCACCGGACCGTAGGAGTAGAGCACCAGGTTCCCGTCGCTCTGCATGACGAGCTCGGCGTTGTTGTAGCCGGCCACCTCCCGCCAGATGCGCTGGCCGTGGTACAGCCGCTCCCCCTTGTTCAGGTAGTCCGAGCCGGCGCCCGCCTCGGCGGGCGTGCCGACGACGACGGTCAGGCCCAGGGCCAGGCCGAGCGCGGCCAACAGGCCGACGGATCTGGTCAGGTAACCGGCGATCATGAGACGTTTTCCTCCCCTTCGGTACGCGCTGACACACGTACGACTGAGCTGTCCGGATCGCCGATCAGGGCGATGGCCCGACGACCGTGAGCACCGCTCCCACTGGCGAATCGGGAACGGCCCGAGGGCGGCATCGTCCCGGCACCGACCCGGCGGGCGCTGCGCCATGTTCAGCGCACTCCCGTGCCCTGATCCTGCACGGATCCCCCACCCGGCCGGAACCCCACGGGCCATGGTCTTCACGAGCGGATCGATAACCTGGGATCTATGACCGACGACGCGGGAGCAAAGTCAGTCCCGGCGGATCCGGACGCCCGCCGCGAGCCCAGCCCCCATCAGCTGAGGCTGTTCCTGATGCTCGCCGAGGAGCTGCACTTCGGCCGCGCCGCCGCGCGGCTGTTCATGACGCAGCCCGCCCTCAGCCAGCAGATCCGTGCCCTGGAGACGCGGCTCGGGGTGCCTCTCGTCGACCGTTCCAGTCGCGCGGTGGTCCTCACCCCGGCGGGTCTGGCCCTGCTTCCCGAGGCCCAGGCGATCGTGGACGCGCTGGCCCGGCTGCGCCGCCGCGCCGATGGCCACGCCCGGGAGATCCGCGGCCACCTGGTGATCGGCTTCGTCGGCGCCGAGTCCGCCATGCCCCACACCCACGCCGTCCTGACCGCGCTGTACAGCCGTCACCCCCGGATCACCGTCGAGATGCGCCTGCTCGATCTCGCCGACCACATCGAGGCACTGCTCAACGGCGACGTCGACGCGGCGTTCCTGCGGCCTCCGTTCCCGCCCGGCATCCAGTCCCTGCACCTGGCGACCGAGCCCCGCGTGGCCTGCCTGCCCGCCGGTGACCCGCTGGCGACCGGCGCGCCGATCACCCTCGCCCAGCTCGCCGACCACGCCGTGGTGGGCCTCCCCGCCCGTACACCGCGCCCGTGGCGGGACTTCTGGGCCGTCGACCCCCGCCCGGACGGGACACCCGCGCGGTTCGGACCGGTGGCGACGGACGTCGAGGCCCTGCTGCACGTGGTCGCCGGCGGCCTGGCCATGGCCTTCCTGCCCGCCTCGGCCCGCCGGCTCTTCCCCCGGCCCGGCGTCGCCTACGTGGACGTGTCCGACGTCTCCCCGTGCACCTCGGCGCTCGCCTGGGCCCCCCACAGGCGTTCCCATCCGGCCGTCGCCGCCCTGCGCGAGGCGGCCCGCGTCGCGCTGCGGGCCGCCCCCGGGGCGCCGCCCGCCCCACGGCCGGTCGCACTGTGACTCCCGCCTACTGAAGGCCAGTTGAGCCACCCCACGGCTTGCCGCACCCAGCGCCAACGGCCTCGTCGTCGGATACCCAAGCACGCGGAGGAGCAAGCCGCGCCGTCCGGCGGACCTGGGTCTCATGGGGGACCTCCGAGGCTGTCTATGCGAGGAGAGCCCGCCGTCTTTGGTGCATGCATGACATGCCCCACAAGAGGGCGTCCGCGCCCACCTTCCCACCGCCCCGGACCGGACCGGACTCCGGACCGAGCCCCGGACCGGGGCGGATCCGCCCCGTTCACCCGGCCGCGGCGGCGTCCAGCAAGCCCTGGATCTCGATCTTCTTCATCCCGAGCATGGCCGACATCACCCGGCTCGCCTTGGCTTTGTCGGGGTCGCCGATCAGCTCGTGCAGCGCCCGGGGCACGATCTGCCAGGACAGGCCGAACCGGTCCTTCAGCCACCCGCAGGGCCCCTCCTCACCGCCGCCCTCGGTGAGCTTCGCCCACAGCGTGTCGACCTCTTCCTGGTCCGCGCAGTCCACCGACAGCGAGATGGCCTCGGTGAACGAGAACTCCGGCCCACCGTTGAGCGCGATGAACCGCTGCCCCGGGAGCTCGAAGGTGATGGTCATGACCGAGTCCACCGGGCCGGGCCCGGCCTCGCCGTACCGCTGGATGTCGATCACCCGCGCGTCGTCGAAGACGGAGGTGTAGAGCTCGACCGCCTCCTCAGCCTGGTTGTTGAACCACAGGAACGTCGTGATCTTCTGCTGCCCCATGCCGCTTCCCTCTCGCTCGGCCGGAATCCGGCGCTCGTGACATGGGGTAGACCGGCCCGGGCCGCGGAACTCATCGGTGCGGCGGTCGGCCGACGGCCGCTCCCGGATGCGACGCGGGTCCCGGCACCCCGGGCGGGCCCGGCGTAGCCACCCGCACGCGCGGCACACCGCGCCCGAACGCCCCGCTCCGGCGACCGCCGCCGAGACCGGCGGCGGCCCTTCCCCGCCTGGCTCTCCGTCCGGTCATCGTTCCCGAACGGTGGCCGGGAAGCGGGCGGCCTTTTCGTGCTGATGAGCAACACCGTTGGGCTGAGGCGCACTTACGCGCGTAGACGCCCGCCAGGTACGGTGGCCCCACCTCGACGCCCTGCCCCCCCGGCCGGCGGCCGGTGCCCCCGATGAGGAGCGGCCCATGCGAAGACCCACCGACCGGCCCGGCGCGTCCGTCGTCCGCCGACCCGCGCTCGTCGGTCCGAGCACGTCATGACGCGGGACCGGATCACCGACCACCTACGGCGTCCGCACGCCGGCCACCCCCGGCCGGAGCCCGTGCCACGGCTGACGCGCGGGACGTCCGCGCGGACCCGGCGAACCGTCGATCCCCTCGCGACCGTCGTCGGCCCCCGGGACTTCGGCGCGCGCGCCCGCCGGAACGTGACAGCGCGCGCCCGCCGGAACGTGACAGCGGGCACCGGCCGAAAAGTGACGGCCGGCACCGAGCTGGGCGGGCGGGCGGCCGGACGGGCGCTGGGGAACGCGGGCACCGAGGCCGGAGAGGCGGCAGACCTGATCGTCGTCTCCCGCGCCGGCTACCGCCCGCCCGGCCCGGGCGCCCACATCGCCGCCCGGCCGGGGCCGCGCGGGACGGCGACGCTCGCGTTCGGGCCGGGCGTCACCACGGTCACCCTGGCCGGGCACGTGGACGACCGTCTAGTCGACCGGCGCCGGTGGGGCGGTGCTGCCGCGGGGGATCAGGCGGGTGGGGAGGACGATATGCCGGCCTCGGTCGGCCTCCGGGTCGTCGATCAGCTCGCACGCCAGCTCGCCGGCGACCCGGCCGATCTCCTCGGCGGACTGGGCGATCGTGGTCAGATCCATCCACTCGGCCTGGTCGTGGTCGTCGAAGCCGAGCACGGAGATCTGCTCGGGCACGGCGATGCGGCTGCCGCGCAGGGTCCAGATCACCTCCATCGCGATCTGGTCGATCTCCGCGAACACGGCGGTCGGCGGCTCCGGCAGTCCCAGCAGATGGCCGACCGCCTCCCCCGTGGCCCGGCGGCCGAGCGAGGACCGGACGATCAGCTCGGGGTCGACCGGGATGCCGGCCTCGGTGAGCGCCTGTTCGTAGCCGATCTGCCGGGCCGGGGAGCTGAAGCGGAACGCGCCAGTGGCCGTCTGGACATAGGCGATGCGCCGATGCCCGAGGTTCAGCAGATGTCGCGTGCCGCGCCGGGCGCCGGCCACGTCGTCCACGTAGACGCTGGCGCGGTCGCGCGCGTGCTGGCTGACGTAGACCACGGGCACACCGTGGCCGTCCAGCCGGAGGCTCTCCTCGGGGGTGAGATTGAAGGAGATCACCAGCAGCGCGTCGGCGTTGCGGCGGGCGGGAAGGCGGTTGAAGAAGGCGTCCCGCTCGGCCATGTCCGTGACGGTGTAGACGAGGAGGTCCCGGCCCGCCCGGCGCAGCGCGGTGGACAGGCCGGTGAGCGCCGAGCCGAGGAACCAGGTGTTGAGCGCCGGCGTCACCACCGCGACCGTGCCGGTCTTGCCCGTGACCAGGCTGGCGGCCTGCCGGGAGACGACGAACGACAGCTCCCGGACGGCCGCTTCGACCCGCTGCCTGGCCATGGGCGAGACCGTGGACAGGCCGCGCAGCGCGCGGGAGACCGTGGACACGGAGACGCCGGCGCGCTGGGCGACATCGGCCATCGTGGGGTGCCCCTGTGCTGCCGGCATGGCTGGAAGGTAGCACAGCGGGTGACGAATGGGGCCCCGCCGGGAAAGCGCTGCCAGAACACCCAGGGCCATGACGATCGTTGGGGGCCGAGTGCCGGAATCCGAGGCCATGGGGATCCGTGCGCCAAATATTACCGGCACGTAACACATTGACTTTCCTTCACAAAGCCTCCTACTTTGCCAGCGTTGTCACCCAGCGGCGCGACAGGTCGCTGAGCCGCCCGATGAATACGCCTTAGACCTGCCTCTTCCGCATGCCAGCGCATCCACCCCTGCATGACAGCGCTGTCATGACCCCGTGCGACACGGACGGCGCACGCCGTGCCCGTCCCAGCCCGACAGGAGTGAACGTGACCACGAGAAGAAGACCACTGCGGAGCCCGCTGGTTCTGCTCACCGTGCTCGCCGCCGCCGCGACCGCCTGTGGTTCCTCCGGCGGCGACGACGGTGCCCAACCCGAGGACGGCGGCGCGTCGTTCGAAGGGCGCGGCCCCATCACCTACGTCCAGGGCAGGGACACCACCGGCACGGTCCAGGAGCAGATCGACCGCTGGAACGAGGCCCACCCCGACGAGGAGGTCACGCTGGTCGAGCTGCCCGAGGACGCGGACGCCCAGCGGCAGCAGATGATCCAGAACGCGGAGACGGAGTCCGACGCCTATACGGTGCTGTCCCTCGACGTCGTGTGGACGTCGGAGTTCGCCGCCCACCAATGGATCGACCCGCTGCCCGCCGAGGAGTTCCCGCTCGACGAGATGCTGGCGCCCACGGTCGAGACGGCGAAGTACCGCGACACCCTGTACGCGGTGCCGCAGACCTCCGACGGCGGCCTGCTGTACTACCGCACCGACCTGCTGGAGGCCGCCGGCATAGCCGAACCGCCCGGCACCTGGGCCGAGATGCGCGAGGCGTGCGACGCGGTGCTCGCCCTGCCCGAGGCCGAGGGCATGTCCTGCTACGCCGGGCAGCACGAGAAGTACGAGGGCCTGACGGTCAACTTCGCGGAGGCCGTCAACTCGGCGGGCGGCGTCATCACCGATGACAGCGGCGCGCCGGACGTCGACACCCCCGAGGCCCGCGAGGGCCTGGACTTCCTGGTCCAGGCGTTCGAGGACGGCACGATCCCCCGGGACGGCATCACGTTCAAGGAGGAGGAGGGCCGCCGCGCCTTCCAGGGCGGCGATCTGGTCTTCATGCGGCAGTGGCCGTACATGTACAGCCTCGCTAGCGCGACGGACGGCTCCAGCGAGGTCGCCGGCGCGTTCGCCGTCGCGCCGCTGCCCGGCCTGGACGGCCCCGGCTCCTCCAGCCTCGGCGGCCACAACCTCGCCCTGTCCTCCTTCGCCGAGAACAAGGCCACGGCCATCGACTTCATGAAGTTCTTCTCCAACGAGGAGAACGCGCGCACCAATGTGGAGATCACCTCGGTCGCGCCCGCCTATGCCGCCCTGTACGACGACCCCGAGCTGACCGCGCAGTACCCGTACCTGCCGGAGCTGAAGGAGTCGATCCTGAACGCCGTTCCCCGTCCGCGCGTCGTGGAGTACGGCCAGGTGACGTCCGCGATCCAGGAGGAGGCGTACGCGGCGCTGACCGGTGACAAGAGCACCGGACAGGCCCTGGCCGATCTCCAGGAAACCCTGCTCCAGTACACCTCCCAGTAAGGGGACCGGCCATGGTGGACACCCAGTCTCCCCCGCCCGTCGCCACCGCCCCGGGTACGCCCGGGGCGGGCCGGCCCCGACCGGGCCGCGTCCGCCGCCACCGCCCCGCGCGGGCGGCGACGGGCGCCACGCAGGGCCGCCGCTCGGCGCAGCTGGCCGGGCTGCTGGTCTCGCCGACCCTGCTGGTGCTCAGCCTGATCGTGCTGTACCCGACCGTGCAGGCGTTCCGGGAGTCGCTCTACGGCGTCGGCGGTCTCGACCCCGAGACCGGCTTCTTCAACGGGTCCGACCCCTTTGTCGGGCTCGACAACTACACCCAGGTCTTCGGCGACAACGGCGAGCGCTTCTGGAACGCCTTCTGGAACACATCGTTCTTCACCGTCACCACCGTGGCCCTGGAGACCGTGATCGGCGTCGCCATGGCACTGGTCATGCACCGGGCGTTCAAGGGCCGCGGCCTGGTGCGCGCCAGCATCCTGGTGCCGTGGGCGGTCCCCACAGCCATATCCGCCCTGCTGTGGCGGTGGATCTTCAACGGCGACGGGGTGGCCAACGCGGTGCTCGGCACCGACATCCTGTGGACCACCGAGGGCTTCCACGCCAAGGTCGCCGTCATCATCGCGGAGGTGTGGAAGACGGCCCCCTTCATCGGGCTGCTGGTGCTGGCCGGACTCCAGGTGATCGACAAGGAGGTCTACGAGGCGGCGCGGATCGATGGCGCCAGCGCGCCCCGCCAGTTCTGGCACATCACGCTGCCGCTGGTCAGGCCCGCCCTGCTGGTCGCGGTCCTGTTCCGGACCCTGGACGCGCTGCGCATGTTCGACCTGCCCTACATCCTCGTCGGCGCGCAGAAGTCCTCGGTGGAGACACTGTCCATGCTCGCCCAGAACGAGGCGGCCAACGTCCGGTTCGGGCCCGGCGCCGCGTACGCGGTGATCCTTTTCCTTTACGTCCTGCTCGTCGCGCTCGCCTTCGTGCGGCTGCTCGGCGCCAACCTCCTCGGCGACGGCGCGAGCGGGGCAAGTCCCGCCGGACGCCGGAAGTGGCGTCGCCGCGTGGGCCGTTCGGAGGTGACGGCATGACCACCACGACCACCCCGACCCCTGCCACCACCCCGACCCCTGCCACCACGACGAACACGACGAACAGCACGCTGCGCGCATGGTCGCTCAACGCCGCCCTGGCCGCCGTCGTCGTCTTCTGTCTGGCGCCGTTCTTCTGGATGGTGGTGTCCAGTCTGCGCCGCACCCCGGACATCTTCGAGAAGTCGCCGCTGCCGTCCCCGCTGTCCCTGGAGAACTACCGGGCGGTCCTCGACCCCGACCAGGGATTCGGCCGCGCGCTGGTCAACAGCCTGGTGGTGTCCGGGATCACCACGGCGGCGGCGCTGGCCCTGGCCACCGTCACTGCCTACGCGATGGCGCGGCTGGACTTCCCGTTCAAGCGGCTGCTGCTCACCCTGATCATCGCCTCCACCATGTTCCCGGTGGTGTCGATCGTGGTGCCGCTGCTGAAGATGTTCACGGACTGGGGCTGGATCAACACCTATCAGTCGATGATCGTGCCGAACATGTCGTTCGCGCTGCCGCTGGCGGTGTGGCTGCTCACCACGTTCTTCCGGCAGATGCCGGCGGAGCTGGAGCACGCGGCCATGGTCGACGGCTGCACCCGGGGTCAGGCGTTCCGCCGGATCATCCTGCCGCTGGCGGCGCCCGGCATCTTCACCACGGCCATCATCACGTTCATCGCGGCGTGGAACGAGTTCCTCATCGCGCTGTCGATGACGAACAAGCCCGACATCCAGACCGCGCCGGTCGCCATCTCCAAGTTCAGCGGCGTCACGCGGTTCGACACGCCCTTCGGCGCCCAGATGGCGGCCGGCGTCCTGGTCACCGTTCCCCTGGTGATCCTGGTGCTCGTCTTCCAGCGCCGCATCGTCGCCGGCCTCACCGCTGGATCGGCGAAATGACCGGGCAGCTCGCTCAAGCCCCAGGAATCGACAAGGAGTCACGCACCCCATGACCTCCACCGCAACGCCGTGGTGGCGCGACGCCGTCATCTACCAGATCTACATCCGCAGCTTCGCCGACGGGAACGGCGACGGTGTCGGCGACATCGCCGGCATCCGCTCCCGGCTGCCCTATCTCAGGGATCTGGGCGTGGACGCGATCTGGATAACCCCCTGGTACCCGTCCCCGATGGCGGACCACGGCTACGACGTGTCGGACTACCGCGACATCGAGCCGGTCTTCGGCACGCTGGCCGAGGCCGAGGCGCTGATCGAGGAGGCGCACCGGCATGGCCTGCGCGTCATCCCCGACATCGTGCCCAACCACACCTCCGACCGGCACCGCTGGTTCCAGGCGGCGCTGGCCACCGAGCCGGGCAGCCCGGAGCGGGCCCGCTACCACTTCCGGCCCGGCAAGGGCCCCGGCGGCGACGAGCCGCCGAACAACTGGGTCTCCTGCTTCGGCGGGCCGGCCTGGTCCCGGGTCACCGAGCCCGACGGCACCCCCGGCGAGTGGTACCTGCACCTGTTCGCGCCGGAGCAGCCCGACCTCAACTGGGACAACGAGGAGGTCCGCGTCGAGTTCGAGTCGATCCTGCGCCACTGGTTCTCCCGGGGCGTGGACGGCTTCCGCATCGACGTGGCGCACGGTCTGATCAAGCACCCCGAGATGCCGGACTCCCCGCCGCTGCCGGTGCGGACCCCGGGCCAGCAGGTCGAGCACATGGACCATCCGCACTGGGACCGCGACGAGGTGCACGAGATCTACCGGACCTGGCGGCGGATCGCCGACGAGTTCCCCGGCGACCGGATGTTCGTCGCGGAGGCGGGGCCCGACACCCCGGAGCGGCTGGCCGCCTACGTGCGGCCGGACGGGCTGCACACCGCGTTCAACTTCGACTATCTGGTGACCCGTTGGGACGCCGCGCAGCTCAGGGCGACCATCGACCTCACCTCCCGCACTCTCGGCGTGGTCGGCGCGCCGACCACCTGGGTGCTGTCCAACCACGATGTGACGCGCCATCTCAGCCGGTTCGGGCGCGACCAGAACGCGGAGTGGCGGTGGAACGGGTCCTACTCCTCCGACTACCCGCTCGACCAGCGGCTCGGCATGCGCCGGGCGCGAGCGGCGGCCCTGCTGATGCTGGCCCTGCCCGGCGGCGCCTACATCTACCAGGGCGAGGAGCTCGGGCTTGAGGAGGTGGAGGATCTGCCGGAGGAGGTGCTCCAGGACCCGATCTGGGAGCGGTCCGGGCACACCGAGCGGGGCCGGGACGGCTGCCGGGTGCCGATCCCGTGGGCCGGGCAGTCCCCGCCGTTCGGCTTCAGCCCGCAGGGCGCGACGGCCGAGCCGTGGCTGCCGCAGCCGCCGAGCTGGAAGGACCGCGGCGTCCAGGCGCAGACCGGGGACGAGAACTCGATGCTGGAGCTCTACCGGCGGGCGCTGAGCGTCCGGCACAGGCACCCGGCCCTGGGCGAGGGCACGCTGGAGTGGCTCGACGCGCCGGCGGACGTGCTGTCCTTCGCCCGCGAGCCCGGCTTCGTCTGCGTGGCCAACCTGTCGGCCGAGCCCTGCGCCCTGCCGGACCACGCCCGGGTGCTGCTCGCGAGCCGGCCCCTGGAGGACGGTCTCCTCCCGCCCGACACGGCCGTCTGGCTCGCCCGGTAGCCCGGCTTCCGAACCTCCGGCCGCGACGCCTCCGTACCCCCGAGCACGGTGTCGCGGCCGGAGCCTTGACCGACTGCTCCTGGCCGGTCGGCGATGGCCTGAACGATAGGCGTGGCCGCGGTTCCCGGGCGGTGCGCGGCCCCGCCGCCCGTCCGTGCGGGGGTGGGCGGGCGGCGGGGGGGATCAGGCGGGGGTGGGGGCGGCCAGGAGGAGGGCGAACCGGCCGGCTTCGTCCGTCCACCAGTGACGGACCGTCAGGCCCGCCTCGGCCAGCTCGGAAGTAAGCCCGCTACGGCGGAACTTGACGGAGATCTCGGTGCGCATCTCCTCCCCCGCCGCGAAGTCGACGGTCAGGTCGACGCCCGGGATCTTCACCGTCCGCGCGACAGTGGCCCGCAGCCACATCTCGATCCGCTCCTCCGGCACGTTCCACACGGCCCTGTGCTCGAAGGCGTCCGGGTCGAAGTCGGCGTCCAGCTCTCGGTTGATGACGTGCAGGACGTTCTTGTTGAACGCCGCCGTGACGCCCTGGCTGTCGTCGTAGGCCCGGACCAGCACGTCCGGGTCCTTGACGAGGTCGGCGCCCAGGAGGAAGGCGTCACCGTCCCCGGTGAGTCCGGCCCGCACGGCGGCGAAGAACGCGGCCCGCTGCGCCGCGTCCAGGTTGCCGATCGTGCCGCCGAGGAAGGCGACCAGACGCGGCCCGGTGGCGTCGGGCAGGGCGAGGTCGGCCTCGAAGTCGGTGACGGCGGCGGCGACGCGCAGGCCCGGATAGTCCCGGCACAACGCCTCACCGGCCTCGGCCAGCGCGGAGGGGCTGACATCGCGCGGCGCGTAATGGCGCAGCGTGCCCAGCCCGCCCAGGGCGTCCAGCAGCAGCCTGGTCTTGGAGGAGGAGCCGGAGCCCAGCTCCACGAGGGTGTCGGCGCCGGTCGCGGCGGCGATCTCATCGGCGCGGTGCTCCAGGATCTCCTGTTCCGCGCGGGTCGGGTAGTACTCGGGGAGCCGGGTGATCTCCTCGAACAGTTCGCTGCCCCGGGCGTCGTAGAACCACTTGGGCGGCAGGATCTTGGGGTCGGCGGTCAGCCCCTCGGTCACGTCGGCCCGCAGGGTGCGGTCGAGGTAGCCGTCGGGGAGGCGGTTGTCGAGCGCGAAGCGGTGGTCGTTCATGGGGTGAGGGGATTCCCTGGGTGCGGGGGCGCGCAGCGGAGTGGTACTGACACGCCCAGGGGTGGCCAAGAGGAGGGATTCTTCAGGGACTTCGCGCCAGTCGTCGCGGTCGTCGTCGGGCTCGGAGGCGACCAGCACCTCGCCGGGCCCGGTGCGGTACCAGAGCGTGTCGCCCCGGCGGGTCGCGGCGATGACGCGGCCGTCGGTGAGCAGCAGGTTGAGGCGGGCGTCCGGGCGGGCGTCGGCGGTCCGCCGGGTCACGGTGGCCAGCGCCTCGCCGGCCGACTCGCCGGCCCGCAGCCGTTGGTGGACCATGGCCCACAGCAGCGCGGAGTCGCAGTGCGCCTCCAGGCCGAGCAGGTCGGCGGCGGTCAGGCCGGTGCCGGTGCCGGTGTCGGCGGGCAGCCCGGTCCAGTCACGGACGGCGCCGTTGTGACTGAACAGCCATCCGCCGGAGCGGAACGGCGCGGCGGCCGACGCGTCCTGGCTGGTACCGGCGGTCGCGGAGCGGACGGCGGCCAGGACGGCGCCGCTGCTGATGGTCCGGGCGAGGTCGGGCAGGTTGGCGTCGGCCCAGATCGGCACGGCCCGCCGGTACCGGGCCGGCTCCGCGCCGTCCGCGGCCGGATACCAGCCGATGCCGAAGCCGTCCGCGTTGACCGTGCCGTAGCGCTGGCGCCGCGGCGCCCAGGACTGCTGGTACAGGCCGCCCGGCGGCTCGGTCAGCAGCCGGGCCAGCGGGACGGGCGGCCCCAGATAGGCCAAATGACGGCACATCAGTGCTCCTCCGCCGTCCGGCAGGTGCGGAACCCGGCGAAGATCTGGCGGCGGATGGGGTAGTCCCAGTTGCGGAACGTGCCCCGGCAGGCGACCGGCGAGACGGCGAACGAGCCGCCGCGCAGCACCTTGTAGGAGGGGCCGAAGAAGACCTCCGAGTATTCCTTGTAGGGGAACACCGCGAATCCCGGGTACGGCTGGAAGTCGCTGGCGGTCCACTCCCATACGTCGCCCAGGAGTTGGCGCGCGCCGCAGGGCGCGGCGCCCTCGGGGTAGGAGCCGGCGGGGGCGGGCTGGAGGTGGTGCTGGCCGAGGTTGGCGTGCTCGGGGCCCGGTGGGGTGTCGCCCCACGGGTAGGTGAACGAGCGGCCGGTGGCGGGATCGTGGCGGGCGGCCTTCTCCCACTCGGCCTCGGTCGGCAGCCGCCGGCCGGCCCACCGGGCGTAGGCGTCCGCCTCGTACCAGCACACATGCAGCACCGGCTCGTCCGCCGGCACCTCCTCCACCTGCCCGAACCGCCGCCGCAACCACGCCGGTCCACCGTCACGGAACCAGAACCCCGGCGCGGCCAGCTCCGCCGACCGCCGGTGCTCCCAGCCCCCGGGTGTCCACCAGCGCGGGTCGTCGTAGCCGCCGTCCGCGATGAACTCCTCGTACGCGGCGTTGGTCACCGGCACGGTGTCCAGCCAGAACGCCGGAACGTCCACCGCGTGCGCGGGCCGCTCGTTGTCCAGCGCCCACGGATCCGTCGAGGTCCCCATCGTGAACGGGCCACCCGGCACGAGGACTTCGCGCGGCAGCCGCTCGGCGGCGGACGCGCGAGGCGGCGCCGGCGCACTCAGCACCGGGGACCCGGCGCGCAGTTGGTGCGTGGCGAGCATCGTCTCGTCGTGCTGCTGCTCATGCTGCGCGACCATGCCGAAGACGAAGCCGTCGACGTGCAGCGGATCCCCGGCGAACGGGGAGGCGGCCAGCACCTCCAGGGTCTGTTCGCGGACCTGCCCGAGATAACGGCGGGCCTCGGCCGGGCTGAGCAGCGGCAGCGCGGGCCGGTCGGCGCGCGGATGCCGGAAGGCGTCGTACAGGTCGTCGAGATCGGGGCGCAGGGCGGGGCGGCGGCCGGCCTCGCGGACCAGCCAGATCTCCTCCTGGTTCCCGACGTGCGCCAGGTCCCAGCCGAGCGGGGACATCAACGGGGAGTGCTGAGCCATGAGTTCGTCATCGCCCAGACAGTCCGTCAGGGTGAGGGTTCTTTTCCGGGCTGTCTCCAGCTCGGCCAGGGCGTGTGAGAGTCGCTGTGGTCGCCGGCTCATCAGGACAGTCCTTCCCATGGGGCGTGCGTCGCCGGGCTCCGGCCCAGCTCGTTCAACTGGTCGTCGGCGGGGCAGCGGCCCCGTTCGGCATAACGCTCGGCGAACGCGGCCACGGTCCGGCGCGTGCGGGCGAGCGTGCCCGAGACGGCGAGCGCGGTGTCGGCCGCGGCGAAGCAGGCGCGCACGGCCTTGCCGATCGCGGGGTCGGCCGGGCCGAGCCGGGCCGCGCGGGTCCACACCTCGGGCGGCGGCAGTCCGTCGTCGCCGCACAGCGGCTCGGTGGCCGCGTACGCGGCGTCCGCCGCGACCGGGTCGTCCAGCAGGGCCGCGGCGACGGCGAGCGGGACGATCCAGCCGTCGTCGCCCGGCTGGGCGTCGATCATCCTCAACTCCAGCCAGCCGCGCGGCCGTACGGGCGGGAAGAGGGTGGTCAGGTGATAGTCGAGATCTTCGATCGCGGGCGGGCGGCCGACCGCGCCGCCGGTGAGCCAGGAGCGGAACGTCAGCCCGCGCGGCGCGGACCAGTCGGCGGACCCGGCGCGGCGTACGCACAGGAGCTGTGCGTCCAGGGCGTAGTCGGCCCAGGCGTCACGCGGGTCCGTGCCCGCGTCCGGGGCTCTCGTGCGGGTCGGGTCGATGCGCCGCCACACGGCCTGCCGGGTGGAGAGCCAGCCGGTCGATCTGCCGCGCCACAGCGGCGAGTTGGCGAAGGCCGCGATCAGCACCGGGCCCAGCCGGTGGGCCAGGCGCCAGCGGTAGCGGTAGCCGGGGGGACCGTCGGTGTCGTCGCCCGCGTCCAGGCTGATCTGGACGGCGGCGGTGCCGCGCATCATCACCCGGCCCCAGGGGCCGGCTCGGTCGAAGTGCGCCTCCATGGCGCGGTAGCGGGGGTGTCGCACCACCCGCGGCGGCGGGTCCCGGTGCGGATCGAGACCGTAGCCCCGGAGTTCGAGGTCCGCCGCGGCGAGACTCGCGCGGAGCACGGTCAGATCGCCCAGCGCCGCCTCGACGCAGCCGGCGAGCGAGTCGGCCGGCGCGGTGCTCAACTCGATCTGCCCGCCCGGTTCCCGGCTGATGCCGCCGCGGTGCGGCAGCGTGCCCGGTGTCTCGAAGGGAGCCAGTGCCTCGGCCATTCGTTCGGCGGCCACCGGGAGCCGCGCGTCGGCGCGATCGTGCACCAGCCATTCCAGTTCGACGCCCACCCTGGTGGGAGGTCCGGTCTTGAAGCAGACGCCCTTGACGTACGCTTCGGCCTCTTCCAACGTCAGACAGTCATCCATCCTCGTGTCGGTTTCCCTTCTCCTTGTCGACTTCTCCGGGCGGTTCGGTGGATCTCCGGCCGGAACACGGCGTGGAAACCCCGCACGGCACGCGGGGCATTCCCGATCCGGCGATCATTTTCGGCCAACTGTTCGAATATATCGCGGTGATGGTCCGCTCGGGGAGCTTCGCCGCCCGTCCACCCTCACTCGCCGGGCTGAGGCCCGCCACCCGGCAGGGACGCGCCGAAGTCGCCCAGCCGCCGCACCGCCTCGGGATCCGGCGACCGCCGGCGGGCGAGAGCCGCCTTGATCTCGCGGTAGGTGGCGAGTTCGAAGGCGCACCAGCCGCAGTGCTCCAGATGGGCGGCGAGCCGCACCGCCGCGAACGAGTCGGCCTCGCCGTCGACGAACGCCTGGATCTCCCGCGCCGCCTCCGCGCAGTCCATCGCCCGCCGCGCGGCGTCCCGCCGCCATGGCCGCCTGATCATGTCGCACCTCGCCCCGGCGCCAGTCCGGCGCCCGCCAGCCGGTCCCGGATCCGCTTGCGCGCCCGGTGCAGCCTGCTCATCACGGTTCCCTCCGGCACCCCGAGCACCCGCGCCGCCTCGGCGTAGGCGAGCCCGCCCACGTCCACCAGGAGCAGCGCCTGCCGGTACGTGACCGGCAGCGCGGCGACGGCGCTCTCCACGACATCGTCGAAGGTCTCGCCCACGACCAGTTCCTCGGGGGTGGCCGCCCGCCCGGCGGCGAGCGGCACGGCGAACCGGTCGAGGTCCGCGTCCGGATCATCCAGGAGCTGCGGTCTGCGCCGCCGGTGCCGGTTCGCCTCGGCGTTGCGCATGATGGTGAGCAGCCAGGCCCGCGGATGCCTCCCGTCGAACCGGTGCACGGCCCGGTAGGCGCGCAGCAGCGTGTCCTGCACGAGATCCTCGGCGTCGGCGGGCTGAGCGGTCAGCGAGAGGGCCACCCGCAGCAGCACCTCCACCTCGGGCACCACATGCTCGGCGAACGCCCGCCGCCGGTCCACATCGGAACACGCCGCTCGCTCTTCCACACGCGCCGCTCGCTCTTCCACACGCTGGGAACCCACCCCACCCCACCCGGCATTCCGCCACGCCCCGTGGACGTCCGGCGGTCAGCCGGTGACGGTCCAGGTGTCGGTGCCGGCCAGGAGGGCGGCGAGGTCGCCCTTGCCGTTCCGCGCGACGGCGGCTTCGAGCTGGTCGGCCATCAGGACGTCGTAGACCGGGCGCTCGACGGAGCGGAAGACGCCGATCGGAGTGACGGGGCCGGCGAGGCGGGAGAGGGCGAAGGCGGCGGTGGGGGACGCCGAGCGGGCGTCGTGGACCAGCACCTGCCGCTCGTTCTCCGCGGTGACGCGGACGACGTCGAGGTCACCGGTGACCGGGTCACGGACGACGCCCTTGGCGGCGCCCGCGCCGAGGCGGATGGGCTGTCCGTGTTCGAGACGGATGACGGCGTCCTGGGCCCCGCGCTTGTCCTTGAGAACGTCGAAGGCGCCGTCGTTGAAGATGTTGCAGTTCTGGTAGATCTCCACCAGGGCGGTGCCGGAGTGCGCGGCGGCGGCGCGGAGCACGCCGGTCAGGTGCTTGCGGTCGGAGTCGATGGTGCGGGCGACGAACGACGCCTCGGCGCCCAGGGCCAGCGAGACCGGGTTGAACGGGGTGTCGAGCGAGCCCATCGGCGTCGACTTGGTGATCTTGCCAGCCTCACTCGTCGGGGAGTACTGGCCCTTGGTGAGGCCGTAGATCCGGTTGTTGAACAGCAGGATCTTCAGGTTGACGTTGCGGCGCAGCGCGTGGATGAGGTGGTTGCCGCCGATCGACAGCGCGTCGCCGTCGCCGGTGACGACCCAGACCGACAGGTCGCGGCGGGAGGTGGCCAGGCCGGTGGCGATCGCCGGGGCGCGGCCGTGGATCGAGTGCATCCCGTAGGTGTTCATGTAGTACGGGAAGCGGGAGGAGCAGCCGATGCCGGAGATGAAGACGATGTTCTCCCGGGCGAGGCCGAGCTCCGGCAGGAAGCCCTGCACGGCGGCCAGGATCGCGTAGTCGCCGCAGCCGGGGCACCAGCGGACCTCCTGGTCGGACTTGAGATCGCGGACCGACAGGGCGGCTTCCGCCCGGGGCACCAGGGACAGGGCCTCAACGGCCATGGATGGCCTCCTTCAGAGCGGTGGCGAGCTGTTCGGCCTTGAACGGCATTCCGTTGACCTGGGCGAGGGACCGCACGTCCACCAGGTACGTGGCGCGCAGCAGGGTGGCGAGCTGGCCGAGGTTCATCTCGGGGACCACCACCGTCTCGTACCGGCGCAGTACCTCGCCGAGTGCGCGCGGCAGCGGGTTGAGGTGGCGGGTATGGGCCTGCGCGACGCGTTCGCCCGCGGCGCGCAGCCGTCGCACGGCGGCGGTGATCGGCCCGTAGGTCGATCCCCAGCCCAGGACCAGCGTGTCGGCGTCGCCGGTCGGGTCGCTCACGTCGAGGGCGGGGACGGTGATGTTGTCGATCTTGGCCTGGCGGGTGCGGACCATCAGGGCGTGGTTGGCCGGATCGTAGGAGATGTCGCCGCTGCCGTTCTCCTTCTCGATGCCGCCGATGCGATGTTCCAGCCCCGGGGTGCCGGGGACCGCCCAGGGCCGGGCCAGGGTCCGCGGATCGCGCTTGTAGGGCCAGAAGACCTGGCTGCCGTCGGCGCGGGTGTGGTTGGGGCCGGTGGCGAACTGGACGCGCAAATCCGGGAGTTCGTCCTGGTCGGGGACGCGCCACGGCTCGGAGCCGTTGGCCAGGTAGCCGTCGGAGAGCAGGATGACGGGGGTCCGGTAGGTCAGGGCGATCCGGGCCGCTTCCAGCGCGGTGCCGAAGCAGTCGGCCGCGGTGCGCGGAGCGACCACCGGGACCGGCGCCTCGCCGTTGCGGCCGTACATGGCCAGCAGCAGATCCGCCTGCTCGGTCTTCGTCGGCAGGCCGGTGGACGGGCCGCCGCGCTGGATGTCCACGATCAGCAGCGGCAGTTCGAGCGAGACGGCCAGCCCGATCGTCTCCGACTTCAGCGCCACGCCCGGCCCGGAGGTGGTGGTCACCGCCAGGGCTCCGCCGAAGGCGGCACCCAGCGCCGCCCCGATCGCGGCGATCTCGTCCTCGGCCTGGAACGTGCGCACGCCGAAGTTCTTGTGCCGGGACAGCTCGTGCAGGATGTCCGAGGCCGGCGTGATCGGATAGGAACCGAGGTAGAGGGGCAGGTCGGCCCGCCGCGCGGCGGCGATCAGGCCGTAGGCGAGCGCCAGGTTCCCCGAGATGTTGCGGTACGTGCCGGCCGGGAAGGCCCCGGACGCCGGGGCCACCTGGTACGAGGCCGCGAAGTCCTCCGTGGTCTCGCCGAAGTTCCAGCCCGCCCGGAGGGCCGTGACGTTCGCCTCGGCGATCTCCGGGCGTTTGGCGAATTTCGACCGCAGGTAGGTCTCGGCACCCTCGGTGGGCCGGTGATACATCCAGCTCAGCAGCCCCAGCGCGAACATGTTCTTGCTGCGCTGGGCCTCCTTGCGCGACAGCCCGGCCCCCTTGAGGGCCTCCACGGTCAGCGTGGTGAGCCGCACGGGATGGACCGCGTACGCCTCCAGCGTCCCGTCCTCCAGCGGCGAGGCGTGCCAACCCACCTTGGCCAGGGCTCGCTTGGTGAACTCGTCCGTGTCGACGATGATGTCCGCGCCGCGCGGCAGGTCCGGCAGGTTCGCCTTCAGCGCCGCCGGGTTCATCGCCACCAGCACGTCCGGCGCGTCGCCCGGGGTGAGGATGTCGTGGTCCGCGAAGTGCAGTTGGAAGGAGGAGACGCCGGGAAGGGTCCCGGCCGGAGCGCGGATCTCGGCCGGGAAGTCGGGAAGCGTGGCCAGGTCGTTGCCGAACGACGCGGTCCCCGAGGTGAAACGGTCGCCGGTGAGCTGCATACCGTCGCCCGAGTCCCCCGCGAAGCGGATGACGACCCGCTCCAGGGAGCGCACCTCTTTTGCCTGACCACGGACCAGCACCAGCGTCTCCTTCGGAACTTGGGACTTCAGTCATCTCGTGCGGGAGGCGGGCCGACCGCCGACCGGGGGTGTCAACGGCCGGCCCTGTCAGGGGCGGTCACAGTCTGCGGCATTCCCTCTGGGCGGGATCTGCACGAAACCTGGACACGTCACCTCAGCTCCAGGTGATCAGGCGTTGGGGCCGCTCCAGGATCGCGGCGGTGTCCGCCAGGACCCGCGATCCGAGCTCACCGTCGACGAGGCGGTGGTCGAAGGAGAGGGCCAGGGTGGTGACCTGGCGAGCCGTGACCTCACCCTCGTGGACCCAGGGCCGGAGCCTGATGGCGCCGAAGGCGAGGATCGCGGACTCGCCCGGATTGAGGATCGGGGTGCCGGTGTCGATGCCGAAGACGCCGATGTTGGAGATGGTGATGGTGCCGGCCCGCATGTCGGCCGGGGATGTCCTGCCCTCGCGGGCGGTCGACACCAGCTCGCCGAGCGCCCGGGCGAGCCGGGGCAGGGTCATGGTGTCCGCGTCCTTGATGTTCGGCACGACCAGACCGCGCGGGGAGGCCACCGCGATGCCCAGGTTGACGTAGTGCTTGACGACGATCTCCCGCGCGGCCTCGTCCCACGCCGCGTTGACCCCCGGGTTCCGCCTGACGGCGACCAGGAGGGCCTTCGCCACGAGGAGCAGCGGGTTCACCCGTGAGCCGGCCAGGTCGGGGTCCCGCTTCAGCTCCTCGACCAGCTCCATGGTCCGGGTGACGTCGACGGTGACGAACTCGGTGACGTGCGGGGCGGTGAAGGCGCTCGCCACCATGGCTTCGGCGGTGGCCCTGCGCACTCCCTTGATCGGGACACGGGTCTCCCGGGCGTGTTCCCCGGCGGGCGCCGCCGGAGCCGCCGGAGCCGCCGGAGCCGCCGGAGCCGCCGGAGCCGCCGGAGCTGCCGGAGCCGCCGGAGCCGCCGGAGCCGCCGGAGCCACGCTGTCCGTCCGGGCGGCGGCGTGCACGTCCTCGCGGGTCACTACTCCGTCGGCGCCGGTCGGCGTGACCGCCGCCAGGTCGACGCCCAGGTCTCTGGCCAGCTTGCGGACCGGCGGCTTGGCGAGGGGACGGGCGCCGTCCTCCGGCCCGCCCCGGTCCGCGGCGCCGGCCCCGGGCTCGCCGGCCCCGGGCTCGGCGGCGGCGGGCGGCTTGCGCGGACGGCGCTTCGCCGAGCCGCCGGTGACCCCGTAGCCGACCAGCACGGGCTGACGGGCCGACGGCTCGGCGGCAGCGGCGGCAGCGGCGGGGGCGGGGGCGGGGGAAGCGACGGAATCGAGGGCGGTCACGGACGCCGCCGGCGCCGTGTCCACCGAGATGATCACCTGCCCGACCTCCACCGCGGTGCCCTCGGGGAACCGCAGCTCGCGCACCACTCCGTCGAACGGGATCGGCAGCTCCACCGCCGCCTTGGCCGTCTCGACCTCGCACACCACCTGGCCGTCCGTCACCGTGTCACCGGGCTGGACGTACCACGCGAGGATCTCGGCCTCGGTCAGCCCCTCGCCGACGTCCGGCATGCGGAATTCCGCGGTGGAGCCCCTGGTGGTTGGCTCCGTCATCATCGTCAGCACCCTTCTCTCAGTACGCCAGCGAGCGGTCGACGGCGTCGAGCACCCGGTCCAGGTCCGGCAGGTACTCCTCCTCCAGCCGCGCCGGCGGGTACGGGGCGTGGAAGCCGCCCACCCGCAGCACCGGGGCCTCCAGGTGGTAGAAGCACCGTTCCGTCATCCGGGCGGCGATCTCCGAGCCCGTGCCCAGGAAGACGGGGGCCTCATGGACCACGACCAGGCGGCGGGTCTTCTCGACGGAGACCTGAAGCGTGCCGAAGTCGACCGGCGACAGCGAGCGCAGGTCCACGACCTCCACCGACCGGCCCTCCTCCGCCGCCGCGACGGCGGCCTCCAGACAGACCTTCACCATCGGCCCGTACGCGGCCAGGGTCAGCTCCGTCCCCGGGCGGACGACGCGCGCGCTGTGCAGCGGATCGGGGACGGCCCCGGTGCTGACCTCGCCCTTGTCCCAGTAGCGCCGCTTCGGTTCGAAGAAGATGACCGGATCATCGCTCCGGATGGCCTGCTGGAGCATCCAGTAGCCGTCCGGCGCGTTCGAGGGCGAGACCACTTTCAGGCCCGCGACGTGCGCGAACAGCGCCTCCGGGGACTCCGAGTGGTGCTCGACGGCGCCGATTCCGCCGCCGTAGGGGATGCGGATCACGACGGGCAGGCCGACCCGGCCCAGCGACCGCGCGCGCATCTTCGCGAGCTGGGTGACGATCTGGTCGTACGCCGGGAAGACGAAGCCGTCGAACTGGATCTCCACCACCGGCCGGTAGCCACGCAGGGCCAGCCCGATCGCCGTGCCGACGATGCCGGACTCCGCCAGCGGGGTGTCGATCACCCGCGCCTCGCCGAAGTCCTTCTGCAGTCCGTCCGTGATCCGGAACACCCCGCCGAGCCGGCCCACGTCCTCGCCCATGACCAGGACTTTCGGGTCGGTGTCCATGGCCCGGCGCAACGACTCGTTGAGCGCCTTCGCCAGGGACATCGTCTCGGTGGCCATGGCTACTCCCCCTCCTCGGCGAAGGACGAGCGGTACCCGGCGTATCGGGCCCGCTCCTCGTCGACGAGCGCGTGCCCGTCCGCGTACACGTGGTCGAACATGGCCTCGGGGCCGGGGGACGGCATGGTCCGCACCTCGCGGCGGACGCGGTGCGTCAGATCGGCGGCCTCGGCGGCCACCCCGCTGAAGAAGTCATCCCCGGCATGGCCCGTGCGGATCAGGTGGGTCCGCAGCCGCTCGATGGGGTCCTTGGCCCGCCACTCGTCCACCTCGGCGGCGCGCCGATAGCGTGTCGGGTCGTCGGACGTGGTGTGCGCGCCCATCCGGTAGGTGAACGCCTCGATGAGGACCGGGCCGTGGCCGGCGCGGACGTACTCCAGGGCGGCGCGGGTCACCGCGAGGCAGGCCAGCACGTCGTTGCCGTCGACCCGCACACCCGGGAAGCCGAAGCCGGACGCCCGGCGGAAGATCGGCACGCGGCTCTGCCGCTCGGTCGGCTCGGAGATGGCCCACTGGTTGTTCTGGCAGAAGAAGACCACCGGCGCGTCGTGGACGGCGGCGAAGGTGAACGCCTCCGCCACGTCGCCCTGGCTGGTGGCGCCGTCCCCGAAGTACGCCACCGCCGCGGCGTCCGAGCCGTCCCGGGTCAGGCCCATCGCGTAGCCGGTGGCGTGCAGCGGGTGGGCGCCGACGACCAGGGTGTAGAGGTGGAAGTTGTGTTCGTCGGGGTCCCAGGCGCCGTGGGTGACGCCGCGGAAGAGCTTGAGCAGATGCATGGGGTCGACGCCCCGGCACCAGGCCACGCCGTGTTCCCGGTAACTGGGGAAGACGAAGTCGTCGGCGCGCAGGGCGTGGGCCGAGCCGACCTGGGCCGCCTCCTGTCCGAGCAGCGGGGTCCACAGGCCCAGCTCGCCCTGGCGCTGGAGCGCCGTCGCCTCGGCGTCGAGGCTCCGGACCATCACCATGTCGCGGTACATCTCGCGCAGCCGGTCCGGGTCGTGCTCCGGCACGAGGAGGGGATGCGGCACAGGATCACCGCCGGGGGTCAGCAGGCACAGGGGTTCGGACGCCTCCGGCGGTGCCTCGAAGAGGCTCACCGCACTCGGGGAGACCGCCGGGTGCGCCGGGTCGGGGACGGGGGTGTCAGCCCCGCGATGTCGCGCGGAGGTCTTCACTGCCATGTCGGTTCCTCTCCGGAGCCGTTGACGGGGTGGGCGGGCGCAAGCGATTCGTGGGCCCGGATTCCGGCAGGCGCCGTCCGACGACTTCCAGCGTCTGGTCGGAGGACCAGCGGCCGTACCAGCCCGAACTCAGGAGCGAAGCGCCCTCCGGCCCGGGGACGGCGCGGGCGGAGCGGCCCGTCCGCCAGGAGTCTTCGAAGGGCCAGGCGGGACCGGCCGCGACGACCTCGCCGATCCGGCCGGGCGGCAGGGCCTGTCCGTCGAGTCCGATGACCCGCACCCGGACCGGGGAGACGGGACGGCCCACCTCCTGGTGCCCGGCCCGCGCCGGGTCCCGGGGGAGGAGCCGCTGGGCGGTCCACGGCACCGGGCCGCCCCTCGGGGCGAACTCGGCCCACAGAGCCGTCCCGGGCCTGACCGCGAAGTGCCGTGCGACCAGGCCGCTCGCGCACGGGCCGCCGCCGAACAGCACGATG
Organism: Streptomyces sp. NBC_01803; assembly: GCF_035917415.1. Lineage (NCBI taxonomy): Bacteria > Bacillati > Actinomycetota > Actinomycetes > Kitasatosporales > Streptomycetaceae > Streptomyces > Streptomyces sp. NBC_01803. The sequence continues at coordinate 593,990 of NZ_CP109073.1, forward strand.
GTGCCGGGCTCCCGGCCGGGCCCGGGTGTCCGGCCGCCGCCGGCCGCCGCGAGGGTCCGCGCGTACCGTTCCGGTGACAGCACGACGGCGTCCGATACGCCGCCGACGACCGGCCAGGAGAGGTCGACGGCCGGGGACCGGGTGCGTAGCGTGCCGCCGCCGGCGAAGGCCCACCACATGGCGGCCAGCGCCAGCGGCGCCATGGGCGGCTCGTCGATGATGACGGTGCGCGCGGCCCGGCCGACCCGGCGCACGCGAGCGGCGAGGGAGCTTCCCCACGTCCGGTGGTCGACAAGCCGTCCGCTGGCGCGGTGGAACACCAGATGCGCGGCTTCCTCGGGACCGGACCGGGGCAGCGCCGGTTCGGCCGCTACCCCGGCGATCTTCCGCCAGGTGGCCGGGTCGTCCAGGACCAGCGAGGCGACCCGGGTTCCCGGCCCGCCGCCGTGCACGTACGTCGAACGGCTGCACAAAATCGCCCGGGCGCCGCTCCACTCCGCGAGGCGCAGGACCTCGGGGCCACCCGGGGAGCGGGAGACGGGCACGCACACGCCTCCCGCCTTGAGGACGGCCAACTGCGCCACCAACGCCTGCCGGTGGCTCTCGCAGTGCACGATCAGCGCGTCACCGAGCTGCGCACCGCCGCGTACGAGAGCCGACGCCAGTTGGGTCGCGTGGCGTTCGGCCTGGGCGTAGGTCAACCGGTGCCTGCCCTCCTGGACGGCGATCCTGGAGGCGAAACGCCTCGCGGAGCGCGCGAAGATCTGGTCCAGGGTGAGCGATTCCGCTTCCGCCGCGGACGGCGCGTGGCCGTTCATCACCGTGCTCCGCCTCCCGGGACACTCACAGCATGAAGTCGTACGAGAGAAAGCCCTCCGCCTCGGGCCAGACGGCGAAGCTGCGCAGTCCGTAGAGCAAGGGCTGCTGGACGCCCTGCCGGACGACCCGGGTGACACCGCCCATGATCACGACGTGGTCGCCCACTGTGTGGTGGGCGGTCACCGAGCAATCGGCGATGGTGTAGGCCGCCTGGAACAGGTGCGGTCCGGCCGCGCCCTCGCCCGCTCCCCAGGCCACGCGGTCGAACCGGTCCGCCGCCCCGGAGGCGAAGAGCTCCGCGGTGCTCTGTGCCCCGCCGCGCAGCAGGTTCACGGCGAACCGGCCGCTGTCCAGCACCGCGTCGAGCGTGGGGCTGCCCCGGCGCATGCACACCAGCAGGATGGGCGGTTCGAGGGAGACGCTGCACAGCGAGGTCAGGGTCATGCCCCAGGGGACCCCATCGGCTCCGGTGGTCGTGACGATGGTCACGCCGGTGGGGAAGCCGGCCATGAGCGTGCGGAAGTCGGCCGGCCGCTGCGGCTGGGTGGACGGGACGGGCGGCTCGGGCCGGTGGGCGGGCGGGTCGGGCGGGTGGCCGGGCCGGGTGGCGACGCCCCTGGCCGTCGGGTGCTCTGCGGTCATGCCGGGTTCTCTTCTCCTGAGGAATCGGGCGCCCGTTGGGCCGGGGGCGCGTGTGCCGTCACCGCCGGTGCGCGTCACCTGCCGCGCGCGGCGGCCTCCAGCGGAACGGCGGCGCGGATCTCCGCGACCAGGGCCTCGGTGAACGCCGGGAAGCCTTCGCCCAGGAAGTGGAAGTGGCCGCCGGGGAAGACCCGGTGCCGGAACGGTCCCGAGGTCTCCGCCGCCCAGTCGGTGAGCCCCGAGGGCGGGGCCAGGGCATCGTCCGCGGCGGCGAAGGCCGTGACGGGACAGTCCAGGGGGCGCCGCAGCGGGTCCGGACGGTACGAGGCGAGAGCCCGTAGATCGCTGCGCACGAGCCGGATGAACCGGTCCCGGAATTCCGGCAGTTCGTCGAGCCGGTCCGGGAGCCCGCCCAGCCGGGCCAGCCCGCCGGCCAGCTCGGCGTCCGGCAGTGCCGGGTCGAGTTCACCGGTGCCCGGTGGCCGGCCGGGCGCCACCCGGCCGGAGACCCCCAGCCAGGCCGGCCCGCCGCCCCGGGCCGTCAGGGACCGCGCGGTCTCGGCGGCGACGATCGCGCCCAGGCTGTGGCCGAACAGGACCAGCGGTGTGTCCCGCCCGCCCGCGCCCGCCTCGGACAGCACGTCCTCGGTGACGAGGGCGACGAGCGTCGCCATGTCCGGCACCGGGGCGGACGCGTACCGCCGGCCGCGGCCCGGCAGGTCGAGCAGCAGCAGGTCCCAGCTCTCGGGCAGGTGCCGGGTCATCGGGTAGTAGACGTTCCCCGAGCCGCCGGCGTGCGGGAACACCACCAGGCGCAGCGCGGGATCGCGGAGCGCGCGCGGCCGGACGAAGGGGTCGGCGGTCCTCATGCGACCCGCTCCTGTCCGGCGCCGCCGTTCGCGGCCGAGATGCTCTCGGCCAGCTTGCTCATCAGCTCCCGCAGGGGCATGTCGAGCGAGAGCTCGTCCGCGGTCATGCCCACGGCGAAGCGTTCCTCGACCTTGGTGATGAACAGCGTCGAGAGGAAGGAGTCGCCGCCGATGTCGAGGAAGGACAGCTCGGGGTCGATCTCCCCCGCCTCGAACACGTCCGCCAGTTGGGCCATCAGATAGTCCGCCACGTCCGCTGGGTCGAGGGAAGGGGGCGCGGGCACTCCGCCCGCCCCGTCCGTACGGTCGGTGCCGTCGGCCGCCGCGACGGGTTCGTCGATCCAGTACCGGCGGCGGCGGAAGGGATAGGTGGGCAGCTCGCCGACGAACCGGGCACCGGGGCCGCGCAGGGCGTCGAGGCGCGGGTCGGCGCCCACGGCGAACAGCGCGCCGAGCGCGGCCGAGAGCAGCGCCGGCGCGCCGTTCGGGTCGGCTCCGACGAGCGGCCGGCTGTGCGTCGCCCCGGCCGTCTCCCACTCGATCCGGGCGAGCGCGTCGTCTCCGGCGCCGCCGGTCGCCGCGCCACCGTCGTTCCGCACCCGGACCGGGAGACCGAACCGGGACAGGAGGGCCACCAGCCGCTCCTCGGGGCCGGGGGCGTCGCCGGGGCCGGGGCCGGGGGCGTCGCCGGGGCTGTCGGCGAGCGCGGGGAAGGCGGCGGCCAGCGCGGTGACGGCGCCCGCCAGGCGCTCCGCCGCGCCGTCGGCCCCGGCGGTGATCGACAGGGTGACGGCACGCGGCGGCGCCGGGAGGACGGGATGTCCCTCCGCCTCGGCCAGGGCCAGCGCGCCGGCCAGCGCGTCGGCCAGCTCCGCCGGGGTGGCTCCGGTGACGGCGAGGCGGTGCGCGAAGGGAGCCCGTCCGGCACGGAGGGTGTGGCAGACCGACGGCAGCAGCGAGTCCGCCGTCCGCCTCAGCCGGTCGCCGACCTCCCCGACGAGGTGCGCCAGGGCCAGCGGGTCCTTGGCGGACAACGTCAGCAGCTCGGACCGCGCGGTGCCCCCGGCCGGGCCGGCGCCGACGGCGTCGGCGGGGCGGGGCTCGTACGCCTCCAGCACGGCGTGGACGTTGGTGCCGCTCATCCCGAAGGAGTTGATGCCCGCCACCCGGCGCGGCAGGGTCCGCGGCCAGGGCTCGTTCCGCCGCGGCACGTCGAACCCCAGCCCGTCCCAGGGAATGTGGGGATTCAGCGGCCCGTCGTCCGGTGCCGCGGCGGCCGGGATCTCGCCGTGCTGGAGCATCAGCACGGTCTTCATCACCGAGGCGACACCCGACGCGCCTTCGAGGTGGCCGAGCCGGGACTTGACGCTGCCGATGGCGAGCGGCGTGCGGCGGCGCCGTACGGCCTTGCCCACGACGCCGTCGAGCGCGCCGATCTCGATCGGGTCGCCCAGCGCCGTTCCGGTGCCGTGGGCCTCGACGAAGCCCAAGTCCTCCGGCGCCACCCGGGCGTCGGCCAGCGCGGCCCTGATCACTTCCTGCTGGGCCGGGCCGTTGGGAGCGGTCAGGCCGGAGGCGGCCCCGTCGTGGTTGACGGCCGTGCCCCGGATGACGGCGAGCACCGGTCGGCCCTCGCGCTCCGCGTCGTCCAGCCGCATCAGGGCGAGGACGCCCACGCCCTCACCGCGCCCGTAGCCGTCGGCCGTGGCGAGGAACGACTTGGACCGGCCGTCCGGCGACAGGGCCCTGGTCTGGCACAGCGAGACCATGAGGGTCGCGGACAGCAGCAGATTCGCGCCGCCGGCGAGCGCGTAACGGCACTCGCGGTCGCGCAGCCCCCGCACGGCGAGGTGCAGCGCGGTCATGGACGAGGAGCAGGCGGTCTCCACGCCCATCACCGGGCCGGAGAAGCCCATCAGGAAGCTGACCCGCCCGGCGCCGAAACTCAGCCCACCGCCGGTGATGTAGTACGGGTCGACACGGGACATGTCGGAGCGGTCCTCGTTCCGCTCGCTGTACTCGGAGGTCATCATGCCGAGATAGACCCCCACGTCGAGCCGGTCGGCCCGCCGGACCGCGATCCCGGCCCGCTCCAGCGCCTCCCAGGACGTCTCCAGCAGCATGCGCTGCTGCGGGTCGAGCAGCCGGGCCTCGCGCTGCGAGATCCCGAAGAAGTCGGCGTCGAAGTGCGCGATGTCGGAGAGGAATCCGGCCCGGTCGACGTAGGAGCGTCCGGCCCGGCCCGGAACCGGGTCGTACGCGGCGCGCAGTCCCGGCCGGTCCTCGGGGATCGGGGACAACGCCTTGTCGTCGCCGCGCAGGAACTCCCAGTACGCCTCGGGCGAGCTGATGGCCGGCGGAAGGCGCAGCCCCATGCCGACGACGGCGACCGGCGCGTGCCGTTCGTCCTCCAGCTCCCGGACCCGGGCTCGCAGCCGGCGCGACAGCCGGAGCTGATCCTCCATCAACGCGCGCAGCGCTTCTTGTTCCGTGCCGCCGCTCATGCCTTCCTCTCCCCTTCCTCTTCCTCCGCCGCCACGTCACTCCGGACGGCGCGGACAAGTTCCTCGAACGACAGCTCCGACGGCTCCGACAGCTCGGACAGCTCGGACAGCTCGGACAGCTCCGACGGCACGGGCGGTGCTTCCTCGGCGGTTGGGGCGGTGAGCACCGCGGCCGGCTCCTCCTCGTACAGCAGACCGAGGACGTGGGCCGCGATGCGGGGCACGGTGGGGTGGTCGAGCGCGACCGTGGCGAGCAGGTCCGTGCCGACGGCGTGCGAGAGCCGGGTCCGCAGATCGATGACCATGATCGAGTCCAGGCCCATGTCACCGAACCCTGCCTCGTCGTTGATCGCCGCCGGTTCGCCCAGCGTCTCGCCCGCCGTCTCGCGCACGAACCGCCGGAGCGCCTCCTCGCGCTCGTCGGAGCCGAGCCCGTCGAGGACGGACCGCAGCCAGCCCCGTGGCCGGCCCGCCGGCGCCGCGCGCTCCGCCGTGCCGCCCGTCCGCTCGGTGGCCGCGACCAGGTCCGCCACGAGGGCCGCCCGCGGGTGATCCGCGAGCTGCGCGGCGTAGCGACCGGCGTCGACCGCCACCGCCACCAGGCGCGGGGGCCGCCCGATGAGCGCCGCCAGCAGCGGCGCTTCGGCCGTCCCGTCCGTGAGGGGGGTGACGCCGAGCTTCTCGATGGCCCGCCGTACGGCGTTCGTGGCCGCCAGGCCCCCCTTGGCCTCCGGGGTCCACGGCCCCCAGTCCACGCTGATCGCCGGGACGCCCCCGGCGCGCAGCGCCTCGGCGAGGCCGGACAACCAGCCGTTGGCGGCGGCGTAGTTGGTCTGGCCGGCGGAGCCGAGGACGCTGGACGCCGAGGAGAAGAGCAGCAGGGCGTCGAGCGGCTGTCCGCGCAGGGCCGCCGCCAGGTTCGCCGCGCCCCGCGCCTTGGCCGCGAAGACCGTCTCGAAGGACGCGCGGCCGACCTGTGGGAAGGCCCGGTCGTCGGTGACCCCGGCGAGGTGCAGGACGGTGCGCAGCGGCGCGTCGCGGCCGGCCTCGGCCACGGCCCGCGCGCAGTCCGCAGGGTCGGTGACGTCACCGCGCACGACCCGTACCGGGACGCCCGCGGCGGTGAGTTCGCCGATGACCCGCCGCGCGGCGGGGTCGGGCGCCGAGCGCGCCATGA